>NZ_CP081848.1:0-643750 GCF_018982885.2 Polymorphobacter megasporae | reverse complement strand
CGGCACAGGCGGCGGTCCAGTCGCCGGGCAGCGTCAGCCCGCTTGCGTCGGTCCGCTTGAGTAACGCTGGGCATGACCGGCGAAATGCGGTCAGCGCCGGGCCGAAGTCGGCGGTCGCAAACCCCGGACGGCTGGCGAGCGGCGCAGCAAAGGCAATCGTGGGGCGCGGTGTCTCGGCCTTTACGGCGACGCGAGAAGGAGCGGGCGGGACCGTCGCAACCTTAACGCCGCCCGCGCAACCCGCGAGCACCAGACCAGCGGCGACGGCGAGCGCCCGCAACGGGGCGAGCCGGAACGTCACCGCTTACGCGTGAACGTCGGTGGCGATCAGGAGCCAAGCCGGATCGTAGGTGCCGACATGGCGGCTGAACGTCCAGACGTCGTGGGTCTCGGCATCTGCGGTCGATCCCTCGGCGACGATATCGGCGTCGAAGCGAACGGTGACTTCGGCCATCTGCCCGATCATCTGCGCCGCGGTGATCGCCGCCGCGTCGATGCGAACGAGCTTGTTCGCCAGGGCGGTGCCGCCCCGCTGCTCGATCGCGCGCTGGAAGTGCGTCGCGACCTCGTCCGAGACGAGCTTGTCCATCGCTGCCGCGTCGCCCGACCAATAGGCTTCGAGGATCATGCGGTACGCGGCCTGCGCGCCTGTGACGAACTTCTCCGGCTCGAAGCTCGGGTCGGCGTCGGCAACCGCCTGCAGTGCGGGGGCAAGGTCGGCGGCGGTGCCGGTAGGAACGGTGATGAGGCGGCGCGCCGGGGCCTCGACGCGGGTCGCGGCGACGGACACCACCGCGGGGTTGCCCGGGCGAAACGCATCACCGACCGGCTTCTCGCTGCCCGTCCGCTTGCCGAGGACGCTGACGAGGCGCAGCCCGATGAAGCCAGCGAGCATCGCCAGCAGCACGATCTCGATCCAGGTTCCGCTGTCCGACATTGGTCTTCGCCTCTGGTAACGTACCGAACCATAGCAACGCACGGCGCGCCGGTCCATCGGTGTGACATAGGTGCACGCACCTGCGGTACAACCGACCCCTCCAACGCTTGCGCGCCCGGTTGGTGCCTGATAGCGGGTCGGTCCGGCATTTTCCCAGATGAGAGACAAGACATGGTCGACGAGACCGACGACTTCATGGGCGCAACCGATGGCGTGATGGGCGGTGGCAACGGCCTCGACGCCGCCGCGTCGACGCAGCCGCAGGTCAGCATCCTGACCCAGTACACCAAGGACATGTCGTTCGAGAACCCGAACGCGCCCGCGTCGCTCCAGATGGAGACCCAGCCGCGAATCGAGATCAACGTCAACGTCAACGCCCGCCGCGCCGGTGACGACCTGTACGAGGTCGAGCTCAAGATCGAGGCGCGCGCGTACAACAATGACCAGACTGCGTTCGTCGTCGACCTGCTGTACGGCGGGCTGTTCGCGATCCGCAACCTGCCCGAGGAAGCGCTCGAGCCGTTCCTCGTCGTCGAGGCGCCGCGCATCCTGTTCCCGTTCGCGCGCCGCATCGTCGCCGACGCGACCCGCGACGGCGGCTTCCCGCCGCTGCTGCTCGAGCCGATCGACTTCGGTTCGCTGTATATGGCGCAGCAGGCGCAGTTGGCCGAGGGCGCGGGCGCCCCGGCGATGGGGAATGCCTAAGCAAGGCGCGGCCGTCCGGCAGTGAAGCGAACGCCCTTGCGTTCCTTAGCAGCCGGCGGACGCGCGCCGAGCCGGACGGCGGGGCGGCGGGTTAGTCCCGCCGAACCCGTCCGACGGCGCGGCTTTGCCGCGACCTTCTTGTTTCTCTCGTTCTGCCCTCTTCCCGCCCCGCGTAGCCGGAGAGTGGGATGAATCTCGTCCGCGCCACCGGCACGATCGGCGGCCTTACCCTGATCAGCCGCGTCCTTGGTTTCGCCCGCGACGTCCTATTCGCGCGCTTCGTCGGCGCGGGACTTGCGTCCGACTGCTTCCTCATCGCCTTCCGCCTGCCCAACCTGTTCCGCGCCTTGTTCGCCGAGGGCGCGTTCTCCGCCGCGTTCGTGCCGATGTTCAGCCGGACGCTCGGGCCGGGGCGCGGCGACGGGACGGGGGGCGACCTTGCCGCCGGGCGGGTGTTCGCTGAGCAGGTGCTGTCGGTCCTCCTCCCGGTCCTCGCCGGGTTCACCATTCTGATGGTCGCGCTCGCCGGGCCGGTGGTGTGGGCGATGACCGGCGGCTTCCCCGACGCGTCCCCTGAGAAATACCGCCTCGCGGTCGAGTTCACCCGGATCACCTTTCCGTATCTGCTATTGATCAGCCTCGTCTCGCTCCTGGGAGGCATCCTCAATTCGATCGGGCGCTTCTGGGTCAACGCCGCCGCGCCGATCCTGCTCAACCTCGCGCTGATCGCCGGGCTGACGCTGTTCCATGGCGCGACGCCGGTCGAAAGCGCGCGGGTCCAGTCGGCGGCGGTGACGGTCGCGGGCATCCTCCAGTTCGTCTGGCTGCTGTGGGCGTGCCACCGCGCGGGCATCAACCTGCGGCTGACGTGGCCGCGGCTGACCCCGCCGGTCCGCGCCTTGCTGCGGGTAATCGGCCCCGCCGCGCTCGGCTCGGGAGCGGTCCAATTCAACCTGCTGATCTCGACCGCGCTCGCCGCGCGCTTCCTCGGCGAGGGCGCGATCAGCTATCTCTATTACGCCGACCGCCTCAACCAGCTGCCGCTCGGGCTGATCGGCATCGGCATCGGCACCGTCCTGCTGCCGACGCTGTCGCGCCAGCTTGCGGGCGGGCTCGAAGCTCAGGCGATGCACACGCAGAACCGCGCGATCGAACTCGTTTTACTGCTGACCCTCCCCTCCGCCGCCGCGCTCGTCGTCAGCGCCGGGCCGATCATCCACACACTGCTCGAACACGGCCGCTTCACCGCCACCGCTTCGGTCGCGACCGCCGGAGCGCTCGCGACCTTCTCGCTCGGGCTCCCGGCGTATGTGCTAATCAAGGTGCTGACCCCGGGCTTCTACGCGCGGTCGGACACCAAGACGCCGGTGCGGATCGCGGTCGCATCGATGCTCGTCAACCTCGTCGGCAACATCGCCCTGATCTGGCCGCTCGGAATCCTCGGCATCGCACTGTCGACCGCGATAGCGGCGTGGGTCAATGCCGGGCTGCTTTACCTCACCCTCCACCGCCGCCGCCATTTCAGCGTCGACCACCGTCTGCGCAAGAATGCATGGCGGCTCGTCGCGGCGAGCGCGGTCATGGCGGCGGTGCTGCTCTTCGCTGACCGCCTCGTCGCGCCGTGGATGACCGGCAGCCTCGTCGAACGCGGCGTCGCGCTCGCGCTGTTGATCGCGGGCGGCGGGATCGCCTATGTCGTGGCGGCGTATCTCCTCCGCGCCTTCTCGCTCGCCGACCTCAAGAGCCAGCTCCGCAGGGCCCCCAAATGAACCGCGTTTTCTCCGGCATCCAGCCGACCGGCAACCTCCACCTCGGCAACTACCTCGGCGCGCTGCGCAACTGGGTGGCGATGCAGGACGGGACCGGCGGGCATCCGGCCTACGAGTGCATCTATTGCATCGTCGACCTCCACGCGATCACGATGCCGCACGACGCGGGCGGGCTGGCGAATGCGACGCGGTCGATGGCGGCGGGCATTCTCGCCGCCGGGATCGACCCCGCGCGGACGATCCTGTTTGCCCAGAGCGCGGTCGCGGTCCACGCCGAGCTCGCGTGGGTGCTGATGAGCATCGCCCGCACCGGCTGGCTCGACCGCATGATCCAGTTCAAGGAGAAGCGCGGGAAGGACGCCGAAGGGCCGAGCGTCGGGCTGTACGTCTACCCCGTCCTCCAGGCCGCCGACATCCTCGGCTACCGCGCGAGCCACGTCCCCGTCGGCGACGACCAGAAGCAGCACCTCGAACTCGCCCGCGACATCGCGATCAAGTTCAACGCGACCTACGGCGAGGGGCTGCTCGTGCCGCCGCAGCCGGTGATCGGCGGGGCGAAGGGGGAGGCGGCGCGGATCATGTCGTTGCGCGACGGCGCGGCGAAGATGTCGAAGTCCGACCCGTCCGACGCGAGCCGGATCGACCTGACCGACACCGCCGAGGCGATCGTCGCCAAGATCAAGCGCGCCAAGTCCGACGCCGACGTGCTTCCCGACACCGCTGCCGGACTCGAGGGCCGCCCCGAGGCGCGCAATCTCGTCGGCATCTATGCCGCGCTGGCTGGAATGACCGTCGACGCGGTGCTGGCCGAGTATGGCGGCAAGGGTTTCGGCGCATTCAAGCCGGCGCTCGCGGAGCTGACGGTGGCGAAGCTCGCGCCGATCAATGCGGAATACGTCCGCCTGATCGCCGATCCGGGGCACATCGACACTGTCCTGCGCGATGGTGCCATGCGCGCTCGCACGATCGCCGAACCGGTGCTGGCAAAGGTCTACGACGCGGTTGGATTCCTGCGATGACCGGGACAGGTTGCATGCGTTCGCGGAAATCCTGAACCGTTACGCTGCCACCGGCCGTCGACGACGCAGCGCGGTGCCGACGAGTCCGAAGCCGCCGATCATCAACGTCCAGCCCGCCGGTTCCGGAACAGCACCACCTTCGAGCGAAAAGGCGAGATCGGTTGGCAGAGCCGTACTCTCACCGAAAAAGACCTGATATGCCGTGCCGTTGCCGCCGTTGCCTGCCGCCCAGCCCCATGACGGCGGGTAAGTCAGGTCCGGAACGATCGACAGCCAGTACTTCGTCCCGCCGGTCGCGGCGAAATCGACCGCCGCCGAATACGAACCAACGACGCCGGTAAGGCTTTCGCCGGCATTGCCCGCGATCTTCGTGCTGTAGAGAGTCGCACCGGGCGCCGAGGCGGAGTCGGCGGAGAACGTCAGTGTAAAGGCGGTGATGGTGCTAGGCGCGCCGACGAAATACGCTCCAACGAAGTCGACCGTGGTAATTCTGGCCGAGCTTCCGAGCGTAAAGTCATCCGATGCGACGGCGAAATAGCCATACGTCCCGGAGGTGTCGTTCTGGCTGGCGTAAGCGGCGCCGCCCGACGTCGCCGACTGCGAATAAAGCGTCGAGGCACCCGCCGATGCAGCACTGACCAGTAGCATCGACACGAAGAGGATTTTCATAATCAATTGACCTAGCAGTGCATTGCCGTTCAGTAATTTTAGCAAGAAGCGTGCCAAAACGTTAACCAATTGAAATCTTTGTCGGGCGACGGTGTGATCGGAATCAGACTGTAAACGTGCCCGACAATCTACGGCTTTCGACCAGCGGGGCGAAGGAGCGCTGCTGTTTTCCGACCGTCGATCGCCCTAATCGTCCGGCTGGCTTGAACCGTCGCGCCCGGACGCCATATTCGAGGGACAGGAACCCTCTGCCGCGTATTCGGGTTCACACCTTATTCACCGCCAGGTCGATAAGGCGGTTCATCATTCGTTTCGAGGGTAGCCACATGCGTTTTGCCACTATTGCTCCGCTGGTCGCGCTGACCCTCGTTGGTGCCTGCGCCGAGCCGTTCGAGGCGCGGGTCGCGCGCTTCCAGCAGCTTCCCGCCCCCTCCGGCCAGACCTTCACGATCCAGTCGCGTGACGCGCGCAAGGCGGGCGGGCTCGAGTTCGCGACCTACGCCAACCTGGTCACGCAGCGCCTCGAGGCGGTCGGCTATCGCCCCGCCGCCGATCCGCGCGCAGCGACGCTCGTCGTCAACTTCGACTATGCGGTCGGCATGCCGCGCGAGCGGATCGAATCGACCCCGGGCTTCGGCTATGGCTACGGCGGCTTCGGCCCGTACGGCGGGTTCGGCTACGGCGGGTTCGGTCGTCGCGGGTTCGGCTATGGCGGCTTCGGTTACGGCGGCGGTTTCGGCGGGTTCGGTTATGGCGGCTTCGGCGGCTATGGCTACGGCCCCGAGATTTATTCGGTGACCCAGTACAACAGCTACGTCGACATGCGGATCAACCGCGTCGCCGACAATCTCAGCGTCTTCGAGGGCCGCGCCGAGACCGTCGCGACGACGAATGACCTGACAAAGTTGGTCCCGAACTTGATCGCCGCGATGTTCACCAACTTTCCCGGCAATTCGGGTCAGACGGTCAAGGTTCGCGTCGATACGTCGAAGCACCCCGGATAAATCCGGCGTTCCGGATGCGCGCCAATCCGGCGGCGCGGTTCGGGACGGGGTGCGGTCGATGTGCGGGGTGTGTGCGGCAGGCCGGATCAGGCCTCGCCGCGCATCATCTTGCGGTAACCGTCGGCGATCACGTTGTGACAATGCAGCGCCAGCGCTTTGCGGTCGGCGAAGTCGCCAACTTTGACGGCCGGGAAAAATCGTAACTCTGCCCGTACCTTACCGAGCGACATGAAGCTGAGCATATGCGGCGCGAGCGCGGTGTCGCCGATCCACGCGATGTCGGGCAGGCGTTCCCGTGTGATCGGGATGCCATTGAGCCGCGTATAGGCGATCGCGACCGGCTGGATGATAAAGTCCTCGCAGCCCGGCCCCTCGATCGCGGCAAATAAAGCCGACTTGAAGGGCAGCACCGAGACGCCATCGCTATTGGTTCCTTCGGGGAACAGGATGACATTCTCGCCCGCCGCGAGACGCTCGACTATCGCATTGCGCGCTTCACCAGTCTTCTGCCGGCGGTCGCGTTCGACATAGACTGTCCGGCTCAACGTCGATAGCCAGCCGACCGGGCCGTAATTGGCAACTTCAGACTTGGCTACGAACGCCGCAAGGATATTGCTCCCCATCACGGGAATATCGGCCCAGCTGACATGGTTGGCGACAAACAGCACCCCCCCGCGCCGCTCCTGCCGCCCGTGAACGACGACATGGATGCCGAGCGACCGGGTCAAGGCGCGATGGAAAAGCCACGGAATTCGCGGGCGATTCTTGGGGGAGATCCGCCGCATCGCCAGTTCGATCGGCACCAGCGCCGCCGCCGCCGCGCCGATCCCGGCAAACGCCCGTGTCCGCCCGAAGCCACGCCCGCGCACCGGACGCATCCGTGCCACGCGCGTCGCCGGGCTGGTCACGTCGGCGTGGCTACCGGGGACTTCGCGACCGCGGGTTCGTCCGCCGAGGACTTCACGATCGGCACGCCGTATAATTCCATGCGATGATCCACGAGCCGGAAGCCGAGGCGCTCGGCGATCTTGCGCTGAAGTTCCTCGAGCTCGGCGTCATGAAATTCAATGACTTGACCGCTCTCGATGTCGATCAGATGGTCGTGATGTTCCTCGCCCGCCGCTTCGTAGCGCGAGCGCCCGTTGCGGAAGTCGTGGCGCTCGAGGATGCCGTATTCTTCGAACAGGCGGACGGTGCGGTAGACCGTCGCAATCGAAATGCCCGGGTCGATCGCCGCCGAGCGACGGTGCAGCTCCTCGACATCGGGATGATCGACCGCATCCGACAGGACGCGCGCAATCGTCCGGCGCTGCTCGGTGATCCGCAGACCCTTCGCCGCGCACAACGTCTCGATATCGATCCTGCCGCTCATCGGGTCACGTCCTGCTGCCGCCGCACCCTAGAAAGGCCGGGGCGCAGCGGCAAGCCGTGGCTTAGCGCGAGCGCGCAACGTTGCGCTTGGTGCCGAGGCCGATCTTCTTCGCGAGCGTCCGGCGCTGCGCGGCATAGTCGGGGGCGACCATGGGATAATCGGCGGGCAGCGACCATTTGGCGCGATAGGCGTCGGGGGTCATGCCGTAGCGCGTCATCAGGTGGCGCTTGAGCATTTTCAGCTTCTTGCCGTCTTCGAGGCAGACGATGTGATCGGGCTTGATCGAAGCGCGGATCGAGACGGCGGGCTCGAGCTTCGGCGTCTCGATCGGCTCCGGGCCACCCAGGCCTGCAAGCGAAGCATAGACGCTGCTGATCGCAGTCGCGAGATCGGAAACGGCGACGATATTGTTGGCGACGTGCGACGAGACGATGTCGGCGGTCAACGTGAGCAACTCGGCGTGCGCCGCGCGAGGGTCGGTCATGGTAAGCCCTTAACTATTTGTGGAGGATGATTATCGCGTCATATGCAGTGAGCATCCTTTTTTGACAAGCGACTAGGCGACTATATGTGAGTTAATTTATCGGGCCAGATCGCAACGCAATGTGATGGCGTCGAACTTGACGTCGCCGGGGCCGCGGTAATAGTCACGCCGCCTGCCGATAGCGATAAATCCGCCACGTCGATACAGTCCGAGAGCGGGACTATTGTCTTCCCGTACTTCAAGGAATAGTGCGTCGGCCCCGCGGATTTGTGCATCGTGTCGTGCGGCACTGAGTAATTCGCCGCCATAGCCTTTGCCGCGACATAAAGGCGGGACGCCGATGAGTAACAGTTCGGCCTCGGGCCCGACACGGCGACAGAGTGTGAAGCCGACCGGTTCACCATGATCTTCGGCAAGGCGGGCCCAGGCGATCCCGGTGCCGAACGAGCCGAGAACCTGCGGCGCCGACCACGCCTCGCCGTAACGCGGGTCGAACGCCGCGGTCATCACCGTCATGATCGGCGCGATGTCGCGACCGTCGGCGAGGCGCAGCGCCGCGGTCATGCCGCGACCGCGTCGGGCGCGCGGAGGTAGAGTGGCACTGGGGGCAGCGACCAGGCGGAGCGCGGCAGGTGCCGGAGGCTCGCTGCGCGCGGGGGTGCAGGGTCGAGGCATTGCGCGCCGGGGATAAGGGCCGCTCCCGGTCCGGCGCAGGTCGTGCTCGGCGGGAGGGCGATCGTTCCCAAAGCTCCGGCAGCCGCCTCGCCCGTCTCGGCGAAGTCGCGGTCGGACGATTGCCAGTAGACTTGTCCGCGACCGGCATCGGCGACTGCGGTGACTGCGGCCAGTGACGGGTCGGCAGCGAACGCGGCGGCGGCGATCAGGCTCAGCGATCCGACGCCGGTAACGGGTACGCCCCACGCCAGTCCGAGCGCGCGGGCGGCGGCGATGCCGATGCGCAGGCCGGTGAAGCTGCCGGGGCCGATGTCGACGACGATCTCCGTCACCCGGGAGTTGCCGACGACGGCGGCGACGGCAGGCATCAGCGCCTCGGCATGGCCGCGGCCGACTTCGCGATGCTCCTCGGCGACGATGCGGTCATCGTCGAGCAACGCCACCGAGAGCGCGAACGCGGTTTCGATGACGAGGAGCATCAGCTGATTTGTGCCGCCTCGTCGAAGTCCAGCCGCGGCGAGCGGGGGAATAGTTTCTCGGTCGTGCCGTGCCCGATCGAGCAGATGAAATTGGCCTCGACCGTGGTGCCGGCGAAGAACGCGGCGTCGACCTTGGCCTTGTCGAACCCCGACATCGGACCGCAGTCGAGCCCAAGCGACCGCGCCGCAAGGATCAAATACGCGCCCTGCAGGCTTGAATTGCGGAACGCCGTCTCGTGGATCGCGTCGGGCTTGCCGGCGAACCACGACCGCGCGTCGGCGTGCGGAAACAGGTGCGGCAGCTTCTCGTAGAACTCCATGTCCATGCCGACGATCGCGGTCACCGGCGCGGTGCGGACCTTATGGGCATTGGCCGCGCTGACGCACCCGGCCAATTTCTCGCGCGCCTCGACCGAACGGCAGAAGACGAACCGCGCGGGCGACGAATTAGCCGCCGTCGGCCCGAGCTTTGCCAGCTCGTACAGCGTATGCAGCGTTGCGTCGGAAACCGGGGTGTCGGCCCAGCTGTAATAAGTCCGGGCGGTGCGAAACAGTGTGTCGAGCGCCGCGTCGTCGAGCATCATACCGCGCGGACTTCGACGACTTCGGGGACGTAATATTTGAGCAGCGACTCGATCCCGCCCTTGAGCGTCGCGGTCGACGACGGGCAGCCCGAGCACGCGCCCTGCATCTGGAGCGAGACGATGCCGCGGTTGAAGCCGCGATAAATGATGTCGCCGCCGTCGTTCGCGACCTGCGGGCGGATCCGGGTGTCGAGCAGGTCAATGATCTGCGCGACGATGTCGGCATCCTCGGGGTCGTCGTCGATCGCCGCGGCGGGAGCGGCTTCGCCCGCCATGATCGGCGCACCGCTGCTGAAGTGGTCGACGAGGATGCCGAGCACCTGCGTCTTCAGCGACGACCAGTCGGCCGATCCTTCCGCCTTGTTGACCGAGACGAAGTCCGACCCGAAGAATACGCCTTCGACATCGCCGAGGCCGAACAATGCGGCGGCGAGCGGCGATGCTGCGGCGTCCTCCGGCGTGGTGAAGCCGATCGTCCCCGACGGCATGACGGGGCGTCCCGGCAGGAACTTGAGCGTCTGCGGGTTCGGCGTGCGCTCGGTCTCGATGTACATGGTCAGTCTCCGGGGTCACCGCGCATGTGGCGCGCCACGCCCGTCAGATCAAGTCGGGGCCGGCCGCTCACGCCAGTTCGGCAAGGCGCGCGTCGTTGAGGCTGCCGGGCACGATCATCACGAGGCACGGCAGCGTCCCCGCCCGCTCGCCCGAAAAAAACGCCACCAACGGACCCGGCGCACCCTTCGGTGCCGCGCCGAGCACCAGCGCGCGGATCGACGGATCGGCGGCGACGGTCTCGAGCACCGCCGCGGTCGGCTCGCCCTGCCGCACGATCATCCCCGGACGCTGCCCCGACAAGGTGAACAGCTCGTCGGCGACGCCCGCGAGCAAAGCTTCGGCATTCGCCTTGGCCTCGGCCTCGATCAGCTCCTGAACCCCGCCCCATTGCATGAACTCGGTGACCGGCATCGTGTGGAGCAGGGTGACACGGCCATCGACGTGCGCCGCGCGCAGCGCCGCGAAGCGCATCGCCACCCGGCTCTCGGGGGTGTCGTCGACGACGACGAGGAAGGTCCGAACGTTGTCCACGGTGCGCAGTCTAGGCGCTTGCCGCCCCCGGACAAGCCCGGCAAATTAACCCTATTCCATCAGCTTTTTCTGCAGATACGTCATCGTCAGCGCGGTCGTATGCGCCGCCTGCTTGAGGTCCGCCCCCGCGCCGTGCCCGCCCTCGGTGTTCTCGTAATAATAGAAATGATAGCCCATCTCCTCCATCCGCGCAGCGAACTTGCGCGCGTGCTGCGGGCCGACGCGGTCGTCCTTGGTCGTGGTGAAGATGAACGGCTCGGGGTATTTCACCCCCGCGCGCAGGTTCGCGTACGGCGAGGTCTTCTGCCAGAATGCCATCACCGCCGGGTCGGTGTCGACGTTGCCGTACTCGCCCTGCCAAGATGCCCCGGCGGCGATCTGGCCGATGCGGATCATGTCGAGCAGCGGCACCTGGATGACGACCGCGTTCCACAATTCGGGGTGCTGGGTGAACTCGACCCCCATCAACAGCCCGCCGTTCGACCCGCCCTCGATGCCGAGGCGGCGCGGCGAGGTGATCTTTTTGGCGATCAGGTCGCGAGCGACGCTGGCGAAGTCGTCGTAGACGATCTGGCGCTTCACGCCCAAGCCAGCTTCGTGCCACGCCGGGCCGAACTCGCCGCCGCCGCGGATATTGGCGAGGACGTACGCGCCGCCGCGCTCGAGCCACAGCTTGCCCATTGCGCCGCTGTAATCGGGGGTCTCACTAACCTGGAACCCGCCGTACGCATACAGCAAGGTCGGGGTCGAGCCGTCGTACTTCAGGTCCTTCCGGTGGACGACGAAGTACGGGATTTTCGTTCCGTCGGTCGACGTCGCCTCGAACTGCTCGACAACGTCGCGCGACGCATCGAACTTCGCAGGCAGCGTCTTGACCGTTGCCAGCGAGCCCGTCGCGGCGTCGGCGAGCGCGAGCGACGATGGCGTCAGGAAGCCGCTCATCCGCACGAACGCGCGGTTCGAGCGGCGGTCGGCGTCGCCGAGGTCGACCGCGAGATTATCGGGAACATCGAGTTTCGCCCGGGTCCACCGCCCGCCCGCCGCCGGGGTAAACACCCACGCCCGCCCGCGGACGTTGTCGAGCGTGGTGACGACGAGCGTATCGCGCGTCGCGGCGACGTCGCCCAATGCATCGCGCGGCCCGGGCGCCCAAATCAGGCTCGGCTTGAGCGCATCGGGCGCGGCCTCGACCGCGGCGAGATCGAGCTGGGCAAGCGACCCCGACGGCAATGTCGTGCCGGCGGCCGTCCACGCCTCGTCGAGCCTGACGACGACGCGTCCGGCGACGAGGTCGGCGACGCTCGCCTTCGCCGGGATTGCGAGGCGCTTCGTCCCCTTCGGCGTTACGACGAAGGTCTCGTAGTGGAAGAAGTCGATCGCACGCTGGATGATCGTCAGCTGGCGGCCCTGCGCGTCATGCAGGACGACCGGGTTGACCTCGACGTCGGCCTTGGTGCCGCGATAGACCTCGACTGCGGACGACAATGGCTGGCCGCGTGTCAGCCGCTTGACGATGTATGGGTAGCCCGAGCTGGTCAGGTCGCCGGGGGTCCATTCGCTCGCGACGAGCAAATGGTCGGCGTCTTCCCACGCGACGGCGTGCTTGGCGCGCGGCAGGTCGAAGCCGCCCGCAACGAACTTGCCGGTGTCGAGGTCGATTTCACGGACGACGACCGCGTCCTCGCCGCCGTCGGACAGCGAGATCAAGCAGCGCCGCTCGTCGGGTTCGAGGCAGTGCGCGCCGTGCCACACCCAGCTCTTCCCCTCGGCCTTGCCGAGCGCGTCGATGTCGAGGACGGTCTTCCAGTCGGGGGCGTCGGTGCGGTAGCTGGCGAGGGTCGTTGTCCGCCAGATGCCGCGGAGATGGTCGGGGTCCTGCCAGAAGTTATAGATCGCGCCGTGGGTGAAGGTCGGCTGCGGAATCCGGTCCTTCGCCCCAGCGATCGCGAGCGCCTCCTCGTACAGCGTCTTGTAACGCGGGTCGGCCTCGAGCACCCCGGTGCTGTACGCATTGCGCGCATTGACCCACGCCATCGCGCGCGGCGAGTCGACGCTTTCGAGCCAGAGATAGGGGTCGGCGGCAGTAGTGGCGGGGGTCGCGGTTGCGGCAGGGGGGGCGGCGGCTGTCGGTGCGGCGGCACCGCCGAGGGTGGCGATCGTCGAGGCGGCGAGCAGGGTTCGGATCACGGGGTTCCTATCGGACTCAAAGGCGCAAGCAACCTAGGCGACCGCGACGGCGAACGACAATCCCTGCGGCGACACGATCAGCGGCGCGGCGCTGTCCTACAGGGTTGGCGATGCGGTATGATCGCGGGTTCGAGTCGGCGCGTACTTGCCGGCACCGCGTTCTTTCTCATTGTTGGAGTCGTTGTCTTATGCGGCTCGGGAGGGCTGTCACCGAAACATGCAATTCGTCGTGATTTCTCCGCAGAGCTTGCATGCTCAAAGCTCGAAAGCTGGTCGTTTCGTGGACTTGTGTAACCTTTGGGCACGGTCGGCCGCGGGTGGCATTGGCAAGATGCTGAGACGTCTGCCTGAATTGTCATCGCCGCGAAGGCGGGGACCCATCACCACTGAACGTTGGGACGATGGGTCCCCGCCTTCGCGGCGATGACGGCGGAGTGGGCGATCGCTGCCTACGCGGCAATCACAGCGCGCGTGGATGTGAAAAAGCTGGTCGTTCAGTGGACTTGTGTAACCTTCCGGCCCGGCCGCGCCACTAGAACGACGCGCGGACGCCCCCGAAGAATGCCCGCCGGGCGCCATACTGCGGAGCCCCCACGCCGACCCCCGACCCGTCGCGGATCGCATAGCTATGGTCGAAGGCGTTGGTCACGTCGAAGCGGATCGACAGGCCCCTGAGCGCGTCGATCGACTGGCTGACGCCGAAATTGACCTGAACGTACGACGGCAGCTTGCCGCCGTTGGGGACGATCCCCGCCGGATCGCCCGCGCGCAGACCATCGCCGTAGATGAAGTCGGCCGACGGGGTGAGCTTGCCGATGCCGTCGCCGAACGCATACGAGCCGCCACCCGACGCACTCCAGTTCTGCGAATGGTCGGTGTAGATATAGTGGTTCTGGATGTACGCGAGCTCGGCCGGGGCAAAGAAGAACTGGCTGGACACAATGTTCTTGCCCTTCTCCTGCCCGCGCGTCGCATTGCCGTACAGCGACAATGCGCCGCGCCGGTACGTCGTCGTCAGCTCGATGCCCCAGGCATAGCCTTTTTCGTAGTTGAATGGTGACAGGACGAGCGATTCGCCGAACTGGCCCTCGTCGAGCAGGTCCTTCTTGATCTTGTAATAGCCGTCGAGGCCGACCGTCAGCCCGGGGAGGACGGTCTGGAGGACGCCGGCGTCGAAGTAATGCTCGCGCTCGGATTTGACCGCGGACGAGAAGGGGACCTCGGGCTGCTTGGTCGTGCCGTTGAACTGGGCGACTGTCGTCGTCCCGATCAGCTCCTGCGGCGGCGGGGTGAAGTTGCGGGCATAGCCGGCATGGAAGGTCGTTCCCGTCGTCGGCGTGTAGACGAGATTGATCCGCGGACTGAGCTGGTTCTCGCTGGTGTAGGCGTCGACCGCGTCGAAGCGTGCCCCGACGTTGAGCGTGAGTTCGGGCGTCAGGCTCCATTCGTCCTGGAGATAGACGCCGTAAAGCTGGCCGGTCTTGCTGCCGGCGACGGTGATCGGAAAGGCGGTGTCGCTCGTCTGGTTGCCCTCGCTGTCGGTCGGCAGGACCCGTGACGTTACGTTCGACCGCGTCCGCTCGTTCTGGAAGAAGACGCCGCCGCGGAGCGTATGCGCCTCGGACAGCTTGTAGCTGGCGTCGGCCTGGACGCCGTAGACGAGGCTCGACAGCCGCGACTGGTCGGAGAAGCCGTTGAAGATGATGTCGCCGCCCGCCGGATCGGGCAGGAAGCTGGTCCGCGAATAACGGACGAACGGTGCAACGAGGACGTTGAGCGCGTCGCCTGAATATTGATACGAGACGACGCCGTAGTGGGTGACCTCGCGCTGGTTCTGGTCGAGCAGCGACGAATCGAAGGTCGTCTGGCGGTTGAGCTGATACGCGCCGACCTGCCCCGGATTGTTGGGTATCTGGAACTTGCCGATGGCCGTCCCGCCGAACGCGCTGATCCGGCTGGTGTCGGACAGGATCTGCGACAGATAGACGAAGCCGCGATACTGCTCGGTGCGGTCATGGATCGCGCTCCGCGACCGTGTCGGATTCTCGATACCGAGGTCGTCACGGAGGTAGCTTCCCGAGACGAAATAGTTGAGGCCGCCGGTCGAGTTCTGCAGCGTGAAGCTCGGCTCGACCCGCCCGTTCGACCCGCCATACAGGTCGACGTTACCGGCAAGGTCGAACGCCCCCGACTGGGTCGCGATGTTGACCACCCCGGCGGTGCGGTAGCCGTATTGCGCGGGCAGGGTGCCGGTGAGCAGATTGACCGACTTGGCGATTCGCGTGTCGATCGTCTGGCCGAACCCGGCGATGCTTTCGGGGATGATGACGCCGTTGAGCCGGTATTGGACGTTGCCGTGCTCGTTGCGGACGTGGATTTCGTCATCGCTGTCCTGGCTGACGCCGGGGGCCTGCTGGAGCAGCTGCGAGATCCCGCGGTCCTGCCCGCCGGGCTGGGAGTCGATCGTCGCGCGGTCGAAGCTGTAGTCGCTTGCGCCGAGGCTCGGCAGGATTGCGTCGCGCGCCGCATCGAGCTTGCGCGCGGTGACGACGATCTCGTCGGATGGCGGGGGTGGTGCCGTCGGCTTGACCTGGGCGGCGGCGGCAATGGGGAGCAGGCAGGTCGCGGCGAGCAATGACGCGGTCGGCAGGGTAGGGCGCACGAGCAACTCCATGTAACGATATAGTATCACATCTACCCGAGCGAGCGACCGCTGCCTAAACCATTTATCGTTCATCAAGGCTACCGCCATCGGTCATCTCAAGCCTGCCGTTGCCGGTCCCGCTGCGTGCGCCTATGTCCGCAGCAACAGTGAACGGGCGCTGAAGCGCCTGCATCCGGCCGGGAGAGACATCGATGGCAACGACCACGACCGACAATTTCATGGGCCTCGACGGCTTCGAGTTCGTCGAGTTCACCGGCCCCGACCCCCAGGCGCTCGCTGCCCTGTTCGAGGCGATGGGCTTCACCCACGTCGCCACCCACCGGTCGAAGGACGTGCGCCGATATGCGCAGGGGGCGATCAACTTCCTGCTCAACATGGACACCGCGGGACAGGCGGCCGAGTTCCGCAACGCCCACGGCCCCTCCGCCAATGCGATGGCGTTCCGGGTCGGCGACGCGGCGCAGGCCTTCGCCGAGGCGGTGTCGCGCGGCGCGACCCCGGTGACCGGCCCGGTCGGGCCGATGGAGCTAGCCATCCCGGCGATCGAGGGGATCGGCGGGTCGAACCTGTACCTCGTCGACCGGACCGGGGAGCACGAGATCTACGATGTCGACTTTAAGCCGGTGCCGGGGGCCGGGGTCGACGATAACTCGGTCGGGCTGCACACGCTCGATCACCTCACCCACAACGTCAACCGCGGGCGGATGGCGCACTGGGCCGAGTTCTACGAGCGCATCTTCGGCTTCCGCCAGATCCGCTATTTCGACATCGAGGGCCAGTCGACCGGGCTGTTCTCCAAGGCGATGACCGCCCCCGACGACAAGATCCGCATCCCGTTGAACGAGAGCCAGGACGAGCACAGCCAGATCGAGGAGTTCCTGCGCGCCTACAAGGGCGAGGGCATCCAGCACCTCGCGCTCGCCACCGACGATATCTTCGCAACGGTCGACAAGCTCCGCGCCAACGGCATCCGCTTCCAGGAGTCGCCTGACACCTACTTCGACATGATCGACCAGCGGCTCCCCGGGCACAACCACTCGGTCGAGGAGATGCGGTCGCGCAGCATCCTGATCGACGGCGCGCCGGAGACCGGCGGCGGCCTCCTCCTCCAGATCTTCACCGAGAACATGGTCGGGCCGATCTTCTTCGAGATCATCCAGCGCAAGGGTAACGACGGCTTCGGCGAGGGCAACTTCAAGGCGTTGTTCGAAAGCCTCGAGCTCGACCAGCTCCGCCGCGGGGTCATCCCGGGGAAGGTCGAAGCCTGATGGCGACCGACCCGGCCGACCTGCAGGCGCAGCTTCTCGCCGCCGCCCCAGACCTCGACCTGTCGTTCCGCAAGATGTTCGGCGGCATAATGGGCTATGCCGCCGGGGTCGTCTTCGCCTCGCTGTCCGACGTCGGCCTCGCGCTCAAGCTGTCTGGCACCGAGCGTGACCGGGCATTGGCGCTGCCGGGCGCTCTGCCGCTCAGTTATGAACCCGACGCCCCGCCGAGCAAGTCCTACGTCGTCCTGCCGTCCGAGGTCGTCGCCGACTCCGCCGCGCTCCATGATTGGGCCGTCGCCAGCGTGGCCGGGCTCAAGCCAAAGCCGGTCAAGAAGGCGAAGGGCTGATGCTGACCGGCTTCGGCAACCACTTCGCCACCGAGGCGGTCCACGGTGCGCTCCCCGTCGGGCGCAACTCGCCCCAGCGCCCCGCCTTCGGCCTCTACGCCGAGCAGCTGAGCGGCACTGCCTTCACCGCGCCCCGGCACGAGAACCGGCGGTCGTGGCTCTACCGGCTCCGTCCCAGCGCCTCGCATCCCCCGTTCGTCCGCTACACCGGCGCCCCCGACTTTGCCCCCGGCACGGTCGACGACCCGCTCGCGCCGAACCGGCTGCGCTGGGACCCGCTGGCGATGCCCGATGCCACGCTCGACCTAATCGACTCGATGACGACGATGGTCGCCAACCGCGACCCCGCCAGCCTCGAGGGGGTCGCCGTCCACCTTTACCGCGCGGCCAAGGACATGGACGTCCGCGCCTTCGTCGATGCCGATGGCGAGCTGCTGTTCATCCCCCAGGCCGGGCGGCTGACGCTGCTGACCGAGCTCGGCCGGATCGACGTTGCGCCCGGCGAGATCGCCCTCGTCCCGCGCGGCGTCCGCTTCCGCGCCCTCCTCCCCGGCGGCACCGCGCAGGGCTATGTCGCGGAGAACCACGGCAGCCTGTTCCGCCTCCCCGACCTCGGCCCGATCGGGGCGAACGGCCTCGCCAACCCGCGCGATTTCGAGACGCCTGAGGCGTGGTTCGAGGACCGCGACGAGCCGTTCGAGCTGATTCAGAAGTCGCTCGGCAGCCTGTGGACGACGCAGCTCGACCATAGCCCGCTCGACGTCGTCGCCTGGCACGGCAACCTCGCGCCGTGGCGGTATGACCTGTCGCGCTTCAACACGATGGGCAGCGTCAGCTTCGACCATCCCGACCCGTCGATCTACACCGTCCTGACCTCGCCGTCGGGGGTTCCGGGGCGCGCCAACGCCGACTTCGTCCTGTTCCCGCCGCGCTGGCTCGTCGCCGAGGACACCTTCCGCCCGCCGTGGTTCCACCGCAACATCATGAGTGAGTGCATGGGGCTGATCCACGGGGCATACGACGCCAAGGCCGAGGGCTTCGCGCCCGGCGGCCTGTCGCTTCACAACCTGATGGCGGGCCACGGCCCCGACCTGTCGACGTGGCAGGCCGCGAGCAACGCCCAACTCGCCCCGCGCAAGCTCGACGCGACGATGGCGTTCATGGTCGAGAGCTGCTGGCCGTTCCTCCCGACCCGCTTCGCCCTCGACCGCGCCCAGCCCGACTATGACGCCGCCTGGGCCGGCTTTCCAAAGGCCAAACTGCCATGAAGCTCGCCAGTCTGAAGCACGGTCGTGACGGGCGGCTGGTCGTGGTGTCCGACGACCTCGCGTGGTGCGCCGCGCCGCCACCGGCATGGCCAACGCTCCAGTCGGCGCTCGACGACTGGCACCATGCCGAGCCGGTGCTGCGCGGGGTGGCCGAGAGCCTGTCGCACGACGCCGTCCCGCACAGCCGCTTCCATGAGCGCGAGGCCGCCGCGCCGCTGCCTCGGGCGTACCAATGGGCCGACGGCTCGGCGTATGTGAACCACGTCGCGCTGGTCCGGCAGGCACGCGGCGCCGAGATGCCCGCGACCTTCTGGACCGACCCGCTGATGTACCAGGGAGGTTCGGATCAGTTCATCGCGCCGCGCGACCCGATCCCGTTCGTCGACGACGCGTGGGGGCTCGACCTCGAGGCCGAGGTCGTCGTCGTCACCGGCGACGTCCCGCGCGGAGCGAGCCGCGACGAGGCGCTCGCGGCGATCCGCCTCGTCGGGCTGGTCAACGACGTCTCGCTCCGCGGGCTGATCGCCCCCGAACTCGCCAAGGGCTTCGGCTTCGTCCAGTCGAAGCCGGCGAGCGCGCTGTCGCCGGTGTTCGTCACCCCCGACGCGCTCGGCGACCGCTGGCGCGATGGCAAGCTCCACGGCGTCTTGTCGGTCGATCTCGACGGCCAGCCGTTCGGCCGCGCCGACGCGGGGGAGGACATGACCTTCGATTTCGGCACGCTGATCGCGCATCTGGCGAAGACCCGGGCGATCGGCGCGGGGAGCATCATCGGCTCGGGCACCGTCAGCAACCGCGGCAGCGACGGCGGTCCCGGGCGCCCGGTCGCGGCGGGCGGGCGCGGCTATAGCTGCATCGCCGAAGTCCGCGTCGTCGAGACGATCACCGGCGGCGCGGCGACGACACCGTTCCTGCGCCCCGGCAATGTCGTCCGGATCGAGATGCTCGACGCGCGCCACCACTCGATCTTCGGGGCGATCGAGCAGGCGGTTGTCGCGGACTGAACCCTCCGCCAGTTCGGTTAAGTTGACAGAGTTGACGAAATCGGACGTTTTCGTTCGAGGAGAAGGCTCGCCGAAGTCGCGGCCCGGACGGTTACTTTTACCGCCGCTCCTAGGACGGAAATTTCGCTGCGCCGCTCGGACAAGCGGCTTAAGTTGACAGAGTTGACATAATCTACCGTTTTTCAGCGAACCGCGCGTTACCGCAGGTGGCGGATTCGCCGGTAGGGCGGTCGACGGCGGCTTCCGCCCAACCCAAAACTTGCCGCACCGAACGATCGAGCGGGAGCACTGTAGCGGATGACAATGAGAAAGCGCACGTCCCGCCGCCCGGTGGCGACTCGAAGCCCCTGCGATACCCCCGCAAACCGGGTGTAGGACAGCGAATTCAGTGCGCTGGCGGAGCTGGCGTCGCCGCCGCGGCAATGCCGTCGAGCGTCGCCATAGCGTCGTCGGGCAGGTCGAACGCCGCAACCGCGAGGTTCTCATGCAGCTGCGGCCACCGACAACGTTGTCGGGATCAGCAGGATGCCCGGCGACCGCCACAGCAGCCAAGCGAGCGCGATCTGCATCGGCGTGACGCCAAGATCGGCCGCGACGCCGTCGGGCGCGGTCAATCGCCAGGGTTCGGCGGTCTACGCCGCTATTTAAGTGCGCGCTCACTCGCGCTCACAGCGCGCAACGGTGCATACTCGCCGCCGGGATTCCAGCCCGGCCACGCCGCGCTGTTAGCGACCTCGGTCCCGAGCGCGAAGGCGACGCTCGCCTCCTGCGCGGTCCCGGCGAAGGTCCATTTGGGGTCGAATTCGTCGCTCGGCTGGTGGTAGCGCCTCGCATTATAGTCGGCGACGATCGGCACGCCCGCGGCGAGGCCGCCGTCCACCAGGTCGCGACCGGCGCGGAAGGTGATCGCCGGGACGCCGCGCTTGGCGAACGAATATTGGTCGGAGCGGAAGTACCAGCCGGCCTCGACCGCGGGCTCGTCGTCGACCCGCAACCCTTGCGCGGCGGCGATCCGGCGGACGTCGGCCTCGACCGGGGTGCGCCCGCCGCCGATCAGCTCGATGTCGCGCGCCGCCGGGAGGACGACGTGCGGGTCGAGGTTGATCATGAGCGCGGTCGTCGCCAGCGGGTACAGCGGATGCCCGGCGTAATAGTCCGATCCAAGCAGTCCCTTCTCCTCGGCGGTCCACGCGGCGAAGACGACAGTCCGCGCCGGCCGCGCGCCATGCGCGAAGGCGCGGGCGATCTCGAGCACCTCGGCGGTGCCGGTGGCGTTATCGACCGCGCCGTTGCGGATCGTGTCGCCGGTCGCATCGGGACCGTTCATGCCATTGGCGTCCCAGTGCGCGCCGTACAGGACGACCTCGGTGGGGCGCGACGCGCCGGGTAGCTTGGCGATGACGTTGTGGCTGACGACCGGAGTCGCGGTCAGGGTGCCGCCGACCGAGACCGTGCTGCCGTCGAGCGCGAAGGCGCGGAAGCCGGGATCGCGCGAACGGGTCTTGAGCTCGTCAAGCATCAGGCCGTGGCGGCGGAGCAGGTCGACCGCGACGTCGCGCGTCAGCCAGCCGCTGAATTTGAACGGCGACGGGCTGAGCGGGGCGAAGGCGAACGCGGGCAATGCGTCGCCGCTGCCGACCTGCGAGAAGGGGTAGCTCGCCGCCGCGTCCTCGTGGATGACGAGCGCGCCGATCGCCCCCGCCTTCGCTGCCGCCTCGAGCTTGGCGCCGACGCGCCCGGCATAGACCATCCGGCGGCCTTCGAAGCCGAGGTCGCGCCCGCCCTCGAAATCGGGGTCGTTGGCGAGGACGACCGCGATCTTGCCGGTCATGTCGACCCCGGCATACGCGTCCCACCCCTTCGCGCGGTCGACGATGCCGAAGCCGGCGAAGACCAGTGGCGCGGCGGTGACCGTCGTCGCGCCGGCATTGCGCAGCGACAACGCAACATCGCGGCCGAGGACGAGCGATCGCGCGCTCCCCTTGGCGTCGAGCATTATCGTTGCGCCGGGAACGCGGTCGAGCCGGACCAGCGGGACATCCTGATACCAGCCGCCGTTCTCGCCGCCGGGTTGCAGCCCGGCGGCGGCGAATTGTTTGGCAAGATAGTCGATCGTCTTCGCTTCCCCCGCCTCGCCGGGCCCGCGCCCGCCGAAGGCATCGGAGGACAACACGCGGACGTCGGCCTTGATGTGGTCGGCGGAAATCGGCGACGCGGCGGCGAGGGCCGCGGCGAGTGCGATGGCGATCATGCGGGTCCTCTAATCGAACGGGCGGTCGAGCGACGGCGGCGGGGTCGAGAACCAGCGCGGCCCGTCGGCGGTCATGTGGAAGCAGTCCTCGAGCCGGACGCCGAACTGTCCCGGCAGATACAGTCCCGGTTCGTTCGAGAAGCACATGCCGGGAGTCAGCGGCGTCGTCTCGCCGTGGACGAGGTTGACCGGCTCGTGACCGTCGAGGCCGATGCCGTGGCCGGTGCGGTGCGACAGGCCGGGCAGGCGGTAGCCGGGGCCGAAGCCCTGCGCGGTGTAATAAGCCCGGACCGCATCGTCGACGCTCCCCGCCGCCGCGCCGACCTTCGCCGCGGCGAAGGCGACCTGCTGCCCGCGCGCGACGGTATCCCACACGCGGCGGACCGCGTCGGGGGCGCGGCCGGGGACGAAGGTCCGCGAGATGTCCGACTGATAGCCATCGACGGTGCAGCCGCAGTCCATCAGCACGACCTCGCCCTCGCGGACGCGCTGCGGCTTGCTCGACCCGTGCGGGTAGGCCGCCGCCTCGCCGAGCAGGACGAGCGCGAATTCGGGGATGCCGCCTAGCTTGACCGTGGCGGCGTCCATCAGCGCGCCGATCTCGCCGGGGGTCATCCCGTCGCGAACCCGCGGCCATGTCCAGCGATACGCGGCGATCGTGATGTCGCTCGCCTTCTGCATCAGCGCGAGTTCGGCGGGCGTCTTGAGCATCCGGCAGCCGCGCACGACCGGGTTCGCCGACACGATCCGCGCTTGCGGCAGCGCCTTGGCGAGCCCGTCGCTGGCGAAGAAGCGCACCGTCTCCTCGACGCCGACCGCGCCGCGTGCGGCACCGCGCTCGCCGATGATCTTCGCGGCGAGCGCGACCGGGCTTTCGTCTTCCTGCCAGACGCGGACGTCGGCGGGGATGCCGAGGCTCTGGCGGACCGAGGGCTCCTCGAAGAACGGCGTGACGATCACCGGGTCGCCGGTCGCGAACAGCAGGGCGAGCGTCAACCGTTCGCTCCGACGCCATTTCACCCCGGTGAAATAGACCATCGATGCGCCGGGCTCGATCACCACTGCGGCGATGCCGTGCGCCGCCATCAACGCGCGCCACGCGTCGAGCCGCGCTGCGCGTTCGGCGGGGCCGATCGGGCGGACGTCGCCGGTCATCGACGCGAGCCCCGCGGTGTCGATCTCGGCGGCGGCGGTTCCCGAGGGGAGGATCGCGAGCGCGCCGAGCACCGCCCCCGAAACGAGGAGCGAGCGGCGGTCGAGTCCGGCTTGGATCATGGCTGCATCATCGAGTCGCCGCGCGCGAAAGACAAGGGCCGGCGTGCCAGCGGTTTGAGCGGGGATACCCACCCACATTGTCGTCATCCCCGAGGAGGCAGGGACCCATCACCCCAACTGTCCGTGGTTATGGGTCCCCGCCTTCGCAGGGATGACGGTCGGATATTTTTCCCTACGCCGCGCCGAACACCCGAGCGAAGATCGTATCGACGTGCTTGAGGTGGTAGCCGAGGTCGAACAGCGGCTCGATCTCCGCCGTCGGCAGCCAGCGTGTCACGTCGGGGTCGGCGACGAGCAGGTCGAGCAGCTGGAGCTTCCCGTCCGCCTGCCACACCTGCATCGCGTTGCGCTGGACGAGGCCGTACGCCTCCTCGCGGCTCGCCCCCGCCTGCGTCAGCGCAAGCAGCACGCGCTGCGAATGGATCAGCCCGCCCATCTTGTTGAGGTTGGCGAGCATCCGCTCGGGATAGACAAGCAGTTTGTCGATCATGCCCGTCAGGCGGACCAGCGCGAAGTCGAGCGTCACCGTCGCGTCGGGGCCGATCATCCGCTCGACGCTCGAATGGCTGATGTCGCGCTCGTGCCACAGCGCGACATTCTCGAGCGCCGGGGTGACATAACCGCGGACCAGCCGTGCGAGGCCGGTTAGGTTCTCCGACAGCACCGGGTTGCGCTTGTGCGGCATCGCGCTCGACCCCTTCTGCCCCGGCGCGAAATACTCCTCGGCCTCGAGGACCTCGGTGCGCTGGAGGTGGCGGACCTCGGTCGCGAGCCGCTCGACGCAGCCGGCGACGACGCCGAGCGTGGCGAAGTACATCGCGTGGCGGTCGCGCGGGATGACCTGCGTCGACACCGGCTCGACCGTCAGCCCCATCGCCTTGGCGACATGCGCCTCGACGAACGGGTCGACGTTGGCGAAGGTTCCGACCGCGCCCGAAATCGCGCATGTCGCGACCTCGGCACGCGCGGCGACGAGCCGGTCGCGGCAGCGGTCGAACTCGGCGTACGCCTGCGCCAGCTTGAGCCCGAAGGTCGTCGGCTCGGCATGGATGCCGTGGCTTCGGCCGATCGTCGGGGTCATCCTGAACTCGAACGCGCGGCGCCGGAGCACGACGAGCAGCGCGTCGATGTCGGCGATCATCAGGTCGGCGGCGCGGGCGAGCTGGACCCCGAGGCAGGTGTCGAGGACGTCCGAACTCGTCATCCCCTGGTGGACGAAGCGCGCGGGCTCGCCGACATGCTCGGCAAGGTTGGTCAGGAAAGCGATGACGTCGTGGCGCGTCTCGCGCTCGATCTCGTCGATCCGTTCGACCTCAAACTTGCCCTTCGCCCACATCGTCGCCGCAGCGTCCTTTGGGATCACGCCGAGTTCGGCGAGGGCGTCCATCGCGTGCGCCTCGATCTCGAACCAGATGCGGAAACGCGTCTCGGGCTCCCAGATCGTGACCATCTCGGGGCGGGAATAGCGGGGGATCATGCGACGGCTCCAGTGCGGGGTGCGGCAATTAGCACGGGGCGGGCCGAGCCGCCAACGCGACGGACGGTGAAACCGACGCCGCCGCCGTCCGTTAACCAGTACACGACAGGAGGTCTTTATGATCAAACACTTAGCTCTTGCGGCGAGTGCGGCAACGTTCGTGTTCTCAGGTGCGGCGAATGCCCAGACTGCCGCTGGCGGCATCGTCGGCGGGTCAGCTTCACCGGCCCCGGGAGCGTATTCGCCGGCAGGTGTGCGGGCGCCGGGAACGACCCCGTCCGGCCTCGGCAGTGCGATGTCGCCGGGTTCGATGAATTCGCCTGGCCTGCCGCAGCCGTCGACCGGCGTGACGCCGCCGATCGGGGCTTCGACTGCCGGGACGATCGGTGATGGCCGGGTCGGGACACTCGCTCCCGGATCGACCACCAGCCCCGCGGTCAACGGCACGACCGGCGCGATGCCGACGACGAGCGGGACCACGCCGACAACATCGACGACCAATCCGCCGCCGCGCTGAACTTAAACTCGACAAAACCTTGGGAGATTGACCATGAAACTGATGATCGCACTTGCCGCTACGGCACTCGTTGCAACGACGGCTTCGGCCCAGATGGCGCCCTCGTCACCGAGCGGGTCGGCTGGATCCAGCTCGATGGGGACGACCGGCACCAGCCCGACCGACACGATGTCGTCGACGGGCAGCTCGACCGACAGCATGTCGTCGAGCAGCACGTCGCCGGGGACGTCGTCATCGACCACGACGAAGCATCACAACCGCCGGTCGTCGACCGGTATGAGCCATGGTTCGATGTCGCCCAACAGTTCGACCACGCCGGGCACTGCGGCGACGACACCGCAGTAGGCCGGCAACCGATGCCCGCTCGAGGCGTTCATTGCGCGAGCGGGTGTTGGCCAAATGGCCTGCCAAGGAGATTATAGATGAAGACCAAGATTATTCTTGCCGCGATCGCCGCTGCCGCGATTACGTCGACTGCGGTGGCAAAGCCGATGCATCACCGCATGGCATCCCACGCGTCGAGCGGGTCGGAAGCGACCAAGGCGCTCAACGAAAAGTCGCTTGCCCAGGCATCCGGCGGTGGATCGATGGGTGCCCCGATGGCACCGCGCAATGGCGCAATGTCTGACTCGGGTGCGGCTGCGCCGATGGCGACGCCCGATGCCGCGCCGATGGGTTCGCCCGCCGGCAACGCGATGACGCCGCCGGCGACGCCTGCTCCGCAGCAGTAAGATCGCGCTGCGATCGAACTGATCGCAGTTTAGTCGGATGAATGGGACGGTGTGCGAGCGCCGTCCCATTTTCCGTTGTAGCGTGACCTCGCGGTAAATCGCGGATGCATGTCGGGCATGCAGTGGGAGCGATGAGCGGACGGATGAACGAAAACCACTTCATTACCCGGATCGGTTGGCTTCGCGCCGCGGTGCTCGGCGCGAACGACGGCGTCCTGTCGACCGCGAGCGTCATCGCCGGTGTCGCGGCGGCAAATCCGCAGGGGCGGCAAGTGCTGCTCGCCGGGATCGCCGCGCTCGTTGCCGGGGCCATGTCGATGGCCGCGGGCGAATATGTCTCCGTCAGCAGCCAGGCCGATACCGAAGCCGCCGATCTTGCCCGCGAAGAGCAGGAGCAAATGCACGACCCGCGCGGCGAAACCCGTGAATTGGCGGCGATCTACATCAAGCGCGGGCTAAGCGCCGATCTGGCGAAGCAGGTCGCGGCGCAGTTGATGGCGAAGGACGCGCTCGCTGCCCACGCTCGCGACGAATTGGGTATCACCGAGGTGTCGATCGCGAACCCGGTGCAGGCCGCGCTGGCGTCGGCGACGACGTTCACCGCGGGGGGCATCTGGCCGGTGCTGACCGTCCTGCTCGCACCGCCGCCGGTGCTGCTCCATGCGACATTCGCGGTGGCGCTTGTCGTGCTCGCGGTGCTCGGCGCGGCGGGCGCGCGGGCAGGGGGTGCGAAGGTGGTCCCGGCGACGGTGCGCGTCGTATTCTGGGGCGCGCTGGCGATGGCGGTGACTGCCGGAGTCGGGCACTTGTTCGGGACGGCGGTGGGTTAGATCAGGCGCAGCGCCACCGTCCGCCCGGGAGGGAGCGATGGCGGCGCCGCCCCGATGATCCGGTCGGCATCGCGCCGGGCACGGTCGAGGATTGCGGGCGGAACATCAGCTGGGTGATAAATCGTGTCGGCCTGATTGAGCAGGCGGAGCTGGCGTAGCGTCAGGTCGTCGGGGTCGCGGGAGGTCAGGACGATCTCAACAAGCGCGGCTGTGGCTTCGGCATCTCCGATCCCCGCAACCGCTGCGCCGGGGTCGCCGTGATCTGCGAGCGGATCGAGCACGCCGCCCGGCGCGAGCGCGGTGTCCCAGAGGCGGCGGCGAGCGTCGATCGTCGGATGCGTCGCCGCAACAGCTGCGCGGGCGGCGAAGATCGCGTCTGCGAGTCCGCCCAGCCGTGCCGGGAGCATTGCCTCGAAGCGCTCGCGCAACGCCTTGGCGAGACTGGCCGACGCGCCGCCGGTACCGACCGCGACGATGACCGGCGAGCGATCGACGATCGCGGGGACGGTGAAGTCACACAAGGCGGGGCGGTCGACGACGTTGACGAGCAGGCCGTGGGCGCGGAGGCGGGTTGCTTCGGCCTCGGCCTCGGCGGCATCGTCCAGAGCGACGAAGGCGATTCGCGCGGGCAGGTCGCGGACGACGACCCCGCCCGCCCCCTCGATCAGCCGCGCCTTGGCCTCGGCAGCGGGGCCGTTGCCGATGAGGAGGACGCGCATGCCGGTGAGGCGGACGAAGATGGGGAGCGCGTCCATTCGCTCAGGCCGTGATCCCCAGCCCCGCGATATACGCCCGCACTGCCGGCCCGACATCGTCGCGGTCGAGCGCCAGCGCGATGTTCGCCATGATGTGCCCGGCCTTGTCGCCGCAGTCGAAGCGCACGCCGTCGAATGCGAGGCCGTGGAACGGCTGTTTACCGATCAATTGCGCCATCGCGTCCGTCAGCTGGATCTCGTTGCCCGCGCCGCGCTTTCCCTCCGCCAGGATCGTCATCACCTCGGGCTGGAGGATGTAGCGGCCGATCACCGCGAGCGTCGATGGTGCGACGTCGGGCTTGGGCTTTTCGACGAGGCCGAGGACTTCGGTGAGGTTGCCCTGCGTCGCGCCGGGGGTGACGATGCCATAGCTGCCGGTGCGCTCGCGCGCGACCTGCTCGACCGCGATGACATTGCCGCCGACGCGATGATACGCGTCAACCATCTGCTTGAGGCACGACGGGCCGTAGACGAGGTCGTCGGGGAGCAGCACCGCGAACGGCTCGTCGCCGGTGATCAGCCGCGCGCACCACACCGCGTGGCCGAGCCCGGCGGGCTCCTGCTGGCGGACGTAGGCGACGCGGCCAGGCTCGAGCTGGGTGGACTCGAGGACCGCGAGTTCGGCGGTCTTGCCCTTCGCCTTGAGCTCGGCGACGAGTTCGGCGGCCACGTCGAAATACTCCTCGAGCGCCGCCTTGCCGCGCGCGGTGACGAAGATCATCTGCTCGATCCCGGCGGCGATCGCCTCCTCGACGGCATATTGCAGCAGCGGCCGGTCGACGACGGGGAGCATTTCCTTCGGGACTGCCTTGGTCGCGGGCAGGAAGCGTGTGCCGCGCCCTCCGACGGGAAAGATCGCCTTGCGAACCGGCTTGATCATCGTTGGTTTACTCCCCTTTTGCTGCACCGCACCCTAAAGACACGAAGTTGCCTAATGGTTGCTTAACCAAGGTGCGATCCGGTCGCGCGCAAGCTGCGCGGCAATGTCCTCGCGCGGGCGGACGATCGCCCAATCTGCGCCGTCGACGAGCACTTCGGGGACCAGCGGCCGCGAATTATACGTCGACGCCATCGTCGCGCCGTACGCGCCAGCGGTCATGAACGCGATTAGGTCGCCGGCGTCGACCCGGTCGATCGTCCGGTCCTCGGCAAAGGTGTCGCCGGTCTCGCACACCGGGCCGACGATCGTCGCGACCATCGTCCCGCCGCGCGGGGTGACCGCGCGGATATCGTGCCATGCGCCGTAGAGCGCCGGGCGGAGCAGGTCATTCATCGCCGCGTCGACGACGACGAAGCTCCGCGCCTCGCCCGGCTTGATGGTGACGACGCGCGTCACGAGCACGCCCGCGTTGCCGACGATCATCCGCCCGGGCTCGAACATCAGCCGCACGTCCCACCTGGCGGTCGCGCGGGCGACGAGTGCGCCATAATCGGCGGGGGTCGGCGGGGCGGCGTCGCCGGTGCGATACGGGATGCCGAGGCCGCCGCCGAGGTCGACCCGCTCGACCGCCAGCCCGGCGGTGCGGAGACGCGCGACGAGGTCGCCGAGCAGCGCGAAGGTCGCTTCGAGCGGAGCGAGATCGGTCAGCTGGCTGCCGATATGCGCGCCGACTCCGACCGCGCGCAGCCCCGGGAGCGACGCCGCGAGGGCGTAGGCGTGGGGGACGCGGTCGATCGCGATGCCGAATTTGTTCTCGGCGCGCCCGGTCGAGATTTTCGCATGGGTCTTGGCGTCGACCCCGGGATTGACCCGGAGCGCGACGGCGGCGGTTTGGCCGAGCGCGACCGCGACGTCGCTGAGGACGTGGAGTTCGGCCTCGCCCTCGACGTTGAACTGGTAGATGCCCGCCGCGAGCGCCGCCGCCATCTCGCCGCGGGTCTTGCCGACGCCCGAGAACACGATTCGCCCCGGTGGCACCCCGGCAGCGAGCGCGCGGCGCATTTCTCCCTCCGACACGACGTCGGCCCCCGCGCCGAGCCGCGCGAGCGTCGCGATCACCGACAGATTGGGGTTGGCCTTGACCGCATAGGCGATCAGCGGGTCGTTCAGGCCCGCCAGCGCCTCGGCGAAAACGCGGTAGTGGCGTTCGATCGTCGCGGTCGAATAGACGTACAGCGGGGTGCCGACTTCGTCCGCGAGCGCGGTGAGGTCGACATCCTCGGCAAACAACGCGCCCCCGCGATCGGCAAAGTGATCCATCAGCCCGGCGGCGGCAGGTTGAAGCGGTCGTCGCGGCGCTCCTGCGAGCGGCTGAGCGGGTCGTCGATCCGCGCTGGCTCGGCCTGCGTCGGGCGGATCAGCAGCGTCGACGGCAGCGGCTTCGTCGGGTCGACCTTCGGCGTCTCCCCCGGCGGTGCCTTGGGCATCAGCTCGCCCTGCTTGCCGCACGCCGCCAGCAGGAGAAGGAGAGCAACCGCGCGCTTCACAACGCCGCCTTCGCCGCGGCGATCGCCTCGTGGACGCGGACCGGCGCGGTGCCGCCGAAACTGACCCGGCTTGCGACCGACTTCTCGACCGACAGCACATCGAACACCTGCGCGGTGATCCGCGGGTCGATCGCCTGAAGCTCGACGAGCGGCACGTCGGCAAGCCCGATGCCTGCCGCTTCGGCAGCGCGGACCGCGCGCCCGGTGATGTGATGCGCTTCGCGGAACGGCACCTTCGCCTCGCGCACCAACCAGTCGGCGAGGTCGGTCGCGGTCGAGAAGCCCGCGCCTGCCGCCGCCGCCATCGGGCCGGGGTTGAACGTCAGTGTCTCGACCATCCCGGTCATCGCCGCTAGGCTGAGCGCGAGCAGGTCGAACGCCTCGAACACCGGCGGCTTGTCGTCCTGCATGTCCTTCGAATAAGCGAGCGGCAGCCCCTTCATCGTCACCTGCAGCGCGGTCAGGCAGCCGATCAGCCGCCCCGAATGGCCGCGAACAAGTTCGGCGGCGTCGGGGTTGCGCTTTTGCGGCATGATCGACGATCCGGTCGAGAAGGCGTCGGGCAGCGTGACGAAGCCGTACGGCTGCGACGCCCAGATGACGATCTCCTCCGCCAGCCGCGACAGATGCAGCCCGGTCATCGTCGCGCAGCTGAGGAATTCGATCGCGAAATCGCGGTCGGAGACGCTGTCGAGCGAATTCGCCGTCGGCCGGTCGAAACCAAGCGCCTTCGCCGTCGCGTCGCGGTCGATCGGAAACCCGGTTCCCGCCAGCGCCGCCGCGCCGAGCGGACACTCGTTCATCCGCGCCCGCGCATCGGCGAAGCGCGAGCGGTCGCGCGCCGCCATCGCGACATACGCCATCAGGTGATGCCCGAGCGTCACCGGCTGGGCGATCTGGAGATGGGTGAACCCCGGCATGATCGTCTCGGCATGCTCGGCGGCGCGACTGAGCAATGCGGCGGAAAATGCCGCGAGCCCGTCGTCGACCGCGTCGATCGCATCGCGGACCCACAGGCGGAAGCTCGTCGCGACCTGGTCGTTGCGCGACCGCGCAGTGTGGAGCCGCCCCGCCGCCGGGCCGATCAGCTCGGCGAGCCGCGTCTCGACGTGCATGTGAATGTCCTCGAGGTCGAGGTTCTCGACGACCCCAACGGTGTCGTATTCGTGCGCGATCGTCGTCAGTCCCGCCGCGATCGCGTCGGCATCGGCAGCGTCGATGATCCCCTGCGTGCCGAGCATCGCGACGTGCGCCTGCGACCCGGCGATGTCCTGACGCCACAGCCGCTTGTCGAACGGGATCGAGGCGTTAATGTCGCGCATCACCGCCGTCGGGCCATCCCCGAAGCGGCCGCCCCATAGCGAATTGGAAGTGATGTTGCGCGTCGTAATCGGAACGCTCCTGTTGGCCGGCCTCGCGAGCGGTGGCCTTGCCTTGGCGACTAAGGGAAACGCGAAGGCGTCGCAACCGGCGAAGCTCGGCCAGATCGACCGCAGCCACGCCGGGGAGGCCGCTCCGTCGATTTCGATCGAGGCGAAGGGCGGCAAGACGACGACGGTCGCCGCGTTCGTCGCCGCCGCGCACAAGCCGGTGCTGGTCAATCTGTGGGCGACATGGTGCGTCCCGTGCCGCGCCGAAATGCCCGCGCTTGACGCGCTGGCGAAGGCGCAGGGGGCGAAGCTGACCGTGCTGCCGATCAGCGAGGACCTCGAAGGCTGGCGCGGTGTCGACAAGTTCTTCACCCCCGGCAAGTTCACCAATTTGACGACATGGCTCGACCAGCCGGGCAATTACGCGGTCAAGATGGGCGCGACCGGCCTGCCGCTGTCGATCCTGTACGGGGCCGACGGGCGCGAGAAGTGGCGCGTCAACGGACCGCTCAAGTGGGGCTCGCCCGAGGTCGCGGCGGCGCTGGGTTAGGATCGCAAGCGCACGCATGGTGCAACTGGTCATCTAGTCAGGAAGCGCGATGACGATCCAGACCCGTGTTGAATCCGCCGACCCCGTGTGGAAGCTCGAAGACGCTAAGGCGCGCTTCAGCGAGGTCGTCCGCCTCGCGCGCGACGTCGGTCCGCAGCGCGTGACGGTGCGTGGCCGTCCTGCGGTCGTCGTCGTCGCCGCCGATGAGTACGACCGCCTGTCGCCGCCGGTGAAGCCGCGTTCGCTCTTCGATATGCTGCAAGGACTGACCGAGCTCGGCGAACTCGAGATCGAGCGCGATCGCGACACCGGCCGGGACATCGAGTTTTGATCGGCTGGCTGCTCGATACCACGTCGCGCAGGAAATCATCAAACCAAACGGTAATCGGCGAGTGCAGTCGTGGTCGAAGGCGCAGGCGGGGCCGACGGTCTACATCAGCGTCCTGTCACTGGCAGAGTTCGACAAGGGGATCGCCAACCTGTCCGACGAGGATTTTCGCCGCGCAATCATCGCAACACAATGCGCCAACCTCGCCGCCAATTTTGCCGGCCGCATTCTGCCTGTCTCAGACGAAGTCGCGTGCCGCTGGGGCACGATCAGCGGGCGGATCAAGCGTGACACCGGCCATCCGCCGCCGGTAATCGACATGCTTCTCGCGGCGACCGCGATCGAGCACGACCTCTATCTCGTCACGCGCAATGTCCGCGACGTCCGGCTGAGCGGGGCGGCGGTGTTCAATCCGTGGGACGACGATCCGGCGAGCATGGTCCTGTCGGCACGGCGGCGCCGCTAGTCGCGCAACAGGTCGTTGATCGCGGTCTTTGCCCGGGTCTGGGCGTCGACGCGCTTGACGATCACCGCGCAATACAGGTTCGGCCCCGGCTCGCCATTCGGCAGTGGCTTGCCGGGCAACGTTCCCGGCACAACGACGGCGTACGGCGGGACCCGCCCGATGAAGACCTCGCCGGTCGCGCGGTCGACGATCTTGGTCGATGCGCCGAGATAGACGCCCATCGACAGCACCGCGCCGGTGCCGACGACGACCCCTTCAGCGACCTCGGCGCGCGCGCCGATGAAGGCACCGTCCTCGATGATCACCGGTCCGGCCTGGAGCGGTTCGAGGACCCCGCCGATCCCCGCGCCGCCCGAAATGTGGACCCCCTTGCCGATCTGCGCGCACGATCCGACCGTCGCCCACGCGTCGATCATGCTGCCCTCGCCGACGTACGCGCCGATGTTGACGAAGCTCGGCATCAGGACGACGCCCGGGGCGATGTGCGCGCCGCGGCGAACAATGCTGCCGGGGACGGCGCGGAAGCCGGCGCTGCGGAAGCGGTTTTCGCCCCAGCCGTCGAACTTCGACGGGACTTTGTCCCACCAGCTCGACTTGCCGGGAGCCCCGGGGATCAGCGTGTTGTCGCTCAGTCGGAACGACAACAGCACTGCCTGCTTGAGCCACTGATTGACCCGCCACTCACCGTCGACCTGCTCGGCGACGCGGAAGTCGCCGTTGTCGAGGCCTGCGATCGCCGCCTCGACCGCCGCACGCACTGCGCCGTCGGTAGCGGGGGTGATCGACGCGCGGGCTTCCCAGCCCGCCTCGATCGGGGCGATGAGGTTGTTGGGCAGGTCGGTCATGCGGCCTCCAGTTCGGTGACGACGCCCGCGAGCCAGTCGGATACGTCGGTGATTCGGTAATCGATGAAGTCGGGGGCGGGGTGGCGCGGCCCCTGTTCGGAGCCGTTGTCGACCCACACCGTCGCCATGCCGATCGCCTTGGCGGGGGCGAGATTCCGCTCCATGTCGTCGGCGAACAGCGCGCGTGCGGGGTCGATATCGTGCGTTTCGCACAGGCCTCGATACGCTCGGATGTCGGGCTTTGGCAGATACGCCATCGCGTGGACGTCGTAGATCGCCTCGAACGCGCCCTCGAGCCCGAGCCGGTCGAGCACCTTCGCGGCGTACGGCGTGTCGGCGTTGGTGAAGATCAGCTTGCGCCCCGGCAGGCGCGCGATCGATTCGACGAGGAGCGGCGCGTGGGCGACGACGCTCAGGTCGATGTCGTGGACGTCGTCGAGGAAATGGTGCGGGTCGACGCCGTGCTCGTCCATCAACCCGCGCAGCGTCGTGCCGTGCTGGTGGAAGAACCCCTTCTGGACCCGATGCGCCTCGACCGCGTCGACCCCGAGCAGGCGCGCGACATACGCCCCCATTCGTGCATCGATCTGCGCGAACAGGTTGGTCTTCGCCGGGTACAGCGTGTTGTCGAGATCGAAGATCCAGGCGTCGATGTGGCTCAGCGGGTGCGGCATGGCGGGGTGTGTAGCGGGTGGGCCGGTAACGTGGAAAATATTTCTCATCCACACGGTTCAGGCACGGTTTCCCACCGAGTTATCCCCTGCAGAATTTGTCCCGATGATGGGATTGCGCGACAAGCGATCGATGCAGCTTCCAACACCCTACACACCCGCCGCCGCCACGCCGATCGCGCTCGTTCCCGCAGCGGCGCTGCCGCATAATGTCGAGGCCGAGGCGGCGTTGCTCGGGGCGATGATGATCGACAACCGGCTCGTCGAGGACGTCCAGCTAAAGCTCGGCAGCCAGCATTTCTTCGAGCCGCTCCATGGACGGGTGTACGACGCGATCCTGATGCTGATCGACCGGCGGATGGTCGCGACGCCGGTGACGCTCAAGCCGCTGTTCGACGCCGATCCCGATATGATGGCGATCGGCGGCACTGCATATCTCGCGAGCCTGACCGAGCAGTCCGCTGCGCTGATCGCGGCGCGCGACTTCGCCCAGCAGATCTACGACCTCGCGCTGCTTCGCGAAATGATCCGCGTCGGGCGCGACATGGCGACCAATGCCTTCGACACCGGTGCCGGTGTCGAGCCGTTGAAGCAGATCGAGGCCGCCGAACTCGCGCTCTACAAGGTCGCCGAGCAGGGCGAGGTGTCGGGATCGGTCAAGACCTTCGGCCAGGCGACGCGGCTTGCGGTCGAGATGGCCGACCGCGCGATGAAGTCGGGCGGGCATCTGTCGGGCTACACGACCGGGCTCGACGCGATCAACGCCAAGATCGGCGGGCTGCACAAGTCCGACCTGATCATCCTCGCGTCGCGTCCGGCGATGGGAAAGACCAGCCTTGCGACCAACATGGCGTTCTCGGCGGCGGCGCGGTTCCTACGCGACAAGGCCGACGGCGTCGAGCCGGGCCAGTCGAGCGGGGCGGGGGTCGCGTTCTTCAGCCTCGAAATGTCTGCCGACCAGCTCGCGACGCGCGTCCTCGCCGAACAGTCGGGGGTCAATTCGGAAAATCTGCGGATGGGCAAGATCAGCCAGTCCGAATTCAACAGCCTCGCGCGCGCCGCGGGGCAGTTGAGCGAGCTGCCGCTCTACATTGACGACACGCCGGCGCTGTCGATCGCGGCGCTGCGGACGCGGGCGCGGCGGTTGAAGCGCCAGAAGGGGGTCGGGATCATCGTCGTCGACTATCTCCAGCTCCTCCAGGGGTCGGCGAAGTCGGCGAACGAGAATCGCGTCCAGGAAATCTCCGAGATCACCCGCGGATTGAAGACGCTGGCGAAAGAGCTCGAGGTGCCGGTGCTCGCGCTGTCGCAGCTCAGCCGTGCGGTCGAGAACCGCGAGGACAAGCGGCCGCAGCTCGCCGACTTGCGTGAATCGGGGACGATCGAGCAGGACGCCGACATCGTCCTGTTTATCTATCGCGAAGAATATTATCACGCGATGAAGCAGCCTGACGAAGAAGACATCGAGAAATACGCCAAGTGGAAAGAGCGCGCCGAGAAGCTTCACGGACTTGCCGAAGTCATCGTTGCCAAGCAGCGCCACGGCTCGACCGGTACTGTGCCACTTACATTCCACAAGACGACGACAAAATTCAGCGACCGGGCTAACGATGCGTATCTGCCCGAGCGGTACGACTGACCCGCGCAACGCGCGACTACTCATGACTGGCAGCTGACGATCGCTTCTGCGGTCACGTTGCGTACACTTGTCGTACGCTGATCGCTCTCGCCCGCTGAGCGTCCCTTAACAGACGATTACTTGATGACGGCGGACGCGGCGTGGGGCGCTGCGTCGCTAGGACAGTCATGTCTCTGATATACGCAACATCGGATGCGATCTGTGAGTCGGGTACGACCCTCTCTGCAGCTCGTAAACATATTATCAACGCATCCGTCGGCACAGCAAAGTACAGAATTTATTCGTACTGCAAATCACAGAGTCTAAATGACAAGATTGAATACTAATTTGGATAAACCACTTTTCTACTCTGTGAATCGTGCAACCAATCTCGTAGCTGGGGGTACGGACAGTTGGGCCTCATAGTAACAGGGAAGCAGTTCGAAGAGCATACGGTCGGAGAGTTGTTTATAAAATAGTAACGTGTGTATTTGTGGAGTTGCGTATTATGATTAAGCTTATTAAGCATTTTGCTCTTGTCTGTGCCGTCGGCGTGTCGATTCCGGCAGACGCAAAAATCCTCTATGCGACATCTTCGACCATAATGAGCATCTGGAAGACGGCGGTGAGCGGCGACACCATCCGGCTGTCGGGGACGTTTGCCGGCACCACGTCGCTCCAGAATAAGACCGCCACGAAGGCGATCACGATCGATGCAACGAAAGCGACCTTCATCGGGACGCTCAAGTTTCAGTCGGTCAATAATATCAAGGTCGTTGGTGGACGGTACGACTCGACGGGCGGTCCGACGGCGTACGGCCGAGGGATTGTCGTCTACAAAAGCAGCAACCTTTCCTTTGACAAGCTCACCGTGGTGGCAAGCGGCACCGACGGCGAAACCGGAGTCGGGCTGGAGGGTGTCACCAATGCAAGTGTGACGAACTCGACCTTCACCAACGTCGGCGTCGGAGTCGGCGTCACCGGATCGAGCTACATCACGCTGACCGGTAACAAGGTCGTCGGCGCGACGAAGGACGGCTACGATGCGTACAACGACCATAATGTGGTCATCGCCAACAATAGCTGCAGCGGCAGCAAGCCGCAGGCGGGCGCGCACCCTGATTGCGTCCAGCTTGCCAGCACCGGCGGACTGCCTGTCCAGTCGGACATCAAGGTCATCGATAATATCGCGACCGGCATGACCCAGGGATTCACCTCATTCCTGGGGTCCGCGACGGGTAGCCTGCGCATCACCATGACGGGGAACATCATCAACGGCCTGATGTCGCAGGGCGTCGCCTGCTATGGCTGCGTCGATAGCTTCATCACCAACAACTTCCTGTCGTCGCAGCCCGGTGCGCCCCACTTCGTCAACTTGAATGTCATTGGCGGGTCGAACAACGTCGTGTCCGGCAATACCTTTGGCTCGCTGAACACGTCGTCGGTCCTGCCGACCGACTATGCTTCGGCTTACTTCCGGCTGACTGGCACGACCTACAAGCCGACCTTCGCCGACTTTTCGTCGATCGGCGCGACGGCGAGCATTGAGCGGATCGCCGCGACGATCCCGGAACCGGGCGAGTGGGCGCTGCTGCTCGCCGGCTTCGGCCTCGTCGGGCTCGCCACCCGCCGCCCGATGGCGCGCGTCGTCGCCGCTTGATGTTGCCGCCGCCGTCCCCGCGGGGACGGCGGCCACGGCCACCGCGGCACCGCCGCGTCGACATCGGACATCGCAGACGCGCGCGGGAGGTTTGCCTTCCGCGCGCGTCGTCGCGTAAGCGCGGGGGCGAAAATGGATACCGCCAATCTCCGCCTGACGATCGATCTCGGCGCGCTCGCCGATAACTGGCGGCACCTTGCGCACGCGTCGGGCGCGGCCACGTGCGGGGCGGCGGTCAAGGCCGATGCGTACGGACTCGGCGCGGTCGAGATCGTGTCCGCGCTCGCCCGCGCCGGGTGCCGCGATTTCTTCGTCGCATCGTGGGCCGAGGTGGCGGCGCTCGGGGCAATGCCCGACGGCGCGCGGCTCGCGGTCCTCCACGGCGTCCAGCACGATGAGCTGGCGACCGCGCTCGAGTCCGCCGCGGTCCCGGTGCTGTGCACGCCGGCGCAGGTCGCCGCCTGGCGCAGCGCGACGACCCGGCCGTGCGACGTCATGGTCGATACCGGCATCAACCGGCTCGGCCTCGCGCGCGCCGATCTCGGGCTGCTAGACGGGCTGGCGATCGACACGCTCCACAGCCACCTCGCGTGCGCCGAATCCCCCGCTGATCCGATGAACGCGCGCCAGCTCGCCGCCTTCCGCGAGGTCGTCGCCGCAGTCCCCGCTCGTCGCACCAGCCTCGCGAATTCGTCGGGGATCATGCTCGGCCCCGACTATGCGTTCGGACTGACCCGCCCCGGCATCGGGCTGTACGGCGGCACCGCCGGAGCTGCCCCGGTCGCGGGGCTGGCCGCGCGGGTGGTCCAGGTCCGCGACATCGCTCCCGGCGACAGCGTCGGCTATGGGGCAACGTGGATCGCGGCGCGTCCGACTCGCGTCGCCGTGCTCAACATCGGTTACGCCGACGGCTACCCGAGGGCGATGTCGAACATCGGCCAAGCCTTTGCCGGCGACGTTGCGTGTCCGGTGATCGGACGTGTGTCGATGGACCTCGTTGCGGTCGACGTCACCGGCGCGGATGTGACCGAGGGCGGATGGCTGCGCGTCGATTTCGACCTCGTCCGCGCGGCGGCGGCTTCGGGGCGGTCGCGGTATGAGTTGCTAACCGGCCTCGGCCACCGCTATGCGCGTGCATACCAATGACCGGCGTTCCCCACGATATCCTCGGTGTGCTCCGCGCGATCGGACGCTTCGTCCTTGGCGGCCTTGCGTCGGTCGGGCGGGTCGTGATGTTCGCGTGGGAGGCGATCACCCGCGCGCTGCTGCCGCCATATTATCCGGCGCGGCTCGCCGAGCAGATGATCGTCATCGGCTATTTCTCGCTGCCCGTCGTCGGCATGACCGCGCTGTTTACCGGTTCGGCGCTGGCGCAGCAGATTTTCATCGGCGGCAGCCGCTTCAACGCTTCGTCGACGGTGCCGGCGGTGACGGTGATCGGTATCGTCCGTGAGTTGGGCCCGGTGCTCGGCGGATTGATGGTCGCGGGGCGGGTGTCGTCGGCGATGGCGGCCGAGCTCGGGACGATGCGGGTGACCGAACAGATCGACGCCCTGACGACCCTGCGGACCGATCCGTATCGCTACCTGATCGCGCCGCGCGTCGTTGCCGCGGTCGTGGTCATGCCGCTGCTCGTGCTGGTGTCGAACATCATCGGTGTCCTTGGCGGGTATCTGCTGGCGACGTACCGGCTCAACTTCAACGGCGCGGGCTATATCCGGACGACGGTCTCGTTCCTCAAGACCGACGACGTCGTCTCGTCGATGGTCAAGGCGGCGGTGTTCGGCTTCATCATCGCGCTGATGGGCTGCTACCACGGCTTTCATTCGAACGGCGGCGCGGCCGGGGTCGGCAAGGCGACGACCAACGCCGTCGTCAGCGCGTTCATCCTGATCCTGATGTCGAACCTGATCATCACCGTCATCGTCTTTGGCGGCGGCTGATGAACAAGATCGAGCTCAGCGGCGTCCACAAGCGCTTCGGGTCGAAAATCGTCCTCGCCGGGGTCGATCTCGAGATTGCGGCGGGCACCTCGATGGTCGTCATCGGCGGGTCGGGGACCGGCAAGTCGGTGCTGATAAAATCGATCCTTGGGCTGCTCAAGGTCGATTCGGGAAGCATCAAGGTCGACGGGGTCGAGGTCACCAATCTCCAAGGTCGTGCGCTCGCCGACCACCGTGCGAAGTTCGGGATGCTGTTTCAGGGCGGCGCGCTCTTCGATTCGCTCCCCGTCTGGCGCAACGTCAGCTTCGCACTGCCGCGCGGGCGCGGCGCGGCGTCGCTCAGGGCGGCGGCGATCGACAATCTCGCACAGGTCGGGCTCGGTGCCGACATCGCCGATTTGCGGCCGTCGGAGCTGTCGGGGGGTATGCAGAAGCGCGTCGCGCTGGCGCGTGCGATTGCGGTGCGGCCTGAAATAATCTTTTTCGACGAGCCGACCACCGGGCTCGATCCGATCATGGCCGACGTCATCAACGACCTGATCGTCGACCTCGTCCGTGACCTCAAGATCACCGCGCTGACGATCACCCACGACATGGCGAGCGCGCGCAAGATTGCCGACCGGATCGCCATGCTTTATTCTGGACGGATGATCTGGAACGGCCCCGTCGCAAAAATCGATGCCAGCGGGAACGAATACGTCGATCAATTCGTAAATGGCCGTGCAGAGGGGCCGATCAAAATGCAGATAAAGACCGCGTGAGCGGCACGGCGGGGCTGGTGTCGATGCTCGACCGCATCGGCGCGGGAGACCGCAATGCATTAAAGATGCTTTACGAAGCGACGTCGGCGAAGCTGTTTGGTGTTATCCTCCGTATCTTGCTCGAAAGGGGCGAGGCGGAAGACGTGCTCCAGGAAGTTTACATCACAGTTTGGCGCAAGGCGGCGGAGTTCGACGCGACGCGTGCCAGCCCGATCACATGGATGGTCACGATCGCGCGCAACCGTGCGATCGACCGCCTGCGCGCGCGCGGCAGCCGCCCGACGACGACGCTCGATGACGCTGCGGAGGTGCGCGACACCGCGCCCGGTGCCGATGTCGTGATCGACGCTCACAATGATGCGAAGCGCGTCAATGCGGCGCTTGCGACACTCGATCCCAAGCACGCCGCGATCATTCGGAGTGCTTACTTCGAGGGCCTGACGTATGAGGCGATGTCCGATCGCGAGGGTGTGCCGATCGGGACTTTGAAAAGCTGGGTCCGGCGTGGGCTGATGCGGATGCGGACGGCGCTCGAGGCATGACCGACGAGATTCCCGAAGGCTCCGAAGCGGCCTTGGCGCTCGACTTCGCGTTGGGCGCGCTCGACGGTCAAACGATGCGGCGTGCCGAGCTGCGCCTGCGGAGCGATCCGGCATTCGCGCGCGAAGTTTCCGACTGGCAGGCACGACTTGCTCCGCTGGCCGATGCAATCGCGCCGGTCGAAGCCCCGCGTGCGGTCTGGGATGCGGTCGATCACGAGCTGTTCCGCGTTGCCGCCTCGCGCACCCCGGCGGCATCGAAATCGCTATGGGCGCCGCTGGCGGTCTGGCGTGCGGTTGCGTTCGGCGCGAGCGGCGTTGCGGCAATCGCGATCGCGCTGCTCGTCAGCCGCCCTGGCCCGGCACCGGTGCCGGCTCTGGTGGTGCAGCCGCCGGGCGCGTTGCTCGCGGCGTCGATGGCAGCGACCGACAGTAGCAAGGCAGTGCTGATCACGGCGACCTACGATCCGGCGCGTGGCGCGGTGATCCTGACTCCGGCCGCTGCCGATTCGAGCCGGGGCCTGACCCCTGAGCTCTGGATCATCGTCGGCAAGGACGCACCGCGATCGCTCGGCGTGATCGACCTCAAGGATCCGCAAGCGCACCGTATTCCGGCCGCGTTGCGCGCCGAGATGAGTAGCGGCGCGACGTTGGCGATCAGCCTCGAGCCCCCCGGCGGATCGCGTACGGGCGCGCCGACGGGACCTGTCGTCGCAGCCGGCAAGCTCGCGCCGATCTGAATCGTTCGGACGCAACCGATACGATCGGTCGAACGTAGCTCGCGGTGTCCACCAACGGACGATATCCCGAGGGAGCTTTTCATGAAGATCACCAACGGCGCTTTCCGCGCTGCCTTGTTCGCGGTCGCCGCCAGCGGCCTCGCGATCTCGGCGAATGCCGAGATGATGCACACCAAGAGCGTGATGGTTGGCGGTGCGGCGATGTTGCCGTCGCGGAACATCGTCGAGAACGCTGCGAATTCGAAGGATCACACGACGCTCGTCGCCGCGGTCAAGGCCGCCGGCCTCGTCCCGACGCTTTCGGGCCCGGGTCCGTTCACCGTCTTCGCGCCCACCAACGCTGCCTTCAACAAGCTGCCTGCCGGCACGGTCGACACGCTGGTCAAGCCTGAGAACAAGGACACGCTGACCAAGATCCTGACGTACCACGTCATTTCGGGATCGATGGACTCGAAGGCAATCGCCGCAGCGATCAAGGCGGGTCACGGCACCGCGACGCTGACCACCGTTCAGGGCGAGCCGCTGACCGCGAAGATGATGGGCAAGAAGCTCATGCTGACCGACGCGAAGGGCGGCATGGCGACCGTCACGATCGCCGACGTTTATCAGTCGAATGGCGTGATCCACGTCATCGATACCGTGTTGATGCCGTAATCATCAAGACGATTATGATGAGGGGGCGGGCCGTAAGGTCCGCCCCTTTTTATTTGGAGCTGCACGATCGTTTTTGACTAGCGATGTATCGTTGACAAAAATCAAGAATGGCAATTCTACTATTCCGTTCCCGAGATGCACGAAATAGTGTGTAACAGTCTGATTTTGTTCAAATTAATCGCTTTTCCGCGCAATAATTGCGAGCACGCCGTTTCGGCAAAAACACGATTAATTCCGCAATTGAACTAGACAGTACGATAACGCACAAAAAAGTTGACGTGCTTATTTGGGGCGGCCCGAATATCCAGCCGCGGTCCTGAGCGCATCGGCGTTGAGCAATTTACCGTCGAGCATCACCAGCCGGGTCTGACGCAGATCGCCGATCCGGACCGAGGGGTCGCCTTCGACCAGCGCGAGATCGGCAGTCTTGCCGACCTTGATCGAGCCGGTGTGCTTGTCCTGCCCGACCAGTCGCGCGGGGACGATCGTCGCCGCCGCGAGCGCTTCGGCGGGGGTAAAACCCGCCTGTTGGTAAATCTCGAGCTCGCGGATGATCTCGATCCCCGACCCGTCGGTTCCGGCGACGATCGGCACCCCCGCCTTGTGCATCTTGCCGAGCAGCGTCACCATCTTCGCCCAGCTCGCACGGTAGTCGGCGCGCGTCAGGTCTTTCGGCACCGCGAAGCCGCCGCTGCGGAAGCCCCGCTCGGTCGTCGGCGGGAGCGTTCCCGCAAAGGGCGCGTAGGCCGGCGACAGGTCGCCGTTGTCGGGGACGTACAACGCTTCGAAGGTCACCATCGTCGGGTCCGAATAAATGTGCTTCGCCGCCATCGTCGCAATCAGCCCCGTCATCGCCGGGCTGTCGAGGTTCATGTCCTTGGCATAGCGCCCGGGCGCTTCGAAGCGGCCGATGCCGTTGTCGGTGGCCAGCGCGCTTTCGGGGACGCCCTCCATCACGATCCAGTTGATGTGGGTGACTTCGTCGTAACCGTCGGCGATCGCGACAGAGGTGCGAATCCCATGCGGGATGTGGCCGTGGACGTGGAGGCCGAGCTTGTGCGCCTCGGCGATCGTCGCGGGCAGCCACGCCGGGTCGAAGGTGCCGTAGAACTTGACCCCGGTGAAGGCGTTATCGTGCGCCCGATCGACGAGCTTGATCGCCTCCGCCTCGCTCGTCGCGACGTTTGCCACCTGCGCGGTGTACGGCCCCTTGCCGTCGATCAGCGACGACGGATAGACATGCGGGAACAGCAGTACGCCCTTGGCGGCGCGCTCGCGCCGGTCGATCGTCTTGAGATCGTCGTTGCCCGGATCGCGGACCGAAGTGACGCCGAGCGAGAGCTCCTGCGGCCCGGTATAATCGTCGCCGACGTGCATGTGGCAATCCCACAGGCCGGGCACGAGTGTCAGGCCGTGGCCCTCGATCACCTGCGCCCCGCTCGGGACCTTGACCGACGCCGCCGGGCCGACCGCGACGATCAGCCCCTTGTCGACGACGACGGTCTGGTTGGTGAGGAAGCGCACCCGGTCGGCGTCGAACATCTTGACGTTGACGAACGCGACAGGCGCCGGCGGGATCGTCACCAGCGACTTCGCCAGCGCCGGGGCCTGTTCGGCGAGCGCGGCGGCCTGTGCCTTTTCGAGCTTCGCCTGCTCGCCCGCATACGCCTCGGGCAGCCAGCCGATGCCGAAGGTCGTCGCGAAGACATGATCCTTGGCGTCCGCCCAGAACGGGAAGGGCGAGGTCGATAGCCCCGACACCGCCCATAAAGTGACGGTCTGCTTCGCCTTGCCCTCGCCGACCTCGACGCTCGTCAGCTTCGCCGCGTGCGCCTTGCCGCCGGGTAGCAAGTCGAGCGACTTGTCGGGACTCGCGAGAAGCTGCTCGAGCAACCACAGGTTGGTCGCCGCCGGCCCGCCCTGCGACGCGTAGAACGCGTGGCCCGAGAACGGCGCTTGGCCCTTGTCGATTGGGCTGGTCCATGTCGCGGTGCCGTCGGCGACGGCGAAGGTCTCGGCGACATCGCCGGTCGGGGCGACGCCGCGGATCGTCATCGTCGCGGGGAAGCCGTCGGCGCCCGGCTTGCCCGACATGTCGGTTTCCCACACCTGTCCGCGCAGGTTCATGCTCTCGCGCCCCATCCGGGTGCCGTCGGCGGTCGTCCAGACGTACGAATCGCCATGCTTGCCGCCGGTCGATTCAATGATGAAGTGCGTGGCCGTCGCGGGCGGCTTGGCGAGGTCTGCGGCGGGGACCTGAGCCGCGGCAGTAGTGGCGAGCAGGACGGCAACGCCGCCGAAATAGACCGAACGCTTCATGCCAAAATCCCCCGAAGTCAGGGTGCGACAATGCGTCGGGCTTCGAAGCCGCGCAAGGATGCGCGGCTGGCGGTCTATTCCGCCGCCTGCAGCTGCCCCGCGTCCTCGTCCTCGGCCTGCTGGAGCGCCCACATCTCGGCGTAGATGCCGTTCTGCACCAGCAGCGCGCCGTGCGTCCCGCGCTCGGCAATCCGGCCCTCGGCCATGACGAGAATCTGGTCCGAATCGACAATCGTCGACAGGCGGTGGGCGATGACGAGCGTCGTCCGGCTTCGCGACACCGCGCGTAACGAGTCCTGGATTTCCGCTTCGGTGCCCGAATCGAGCGCGCTCGTCGCCTCGTCGAGGATCAGGATCGCGGGATCCTTGAGGATAGTCCGCGCGATCGCGACACGCTGCTTCTCGCCCCCCGACAGCTTCAGGCCGCGCTCGCCGACGGTCGACTTATAGCCATCGGGCAGCCCCATGATGAAGTCGTGGATCGCCGCCTCGCGCGCCGCCGCCTCGATCTGCGCCTGCGTCGCATCGGGGCGGCCGTAGCCGATGTTGTAGCCGATCGTGTCGTTGAACAGCACGGTATCCTGCGGGACGATGCCGATTGCACGGCGCAAGGAGTCCTGCGTCACACTGCGGAGGTCCTGCCCGTCTATCGTTACGCTGCCGCGCTCGATGTCGTAGAAGCGGTACAGGATGCGGCTGAGCGTCGACTTGCCCGCCCCCGAATGGCCGACGACCGCGACCTTGTGCCCCGGCGGGATGTCGAAGCTGACGTCGTGGAGGATCTGGCGGCGGCTCTCATAGGCGAAGTCGACGTGGTCGAAGGCGACATGCCCGCCGGTGACGTGGAGCGGTTGCGCGCCGGGGGCGTCGGCGATCTCGGCCTGTGTGTCGACCAGCTTGAACATCGCCTCCATGTCGATCAGCCCCTGCTTGATCTCGCGGTAGACCATGCCGAGCATGTCCAATGGCCGGAACAGCTGTGCCAGCAGCGTCTGGATCAGGAAGACATCGCCGACGCTGAAGCGCCCGCGGCTCCAGCCCCAGACGCAATATGCCAGCGCCCCGCCCATCAGCGCGTTGGTGATCAACGACTGGCCGATATTGAGCCACGACAGCGAATTCTGGTTCTTGATCGCCGCCTCGGTCCATTTGTTCATCGCGGCGCCGTAGCCCTGCGCCTCGTGCGCCTCGGCGTTGAAATACTTGACGGTTTCGTAGTTGAGCAGCGCATCGACCGCGCGCGCCGTCGCCCGGTTGTCGGTCTCGACCATCTCGCGCCGCAGCGCATTGCGCCAGCTCGTCACCTTCTGGGTGAAGATGATGTAGATCACCGCCATCACGATCGTCGCGCTGGCGAGCCCCCAGCCGAAGCTCAGCCAGAAGATCGTCGTCGTGACGATCAGCTCTACGATCGTCGGGAAGATGTTGAACAGGATGAAATACAGCATCGTGTCGATGCTCTTGGTCCCGCGCTCGACGATCCGCGTCAGCGCACCGGTCCGCCGCTCGAGGTGGTAGCGCAGCGACAGGCGGTGGATGTGGACGAAGACGTCCTGGCTCAAGTGGCGCGCCGCGGTCTGACCGACGCGCTCGAAAATCGCATTGCGAATATTGTCGAACAGGACCCCGGCGAAGCGCGCGACGGCATAGGCAGCGACCAGTGCGACCGCGAGCGCCACCGCGCCGTGCGACCCTTCGCTCATCCGGTCGATCGCGCCCTTGAGCGAATACGGCATAACGTAGCCGACCGACTTGCCGGCCGCGACGAGCAGCAGCGATGCCACGACGCGGCGACGCAGGCCCTGGCTATCGGCGGGCCACAGATACGGCAGGAAGCGGCGGAGCGTCTTGACGTCGGGATTGGTATCGATGACGGCGGCGGAGTCTCTCATGCCCCTCTAAATGGGACGAAACGCGCCGTGCTGCAACGCCGTGCGGCAGCCTGCACCGCTCGCATCGCGAGCGGTGCAGGCTGCGATGCACGGCCTAAGCGAAAGTCAGTTCCTGACCTCGGGGCGCAGGATGTAACGCCCGCCCTCGAAGGCCGCGAACATCTGCGTCACCGCGGGATGCTGAACCGGTTCAGGCAGGTCATCGTGGATAAGGTTCTGCTGGCTGACATAGGCGACGTACGCGCTATCGTCATTCTCGGCGAGCAGGTGGTAGTAAGGCTGGTCCTTGCGCGGACGAACATTCTCGGGGATCGCCTCCCACCATTCCTCGGAGTTCGAAAATTCCGGGTCGACGTCGAAGATGACGCCGCGAAACGGGAACAGCTTGTGGCGGACGACCTCGCCGATTCCGAACCGGGCGATCGCCGCCGGGTCAGGGACCGACGCGTGCTGCACCGTATCCGCCGCTGGTATGCCCGCACCGGAGTTGGCGGATTCCGGAGCGCCCGGCGAGGTGAAATCGATCACTGTCATGGTTGACCTCAGCGGGCCGAAGCCCTGTTACGCAAAGATAACATATAATAGGTGCCCGGGTTTCGTGAAGGGCATTGGCAAACCACGACGTGCTCGTCTATACGCCCGCGTTCGACCGGGCCAACGCCCTTGACGCTGCCTCGCGGAGAGGTGCCAGAGTGGTCGATCGGGACGGTCTCGAAAACCGTTGTGGGTGCAAGCTCACCGTGGGTTCGAATCCCACCCTCTCCGCCATTCACATGTCCAGCATAGTCCGAGGACGTCCGGCTGTTTCCAAGGACGTCCGAAAGACCTTGGATTTCCCTGCGATTGGTCACAGAAGCGACCGCGCGGCGTCCGAGGAAGACCGAGGACAGCCGGGTAACCCAGGGGGCATTCCTCGGGGCATTCTCGAATTGGCTGGGGGCATCGATGCTGACGGTGATTGAGGTCAAAGGCGCGCAGCCCCGCGCCAAGGACTACAAGCTCGCCGACTCGGGTGGGCTGTATCTCTTCATCACGACGAAGGGCCATCGTTCGTGGCGCTTGAAATACCGGTTCGGTGGGAAGGAGCACCGCATGCTACTCGGTCCGTACCCGTCGGTCGGCCTGGCGGAAGCTCGTCAGAAGAGGGACGAATTTAAGGCGGCGCTGAAAAACGGACGCGATCCGAAGCTGGAGCAGGAACGTGTGAAGAGCGCCGCCGCCGCCGCCGCAACGCACACTTTCGAAAAGGTGGCCCGAGACTGGTTTGCAGTGCAGAGCACGGGTTGGCGTGCGGTCCACGCGAGCGATGTGCTTACAAGTCTCGAACGCGATCTCTTTCCGGGTCTCGGTGCAGTGCCGATTGGGGATATAGATGAACGAATGCTTCTAACGGCGCTCAGGGCTGTGGAGAAGAGGGGGGCGGTGGAAACCGCAAGACGGCTCCGTCAACGAGCGGACGCGATATTCCGCTACGCCCGTTCGGAAGGCATCCCGAACGGGAACCCGGCAGCTGTCGTCGATCAGGCATTGGCTCCCCTTCCACCGAAGAAGCGCTGGCCCGCGATCGTCGTGATCGAGGATCTGCGGACCTTGATCCGCGATGTCGACGGCGCCGGAGCTTCGCCTGTCACGCGGCTCGCTTCGCGCTTTCTCGCCCTCACCGCCCAGCGGCCGGGCATGGTTCGGGGCTCGGCATGGACCGAGTTCGAAGGCATCGACTGGAACGATGCCACCCGACCGGAAGGCGAAGCATCGTGGCGCGTTCCAGCGGCCCGCATGAAACTCGAATTCAACCTCGCCGAAAACGACACCTACGATCATCCGGTGCCGCTATCCCGTCAGGCGGTCGACGTTCTTAGGGCTGTGAGGCTGCTTACCGGGCGGGGCTCTCTCGCCTTTTGCTCGAGCCGCGACGTGCATGTCCCGATGAGCGAAAACTCGATTGGCTATCTCTATCACAGATGCGGGTACAAGGGCCGGCACGTACCACATGGCTGGCGTTCCAGCTTTTCGACGATCATGAACGGGCTGAATGAGCGCATGCTTCCGGGCTCCGACCGGTCGGCTGTCGATCGGCACGTCATCGACCTAATGCTGGCGCATACACCATCCGGGATTTCGGCCAGCGAACTTCGCTACAACCGCGCCGCCTTCATGCCCCGTCGACGCGAAATCGCCGAGCTGTGGGCCGATCTCCTGATGCAAGGTATCGGACCGGCTGCGCAATTGATGTCTGGACGCCGGCGGGGGGTCGGAGCGTAATGCAATCGGTCATGTTGGATTGCGGATCCACGACTGGACGTGCTCATCCTGCCACCCGGACGTTCGCGATCCCAACAAGATCTGTGCCGGAAATGTGCGATTGGCTATCTTGGCATAGATAGTGCTCTTGGACAGTCCAGTTCTTTTCACAACCTCAGGCAACCGCAGAATCGTCGATCGCGGGTGGTCGATGGCCGCGGCGAAGTTGTTCACCGCTAGCTGGTCCGTGACCGGATCGTCGGCAAAAATGACGGGTTTGCACCATTCCTTCCAGAACGCTTCGTAACCGGCCTCGTCGACGAACACCCAGTGGGTGCCCCTTTCGGCTGGCCCCCACCAGTCGTGTGGGTTCACCGCCGAAGTAGCAAAGCGTGCTTCGAAGTCATCCAATTCCCAAGACGAGCTCGGCATCGAGATCGGGACGCCGCCACCGAACGGCCGTGCAAAGCTCGCGATCTCACCGCGTTGTAGGACACTCCCCAGAAAATGGATGGTCGAGAGGATCGCAGCGCGTTCGGTGTCGGTTCCGTCCGGATCCGGCTTAAGCATACGCTCTTGGATCTCATCGACGGTGACGCCGAACTGAGCGAAGTAAAACTCCCGCAGCATGTCGCCGAGCAGCATTCGTCCATGGGACATCGGCACTTTCGTCGCAGTGTACAGCGACCATGGCTCTAACCCGACCAACTCAATCCCCGATTGTCACGTCCTCGATCGTGGGTGTTTAGGATGGCTGTGATCCGAAGGGTAGTCTATCCCGCTTAAGACTTCGTGACGCGCGCGCCTTCGGCAAATGATCCGATGTTCGTGTGATATCCGACATCGTCCTGATCGATACGGCTGATCCGAACTGTTGAGCCGGAATCGGACAACATCTTTTCAAGAAGAAGATGTGGAACTCCGGTCCTTATAAACACCGATCAACGGGCGATCGGCCTCTGGTCTGCGCTTAACCCCACCTCCCGTGCATCGCCGCGATGCTGATCCCGATGCCGTGGAAGCCAAGGCGCGACGTGGATACGGGTCTTCCATCGTTGCCTCGTGATGCACGCTAGGGAGATCGGTTGGTACACTCGGTGCGAAGCAGATCGTCGCGTCGTCGCAGCAGCGCTTAAAAAGCAGGATCGTCCGGAAAAACACGCCACATGTACAATCGTGGGAAGACGGGCGTCACGGGTTCGTTGCCGAAGTCGGAAAAACCGTGACGCCTGAGGATCTTCATCGACGCCTCGTTCGAGGGTTCGACCCAAGCGAACGTGGGCATACGCGGGTAAACGGCGAGCAGTTGGGCAACCGCCTCGTCTGCGTATCCGTTTCTCCGATGCTGCCTTGCGATCGCGTAGGTAAGTTGCACTTCGTTGCTCTGCGGTTCCCTAATGCACGCCACCCACCCGACGAATTCGCCGGTGTCCCGCAGTTCGATCGCCCGCGTGCCGAATCCCGTTCTGCGCAATCGCTGCGAGCACCTCGCGATCCACTTCGCCACGGACGTCCTGGAACCCTCGTCTCCGTCGCCCATATATCTCACGACGTGCGGATCCGACTGAACTGCATTCAGGTCCTCGAGATCACTCTTCCGCAATCCCCGCATTCGCAGGCGCTCAGTCAATATGATCGGTGATTTCGGCAAGGTTCCTCTCCAGGACTTCGTTGATAGGATGAGGCGAAAGGATCGTCGCGCAAGTATTGGACTGATATGCACCGGTGAGGATCGCGCGCCAGCTGCCCCGCCATCGTCCCTATCGGATGAGCGTCGACACATTCGACGAAGGCATCCGGCCGCCTGATCTGTTGCCGGCATTTTTCGAGCAATAATGGGGCTTGGCACCGTCTGCAGGCCGCGTTCGCGGTAATCGGCATTCAACGTAGCGCCCGTATGCCGTCGAGAAGCACGGCTGTCGCGCGGCAGTCGTCCTCGTTGTAGTCGAGGATCCTCTGCCGGATCGCGGCGTCGCCAGTCTCGACCCAACGGTGATACCATTCGATCGACGCCGCACCCGACGGGTCGGTGTCGCGCCAAGCGAAGCCTAAGGACTTGGCGAGCGTCTTGATCGAATGGTTGCGCGTCGGCCACTCGGTGGCCTTCATGACGACATCGCAATACAGGTCGATTGACCGCGGTGGCGTGAAGAGCGCTTCGACCACCTCGACCGTGCAGACATCCGGGTAACGGGTCTGGAGCTTGCGGTACATCGTGCGCTCGTATTTCGAATAGTAGTAGATCGCCGCATCCGGACGGTCGAGCATGTACCCGACCGCGGCGGCGAAGGCCCTTCGTTCGGCGTCCGCAGTCGACGACTCCGCATAGAACGCTGTGAACCGTTCGGTCGACGCATCTCGGTCGACGCGTTCGACGAAGCCATGCAGATAGGTCAGATCGCGCATGGGATCGGCCTCGATGTCGAAGAAGATTTCGACCCGCGTCGTTGGCAGCTCGATCGGATTACGCAGGTAGGCCGTCGCTCCCGGCGTGGCCAGCAAAGTCGCACGCGCATGGTAGAGGCGCAGCCGGTCCGGTCCGACACCGGGAAAGACGGTCTTGCGGCCGACGACGAATGTTTCGGGATCCATCGCGGCGAAGCCGGCTACGCCGGGGATGACGTCCGCCATGCCGTCGCGTGCCGCTCGGCCCAACGATGGAATGAGGGTAAGGTCGTCCGCCGCCTCCAGTTCGATGACGCACAACTCGCGCCAATGGCAAAGGCCGCACGCCGCCGACAGGGCGCCTCGGGTAGAGTGAGGGGACGCTAGGATCGTACGTACCGAGTCGCGGGTACTAGCATACAGATCCCAAAGGCTGGATGGCGTGCGCGGCCCCCGCGGCGCGTCAAGGTCGTAGGGGACTCGATCTCCGCGCACGTCCCAGATTTCCGGCTGACGTCCCGCCGAGAGACCGAGGCGCTCCAAGACGTCCGTGTAGAGCGCGATCTGAACTGCGTAGTGGACCTTGGCTCGCCCGCGAGACTCGGGCTCGTCACCACCGTCTTCTTCGGCGCGGCCGGATTTGATGTCCGCCGCCACATAGCCGGTGCCACGTCGAACCAGCAGATCGGGGTCGCCGAGTAGATCGTCGGCAGCGATCCTGCCACCATGAATCAGGTCAACACCGGACATCATCGCATCCGCCGTACGCGCCGCACGATCTTCGCCGCCGAGACCGATCAGTCGAACCGTCTCCGGCGGCAAGGTCGCGACGACGTCGGCCTCGTGAGCAGCGCCGCGCCTCCACAGCATCCGGACGAACGGGCTGATCTCGGTACGCGTCGCATGATCACCATGGGCGTCGAGGTCGACCCGCCGGGGGCAGGTCACGTGGTCGTAAAGTTGGGCGGCGGTGACGGCTTTCATCGTTCGGTCCTCGTGGCACGCATCCTGACACGTCGTCGGGACATCCAGGCAACGAGATCGACGTAATCGCCGAGAGCAGTACTTGTAAGTACCATAGATCGAATTACCTTCTTTTTATCAGATGCGATGGATCGGAACTTGGATGAGACATGTCGAAGCAACCCTTCGCCGCGCTATGGCGTGGCGGCCCACGGCCGGTTCCCGGCTGATGGATCGTCCGCCATCGTTCGAACGTCTGATGCTGGCGGAACAGACGCACCGCATCGCCAACGACCTGACCGTGGTGAGATCGTTGCTATCGCTTCTTTCCTCGCGTTATGGCGAGGATGCCGAGCAACTCGTCAGAGCTGCGCTCGAACGGGTAGACGCCGTCGCCGACCTCCAAAGGCTGCTTCTTCCGCCGTTGATGGAAGGGCCGAGGGAATTGAGCCTGAAACTGGAAGAGGTCTGCCGTCGGATAGCAGAAGTACGTTTGGCCAAGAGAAACGTCCTTCTGGACTATGCGGTCGATCGATGCGAACTCGATGCCAGGACGTGCTGGGCCATCTGCGCCATCGTTGCCGAGCTCGTCACGAACGCCTCGAAGCACGCGTTCACCGCGGCCGGTGGCACTGTCGCCGTCACGGGCAGGTGCCATGGGCGCATCGTCGTCATGTCGGTGGCAGACGACGGCAATGGCTCGACGGCGAGCAGCCGGCGAACCGAGCCGGCTTCCGGAGGCGGTGCGGGCTCGGTGATAGTCGAGCAGCTCGTGGCGGCGTTGGGCGGCGAGCTGTATTATCCTGAAACATCCGTCGGTACGGCAGTCGAGTTCTGGATCGGTCTCGATGGTACGGCCGTCGGCCGCGCCACGCGATGATGAAGCCGATGACGGAGAACGCTGGGTCATCCGGGTGGCACCCGTTGCTCAGGCGAAGGGAGAAAGAAGTTAGTTTCGTTGGATCCAACGTCAGGGGGTCCGCTGCTTCCGGAACGTGATGAGGTCGTGAGATGTGAGGAAAATGAATTCCAGAGCAGCGTCGATGATCCGGAACAGAAGGTAGAAAGCGATGCAATTCCACCAGGGCGATCGGCAAGTCGGCGAGACGCGTGAAGCACGCCGAGCCAGGATTTCGAACAGAGTCGGTCATCCGGGCGTCGCCGAAAACATCTCGCGCGATGTCGGTGCCTTCGAAATCCTGCTGAAGGGAAAGTGCTGCGGCAGCCGAACGCACGACGAACCCATAGTCCTCGATTGCCTTGCGATGGACGACGCAAAGCGCGAGACGTTGATGGGAGCAGCTTCGGTCATGGACTCGGATCACATCGTCCTCGGGTTCGCGCACGACGATCCAATGGGGCCTCCGGTGAGCATAATCGTTGTCTGGAAAGTCGGCGACACCATGGAGGTCGACGCCGGTTGCGGCCTGTGGTGCCCACCGGCGAGGGACGTGCATAGCTGACATCGCGCAGCCGGTCGGCACCGAGGTACTTTCAGCTGAAGCCGCGGCGAGGTCTAGCCGTGATGGACGGAATGCCGTCGATAGCCATCGAGGCAGGTTGCTGTCGCGCAGGTGAACGGCTCATGCGTATCGCACGGTCGCCGGAGGTCGGTGTCGCGATCGGCGCTTCCATCCACGTCAAGTTGCGCGGTGCAGGTGCCGGATTGTTCGAAACCGAAGCGAAACGAATGGCAACATGAGACGCCGATGGTCGAGGTGGCTGCGTTAGATGCCAGCTCGTGGCCGTCATCAGATTCGGCGCACACATGATGCCTATCAGCATAACCATGCGAAGTTGGAGCCGCATGATCTATAGGCTCCCGAACAAGGACGAGAATCCGAATGATCACTCGAAACTACGAACAGCTCGATAGAAGTCTAGGGCCGCACTTGGTGCCTCCGACAAACACCAGTTGTCGGCGGTCAGCCGTCCTCGATGAGGTCGCTGCAACGGCCAATTACGCGATCAGCGGCACGTTGCTTGAGAAGTTCGGTCCACTTACGCTAGCCGTCTCGCGCGAGGAGCCGGATTTCAGCTACTTCGGACAGATCAAATCCAAGCCTCTTTCTGCATTCGGAGATTGCGAATTCCGTTTCGACATACCAGCCGGCGACTCCGAGGCCTATGGCACGCATCCCCTGGTCGAAGCACTGCTGACGGAGCTGGGCGCCTTTCATCGAGCCCGCCCCGCCGTTCGGAAGCGCGCCGCAGCGGCCAGAAAACTTGCGGAGAAGCTGCTCTCGCGGGCATCGAACGGGCGCTCAGACATCCGCCTCCTTGCGATCGGATTGAAAACGGTCGGCGACGACGACTTTTCCATCATCGCCGATGTCAGAACCTTAGGCTACGATCTGCAGCTCGGCGTCGACCGGATACGCAGTCGTAACCTAGCCGATTTCGAGACGGACTTAGCCGCTATGGTTGACGTTCATCTGCTTCGCGAACGGGAGTTCGCGTCTGCCGAAGCCGCAGGCGTCTCGTACTGGATCGACGAGGCTGCGTTGCTCATCCTCGACGCCTCGGGCTTCAGTCGAGCCGAGGTCTTCGCCGAAATGCGCGATCGGCGCGTTATGGAGTTTTACTTCGGCGGCGACGCCGGCTGGGACCTGTCCGCCGCCCTCTACTGGGAGAACGGCACGCTGGTCGGCGATGTCGAAAATCGCCGGGACGGATGGCGCTTGGAGGCGGACGTGTTCACTTTGAAGGGCGCCTGCTTTCCCGAGACCGTGATTAGCACGCTGATCGGGCGCCGAATGAGGGACGTCATCGACTTCCCCTTCGTACCCCGCGAAGCGATTATAACCGATCTGCCCGATTGGTCCGAGGGATGGCTCTACCTGAAGCTGGCGAACGGGAAACGTGGGGTGAATGTCGACGGAGACGTGCAGGAGCCGAGTTGATGTGGTGGCGCAACGGTTCGAAGCCCACGCCTGCAATCTACTGTAGCCAGTAGCATCCGGCCTATTTGCTTTTAATTCCTGCAGGTTCCGTCAGCTGCTTCTGGCTCAACCCCCCGCCCTGACGCGCGACGCGGATAGCGCGCCCATGGCACGATGGGACGTTCACCGAAGACCCCCGCACAATGGTGCCTATCCCCTCGGTCGCGGTTGCAGACTGGACCACGTCCCGAAGCCGAAGCTTCCCACTTCATCGGCCTTCTTGTCTCCTGCGGCCGCAAGAAGGCCGAGCGGCCGCTGCCGTGGGACGCGATCTGCCGATGCAACTTGTGATGAAACCAACGGCCTGCAAGCCGAGATGCTGGCTTCGTTGCGTGCACACGTCAGCCGCGCTCGGCGCCGATGCGGAAGGTCGTGCCGGGCCGAACCGCCAAAGCGATCGAATTCCGTGCCAGCTCGGCCGCGATTAGAGCCACCAAGGCCAACCGGCGAACGCCGCTGTTGCGATCTCAATTCAAAGGACATAGAATTATGGCCCATCCTATCGAGGAGAACGACGTGCAGGCGCTATCGCCGCCCGGCGGCGAACAAATCGCCAGTCGGGCCGAAACGACGTCGGCCGGCAGGGTTGGTCACATCCGCGATCGGTATGCCGTCGGCACGCTTCTGGAATTCGAACCCGACGCGGATCGCAAGAATCACAACGTCTTCCGATACCCCGCAAAGTTTCATCCTCCGATCGCCAGACGTCTGATCGAACTGTTCAGTTCGTCCGGTGAGACCATCCTCGATCCCTTCTGCGGAAGCGGCACCCTGCTCGTCGAAGCAGCGTCGTTGGGTAGAAACTCGGTCGGAACCGACGTCGATCCCCTGGCCATCCTCATCGCGCGCGCAAAGACCGTCGGTGTCAATCGGACTTCGCTCGACGCGACTGTCGCAGTTTTCGTTGAATGGTGCGAAGAGCAACGCCGGGACGATCTCGATCGGTTCGGCCCATTCGATCTCGATATCGGTAGCGAGATCCTGGATGGGCTCCGCCCCGAAATTGCGGCCTTCATCCCAGAACTGCCCCGCATCGGCCACTGGTTCAGAAATCGCGTCGTTCTGCAGCTCGCGACCCTTCGTCGTCGCGTGGCCGACATTCAGGACGAACACTCGCGCAGAATACTGACCCTTTGCTTCGCCTCGATCATTCGAAATTCGTCGAATGCAGACCCGGTCCCGGTCTCAGGGCTCGAGGTGACCAGTCACATGCTCGCGCGCGAAGCCAAGGGCAGGACGATTGATCCATGGCTGCTCATGAAGCGGGCGACCGCGAAGACCGTCGCCGCGACGGTCGCCTTCGCGCAGGTGCGGGACCCGGAAGCGCGTTGCGTCGTTAGGGAAGCCGACGCGCGGCATCTCGACCGGACCACCATCGGAGCGGTCGATGCGATCATCACCTCGCCACCTTATCTGACGGCCGTCGACTACTATCGTAGGCATACGCTAGAGATGTACTGGCTCGGATTGACCGAGCGGCGTGAGCAGCGGCTGGACGTAATGACCCGTTACATCGGCAGGGATCGCGTCGGTTTGCGTCATTTTCCGGTTGAAGACCCTCAGGCCGCGGCCGTGGCGGACCGCTGGATAGGACGCTTTCCGAGCGCCGCACCTGCACGACAGCGCGCTTTCCGCCATTACTGCGACGGCATGTTCCGAGCGTTGGTCGGAATGAGCGAGATCGTCGCCGGGAACGGCGCCATAGTCGTAGTGGCTGGCGATGTCCGCTTCTGCGGTATGCCAGTGTCGATGCTCGAGCTGATCAAGGATCTCGCAGCAGACAAGCTTAAGATCGCGGATCACCTATGGTACCCGATCATCAACCGGTACATGTCGTACAAGCGGAACAACGAAGCCAACATTGCGGTCGATCACGTGATCGTACTCCGTCGCCCCTAAACACCTGGGGACGGACGGTTCGGAACGAACGAAAACGGTCCACTCGGTTCTGCCGGTAAAAGGAGGAAGCGAGGGGAGACTAGCCAGCTATCTTTTCTTTGTGCAGTCATACCGATACGCATGATGCAGGATGCAACAAACCGATCGGCTTATACTCCACCCTACAATATTTCGGACTTCGACGACTACATTGAGATGGTCTTCGACCCGACGGTCGCGTAATTCCTGGTGTTCAGCCAATGTCAGTACAGGATGCTTGAAATAGGCTTTTACACTACACCGGGCAATAGTCAGTTCAAATTTGGAATGTTTGCCGTTGTCGAACGGGCGACAAACCGCTTTTTAAGTCAGACTGGCATCGCTGATTTTCATTGAGTTTTGGGAAGAGACTTCAATGGGATGGGTGAAGCGGTAATAGTTTTACTTCAAGATCCCAAGGGCGCGTTTTCGCCTATGAAGCAGCGATTGCTGCCCTAAAGTGGTATAACAGCAGTGAGGGTCGACAACGTACTGTCTGGATGATCGCACCTAACAATCGGGCATCTTTGATTCTTGTGGAAAAGCTGGTTCATTCCGTATGAAAACGTCGTTAACAGCGGTGGTCCGTTCCTAACGCTGGACGGCATCTCGACCCGTGGCTGACCCCTCACTTCATGCAGAATGTGCAGGCAGGTTGGCCTTCTTGTTTGGAAAAGGCGATTGGAAAACGGGGATATGATGGTCGTGTTGTCGTCGCGAAAATAGGCGATTTCAGATTTAATCCCTCCTGTTCTTCTCCCCAATCCTATAGTCATGCACGTCGGGGCCGATCCGCATTGGTCGCGGTTGCTTCCTGCTCCGACCGATTGTGGACGACGGGTTCAACGAGTAATCAGGTCATCATCGGTCGATGACGCCGCTCGTGATTCAAGGACCATCGCAAGATCGCACCGACCCCTCGCGCGCCCACGCGAACGAGCGGCCGTCGATGAAACGGTATCTGTAGGTTGTGCATCGCCGCCGCCCAGGGCTGTAGCAGGTCGATCCCCGCCTCCATCATCAAGCGCGTCGCCGGCGCGGTGCTCGGGATCGGGGTCGGGGCGGTGAGGAGAATGCGGGCGATCTCGCGACTGCGAGCGGTCGCCTCGAGCTGTGGGCGGACGGCCTGGAAATAGGCTGCGACTCCGCGGCGATCGAGCGGCACATCGGTAGCGCCCAAGGCCCGGGCAACGGCGGCGGTTTCGGCGAAATAGCGATCCTGCGCCGCGCCCGGCATCGCCGGATCGCGATATCGGATGTACGCGCGTAGGAAGGCGTCCGCGCCGGCGACATGAACCCATGTCAGGACGGCCGGATCGTTCGCGGAATAGGGCGTGCCGTCGGTCAGCGTGCCGCCCACATGGTCGTGGATGCGCCGGACCCGATCGATCATCATTCCGGCGGTGGTATGCGAACCATAGGTCGTCCCCGCGATGAACTGGGCCGTCCGTTTGAGCCGACCGATCAGGTCCCGGCGGAAATTGCTATGGTCCCAGACACCAGCCGCCGCCACCGGATGCAGCATCTGCGTCAACAGGGCGACGACCCCACCGATCATCATAGCGGTGAAGTCGCCATGCACCGTCCACGCCGCACCGCCATAGGGTACGAGGCCCGGCTCGGCCGCCACGCGGACGAACCCTGGCGTATCGGACTTCGAGCCGATGAGGTCGTGAACGTATCCGGCTATCAGGGTGCGTGGATCGGCCATATCGCTAACATAGGTCGGGAATTCCCCGACGCGAGGCATTGCGTGCAAACAATGCGCGTCGTCGTTTTCAGCGGTTGGCAGGTGGCGCGCTGAGCGACGAGCCTTCGCGCGACGGCTCGGTTCTAGCCGATCGCATCGACCGCAAACAGGGCGAGGTAAACCCGGCAACCTGCGCAATCTACAGGTCCTCTCCGGTCTATCGTCTTTTCGGTTTCGCAGGTTGAAGCGCATCCCGACTGGCCGGGCGTGACCCGGCGTATCTGATCCCGTCGCCCCGCGCTGTGCGATCCCGGCTCGCATTACATTCGGTCATGCTGCCCGTCGCATGGAAGTCGCCGAGTATCAGGCGCCGGATCCGGTTGCGATCGTCGGAGGATCACCGTCGGCTGAAGATGATCCATCTTTCGAAAGCGGAATGTCCGGCTGCGATTTGCGATGCCGACTGAGCCGAAGGCCACCCGGCTATTGGATCCGGAGCCGGATTCACGGTGCCTGCCGTGATGTCGGGGGGTTCCACGGTCACAAGCGTTCCTGAAGGCAGTCGGACGCTGATCGGAGAAATGCGAAATCAAAAAGAACGAGAGGAAAACGATGAAGGCGCTTACGATACTGATATACGCTCTGACCCGTCGCTGGATGACGAGCCGGGCTGGACGACGGGAGGGCACAGCGCTACCGAGTGATCGAGATTTGCATCCGAAGGGGGAGCGACGAGTGGCGGACCTGTTCGACGTGTCGGCATACATCCTGTCTCAGACCGGGCCGATCACGTCGATGAAGCTGCAAAAGCTCGTTTACTATTCGCAGGCGTGGTCACTGGTTTGGGACGAGCGGCCTTTGTTCGCCAACCGAATAGAGGCGTGGGCCAACGGCCCGGTGGTGCCAGACCTCTTCCAGGCTCATCGCGGTGAATTCATCATCGCTTCCGAGCCGACTGGTCGGCTCGAGCGTCTCTCGAAGGACGATAGAGAGACCGTCGATGGCGTTCTGGCGACCTACGGTGATAAATCGGCCACTTGGCTCAGCGCCCTGACGCATAACGAGCAGCCCTGGATCGAGGCCCGCATTGGTCTTCCCGATGGTGAGCGCGGCTGTCGTCCGATATCGCATGGAGCGCTGACAGACTACTACGGCAACCTCTGAGCGCACTTTGAAGAACGCCAGATTTCGTGCCGAACCGGATACTACGAAGCTCGCGAAGCTGGTTTCGCCTGAAATCGCGAATGGCCGGGTTTCCTGGCGCTTCTGCGCTTGCGACCGGAAGGGTCCCTTCGCCTGGGGGGCGGGAACCGACGGAGAGTTCCGCGATCTCGTCGATCAGCTGCACAGCTTCGAGCACCTGAACTGGAACGATCTGATGAAGGGCGGGTCGCACCCGGTCAAGGTCAACGACCTGAGCAAGGCGGCCCGCGATCAATTGCGCGTCATCAATCGCGACGACATCGACGAACTGGTCAGTCTGCGTATGAGCGCGAAAGGCCGCCTATGGTGCGTCCGCATTCCAAATACTATAATAATGGAAGTGCTCTGGTGGGATGCAAAGCATCAAGTCTATCCTGTGTATAAGGACAAGGCCGATCAGATAAAGAAGAGGCGTCAAGCGAGCTGATAGGCCTGATAGCTACGTATCACTGCGGAGTTTGCACGATTCTGGTGATGAGTTGTGCTTGACTGGCAGTTTCGGTCTTACGGAAAACACGGTTGAGATGAAAGCGTATGGCGTTGATACTGACGCTGTTGCGGGCGGCATACTCCTGAGGGCTTTGTCCGTCGACCAGAGCGCCCACGACGCGTGCCTCTGTCGGAGTCAAAACGAACTACTGCGCCCAGTCGGTCGGTGCCCAAAGACGGTGCTTCACAGACACCGCTGCCAATGGTGATGATCATTGCAGCGTCAGCAAAGGCGGCGCCAATAGTCGGAAAGGTCTTTGGCGTGACCAAAGCGGCCAGAACCGGCTGTTCACGACCTGATCTATCGGCCGCCTGGAAAGCGAGGTCCTCGCGCGACGCGGTCAGGCTCAGCTTCGTCAGTCTCTGCTGACTGATCGGGTCGACGAACGCCAATTTCCCCCAGCGGTCGTAATCAGACCGGCTACCTCAAAGTGCACAGCACGGCCGGTGATCGACAGAATATGGCGATGCTTATCGAGCGTGATAAGCGCGTAGCGTGACCGGTTCGCCGCGGCTCTAGCTGCGCTTGCAGCCACCTCGACGCTGGCGATGCGGTGGCTGATCCGCCCAGCTCGTTGGATGTGCGGGCCAAGCACCCGCAGGCCTCGCCGTAGTAGGGTCAGGTCGCGATCCCCAGGACCGAAAAGCATCAGCCCCAAACGTTCGCCGTCGCGCCGATCGAGCATCAGGCAAAACGTCCGATCGAAGCTCAATGCTGCGAGAAAATTCTTGTAAAGGCTCGTCGCGCGCAGCTCTTCACGCGACAGGAATTCGTCGGTGTCGATGAGCGTTCCGTTCGGTGCCGGCCATGCCCGCTGCGACCAGGATTTATTAAAGGCGAAGACCGAAGTATAGAGCGCTTCGATGTCAGGCCCGACGTTCGTCGTCGCGATAAATTTGGCGCTTGGCGGATTTCGGCGTTCGAGCATGACGAGCACGGTCCGCTAATCGGTTGGACAAAGTGCCAGTCTGATCTGCTCGAGCATAGCATCCTATGAGCAGTTGGCCACGATCAAGCGTCGTTGGCATGATTATCGTGAGCTGACCCGCCCGGTTCGCGCGGCGCTCGCCGCGGATTTGCTGAACGACGCAATCGGTCTGATCGACGGCCGCGTCCTAATCGATCGGCTTGTCTCCAAACTGCGGGCCGAGCGTATCGTTATTCCTGGCATCACCGTGATCGAGCATATGGCGGCCGAGGCAATGCACGCCGCCAGTCTCATGGTGATCGACGATATCGCCGTCCGCCTTTCGAGCGAACAGCGCAGCGGTCTCGACGCCCTCCTGTCGGAAAAGGAGAAGCCCCGCAAAAGCCGTCTGTCGTGGCTGCGCGAGCGTCGGCACGGGTCGGGAGCGTGTGCTAGGTCGGCGAAGCCGATACCCGATCGGTGATCATCACCAGCGTTTCTGCCGTGTATGGCTTCCCGTCATCACTGGAACCACTGACCACGTCCGCGACCGCCTCGAGCATCGTCACGAAGTGAGGCAATGCCATGTGATCTGCCTGCGCTTGCTTGCTCTCCCACCCCTCGTAGAGCACGAACTGCGCAACATCGTCCTCGCGGCGGTGCAGATCATAGTTCACGCATCCCGGCTCGGCGCGGGTCGGCGCGATCATAGCCGCGAGGATGGCGTGGAGGTCGTCCTCGCGGCCCGGCCTGGCCTGGAAGCGAACGATGAAGTTGACGGGGGTGATGCTCACCGCTCCACCTCAGACATCAGGGAGAAACCGACAACGAGCCGAGCGTCATTGCGCCAAGACTGATGCGTAGTGAACAAGTTGTCCTCCTTTTCATCGGCGGTCGGTAGCGCGCGACAATCGAGTGCGTGCCGATACTGGACTAGCCGAAACCCGGCGGCCAGCCTCGGAAAATTACGATGCTGCTGCGGGTCTGGCTGACGTCCAGCGGGCACATGTTAATTCGACGCGTCGGTGTGCCACCTTCGCAAAGAGCCCACGCCGAAGCTCAGTAAAGTCCGAGGCTTTCCCGCCGCTTCGACGCACTAGGCTCGTGCGGTGAAGCTTGACCAGCCCCTCCGCAGGGGGTGACTAATCGAAAAGATAACCCATGACCGTCGAGTTCAACGCAGTACGGCAGGCATAGCGGAGTCGGCGCAACACACAGGCCCGTCACTGTCAGAAGGCTACCTTGTGTAGTAGACTTCGGCCTCGATCAAAGCGCTTGGATGCCGGAGTCGATCCAGCTAGGCCAAGAGTGAAATTATACCTTCGACGCCTGAAAGCGACATTATCACAGGTCCGATCGCCGAACGACAGTCACCACATTCGTCCCAATCGAATTATGTTGTTGGAGGACTTTGTCCAAACCAACGATGGGCGATCAGTGTCGTACAAATCCTGTCCGTCCGATGGCAATCTAACTGTTTCTACATAGGCTTGGACTTATCCTGTTGCATCTTCATCATCTTTTTGTGTTGAGCAATCTCCGCCTTGGTCGCCATGCGGTCGCCCATCATCATCCTGCCATCCTTCATCGTCATACCGTCTGTGGACGTCGTTGACGAGTTCGGCATCGCGTCCGGCTTAATGATGCTATCGCCACCGGTCATTGGCGACGTCGAATCGGGTCTGCTGGTGCTATCGCCTTGCATCTGCGCCGACGCTACTGTGGCGACCAATGCCACCGCAACTGTCAAAATAATCGTCTTCATAGGAGATCTCCGGTTTGTTACAACTGGCGTACAGTAAGCAACACGTCCGACATTGATCGAAATCAGTGTTGAGATCTAATAATCATTTTCCCAGATGAATGGGTGTCCGATCCCCGAAGCGGGGATGGGCAACCGGGGCAAGCGTGAGTTTATCCAGGTTCTGCGCCTGCTGGAGACGCTGCCGCTCGACATCGTCACGGATGCCATGACCCAGGCGATCCAGATCAATGCAACCGGGTTCGATGCAGTCAAGCTGATCGCTCTAGCTCGCATCGAACGGCCCGGCTCAACCTGGCAGCGTATCCGCACCTGCCGCGAACGGCTGTGAAGACAACGTCTGCTGCTGACTATGTGGTGCTGGCGGCAAGAGCGGCGCACCGACACGATGCCGGTCGGTACGATGAGCGGCACGCCGCAGGTGCTGCCGGCCCATCACCTCAAGCAGTTGAAGCTGCCCACCGTGCTGCGCGAGTATGACAAGGCGGCGCGCGACGGTACCGATCATCCGCGCTACCTGCTGCGGCTCATCGAGCTCGAGGTGATCGATCGCGAACGGCGCACGATCGACGGCGTATCCGGGCGGCGTGGTTACCGGCGGTGAAGAGCTTCGACGCGTTCGACTTCACCGCGATCTCTGGCCTCAACAAGATGCACTTCCTGGAGCTTGCCCGCTGCTAGTATGACTTGCGACGGGAGAACGTCATTGCACTGGGCAACAGCGGCACGGGCAAGACGCATGTCGCGCTAGCTCTTGGTCTCGCGGCCTGCCAGAAGAGCTTCACGGTCGCGTTCACCACCGTCGCCGCGCTGGTCAGCCAGCTGCTGGAAGCGCGAGACGAAGGCTTCGGCAGCCGCCCGTCCAATGCCGCCGGCGGCGCCCACGACGAGGACGCGCTGCCCGTTCAGATCAATCGACATGGCTGTAACTCCGGATAAGAGGGCATGAAAGTGTCTTTAACGATACGCCGTCCCAACATGTATGACTTGGCGACGATGGTTCGAAAGCCGGTCAGGGTCATGCGTTTCCTTCCCGCACATCCGCGATTGCGTATCGCCCCGCTGCGCCCGCGCCTGGGATGTGTTGTGGACCGTCGCCCGGCTTCAGCGAGCCAGCTGTATTCGCGTAGGTAGGCCGTGCCGACATTGTTGACGAGAATGTCCGCGTCGGGCGAATGAGCGACCGGCGTCGCGATTTCTGAGTAAGCGCTGTGCTGACCCCGCCTTGCTCATGACGGCGTAACCCGCGAGTCCTGCTTGTCCCAGGGGCTGGCGGTGCTGATGCTATGATGATGTCATGTGACGATGCTGGCTCGATGGGCGGTCGTGCGGCGCGGATCGAGGTTTTCACCGGCACGAGGCGGCGTCGGCCATGGTCCGATGATGAGAAGGCGCAGATCGTTGCCGAGAGCTATGCCGGCAACGGCATCACCGTCTGTGACGTGGCGCGTCGGAACGACATCTGCCCCAGCCAGCTGTTCACGTGGCGGCGGCAGCTGCGCCGCCCGGTGGAGCCCGCCGAAGCGCCATTGTTCGTGCCGGCGATCGTCGAGCCTGAAGAGGTTCCATCGCCGCTACCCGCAACATCGGCGGCCAGATCTCCGCGACGACGTCGGTCTGCCCGTCGCGGCAGTATCCCAGCCCCGATCGAGGTGAGCATGGACGGCATTTCGGTGCGGATCGGCCGCGGTGCCGATGCGACCCTGATCGCGGCGGTACTGGATGCGCTGAAGGGCAGCCGTTGACGGCGCCGGGGCCAAGCGGTGCCACCCGCGTGCTGGTCGCCACGCGGCCGGTAGATTTCCGCAAGGGGATGGACGGCCTGGCGGCGCTGGTGACGGCCCAGCTCGGCGGCGATCCCTTCTCCGGCGTCGTCTATGTGTTTCGGGCCAAGAAGGCCGACCGGGTCAAGCTGGTTTGGTGGGACGGCACCGGCCTGTGCCTGATGGCCAAGAAGCTGGAAGCCGGCGCCTTTAGCTGGCCGTCTGTTCATGACGGCGTGATGCGGTTGTCCGCCGCCCAGCTCGCCGCACTCGTGGAAGGTCTGGACTGGCGCCGGGTGCATCAGGCCAGACGCACGAGAGTGCCGCAGATCGCCGGCTAAGCCACTGTGCCTGCGGTAGATTGACTCATATCGGCGGTAGCCCTCGACGCGCGTGCGCGCGCGTGATTCACTACCGCTATCATGCTCGCCGTAGCTGATCTTCCCGACGATCCCAAGGTGCTCCGCGCCATGATCGTCGCCGCCCACGCCGAGACGGCGCGGCTCATGGCGAAGGTGGAGCACGCGACGGCGGAGGTCGCGCGCATTAGCGCCGAAGCTGAGCAGAACGCCGTCGTCCAGGCTGAAGCCGATGCCGAGATCGCTCGGCTGAACAGCATCATTGCCGCCTTCATGCGTCACCGGTTCGGTCCCCGCTCGGAGAAGCTTGACGACGACCAGCTCGAGCTGGTGCTCGAGGATCTCGGCATCGCCCTCGCCAAGGTGGAAGCGAAGCTGGATACGATCAGTTCACCCAACGCGCGCGCCGAGAAGCAGCGCTGTACCAACCGCGGCCAGCTGCCGGCGCATCTTGAACGCGTCGAGCAACTGATCGACGTCGACAGCAAGCAGTGTGCCTGCTGCGGCGGTGATCTCCATGCCATCGGCGAGGATGTGGCCGAACGCCTCGACGTGGTGCCGGCAGCTTTCCGGGTGCTGGTGACCCGCCGTCCGCGTTATGCGTGCCGTGCCTGCGACGGCCAGGTCGTGCAGGCGCCGGCACCGCCGCGGATCGTCGAAGGCGGGCTGCCGACCGACGCGCTGGTCGCGCAGGTGCTGGTCTCCAAGTACGCCGATCATCTGCCGCTCTACCGCCAGGCCCAGATCTACGCCCGTCAGGGCGTCAACCTTGACCGTTCGACATTGGCAGACTGGACCGGCCGCGCCGCCTGGTGGCTGACGCCGCTGCGGGATCACCTGCTTGCTGTCCTGAAGCGGGGACCAAGGCTGTTCGCCGACGAGACGACGGCACCGGTGCTCGATCCAGGACGACGACGCACCAAGACCGGGCAGATCTGGGCCTATGCCCGCGATGATCGACCATGGGGCGGCACCGATCCGCCGGCGGTGGCCTTCATCTACGCGCCCGACCGCAAGTCCGAGCGGCCACTGGCACATCTCGCCGGGTTTAGCGGCATCCTGCAGGTCGATGGCTATGCCGGTTACAACAAGCTCGGCCGCCGCAATGACGTGGCGCTCGCGTTCTGCTGGGCCCATGCGCGCCGCAAGTTCTTCGAGCTCGCCAGGGCCGACGCCTCACCAACGGCCACCGAGGCACTACAGCTGATCAAGGCGCTCTACGCCATCGAGGACGAGATCCGCGGGAAGGACGCCGAAGCCCGTCGCGCTTTGCGGCAAGAGAAGAGCGAGCCGATCGTCGACGCGCTGTTCCGACTGCTCACCGCCCGGCTCCCCCTGGTCAGCGCCAAGAGCAAGCTGGCCGAAGCGATCCGCTACGCTACCTCGCGACGGACCGGCCTGACGCTGTTCGTCGAAGACGGCCGCGTTGAGATGGACAGCAACACCGTCGAGCGGACCATCAGGCCCATTGCCCTTAACCGCAAGAACGCCCTGTTCGCCGGCTCCGACGACGGCGGCGACAACTGGGCCGTCATCGCCAGCCTCATCGAGACCGCCAAGCTCAACGCCGTCGATCCACTCGCCTGGCTCACCGACACCCTCGAGCGCCTTGCCCGCGGACACTCCAGCCAGAACCTCAATCAGCTCATGCCGTGGAACTTCCAAGCCTGAAGGGCCTCGGCACATCGCTTACATTTCTGACTTGCTGACGATGCGCTCGGCTGTGACGCAAGTTTCTTTGGAGATCGATAGGGCATCGGCAGTTATCGCTGCTTCGGTGTCGAGTGTCGCGTCCAGGCGATCGGCCTCGGCCGCTTCGGCGGCTTGTAAGGAGATCCGTCGCCAAGCCTTAATCTGTCGACGGTATAGCGCTACAGGCAACAGTCGCTCGCGACAGAACTGCTCGATTTGCTCTACGTCTGCTTCAGCGAGTTCGGTCTGCCCATCTTTCGCTTGTCGCATATTCTCGACTGTCACTATCGAAAAGGGCATGCCGACAATAGATCGCGATGGCGAGCATCGGCAATGCCGAGATGGTTCGTAGTCGCGGTTGCTGCGCGCTCAGTGGGAGTTCCAGCACAATATTACCCTCTATCCTCATCACTTGCAGTCAGACGGTTGCTGTTGTCCGTACGATTAGCCGCAATGCGCTGCAGGAGCCCAAAGAAATTGTCCATGTGTTGATTTTCGACGATCCGATTGTCGGTAGACATGAATTGAGCTCAGGACATAACCAGCACCGCGCTCGAGGCGAGCATGGTCACCCCAGTGGCACCATGAATACCGAGAGCGATGGTCATGCTCGCGCCACTCCGTAAAGCGATTAACGCATCGGACAAAGGGATCATGCTAGCCGCGGCTAAGGCGCCGCCAAGTAGGTGCGGCGCGCCATTAGCCAGCAGGATCAACAGGAAAATGCCTGAAGCGATATCCCGCACCCCCTTTACATCAAGCCATGGATTAGGGCTTCCCTCTGCAGTTTGTGCTACGGTGGGTGCGACTGGAAGGCCAAAACCAGCTGCCGCAGCCTTGGGTGCCAGTAGAAAGCGCGCGCCGATCAGGATAATGAGGACAGCGATCACGCCGGAAATGGTTGTAGCGACAGTCGTGAGTATCACGTATCCCCTCCTACGCCTGCGGGCGAAAACTCACGTTCGGATTTATTAGATAGCCTATCCGTGAAGGTCACAAGAAATTGTCCAAAACGTTCACTCCGCTCGGTTAGCTATCAAGCCTAGCGCATGACAGAATGCCAAGGTGTGATCGAAATCAATCAAGTCATGATTTGCGCCGAGTTATGTCGATACCGCGGCCATTCGGCCCGAGATACCGCTACCCGATACGGCACAGCACGACACCGTCTTGACGTCCCCTCGTTTTCTTCCTCCGGTTTAAGAGTGAGTTTTCCGGCTGTGTGATCACCCGCGAGGAGGAGCAAGCCGTGAAGAAGAGCAGGTACACCGAGGTGCAGATTTCGTACGCGCTGCGGCAGGCCGAGACGGGGACGCCGGTTGCCGAGCAGATCCGCCGGATGCGGATTTCCAAGCAGGCGTTCTACCGATGGAAGAAGTTGTATGCCGGGCTCGGCATCGGCGAGCTGCGTCGTCTGAAGCTGCTCGAGGAGGAGAACCGCAAGCTCAAGCAGCTGGTGGCAGACCTCAGTCTCGACCAGAATATCCTGCAGGACGTGCTGTCAAAAAAGCTCTGACGCCTGGACGGCATCGCGAGCTCGTCGCGTCCGTCCAGGGGTCCCACGGTGTCAGCCAGCGGCGCAGCTGTCTCGCGCTCGACATCGATCGCTCGCTGGTCCGCTATGTCTCGGTCAAGCCGGACCAGGCACCGCTGCGGCTGCGCATCCACGACCTGGCGCGGACGCGGATGCGATTTGGCTATTTTCGGATCTACATCATGCTTCGCCGCGAGGGCTGGCTAGTGAACCACAAGCGGGTTTATCGCCTATATCGACAGGATGGACTGAGCCTTCGGCTCAAGAAGCCGAGGCGCAACGTCAGCGCTGCCGACCGCGTCCGGCAGCCGGCGGCGGCGGCACCGAACGAGATGTGGTCGATGGACTTTGTGTCGGATGCGCTGTTCGATGGCCGCCGCCTGAGGGCGCTGACCGTCGTCGACACCTACACCCGCGAGGCGCTGGCGATCGATGTCGATCAGGGCATCAAGGGCGAGCAGGTTGTCGAAGCGATGACACGGATCGCGGGCACCCGCGGGTCGCCCAAGAGCATCCGTGTCGACAACGGCCCCGATTTCATCTCGAAGGCCCTCGACCGCTGGGCCTATGAGAACGGCGTCACGCTCGACTTCTCGCGGCCGGGCAAGCCGACCGACAATGCTTTCGTCGAATCGTTCAACGGTCGCTTGCGCGACGAATGCCTCAACGCACACTGGTTCCTGTCGTTGGCCGACGCCCGGGCCAAGATCGAGGCATGGCGCAGCTTCTACAACGAGAGCCGGCCTCACGCGTCGCTTGGCTGGCTGACGCCGAACGGATATGCTGCTACCGCGACCCTTAGGGCCGCCAAATGAAGTCCGGATGCTCACCTTCAGATTGGAGGAAAATCCGGGGGACCCTCAAACAACAACCGGTCTCTGGTTGCCGCTGGATGAAAGCCGGGGGTCACGTCAGGTCTATTTTTGTCTCCCTCGGCAGATCGGCGAGCAAGCGCCGTGAGAGGTTCCCGAGAGCATCGGCCGATCTCGGGCGATGTGCGCGAGCCAGGCAATCGCTGAGTGGGCAGATCCGTGGCGATCCTATTGTTTCCCCTTCAATGGCCGCCTGATCAGTCCGACCGAAGCGGAGATCGCCGTGATCACGCCGGCGAAGCTACACCACGCGGTGGGACACTATCGTACTATCAGCTGCCGGTTCGCTCCAGGCCCATTTCCGGGTAACGGCAGAAGTGGCTTGAACGTCCACTTCTGAGTCTGCTTCAGCTATCAGTCGATTTGCTACCAAAAGCGAACATAGCTTTATCTGGCAAACCACGTACTTTGGATCGAAGCGACCGTCAGCCGCTTAGATATACCGGCGCACGGTCGACCCGGCGCGCGGTCGACCCGGCGCATGGCCGACCCGGCGCATCAGCGCATCACCATATTCCAATCAACTTCGTAGCCGGCAGCCTGAAGTTCTTTTCCAAGAGCGGTCTTCCAGGCGCCAGCGGTGTCCCAATCCGTCCAGACGACTCCGGCGAAGTCGCTCGGAATAACTACGTCGCCTCGCTTTAGTGCGCATACTCGATCGCGCCCGAGCTTCGCGATGAAATAGCCTAGCTCCAGAAGCACATTCTGTCGGGCGCGCGGCTCCAAATCCGCCCCGTCCCTGGCCCGCCCCAGATCGTCGGGGGTGAGCAGCACGATCGCGAAGCCCACATCACTGTTGGCCTCCACCTTCTCAATGACTGTCCTACCTCGATTAGCTTGTTCGTGCAGAATGACGGGTTCGAAGCCAATATTCCCCAAGAAGCGGGCCGCAGTTTCTCGGGCCTCAGCATCATGGCCGTGGACGATGAAAACGCGCTTAGAATGGGGCATCACGAGCTTCGCCTGAGCTTGCCCGCCCGATAGCACATGGGCCTTATAGTCACGCACAAAAGGGATGATCAGCTGGCGAGTCATCGCGTTAATGCTCGACATTATTTTCGAGCTACTGCCCGCGAAAAACGTATGGCTAAACTGAAAAGCGAAGTCCGGATCATCACCCGCTTTTCTCACGAGTAGAAATCTGAGCGCCAGATCCTCCCGCGGGTCCTCGGGCCAGAGGAGCTCCGCGCTGCCGACCATGCCACCCTGCGTCGCCTCGCTGGAATGGAGGAACGCTTCCAGGTCGACCCCTGCAGTGAGCGCCTCATTTGCAACCCTGAGATCATCATGGGCCAGCAATCGGCCGAGTTGGCGCAGCGGTCGCAGGTAACTCTGGTAATCCGACCCTTGAAGGTCGAGGACTGCGTTGTTGATCTGGGCGAAGAGATCATTCGACATCAGTCGGCATCACCCCCGAGACGAGCTTCCGCTGCCTTGTCGAGGATGGCCTGGCGGTAACTTTCCTTCATCTCACTGATCATCGGGACGACAAATGGATTTTCGGAGTACCGACGCACGCGATCATCGACCATCTTCTCGACCGACGCGATCGCTACCTCAATGCTTTCTGGGTTTTCCGGATCAAAGTTGGCTGTCCCGAGTTCACCGTCCAGTTCCGCGAACGCCCGCTGCGCCGCCTTTAGGTCGCTATCAAGCTTGTCCAAGCCTCTGATCTCAAACATGTCGCTCTCCTCTGTGCGATCTAGCATGGTTGCGGATTAGAACAAACCCGGAACCGTTGGCAAATTATCCTGCCTGAACCAACGTCTTAAATGAGGAAGGATTTTGAGAGCGCCGAATGGCAGGAATAGGGTCTTATCAGCGTACCGCAGTGCCTGAACCAAGGTCCGCTTTGCCGGATTCGCCGGCCGGAAGCTGCCGGGCGGCTATCGGCCTCCCCGAGTAGGCCAAAACAACGCGATCAGAGCATGGAGCATTTCCACACCTGTCTGTCTCAGCGGTCGGGTAGCGTCAGCTAAGCATGGGCGGCGGCGACGTCGCTGATCTGGCTGGGCTGTTGTCGAGCGTAGGCTTGGCGCTAGCCGAATAGTGATGCAATGGACAGCGACAACACTACCATCGTGCTCAGAGCCTGAACGAAAAGTAGTTGAGCGATACCAGTAGGTTGTGATTCACCGTCGTTGTCGAGACGATAGGAGAAGAACTTGCCTTGGACTGATACCGCTCGCCGTCAGCATATGCGCAAGGGGGGGCGCTATCCAAGCGATTTACGGGATGCGGAATGGGCGTTGATCGAGCCGCTGTTTCCGGCAGCCCGCAGCGGCGGGCGTCGTCGCACGACCTGCCTTCGGGCGGTGATGGATGCGATCATGTATATTGCGTCGAGCGGTTGCGCCTGGCGGATGCTGCCCAAATGCTTTCCGGCGACGTCGACAGTGCGCGGCTATTTCTACAGCTGGCGGGATAGTGGGCTGCTGACGACAATCAACCACTTGCTGGTAATGGCAGCACGCGAACAGGCCGGCCGCGAGGCCTCACCCAGTGCTGGCGTTATCGACAGCCAATCGGTCAAAACAACGGAAAGCGGCGGAATTTGCGGCTATGACGCCGGCAAGAAGGTGAAGGGCCGCAAACGCCATATCATCACCGATACCTGCGGCTTTCTGGTGTTTATCCTGGTCCATGCCGCCGACATTCAGGACCGCGACGGCGCTGTCGATGTCCTCAAAGCCATCCGTTTCCGTTTCCCGTTCCTGCGCCATGTGTTTGCCGATGGTGGCTATGCCGGTGACAAACTCAAGGCCGCGCTTGAAGGCCATGGCAGCTGGACCCTCGAAATCATCAAGCGCTCCGATACCGCCAAGGGCTTTGTGCTTTTGCCCCGCCGTTGGGTTGTCGAGCGGACCTTCGCGTGGCTGGGCCGCTGCCGACGTCTCGCCAAAGACTGGGAGCGATCCATCGAAAGCGCCACGGCATGGGCAACCATCGCCAGCATCCGAATGCTCACACGCAGAATCGCAAGGCTCTCAACTCATTGATGTACTTTTGAATCGGGCTCTCAGAGGCGTGGGGCCGAGCTATAGACGCTCGACCGCGGCGTCGATCGGTAACGCTCCGGCGGGTACCTAGCAGGATCGGCCAGCGCTCGATCTTATCCGCAACCGGTTTCGCCGGCGAAGCGCTAAACCGGTCGCACATGCGCCGACGACGAGGAGCGACCAAGTTGCAGGTTCCGGTACCGGCGCTGCCGCACTGTCGAGTACGACGGTGCCGCCAAAGCTAGCGGCCTCCTCGTCGCCGCGATAATTGACAAATCCTAGGCTACTGAGGCCGCCTGAAAAACCATCGTCGTCAGCGAACAGGTTGAAAGCCACCAAGCGTCCACTGATAAAGCTGGCAGTACCGGATTTGTACGGCCCTCCTCTCGGGGCCGACGTCGAATCAAAGCTAAAGCCATCGGTTCCGACCGGGCCATTTACCGAGAAATCGAAGGACTGTTGCCCGTCGAAAAGAGCGTCGGTGTCGAACGCTGCTGTGCCTGTGTAATGATCGGGAATCGGAGCAATCGGACCGCCTTCAAATACATTAGTACCGAAATGCAGCGCGCCTCCGACTGTCACAAGATCGCCTACAGCGATGTTCGCCAGGTAATTTGGGTTGCCGAGATATGTCCCACTGAGGTTATAAGTAACGATACCATGCCCGCTGAAAGTGACGTCAGTGATCGTTGCCCGCGCAAACGTTCCGCCTCCGGTTAGCAACGTCAAACACACGAGACGCCCAATGGTCCATCTAGTCATCGTCATTCCCCGATCCGGAGAGCAGCATTGCTCTAAATTAGCATCTCGCCAAGGATTTTTAATTGGACGGACCTAGGCGACGAGATAGGCCGTTCTGCAGCGCTAACCTTTACAACTCCCTCGATGATTTTGTCGGTGATACCGGATCTTGCCACGACCCCATAAGCAGCAGATGGCCACGCTGGGGATGGAAGGTGCCGCGAGCCCGCGCCTCGGTAATGGCAGCTTTTTCTAATTGGCTGCTGGAAGCGGTCGGTCCGTTTTCGGCCCCTTCGCCTAAGCAAACGTCAGCCTGCTTCGTTTGCGATGCCCCGGCCAGGGGGCATTCGCCGGCGAGCCAACTCAGAGGCCGGTTTTTCGCTTCTGATCGATGAGTAACACCTGTTGCCATCGCCTTGGCTCTTTTTCGGTTCGGTGGATGCGACTCGCCAAGCAACACGGTCGCTTCGTTCCCTCGTACCCGACCCCGCCCATCAGGCGATGTCCGACTCGAACGACGCAATTCTCTTGTAAGATGACGTTGCTAGGTGCGGGGGGAGCGGGTTTTCTTTGCGCCGCTGGCCCGTGCGGCAGATGCGCGGTGCGCGATTGAGTTCATGTGCCCGAGCCCGATCTTCAAGGCCAACTTGCGACGCTTTTCGGCATAAGCGGGGGCGACCATCGGGTAATCTGCAGGCAAGCGCCACTTTGCGCGGTACGCGTCAGGCGTCAAACCGTAGCCATTCATCAGATGTCCTTTAAGCATCTTAAAACGCCTGCCGTCCTCAAGACAGACAAGATAGTCGGACTCGATCGACGCGCGGATCGAAACCGCCGGTGTCTGCTGGACAGGTTGCGGTTCGACCTGGGCGCCGAGGCGAGCGAGCGCCGCATAGACGTTCGCGATCATCCCTGGAAGGTCGGACAGAGCAACAGAATTATTGGCGACGTGCGCGCTGACGATGCTGGCAGTCAAGGGAAGCAGTTCATTTTTCGAATCAAGTGTAATCATACGTAATCCTTGTTTGAGGCCGAATGCCTGTGACATGGGGCCAACACACTATCCTTAAATCAAAGGGCGTCGACCATCCAGTTTTATGGTTGGCAACTTTTATCAATCATGGAGATTGGTGGACGGCGATATATCAACCGCTTCCTTACAACGATTTCAAGGGCGGACAGACGGTCTGCTTTGGTGGTGATTGTGGGGCGGGAATGGCCGCTCTGGAGCAGTGATCCGGCGGTCCGGACAGCCATTCGACTAAACGTGATGGCATTTACGCCAATTCTCGCCTTGGTCGAAAGCGCGCGTCGGTACACCGCGGCAAGGATCGCGTCCGCGCGAAAGCTCGAATCTGGCTCCGAAGCAGTCACCCGTCGCAGTAGACGCAGAGCTATCCCGACCCGGAAGCGTGATGCTGAAGGCCGAGAGCAGGATATTCGTCATATGTTTCTGCGGCAAAGGCGGCAGATACTACCAATAGAAAGCTTATTCAGACGTACACGACTTCGACAAATATATTGCGGTGAAACCGTAGCACAGTTGCAATGGATAAGAGTGCTTCGTTGATCGGCCCAAGGCTTGCTTTCGTATCGTCCGAGTGCATTCGAGATTGACAACTTGTCGGCCATAGCGGTTCCTGAGCCGGCTGCTTGGACGCTAATGACCGTCGGCTTCGCCATGGTCGGTTTTGCAGCCTGTCATCACTCGCGCTTCGTGGCCGCTTAAAACGATAAAAATTTCGGCAGAAGGGTAAGGGCTGATGCTCCCCACCTGCTCTGCAATGCGATGCGCTGTTCGTAATCGCGAACCAGCCGTTTTCACCGGGTCATCCATTCAAAGGTACGCTCGACGACCCATCTCTTGGGCAAGACCTTGAACCCGGGCTCCTTGTCGGTCTGGCGGACGATCTCGAGAACGAAATCCCGGTAGGCCGCAGCGTCCATAAGGCGGGTGCGGTCGTAGGCGCAGTCGGCAGACAGGTGCTTGAGCCAGGGCCAGCGTTCGCGAATGGCCGCGACGATCGCCTCGGCTCCAGCGCTGTCGGAAATGTCGGCCGTGGTCGGTTTGGCCATGAGCAATCTGCCGTCGGTATCAACGGCTACTGGCGCTTGCGGCCGACGATTTTTTGCCCGCGTCGTATCCGCGCGCTCCCGCCGCCGGTGCCTTGATCGACTGGCTATCGACGACAGCGGCGGTCGGGCCCTGCTCGCGCCCATCGCGCTCACGATCCAGCATCAGTGTGACGTCGTGAATAGTTCGGAATAGCAACTGGCAGACGAAGCGGCGAAACCACCAGTACGCCGTCGGCTAGGGCGGAAAGTCGTTTGGCAGCATCCGCCACCTGCCGCCCGTTCGATCGAGATAGCGAAGCGCATCGACCATATCTCGCAGGCCGGTCGCAGGCTTGCGGCCGCGCCTGGACGCTGGTGGCAGGAACGGCTCGATCAACAGTCATTCCTCGTCCGTCAGATCGGTTGAATAGCGCTTCGAACGCTTCTCAAATCCAGCCATTCGACCACGGCTCGCTCGGGTCCACATCCCGAGCTTGAATCACGCTAACGCGATAGCTCCAACCCATTCTCAAGCGGTCTCTCAGGCTCGCTTGACTATGCTGTATCGCTCGACTGACTGCCTCAGTCGTTGTGGCGCTTCCGTGGAGTACCTGGCCTATAGCGCTTCCTTCCAGCTGGCAGTGAATAATGCACCATCAAAGTCTGGGATCAACCATTTAGTAAAATCAGGCCAGTGGTGCGTTTCACTTTCGGCGCTACTGGAGGTGTTTACCGTAAAGCCACGTTCCACTGCCGCGGCTTTCAGTTGTCGAATGCCACAGCCGGCGCGAGACGGCCTGGGCTTTCTGGTTGAGCACAAGACGGACATGACGCTCCAATGACGTTAAGAAAGAGTAATTATTCTTGGTTAACTTACCTTAAGGTCGTTTTACGAGAGGCTAATATCTGTTAGGTATGCGAGATCGACATGCAGGGGAGTGTTTCGTCATGAACTGTATCTTTTATACCGCGTGTATTGCGTCAATCACGCTCACAGCCGCTCAAGCAGGCGCGTCAACGACGATAATCGATTTTAACGACGGTTCCGCACCAGGATTTTCCGGGAATTATAAGGTTACCTCCGGGACCGACTCTACGGCGGCCGCTCCCGTCATCGACGGCGTTCGAGACGAAACACGTTATCTCGCTGTGCCCGGGACTGGCACCTCGGGTAGCGCCTTCCTTGATGTCGGCGCACTGGGCGGCGGCAGCGTATTGACGCGTCTGAACGCCGACTGGGGCTCGATCGACAGCTACAACACCCTGACTTTCTACGCCGGCAGTACCGTTGTTCAAACGATCACCGGGAGCATGTTCCCCCCTGCAAACGGTGATCAAAGCTCTGCTTCTACCAATCGCAATATCACTCTAGATTTCAACCGCAATCTCGGTATCACGCGCGTCGGCTTCAGCTCCGGCCAGCTGGCTCTTGAACTCGACAATCTCTCGGTCGGAACCGTTCCCGAGCCGGCAACCTGGGCGATGCTGCTGCTGGGCTTTACAATGGTCGGCGCTGCCGCACGGCGTCGCTCAAAGGCAGTGACTGCCTGACCAAACTGGCAGGTTGCAGCATTTGCGAGCGCTGCAACCGCCAGTTCATTCGTCCATATGCCTGTCCCCAGACTTGTTTGCATGGCGGGATGATTGTTTTCGCGCTCTTAGAGCACTTGGATCAATGCCCCAAGGCGGTTTAGCAAAAAACCCAGAGTTCGCTATTTGGCGCTGGCTTGGCCGAGCCGGGTTAAGAGCAGATGGCGGAGCGTTACGGTGACGGGCCGACTATGTAGCTGACGAGTTTCCAGGCGTTCGTCTGGCGCATGGTAGCAGATACTATCCTTGGCGGCCGTCGGCAGCTGAGAGGGTTCACTTCAGTGTCTATGTTTGGGTGCCGTAGCCGGCATCGGATTTTTGGTTCGTCGCACGGCGGCTCTGCCGTGATCCATGCCGAAAAGCGGACAGGCTGATATCGGCCCCCTAGGGGTCACTCGGTGGACGATCTTTCGGCGCTTATGGGTGGAGCATCGTCTTGCCGTCGGCAAGCCAAAGGGCAACGCCATTGGCAACATTAAAGAAATCACGGCTCGGTCGACTGATGCCGGCGATCTCGTCGTAGAAGGTTATGCCATCCCAGAGGTCGACGTGTCCGGTCGCCCGCTGATGCGTGATGGCATCGACGCCGAACAGAATGTCGAAACTGATTAGCCCCTTCTTGCCACGGAAGCGGTCGCGCGACACGGGCTTGCCTTTGACCTCGATGTCGGGTGGGCCGTAATTGTGGCGCAACCATGCGTCAAATTCACGAGCGCGAAAGCCGTAGCGTTTGTGGTCAGCACCGGCGACCGTGACGAGATGAGGCGTTACCTTCGGGATGACCGCACCGGCGTAGTTGAAAGCGCGGCTCATGCGGATCGTGCAGGTGTCTCCCTCCGGACCACCAAGCCACTGCTGGGGTCCGGCCGGCGCATGCGTATCGTCGATCGCTCCGCCGATCTTCTGCTTTATCTCGGCCGGAGTCTCGCGGTGCGGGTAAACGGCGACGAGCGCATCGAAGGAGGGCAGTTGCCGGTGTGTCATCAGTGCGCCTTCCGATGGGCTGTTAGCGGCATCTCGTCGATATGGCCGGGAAGGTGACGCGTCTCGGCAGTGTCCCCCATGGTCAGGCGAGCGATGCCATCGAGCTGCAGAGTATAGCCGTGATGACGAAAGGCGGCGGCGATCGGTGAAGCGGCAATCACTGCCGCCAACTCGTAACGAACCACGGTACCGTAATCGCCGTGTCGCGGCTTGCCGGTTGATAGGTTCCAGTTCGCGCTAGGTTGGCGCAGCCGTCGGCGCAGTTCATCCTCAAGGGCGTCACGAGCGTCGCCAAGCGTCACCTGAAAGGCGTCTGGCAATGGCTTACGAGCAATGCTTTTGCCGAGCAGACGATCAACCGCCGCGCCGACCTGCGCATCCGAAAGTGCATGTCCCGTCGTGTCGATCTGGACCACCGTATGAGACTGTGGTGGTGGGTCGTCGTAGCGGTCGACGGCGACCCGCATTGGACCTGTGCCTTCGGCAACCGCATTTGGTCCCAGAGGACGCTGCGCTGCAGCAGCCGTCGCCACGGAGAGGCCAGCTAGAATCATTAGGGCAACCCGCATGCAGCCTCCGTCGCTTGTTCCTGTGTCTCGACAACGGCCAAGGGCGCAATGTGTGCCTCTGACACTCTCGACATGCCGAATTCCAATCGGGCAATGGTGCAACCCAGATATCAATCGGGTTATGCACGAAAGCCGGACTTCGGGAAGCGGCGGAACGGCCTTAAAGTCACATATCTTCTTCGGAAGTTGGCGGCTGGCTCGCGCTCGGGCAAACGGCAGCTATCTTACGTTCAAACCCAAAACAGTCGGGCCGGAAACGGCCCGTCGCTGCATAGTGTGCCACAGCGACCTTCAAAGCATGTAAGGAGTGGAAATCGGGCTATCGGCTTTCAGCGCCAAATTCACCGATCGTCGAGCTTCTTCACACTGCCGTTACGTCATGTGCGACCTTCGAGCTTCCGGGCGCGATACCGAACAGTTTGAGGGAAAAAGGCAGTGATCGTTCTAGCCTATGGCGCCTTATTTTTCTTGCTCATAGCGGTCGCCGGGCTTTGGATCTCACGGTGCTTTGTGATGGCCGTTCCGCTGGTCGATCCTGATCCACAGGGGGGGTGGGTCCATGAATCTGATGTCTTAGGCAACTACTATCCGACAATATAGGTAGACGCGCGACCGGGCGTCCTGATCATCGGGGGCAGCGAAGGCGGCATCGACGGCCAAGTCGATCGTGATGCCCTTACGATCAACCGAGGGCTATTCGGTTCTCGCCCTTTCGTTTTTCCGTGGTCCCGGTCAGCCAGACAAACTCGCGCTTATCCCGCTTGAGCTATTTGATCGGGCGTTGGGCTGGCTCAAGCAACAGCCAGAGGTGGCTGACGCACCTCTGGCGATGATCGGCATGTCAAAAGGCGCCGAGGCTGTACTGCTCATGGCTACGCGAAGACCGGACCTCGCGGCAGTAGTGGCGGCCGTGCCCTCAAGTGTCGTTTGGCCAGGTTTCGACTGGGGGCGTTTTCGGGGCTTGAAGGAATCATCATGGTCGCAGGAAGGACGACCATTGCCAATGTTACCATACGGGCGGTTCCACTGGCGCAGAGGCGTGCGCTCGATTTACGACGAAGGTCTAGATCGATCGGGAGCCATCCTGCGGCGGTTATACCGATCGAACTGTCTAAAGCCGCCGTCTTACTGATCTGCGGCGGCCTTGATCAGGTATGGCCATCTTGTCTTATGGCCGAGCAAATTGTCGCCCGAGATCGCAAGCTCTATGGTCCGCGGATTGAGATCCTTTCATACCTTGACGCCGACCATTGTGTCTTCTCATCGCCGCTTCAACCAGGCGAAAAGCCACGACGGTTCGGCTTTGGCCCGCCGGCCCGCAGGAACACGGCAGCTCAAGCCAATAGCTGGCGGCAAGCAATAGCGTTTCTAAAAGACACTCCGGGGGCGTCTGTTGCCGTTGGTGGCGGTCGAGCAAGCGGCAGCTATATCGCGGCATGCGACATTTCGGCGTCGCAGCAAGGAGTAGGTCGCGGCGCCTAATGTCCGCAGTTGGAGGCGGTAGCGGCCTGACCGGGACTTTCGGGTCCGGTCGGTGTAGGAACGGCAACGGGGAGGAGAGTTGCCGTTCGTTGACGTCGTGGGCATGTAGACGCCGGAGTCAGAGTGACGTTTCGGTATGTAAGCGGGGCGCGTATATCCCCGTCATCGGTTTCAAGTGTCGCATGCCCTTTGAACGTCGCAGGAATCAGACCTGTGCGGCCCACGTCAGATGTTCGAATGTCGGCCCGTTGTATGGGGCCATAAAGGGTCACCTGTATGAACGCGCGTATCTCCTTAGGATCGCTCCGATTGAACCGTGTGGCACCTTGGCTGCCCTCACCCGACAATTCTCCGCTGGGCGTTGCGCTACTACCGGCTCTGATCCGCCATCCTAGGGGTATGCGACAGACTGAAGTAAATTCCACCCCCCACGTCTCAATCGAAAATGCTTTGACACTCTGGGTGTCTGTCACCGGCAATCCGACGATCGAGAGAAGGTAAGTTCGTGGGTGGTCAGCGGCAGAAGCGGCGGCTGGAGCGAGAAGCAGCAACGGGAAAAGTGATTTCATCGCTAGACGATCCGCCACGTTCCGAATGACCGCAAGTGGGCGGAAGCCGCGGTCAAATCCGCGACTTGTCGAACGTCAGCTATACCGCGCTTCATGCCGGAAAGCGGACAGGCAGACATCGGCCCCTTTCGGGTGGTGTTTGAAGGGCATCCACACCTGTCTGCGGTTTTCGACAAATCGCCCGCGATTATGGGCCCGCGATTTTATGGTGGCACCGAATTTCCAGAAACGCACGCTACGTTCAGACGGTCCTGCCCTCACAAGGGTCCAGCAGTCGCCGGCAGGTAGCTCAACGATGCGGTGGATATGTCGGGCTTCGATTTGGTGGACAGTCCCGGGTGCGCGGTGCACCAGTTCGCTATTCCATCCGCCACTCGGCAGGACGTGGAATACCTCTTCGACATAGCCGCCAGCCAGGATCTCGGTCTCAAAGCCCCATGGGTGATCGTGCGGTTTGGCGCGCGGTTCCTCACGCCGGAAGTGATGAAGCGTCTGACCGTTGTTGAGATGATATTTTATGAATGCCGGCGAAAGCCGCTCGACGCGGATGATCTCAGCCCCGGGCGGGACGCGCTCGCTGGCGGCACGAGCTACTCGCAGTCCCATCGCACCATATCGATCTGCTGTCTTTGCATCGTGGTGATTCGCGCCATATCAGACTTATGCCCGCTTCGCCCCCCGCTTCAGCTTATCGCCAGCGAGGGGCACCTGAGCAGCTGGCGGGCGCGGTCGAACGCATTACCTTCCACAGCATCGAGACCGGCTACTGCGTTCTCAGGGTCAAGGCCCGCGGACAGCGCGACCTCGTGACCATGGTCGGGCATGCCGCCGCGATCGGCGCCGGTGAGCATGTCGAGGCGACGGGCATCTGGATCAACGACCGCCAACACGGGCTCCAGTTCAAGGCGGAGACAATCCGCACAACCGTCCCGACGACGCTGGAGGGGCTCGAGAAGTACCTCGGCTCGGGAATGATCAAGGGCATAGGCCCGGTTTACGCGAAGAAGCTGGTGACGGCGTTCGGCCAGGACGTGTTCGACATCATCGAGCGCGAGCCCACCCGGCTGCGAGAGGTGACCGGCATCGGCCCCGGGCGCGAGGCGAAGATCATTCGTGGGTGGAGCGATCAGCGTGCGATCCGCGAGATCATCGTCTGGCTTTACGGTCACGGCGTCAGCTCGGCGCGCGCGGTGCGGATCCACAAGACCTACGGCGAAGCGGCGATTGCGACGATCAAGGCCGATCCATACCGCCTCGCCCGCGACATCGTCGGCATCGGCTTCAAGACCGCCGATGCGATCGCCAGCAGCCTTGGATATGCCAAGGATGATCCCCGCCGCGTCCGAGCCGGCGTTGCCCATGCGCTGACCACGGCGATGGACGCCGGCCACTGTGGCCTGCCCCGAAAGGAGCTGACGATCTCGGGCGCGGAGCTGCTCGATATTCCGGCGCAGCTGATCGAAGCAGCGGTGGCGGCTGAGCTCATCGCTGGTGAGGTGGTCGCTGGAACCACCGACGGCTGCGAGGTTATCTTCCTCGCCGGGCTCTACCGCGCCGAGCAGAGTATCGCCGACCGCTTGCTCCGCCTGCAGACTGGCCGCCTGCCGTGGTCGGCGATCGACGCGGGCAGGGCGGTACCCTGGGTCGAGCAGAAGACCGGACTAGCCCTGTCGGCCGGGCAGGCCGACGCGCTGCGTCTCGCCGTGCTGTCCAAGGTCTGTGTCATTACCGGCGGACCTGGCGTCGGCAAGACCACCCTCGTCAACTCGATCCTCAAAGTGCTCACGGCGAAGAAGGTCGAGATCGCCTTGGCCGCTCCGACGGGTCGGGCGGCCAAGCGGCTGTCAGAATCGACGGGAATGGACGGCATGACCCTGCATCGTCTGCTCGAGACCGATCCAAAGGAGGGTGGCTTTAAACGAAACGCCGATAATCCTCTGACGTGTCAGCTGTTGGTCGTTGACGAGACCAGCATGGTCGACGTGCCGCTGATGAACGCTCTGCTCAAGGCGCTCCCCCCCGAGGCGGCACTGCTCCTCGTCGGTGACGTCGATCAGCTCCCCTCGGTCGGGCCGGGACAGGTGCTCAAGGATATCATCGCCAGCAATGCTGTCCCGGTGGTCCGGCTGACCGAGGTGTTTCGCCAAGCGGCGTCGAGCCGGATCATTATCAACGCCCATCGCATCAACGACGGGGTGATGCCCGACCTGATGGCGCGAAACGAGGGCGACTTTTTCTACGTCGACGCCGACGATCCTGGCGAGGTCGCCGATAGGGTGGTCGATCTTGTCGCCAGGCACATCCCGCGACGGTTCGGGTTCGACCCCGTGCGCGACATCCAGGTCCTCAGCCCGATGCAGCGCGGCGGTGCCGGTGCCCGGGCCCTCAATGCCCTGCTGCAAGTCCGTCTCAATCCCCCGACCGATCAGGCGATCGAGAAGTACGGTCATCGCTATGGTCCGGGCGACAAGGTCATGCACATCATCAACGACCGCGAGCGCGATCTCTACAACGGCGACCTCGGCGTCGTCATCCGGGTCGACCACACCGAGAGCGAGCTGACCGCGCGGTTTGGCATGACCGAGACCGTGTTTGACTTTGGCGAGCTCGACGCCCTGCAGCTCGCCTACGCGACCACCATACACAAGTCGCAAGGCTCGGAGTATCCGGTGGTCGTCTTACCGCTGACGATGCAGGCGTACACGATGCTCGGCCGCGAGCTGATTTACACCGCCGTCACCCGAGCCAAGAAACTGCTTGTGCTGGTCGGACCGAAAAAGGCTCTCGCGATCGCCGTGAAGCGGCGGCAGCAACGCCGCTGGTCGCTATTGCGTGACCGGCTCGCAAATGGAAGGGCAACGTGAGAAACGTCTGCTCATCGCATCGGTCAACCGAAAGCCGTCAGGCAGCGATCGGCCCCCCATTAGCCTGAGAAGGATTATACTCTATCAGTGCAAGGATACGTTGGCATTGGATTGGGGGAACAGCGGTCGAGTAAGCTTATCCTACCGACTGCCGTCCTATCATCCCCGCGTAGGGTCAATCAGATATTTCTCCCGTCGCTTTGCGTTGGTAGGCACGCAGGAGGTCGAGATTAAGCGCCTCGCTCAGGCTGATCGTGCGGGTGTAGTGTCTGGCGAAGGTCGTCGTCGGCTCATCGACGACGCGCTAGCGGAGGCGGGCGGCAACCTCGCGTCCGGCCTTGGCGATGAACGGGGTCAGGAGCAAACCCGACACACTCCAGCTAAAACCGAAGACGAAGCGGTTGAGCGTCGTCGGCGACAGGTCGTGCCGCCGTAGAGATACAGCGGCTTGAATGCGGTCGACCCGTACCAGCTGTATTCGGTCATCCGCGCCACCGCCGCCGACGCCATCGCGCCGCCGATGTCGCTGCCAAGGCTGCCTCCGCCGTGGCATCGAAGGCAATCGTCGCGCCGGTTTCGGTGCATGCCGCGACGAGCTGCGCTCGGAAATCGGCGTCGCGACTGCTGATCACATGCGTCGCGCCGATCGCCCGGAGGTTATAATCAAACATGACCTCTGGTCGTTAAAGCCACTGAGCGGCCAGTTTGCGGCAATTGGCGGGTGACGCAAATAGGCTACATAGCTAGCGTCACCAGGGACATAGAGGAGCTTCCATGGAAGCGGTAGGCATGCTCATCGCCGGAGAGTCCGCCGCAGCAACGGCCTATATTAAGGGTCGACGGGGCATGTCGCCGCGTCAGAAAGCATTCATTCTCCTGGCCTGCATGTTGGTCGTTGGTATTTCCGTCGGTTCATGGGTGTCGGGTTCATGGCTGGCTGCGATAACGTCGGTCGAGTTCGCGATCCTCGGCATGGGTCTCGGCATTCTGATAATTCAAAGCCAAGTCGGCCCTTCACTGCGAAAGGCCCTCGCCGAACGCGGACAGCCGTACGAACAGCCACTTTCTTTCCGCCTGACTCCCGAGGCGATCGTTATTGATCTAGCCGACCTGACGATGACCGCCCGGTGGGCGGGCGTTACCGACCTTTATGTAACACGCAAACATTGGGTGTTCCTGATTCAGAGCAGCGCTTTGGTCCTGCCTCGGCGCTTTTTTGCGACGTTCGAAGCCGAGCGCGAGTTCATAACCGAAGCAACCTCTCGGATGACCGCCGCCGCACGTGCGAGAAGCCCGCATGCGACAAGGATACGTGCTTAGAACGAACTGCCAGTGACCACAGTAGCCATGGAGTCGTTGGCCCAACTGATACGCTTAGGGTTTTTTTGGCAGCGGATGCAAACGGCCAGCGTGAGGCGTCGCCGTTCTAGCCGTACCGGGTGGTTGCGGCCGGCAAATTCCTGTCTCTTTGATGGCAGCTGATCAGCTTTCTACATCCGAAAGCCGGCGGGCGGGAACCGGCCCCGATGTTGACATCCGACTGTGAATGTATGGCAAGTCCTGTGAAGCGGCCGGGGCGTCGTGAAGGTCCGGGACCGGGTCAATAACCTGCAGCGTACGGCGTATCGGCCAGTGCAGCATGCGTACCTCTGACCCCCCGGTCGATTAGATCTAGAAAAGTGCCCTTCGCCGCCTCGGCGTCGCCCGTTTCGCTTAATTGAGCATACGCCCGTACAAATGCGGTGGTCCACGCCGAGGTGATCAGCCCGGCAGCGAGGTGTGCGACGGCATCATCGCTGGACCGATCCGCAGCGCCCCTCAAAACGGCGGCGAGGGCGCGGATGAAGTCGTCGCGCATCTGTCTTGCGCGGGCCTTCAGCGCCTCGCTCGCCAGGGCTGTTTCGACGAAGGCTTGAGTATCTGCGAATAGCGGGAAGCCAGGTTCGCTTTGTTCGGCCATGCGGTGAGCGAGTTCCCCCAGCGCTTGGATCGGTGAGGTGGCAGGGTGGCGCGAGCGGATGGCCTCGAATGCGATATCGCGGGCCTCGTGTTCGCGATCAAAGAACATGTCTTCCTTGCGGGGAAAGTGATTGAAGACCGTCATACGTCCGACATCGGCTGCCTCGGCGATCTCGTCGACCGTTACCCGGTCAAAGCCGCGCTCCATGAACATGCGCGTGGCAGCATCGGATATAGCCTGACGGGTCGCGAGCCGTTTGCGGCTTCTTCGATCCGAGATTGGTCTACTCATGGCTTGTGTCTCAACATATACCCAGTACAATGTGGGAGTGTATTTAATTTGAGGATGTTCCTATGGCTACGTCAACACCTGAGCCATCTGCTATTGCGGCACGTAGTAAAGCAGTGCTCGTCAGCGGCGCGAGCTTTGCCGGCCTCGCTACCGCATATTGGCTGAACCGGCTCGGCTACAGTGTCACTATCGTCGAGACGGCAAACGAACTGCGGCGGGGCGGTACGCCCGTTGATATCGAGGGAGAGACGAATCGACATCCTTACCCGCATGGGGCTTGTCGATGCGGTTCACGCCAAAGCCCTGCCCCCTCGCGGCTTCGAGTTCAAGGACGCGGACGACGCCACGCTGGGGTCGATCGGCAGCGGCGCTGACCCGGCGGCAAACGAGCGCTATGAAATTCATCGCGACGATTTGCTGGAGATCCTGTTCGACGCGCTATCCGACCAGATCGATGTGCTGTTCAGCCAGTCGATCGATCAGCTTGACGAGGGTTCAGATCTTGTGTCGGTCACATTCAACAATGGCGACAGGCGGGACTACGCACTCGTCTTCGGGTGCGACGGCAACCGTTCGAATACGCGCAAGCTGGCGTTCGGTGATGGCGACCAATTCACCTACTTCATGGGCGGCTACTTTTTCCTGAAGGTGGTGCCGCAGATCGGGCTACTTCCCGCCAACAAATCGCAGGTTTTCAGCGTACCCGGCCGCATGGCGATGCTCAACGGCTATGACGATCGCACTGACATCGGGTTCGGTTTTCGGACCGATGGCGAGATCGATTACGACTATCGCGACCGGGCGCAGCAACGGCGCCTCATTCACGACCATTTTCATGCATTGGGATGGAAAGTGCCGGCCATGCTCGCGTGCGCGGGCGGGGATGACGATTTCTACTTCGATCGGCTTAACCGGATCAGGATGCCATGCTGGTCGCGCGGTCGCGTGGCTCTGGTGGGCGACGCGGGCTACTGCGTCTCACCCCTCGCGGGCTTCGGCGGCTCGATGGCGATTATCGGCGCCGGCAGGTTGGCGGACGCGCTCGAGCGGCATCCCGGCGATCATGCTGCCGCATTCCGGCACTACGAGGTCGGGCTGCGGCCACTCGTCGAAGAGGTGCAGGAACGCGCGGCTACCACCGGCCTAGCGATGATGTTTCCCGCCGACGAGATCGAGCTTGCCGAGCGCGATCGCAGGCTCGCTACAGGTGAAATCGACTTTTAGGAGCTGCCGACTTTTGCTCGGAGGGAATCGGTCCAAATCTGAGCGGGAGCAGCTGGCCCGCTGCCCGGTTTGTGGAAGTGTAAACCTCCGGCCCAGGATCCCTGTACCTAGGTCAGTTTGTGGAGCGCGCGTCCGAACACGTCGTGTGTTGGGAACTGAACGAAAGTCCGCTTTGCCCCGTCGAACGCCCGAAAGCCGCCGGGAGGCAATTGGCCCCGATGTTGCCCGGAGGACAGAGGCCGCGGCGAAGGCGACTGACGGCGTGGATAGCGGACATTCATTCAACGCCGCTGTATTCTGCAAGCAAGTCCGTTGTTTCGTCTCGAATAGCATAAATAGGCGAGCCGCCGAGCGTTTCCTGCTTAAGCCGAAGCTCAATGCACATCATCCCGGACCCTTGGCTAGAGGAGAGCCGCCGCTAGACCCTGCTTGGTCCGCAGGAAGCGCCTATATTACATCAGCTGACCTGCCAGCTTCTCTGCTGGCTCGGTATTCCATCAATGGCCACCGCGATCGAGTGCTCAGAGGCTAACCGATTAGCGGCCCGCTCTGCTTCCTTCGGCCGCTGATCGAAGCACGAACGCGCGAGATTGACAGCAGCTAGGTTACTTACAGTCCAATCGTATAACACGGAGAATGGCTTCCCCAGAGATTCACCAAGCTCGGTGAGCTCATACTCAACTGCGACTGGTGACAACGGGATAACGCGACGATCCACGAGGCCGTTACGTTCAAGTCGGCGTAGACATTGCGTCAAAGCTTTTTGCGTAACACCTTCGATCTGACGCCGGATGGCGTTGAAGCGCAGCGGGCCCGGTTCAAGAACAGCCAGCACCATCATCGACCACTTATCGGCAATCTGGTCGAACAACTGACGACTCGGGCATTCGGAGGAAAAGCGTTGGGGGCCGACCATGAGCGGTATCCTTGAATATACCTAGGCGAAACGAAGTGCTTTCTTGACGGCTAGTATCACGAGTATACTTAGGATGTCGACGTACCAACCGGTCTGTTGTGATTTGATGTGAACATGCAGCCGCAAGCGCCGTGTCGGAGCTAAGTTGGTCAACCTTGGAGGCGTCATCGTGGCAAATTTAGAATCAGGACAGTCGCTGACCGCCCGAGCCGTGGCGTTCAGCGGGCCAGGCGGTGTCGAGGTCATCCGCGTCATCGACCGCGAGGTTCCCCCGCCGGCCGAAGGGCAGGTGCGGATCGCGGTTCGGGCAGCCGCTATTAACCCGACCGACATTCTGCTGCGCCAGATGGGTAGCGCCGATCAACCGCCCCCTGCCGTGCCCGGCGTCGATGCCGCCGGTACCATCGAATCGATAGGCCCAGGAGTCTCGCGCCTTAGCGTCGGGCAAAAGATCGTTGCGGTGGTCAAGGCCCATCGGCCGGAGGGCGGAGCGCAGTCGCAGTACATCGTCGTCCCGGCGGCGTCGGTCGTTCCCATGCCCGACGGGCTCTCCTTCGCGGAGGCGTGCACGATCTCGATGAACGGGCTCACCGCGATGCGCTCGCTGGAGCTTGCCGATTTACGTGCGGGACAAAGCCTCGCCATCACCGGCGGCGCCGGGCTTCTCGCACAATATGCGACCGTGATCGCCAAGGGGCGCGGACTGCGGGTCATCGCGGACGCGAAGCCGGAGGAGGCTGAGACCGTCCGCAGCTATGGGGCGGAGGTGGTGGTGGATCGGGGGCCAGGCTTCGCCGACGCTGTCCGGCGTGCGTTTCCGGACGGCGTTGATGCCCTGATCGATACGGCGGTGCTGGAGGAGAAGGCCTTTCCTGCCATTCGCGATGGTGGCGTCTACCTTTCCGTTCGGCGCTGGAAAGAACGGCCGGTGGAGCGCGGCATCCTCGTCAAGCCGATACTCGTCTATGACGTGTTCGAGCGCACCGAATGGCTTGAGGAGCTTCGGCGGCTTACCGAAGCGGGCAAGATCGTACCTTGCGTCGCTGGTGAATACACGCCCGAGCAGACGGGTGCCGCTCATGCCGTCCAAGAAGCCGGCGGGGTCCGCGGTCGCCTGGTCATCCTCTTCTGAACGTCGGCGGCATATCTTGAAGGAACCAAGTCAATGAAAGATAATACGAATAGCGCCGCATGGCAGCCAAAAGTGGGAACACCGCTTGAGGTCGGCCCGGCGGAAATGCCGGTTCCAAGAGAAAATGAGATTCTGGTCCGCAATCGGGCGATCGCCATCAACCCGGTCGATTGGATACTCCAGGACAATGCGATCTTCCCATGGCTCGACTATCCGGCCATCCTGGGAAGCGATGTGGCGGGAGAGGTGGCTGCAATCGGCAGCGGCGTCACCGGCTTTAAGGTCGGCGATCGTGTTCTTGGTCAATCGGTCGGAGCGACGACGAACCAGCCGACACATGGCGCTTTCCAGGCCTTCACGCTCATCATGGCCAACATGGCCGCGACAATCCCGGCCAGCATGACCTTCGAGGACGCAGCGGTGATCCCGCTCGGACTTGGAACGGCCGCGTGCGGGCTGTTCCAGAAGGATCAGCTCGGGCTGCATCATCCCAGCCTGTCGCCACACCAGACAGGGGAAACGGTTCTGGTTTGGGGCGGCTCATCAAGCGTCGGCTGCAACGCGATCCAGCTCGCGGTTGCGGCGGGCTATGACTGCGTGACCACGGCCTCGCCGCGCAACCGGCAGCTTTTGACGGACCTCGGCGCGAGCCATGTCTTCGATCACGCTGATCCTGGCGTGGTCGAGGCGATCGTCGAGGCGCTCCGCGGGAAGACGCTTGCAGGGGCGCTGCACGCGACGGGCGACATGGTAGCCAGCTTTGCAGTCGTGAGCCGATGCCAAGGGCGCAAGTTCGTGTCCACGACCCTTCCCCCTCCAGAAGGACGGGCCGAGGGCGTCGAGACCAACCACATTTCCGGCACCAGCCTGAAAGACAACGAGGTTAGCCGGGCGGTATATCGCGATTTTCTGTCGCCCGCGTTGGCCGCTGGCCGCTTCCAGCCTGCGCCCAGCCCTGACGTCGTGGGTAGCGGCCTAGAGGCGTTGCAGGGCGCGTTGCAGGTCCAGAAGGCGAGCGTCTCCGGCCAGAAGATAGTGATCACCATCGATGAATGACTACGATCGAGAGGAACTGGACGCCGATCCGGCCGGGACGATGGTGACCCGACGGTATCTGTCGATCGGGTTCGTGGGGTTGGGTGCGATCGGAAGCGCCGTCGCCCGGCATTTGCTGGCCAGCGGGCACAAAGTCACCGTGTGGGCTCGTCGACCTAGCGCACTAAGTGATTTTGCGGCGCGGGGCGGCATCGTCGCGAGCTCTCTGAGCGAAATCGGAGAAGCCGACATCATCATCAGCGTCGTGTTCGACGACGATGCAACGCGAGAAGTTGTGCTGGGTCCCGCTGGTTTCATCCACGCCATGCGGCCGGGCTCAATCCACGTGGCGATGGAGACAATCTCTCCGGCGCTCTCACGTGAGCTGTACGACAGTCATACGGCTCGAGGTCAGCATTACCTTGCCGCGCCAGTCTTCGGCCGTCCTGAGGCCGCAGAAGCCGGACAGCTCGGCATCATGTGTTCCGGCGGCAAAGATGTTTACGTCATTGTGGCTCCGATCCTGGCCTTTGCGGGAACGCCCCGCTGGGTTGGACCACAAGCCGAACAGGCTATGCTTGTGAAGCTGATCGGCAACCATATGATCCTGACCATGGGTGAGCTTTTGGGCGAGACCTTCGCGTTTTTAAGGGCCGGCGGGATTTCCGGCGCTGAATCCAAAGCCGCGTTATTGGATGATTTGATCCCAACTGTTTTGGCTGGCTACGCCCAGCGAATGGCAGATCAACCTGAGACGTCGCGTCCGGCGGCCTCGCGCATTGGCCGTAAGGACAACGCCTTAGTGCTTGACGTGGCCGAGCGCATGAACATCGATTTGCCTCTGGCTCGTCTTATCGCCGGCCTATAACAAGTCGATTACTTTAAGCGGAATATATTTAGAAACTTGAAGATATGCTCCGATCCTAAAGTCCGCCGCTCCTGATTGGAAAGCTTCAGCGGGATAATCATGGAAGGACTATGCCGCATTTGCCGCAGGCGTAGCGGGTTGGCGACGTGACTGATGTGACCCCCGTTTTTTTCCTCCATCTGGAGCTAGAGTCCGACCCATTGGAGGGACGGACAGATGAAGCGGAAGCAGTTTTCGGAAGAGCAGATCATCGGCATCCTGAAGGAGGCCGAGGCGGGCGCGGTGGTGACGGAGCTGTGCCGCAACCACGCGATGTCGAGCGCGACCTACTATGCGTGGAAGGCGAAGTTCGGCGGTCTGGAGGTGTCCGACGCAAAGCGGCTGCGGGCGCTCGAGGAGGAGAACGGCAGGCTCAAGCGGCTGCTGGCGGACACGATGCTCGACAACGCGGGGTTGAAGGATCTGCTGTCAAAGAAATGGTAGCGCCCGCCGCGAAGCGGGAGGCGGTCGCGCATCTCCAGACAATGCTGGGGATGAGCGAGCGGCGGGCGTGCATGGTCGTCGGGGCGGATCGCAAGAGCATGCGGTATCGCTCGTGCCGGGCCGATGATAGCGACCTGCGGTCGCGGCTGCATGAGCTGGCGCAGCAACGTCGGCGGTTTGGCTATCGGCGGCTGCACATCCTGCTTCGCCGCGACGGCATCATCATCAACCGCAAAAAGACCTAGCGCCTGTATCGCGAGGAGGGGCTTGTCATCGGTCCTGCAATTCTCCGCAAAAGTGGGCTTTGAAAATTCCCTGATTGGCATTCCTTTCGGTTCATTCCGGCGGGGCTAGCCCCGCCGGAATGAACCGAGCCGCCATCGATGCCAGTTCCTCCGTGGAGACGGGAGGCGGCGATGGTTCGACTTGGAGAGCTGATGATGATCCTTGAGCTGCATCGACAGGGCGTGTCGATTACCGCGATTGCCCGGCGGACCGGGCGCGACCCCAAGACCGTGCGCAAGTATATCGAGCGCGGGATCGAGGCGCCGGCTTACGGGCCGCGCTCGGTCGGGCGCCCGAGCAAGCTGGGCTCGTTCATGGACTTCCTGCGCGAGCGGGTGATGGCCTTTCCCGATCTCAGCGCCGCCCGGCTGACGCGCGAGATCCGGGAGCTCGGCTACGCCGGCGCCTACACCGCGGTGAAGCGCTATCTCGCTGCGATCCGGCCGGCGAACGGACCCAAGCCGTACGAGGTGCGCTTCGAGACCCCGGCGGGGGTACAGGCGCAGGTCGACTTTGCCCGCTTCGTCGTCGACTTCACCGACGATCCCGGCACCAGCCGCATCGTCTGGCTGTTCAGCCTGGTGCTCGGCCACTCGCGCTTCATCTTCGCGCGGTACGTCATGCACCAGGATCTGCAGACGCTGCTGCGCTGTCACATGCAGGCGTTTGCTGCGCTCGGCGGGACGCCGATCGAGATCCTTTACGACCGCATGAAGACTGCGGTCACCGGCGAGGATGATGCCGGCCACATCGTCTACAACCGCTCTCTGCTGGCGCTCGCCGGGCATTATCGCTTCCAGCCCCGCGCCTGCCGGCCGTATCGGGCGAAGACCAAGGGTAAGGTCGAGCGGCCGTTCAGCTACATCCGGCAGGACTTCTTCCTTGGCCGCCGCTTCCGCGACCTCGACGATCTCAACCTCCAGCTGGCCGACTGGCTCGCCACCGTCGCCAACGTCCGCGTCCACGGCACGACCCAGCGTGTCGTGGCCGAGGCGTTCGCTGCCGAGCAGCCCGAGCTGCAGACGTTGCCCGTTCACCGCTTCGATGCCGTGCTCAAGCTCGAGCGCCGCGTCAGCCACGACGGCTTCGTCGCCGTCGGCGGCAACTTCTATAGCGTCCCCGATCGCACCCGGCGGGTGGTCGAGGTCCAGCAACTGCCCGATCTGGTCCGCATCCTCGAGCTCGGCCGTGTCATCGCCGAGCACCCGGTTCTTGAAGGCCGCAAGCAGTATCGCATCGACCGCAGTCATCGCACCGGCGGCAGCGGCGCCGCCCGCCGTACCGGTGTTGCTGCGGGTATCACGCTCGGCCGGCTCGGTGATCATGTGCCCCTGCGCTCGCTCGCCGTCTACCAGGCGATCGGCAGCCAGCTCGCCGCGGGAGGTCGGCCATGACCCTGCTCGCCGCCTCGGGACGCGTCGACAACATCCGCCGCAGCCTCGTCGGTCTGAAGATGCCCCGCGCGCTCGAGATGCTAGACGCGACGCTGCGCCGGATCGAGCAGGGCCAGATCGACGGCATCGAAGCGCTCGACGAGCTTCTGCTCGAGGAGCTGTCGCTGCGGGAGAACCGCCGGATCAAGGCGGCGCTGCGGATGGCGCGGCTGCCGGTGGTCAAGACGCTCGCCGGCTTCGACTTCTCGTTCCAGCCATCGCTCGACCGCAACCGCATCATGGCGCTCGCCGGGCTCGACTTCATCCCGCGTGCTGAGGTCGTCCACCTGCTCGGGCCACCGGGCACCGGCAAAAGCCATCTCGCCACCGCGCTTGCCGTCGAGGCAGTACGCGCCGGCAGACTCGTCTACTTCATCCCGCTCGCCGACCTCGTCGCTCAGCTCGCCAAGGCCGAGCGCGAAGGCACCCTGCGCGAGCGCATCCGCTTCCTGTGCCGGGCGTCGCTGCTCGTCGTCGACGAGATCGGCTACCTGCCGGTGACGCCCGGCGGCGGCAACCTGTTCTTCCAGCTGGTCAACGCGCGCTACGAAAAGGGCGCGATGATCCTCACCTCGAACCGAGGCTTCGCCGAATGGGGCGACATCTTCGGCAGCCCGGTCGTCGCCACAGCACTCCTCGACCGGCTCCTGCATCACGCCGTCGTCATCCAGATCGAGGGCTCGAGCTACCGCATGCGCGAGCATGCCGCTCTCATCCCCGAGAACCTGCGCGCCAGCCATCTCGCCAACCTGCCCGCCGAGCCCAGGCGACGCGGACGCCCGCCAAAAAAGGATCGTGACGATCACCAACCCGGTTGATCACCGAAACCTAACCCGCCGCCGACCTAGGGAATTTTAAACGCCCACAATTAGGGAAACTTCGGTGCCCGTTGACAGGGCTGACGGTCCGTCGCCGCAAAGGACGTAAGCGCGCTGTTGGCGCGCGGGCACCTGCGCCCATGATCGCGCTGCCCAAACAGCGATGGAGCCTCGACTTCGTCCATGACCAGCTCGCCACCGGACGGCGCTTCCGCGTGCTCAACATCGTCGATGATGTGACGCGCGAGTGTCTGGCAGCGGTGGTCGACCCGTCGATCTCAAGCAGGCGGGTGGTCCGCGAGCTTACCGACCTGATCGCAAGGCGCGGCGCACCCAAGATGATCGTCAGCGATAATGGCACTGAGCTGACGTCGAACGCGGTGCTGGCCTGGTGTGGCGACGTCGGCATCGAGTGGCACTACATCGCGCCAGGCAAGCCGACCCAGAACGGGTTCGTCGAAAGCTTCAACGGTCGCATGCGCGACGAGCTGCTCAACGAGACGCTGTTCTTCACGATCGGCCAGGCCCAAGCGATCCTCGCCCGCTGGGTCGACGACTACAACACCGAGCGGCCGCACTCCTCGCTCGGCTACGCCACCCCGGCGGCGTTCGCCGCCGGTCTCGAAAAGCACGCGCCCGTGCGCGACAACACCAACCGTCTCTGGTTGCCGCTGAATGAAAGCCGGGGGTCACGTCAGTATCTCGTCGCCCTTTCATCGTTATCGAAAGCTGCCCCACCCTCCAGGTCGGCTTCGATTGGCGGACGTAAAATGAGCCGTGCTGTTTGCAATCGAGGCGAGTAAGGAGGTCTCATTGAGATCAGCGTACTCAAATGAGTAAGGGCTTTCCATAAGTCCCGGCTATAAGCTGCCTCTACGCTTTCCATGCCAAGTCGCCTATCCCGCGGCTTCCATACCTTGGGCGTCATCAGTCAAAAGTCGGACAGCCGGGCTCGCTCGTGTCTGCCGCCAAGCGGTCATTTTGCTATTCGGAAAGCCCATTCGGCTATCTCAAAGAGTATCGCCACATCTCCGGTATCGTTCCAGACAGCAACTTCCAGTCCCCAGTAGAAGCGGTGCCTAGTGCTCCCAAGTTCACGCTTTTCCTCGGTCTGTGTCCCTGCACATGTCCGCAACACGACGGTGTCGCCAGCCACAACCCGCTTGGTGGGGAACCAGAACATGTGGCGCAATTCGTTCGATACCCTGTTCGGCTCGACGTAAGTCGTGTCTGCCAGAATATAGCCGCCAAGGTCGCAGTCGCTGTCGACCGACAGCATCACGTGCTCCTTGCTGGCGTCGCCGTGGCCGTAAACACCTGTGATGCTGACTTCCATCCGATTCCGCCTTGCGAATGCATTGACGCTAATGTGGATCCGTTTCGGCGGCGAAGCAAGACTGATCGATACGCGCCGTCGTCGCCAGCCCCATCGCATAGTCCGCATCTAAGCAAAGAAGGACTATCGTGTCCGACGCGAGAAGGCTCGACGATGCTGCGTCCGCCGAGGACCTGACGAAGGTATGCTCACCTGTGGAGCTGAACTACCCGGTTTCAACCTCATCGTCGAAACGCTCGCAATGCATACGACTTCGGCCTAACGGGTCGAGCTTACGTCCGATATGGGCAAGTGTCTCCGTTCACGACCACGTCGTCGGAGCAGTGGCGGCATCGGGGACCGATCGACCACCGAGGTGAGATCGCCAGTATCGGCCACCCGGCGCAGACCGGAAGTTGGCGAAGGCACGGTACGAAGGCATCGTCGTTCGGACTGCTACGAGCACCGCCTGGAGAAGGCGATCGTCCAAAGCACCCGCGACGGTCTCAAGCGTATCGTCGATGCGACGTGGTCCTGTCATGATATCAGCAATAAACTCAGCATCTCCGCCGATCGGACGACGGAAGGCCCGCACGGACGATGCTGGCGCGTGCCGTCTGCATCCGCGGAAGGTCCCGGCTGTCTGCCGTGGCTGAGCGGCGACAGTACCCTCGACGCTGCCTTCGTGGAGGCGCGGGTGCTGGCCGATAGGGTCAACCTCCATCAGAGCGTAGAACGCCCGGATCGCGCCGGGGGATCCCCCTCCGAAGTCCAGTTTTCAGCCGCAGCAAGCGCTCAGCGAAGATGTTGGAATGTTGCACATCATACCAGAATACAGGAGCGAACATGATGGACCGGTCGCCTGAAAACGCTGGACGCGCGGCTTTGGTCGATGCGGTCAACGGAGAGCTAGCGCTTGCGGGCGTCGACGACGTCAGGGTGAGGACGAGTGATTTCGGCTTCTACAGGTGGATCGACGGTGGACTGGAGTGCGAAGCGACACTGACGATGCCGCAGGGTCACAGGCGACGCTTCGTATTCCTGGCCCGCCTGCACATCGCGAAAACGGACGCGTCGATCCTTGACGTGGCGGAGATGTTCGCGAAGGTCGTCGCGGATTGCCGACGTGCTGGGGACGAGGTAGCGCGACGCATCGAGAATGTGCGGATCGCCTGTGAAGATACACTTGCACTTCGCAGCGCTTCCAGCCGCGCGTTGGAATTGATCGATGTTACGGCCCAGGATCAGCTGGTCACGATGCCGGAAGATCCGTGCTTCGTGACGATCGAAACGACCGGGTACGACGTCGACCTCGACGTGTGCCGGCACTATCTGAAGATTAGGAACCAAGCCGATACAGTGGACACTCTGCGCGAGCACATGGCGCATCAGTGGGTTCTGCGTTCACGAGCGGATGCTCTGCGCGCGGCGAACGCCGCCGGTGCGGTAGAATCGTTCACGCTCAGATTACTGGCACGAGGACGACGCTCGCTCGGCAGCGTGCTGGAAGAGATGGGCAGAGCCCAGGCGATTGATCTCGGCGCCTCGCGGACCGGCGCCATCCCAGGAATGATCATCCGACGTTCTGAAGGCTTGGTGACGTGCAACTGCCGGTTGGATGATAAGGCGACGTGGGATGCCGGGACCCTCACCGTGTCCGGGAGCCGCATCCCGGATACCGTAATCGTCGTAGCCCGAGGCATGGCGATCGGCCGCGTTGTCGGCTTCGACCTCTTTACCGACGACATGAAAATCTTCGGCGTTCACCCGGGACATTATGGCACGGTGTTCGACGTCGGATCGCCACTCGTCTTCTTCGACGTATCGGGTTCCGTCATCGGGCCGGCACTCCACGAGGCGCCAGCGGACTAGACTGGGTGGGCTGCCGAATGAAGCCCAAGGACCGGATAGGTTGTCGCAGCCACAGTAGGGATACACCGATGAAAGTCGTCTAGCTAGCCCATGACGGACCAGATCTGCCGAACGCACCACCACCAACGTCTGGACGACGTCCGTCGTCGCGCGGGAACGCCGCGCTCGCCGCAATTGGAGCAGTCCAACGGGGAGGACAGGCCGGTGCGGGGCGGCTTGAAGTCTGACTGCGGTCCCCAACGGAGGGAGGTGGACAACCGATCATCGTCGACAGGCCTCGATGCCTTGAATGGGAGACAGTGATCGATCCGGCTTGAACCGACTTCGGATCAAGCTAAACTGAGGTCAAAGGGAGCGACGCATTGTCCCTTTCTTAGCCGGGTCGTCGACGGTTTGTGGGGACGTATGGAATTCGGCCAGGCAAATCGGGCATGCGGATAGTACGGTCTTGAGCGACGAGCCGCACGGCATTCTGGCTCCGCCCGATGCCGTGGTCTTGCCACCGACGGTCAGCCGCTTGACCAGATTGCCCTTCGGCGAGCTTACATGGGAGAATTTCGAACGTCTGTGCCACAGGCTCGCGCAGAGCGATGCTGCGATAACGCACTGCGCGCGGTATGGTCTGCCGGGAGAGGCGCAACAGGGCATCGACATATTCGCTCGTCGCTTCGATGGCCGATACGAGTGCTGGCAGGCGAAACGGCATCGGCGGTTCGGGGTGACAGAGCTTCGGGAGTCGGTTGAGGCGTTCGAGCGGGGGGCTTGGGCCAAGCCCGCGGTTCGATTCGTCTTGACGGTACAAGCTTCCCTGCGGTCGACCGCGCTACAGAAGGAGATTGAAGCCCTCGCGGAAAGGCTCGGCGACGCCGGGGTCGAGTTCGTCGCGCTCGACGGAGAGGCGCTGACGGCATGCCTTAGGGCCCGGCCGGAACTTATCGACGATTTCTTCGGTCGGGCGTGGGTCGAAGCCCTCCTCGGTCGCGAGGCGGCGTTGCAGCTGGGGTCGAGATTGGATGGAGCGGCGCTTGCGCGGGTGCGTGCTCAGATCGCGCGGGTCTATGCCGAACATTTCCAGTACATCGATCCTGGCAGCTTCGGTTCGATCGACGACGACCGGGGAACACGCGCTCTGACGATACTGGAGCGTTTCCTGGCACCCGATCTCCTGGTCCGCGAGGATGGTTCGATCGACGCCGGTCATCGGGATCGGCTGCGTGACCAAGGGGAACGAACCGGCAGTGGCGAGGAGGAGAGGGTAAGACCTGGCGCCACCACCCGGACGCGCCGCACGAAAATGCGAGATTGGATGACGACCGGTGACCGCTGGTCGTCATCGGCGACGCCGGCGCGGGCAAAAGCACACTACTGCGATCCATCGCTCTCGACCTGCTCCACGGTCAGAGCATCTTCCCGGGTATCGCCGACCGTTGGGGCCGGCTACTGCCGCTACACCTCTCGTTCGCCCGCTGGTCGAGGGAGGTTGCCGCACACGGCGCTGACGTCGGCCTGAAGAGCATCGTCCGTCGCTCGCTGCAGCCATTCCTAACAGCAGACCTGATCGATCTGCTCGATCGGGCGATCGACGAACGTCGGATCCTCTTGTTGGTCGACGGGCTCGACGAGTGGTCGAACGAGCAGGCCGCCCGGACGGCGTTGTCGATCTTGGTGACGACGGTTCAGACGCACGAGATCCCGACGATCGTCACCGGACGACCGCGGGGCATGGCGCCCATCGGCAACCTCCCATCGGATTGGCGACGCGCCGAGATCGCTCCTCTCTCGACCGTACAGCAGGCTTCGATTGCTGCCCGTTGGTTCGATAGATACGCAGCGCCCCTGCGTGAAGCGCCGCAGGCAGGGTCGCCGCACCAACCCGATCGCACGGCTCGGTTTATGGCCGAACTCGCGCGCGACCGCAGCCTAATAGCGTTGGCCGAGACGCCGCTCCTGCTGATCGGCCTCGTCACCCTGAGCCTACGCACTCAAATGTTGCCGCGCAGTAGAATCGAAGCTTACCGCCAGCTGGTGGCGCTTCTGCTGGAATCGCATCCCAACAGCCGGGCGACGGCGGCCGGGGACGTCGAGCCGCGTTTTCGTCAAATCGAAGACCCGGAACATCGGCGGGCGGCGATCGCGTATCTTGCCTTCTCGCTGCGAAGCGAAGGTGGTGACGCCGGCGTGCCCATCGCCCGCGCGCGGTCGCTGCTCAGCGGGTTCCTGCAGTCCGCCGCGGGCTTCGGGATGGAAGCAGCGAGAGCGGGCATTGGTGCAGCCGAAATACTTGCGGTGAATGCCGAGACGCGGGGAATGCTCGTCGAGAAGGCTCCCGGAGAAATCGGCTTCGCGCATGCGAGTTTCGAGGAATTCCTGAGCGCCGAGCATCTGGGGGGCTTTCCCTTCGATCGCATATGCCGATTCGTTGGCGACGAAGCGGGAAATCCGCGCTGGCGCAACGTGATCGTGAACCTACTCGGGATGATCCCGCGCAGGAACGAGGTCGACAGCCTCGTCGCCTCGATCGAGGAAGCCGAGGTAGGCCCACTCGGGACTGCCTATCGTAGCGGCCTTTTGGCCGAAATCGGCTTTCTCTCTGCCGGGCGTTCGCCTGGAACCGCCCAGCGGCTGGTGCAGGAAGCCATCAGGCTCGTCGAGATTGGGGACTGGATGCCTGCCCGTGAGGACGCCTTGCGGTCCGCGCTGAAGGGGTTCGGCGACCCGTCGCTCGGTGCCATGGTCGAAGAGCGTTTGCCGAGCTGGACTCCGTCGCGCGCCTCGAACCGCTCTGGCCTGATAATGGCGTTGGGAACGTGGCCGACCGCGAGCGACGTCGCCGATGCCGTGTGGAGGGCTCTGTACGACGAGGATCGCGCCACTCAGCGTGCCGCCGCTACGGCTTACGCCCGCCTTCACCCGGACGCCGTCGCTGCCGCCGATCGGCTTGTCGACGCGATGTCCATTGGTGCCCAGCCTTCGGTGGCTGCGACCATGCTCGAGAGCCTGCTTGCAGGCTGGCCGCAACATCCGCGCCTTGAAGCGCTGCTGGTCGAAGCCCGTCGCTCGACCTATCCGGCGCTCCGCATCATAGCGATTGGCGGCCTTGCGGCACGCGGTCAGACGACCACCGAAACGCGTGACGAGGTGTTGTCGCTCGACGGTACCTGGTCCGGGCTGGACTGGGCGGACACGCCGCATGTAACGGAGCTGCTTGTCAGATACTGGCCCGACGACGACGCCCTGATCGACGGCGCGTTGGCGAGAGTCGAACCGAGCCAAGCGTCGATCTGGGAATATACCTCAGCCCAGGTCTACTTGCTCAACTGTTCGGCTTCAAATCCGAAGGTGCGACGGTGGCTTCTGGGCGCGTTGACCGGCAAGGTGAAGTTCAGCACGATGGGAATGAATGGCTTCTGGGTGGGGGTAGGCCGGTTCGCCAAGCAGGATCCGCTTCTCCGCGAGGCGGCCGTCGCCTACTGGATGGAACCTAACAACCGCCTCATCGACCTCCGGGAGCTCAGCGGTCTCGTTGCAACGGTGCCCGATGAGCGGCTTCGCGACGTCCTCATCGAGATCGCGCGCGACGACACCAGCATCCAGAAGCATTGGGCTGTGAAGGCGCTGGTATCGGGTTGGGGCACCGATGACGCGGCAGTCGACGGACTTTTCAGCGAAATACGCAGTTGGCCCGACCGACGCCTCTTCAACCTCGGCGCGATGATGCCGATGATCGAGCCCGATCACGCCGCCTGTCGCCGGAGGTTGATCAGTCTCGGCCGGGACCCCGCCGTGCGCCGCGACCTGCTCGCGGTCGGATTCGAGGCATGCGGGTGCGACGGCACCGACGACGAGGCGGTCGCGATCCTGCTGGCTACCGAGCCGCGGGACTTGATCTCCTCGTTGCCCATCCTGTGCCGGAGCTTCAAGGTACACCCCGACGTTCTGGCGCTTGCGAGGGACCTGCTTCTCGCACGCGATCCGCCTTTCGAAACTCTGGCAGTCGACCTCTGGTTCGAGCCGGACATCCGCGGGTCGCTCCTGCGTGCGGCCACCCCGCTGCCGTTGGAGCTGAGAACGGTCATCGCGGAGACGGCGGTGACTGGCGGCGCCGGGACTGCCCTTGGTGCGATCGTTGAAGACTACGATGGCGAAAGCGATCCGGAGTTGATGACGCGCCTCTCCATCGCTCATCACCGTCGGTTGAGTGGCGAGGGGCGGAAGGATGAGGTCCTTCCCAAACTCCTGAACGATCTCCTCAGCTACGGCTTCCGCCTGGAACCGCGCCGTGCGGCGGCGCTCGCGGGGGCGACGATCATCGGCGAACTCGACCGCGTCGCAACCCTGCGCGAAAACGGGAAGCTCGCGAATCTGGTCGTCAGCTCGCCGATGCATCGGATCGCCGACGTCAAACGGCTGATGTGCGAGAACTGGCAACGGTTCCGCGACGTCTTCGGCGATACGCTCAAGGAGCGACTCTCGACCTTCAACGACTTCGGCATAGGAGATGTCCTGGCCGAAGGCGCCTCCCTTTCGGAGGCGGCGACGGCCGAGTTCATCGCCTCGGCGGAGGACGGATCGATGGCTGCTACGCCGACGGCGATCCGTATGCTCGCGCTACTCCAGCCACGAAGTCCACTCCTGTTGTCGTGTTGCCTCAGGATGCTCGATTCCCAACACTACAACAACCAGATTGCGATCACGGGCGAGATCGCGCTCGTTCTGGCCGATCAGTTCGACGGCGACGAATCGGTTGGCGAGCGGCTGGTCGAAGAGATGCGGACAAGGCAATCCGCGTCCTCCATCCTCACACTGGCAATCCATTCCCCGGGACATCCGGCACTTGACGAGTTCAAGCGCACGACGGACGACGGGCCTTACTTCGGTGAATGGGCTTTGGCCGTCCACTTGGCGGCTTCCATGGAGAACGCGGCCGGTTTCGTCAGTTTGGTTACGGATCTCGTTACCCGTCCATATCAGACGCAGTTCGACGCGCAGAAGATCACCAACATCGCCATCGAGGCGCGGCTCCGGCGCGATCCAGAGGTTGCTGCTTTGTTCCGCGGGATGATCAAGATTTCTTCGCACCCGAGCGTGTTGGCGAGCGTTCCAAGGTTCCTCGCCGCAGCCGGAATACTCGAAAAGGACGATCGGGCGAAGGTCGGTGACTTGCTGGCCACGATCGCCCGAGAGCAGATCCTTCCGCTTGCCGGATACGACGCGGTCGCGAACCGGATTCGCGCCGTCAGAACGTCACTCCTCGACGCGCTTCATTCCGGCGACTGACCGGCGGATCGATTACGGCGACGGTTCTCCTACGCTTTCCAAGATCGGCCGACGTTCAGTGTGGAAATGCATTCAGTTCCAAGCGGGTAGAGTAGCGAACTGCAGGGTTCAGGGCTCGTTGTGCGTCAGGTTGATCACACTCGCGATCATCTTCAGCCACGCGTCCTTTCGATCGGAAGGCCATACCGCACCTTCGTCCGGTACCAGATCGAGAGCTGCTCTTACGATAGGGATTTCCGCAAAGGATCTTTGAGATCCCGATGAAGGAGACTGCGTCACGGCGGCCTTGTCTAGCACGGCAATCCTTTTGCCGTCATCGTATTCGGGCGGAACCGGGGTTGCTGTCCGACCAAAATCGTCCGGCGCATGAGTCCCGATAACGACGGAATCGACTGCCTTGGTGGGCATGGTCAGCCGCTTCGTCGGGTCCGCGGCATAAGCGAGGGATCGACGGAGAACGTCGACGGCACGCTCGACGTCGGCGTCGGGCAAACCACCCTCAAGGAATCCACTCTTGAGATCGTCATCGGCGATCGCCCCGGGATCGCCTCCAAACCGGTCGAGGACCCAGGCGAACATGGGAACGGTTCTGATTGCCTCGAGAAGGTCGGTTTTCGCAGGTTTGACCACCGCGAGGCGACGACCCAGTTCGGTCGGAAGGAACCCATGACCCTTCTTGGCGAAAATCGCACCGAACTGTCGTGCGGAGATGACACGATTGTTGGCGCTTCCCGTGTTGGCCTTCAGCTTCATCTTCTCTGAGATCTCATCGCGCGTTAGGCTGCGCTCCGAGGCGACCAACACGCGCACCACGTCGACGATTCTCCCGACGGAAGTGCGGGGTATCGAGATGTCGAGATCGATGACCAAGTCGTCCTCCTCCTGTCCGCGGCGAAGCCGCCCCGGTTTTCACCGGAACGGCCCCGCACGATTGGAAACCCTACGGATCCTCGTCCAAGTCGGAACCGATCGAAAGATCGGATCTCTTTCGAAGCGAGATCATCCTGCGACGCGCAGTTGCGCCTCGAGGAGGATAGATCCGCAGATCGTGCCAGCCCAAGATGGACATGGCCTTCTCCGCGTTTGCAGCACCACTTTACATCGCAAGCCGCATGTGCGAATCGTCCCGGATACGCATATGTCCAGACTGATCGCGAAAGCGGAAGTCGAATCCGACGGGCGCTGGCTCATCGGGCTCGGATCTCACTCCCACAGGGTTGCGTCCCTGTGGGAGTGGGGCCGGGCAATTTTGTCGTTAATCCTATTTATCCCTGGCGTCCATAAGCGAATGCGCTCGCTGATCTTTTTTTTGGGAAAGGACGGTCAGGGTTATCACCTAATCTCGGCAAGGCTCGATTTCACTCGTACATGTCCGCCGTCAGTCCGACGGTTCGCATGGCCCCTTCCTTCGGCTCTCGGAGCCGGGACGCGGATCGGCGCTAATCCTTGATGCGAATGCTTGGTTCAGGGGGAGGTCATGACAGCGCCGGTCAGGCGTTAGTTAAGTCGCAGTCATGTTGGACATCCTTTTGCCGCCATCTGAGGACCTCCCGGACTGCAGAAAAGATAGGGTTACAGTTCGTCCTAACTTGCTTATCGTGTTATTGGAGACTGCTCTGGCGCAATTCCCGGATAGCGGTAGATGCCTGCATCCTCCTGCCACGAGCTCGTCGATTCCCATCATGGGCGATGCGCTAAAACCGAGATGCAGGCGAAATCCTTCTTGCCGTTTGTCGTTGATCGTCAGGAGCTCCTAATTCTCGAAATCGTTCCTCACACCGCTTGCGTCGAACCATATTATACACGATCTCTTTCACGGCCCTTCCCGTTCGATGCGCCTTACGTTAGGCCGAAAGCCCGACGATAGACTTCGACCGCTTCGAAATGTTTCATGATCGATCTTCGAACTACAGCGCCATTGATGGGGCAGCACGGGGAGACGTGGCGGAGCATAGGTATCATCTGCGTCCGATGATCGGCACCGCTGCTACTCCTCGGGAAATGAGTTCGCAAAACGTCCATTTTGCCGCCCCCGTTCAGCCCAAAGGGCCTATGTCCAATTCAGAAATTGGACATAGGCATCATTCTGGTAGCTCTATGCCACACGTCCAAAAGTATTTTTGGACCAGCGGATAACCCCAGTCGGTCGTCGCATCGGTCGAGCGAGCTGCGTCGCTCGAAGTCTCAGTTTCGAAGATGCTCTCGGGTTGCTAAGAATTTCAACAGGCAACGATTGTCGTGGATAATCAGAGCTTCGGTAATGACGTATTCCGGGCGGGCCAGAAGCACGACATCGATCAACGAGTTTAAGCGAAGCCCGACGCATCCGGATACGACGATGTACGGTAGCCGCGCCAAATGAAGCGTGGCGACATCATCGTGGTGGGTCAGCCAGATGTCTTGGCCGAAGCGGCATTCGACCGATATCGTGTTTTCGACGCGACGGGCTAGCGCGATTGTTGCACCCGTGTCGGAGCAACTGCTGCGGGATGATGACCACCACCCAAGGTCGGAGGCTGCAAGTTCGTCGATGAATGTCGAGGTGGAGAGGCCACTATTGGCCAAGACATCATTTAGGATCGGCGATACGAGCATCGTCAACAACGCTTAGTTCGGAAAAGGTGTGCTGTCAGGCCGTAGCCTAGCAGCTCGTCCAAACAGACGGAATTGCAGAAAGACCGTGACCCTTTAACGGTGGGGTGGCGTATGGTGATCATTCGAGGCGCTTAAGGCTCGAAGTATGGCATAGCCGTTCGTCGACGTCGCTTTGGAGCTCGACGCCAATTCCAAGCGAAAAATTCGCCAATCGGGCTGCCTACTCGACGCTTGCGTATAGATGTACGCATATCTATATTTTGTTTATGACTCGTCGCGCGGTGATCGTTGAACATGTGGGTGACGTCAGCAACGTGCTGCGTTTTCCCGTCGGGAGCAGCGTGCTGCTCCCGAGTGTCCCGTGCGACCCATCCCGTTCGGTGGAGATCATTCGGACCGGGATCCCCGACGTGCCCGTCGTCGTCATTGTCGACGGCAAACCCCGCATCGATCTGTCCGATGCGATCTCCGAGTATGCCACCGAGAATTTCGACACGTTCGTTTCCTCGATGCGGGCCAGCTTCATGGCACTCCTTAAGGTTCCCGGTTTCTTCCTTCCCTGCGGAAAACTCGTGATCACTGCGGGCGTCAGCAAGGCCAGGGCCTTCGCGGAAAGGCTGGTCAAGGACATGGACGGTTCTATCAAGAACCTGAAGGGGGGCCGACCGGGCAAGTCGATATTGCTTTCCGACGAATTCCACAGCATCGGCGAAAAGCTGTTCCGCGCCATGGCTGCCCTTATGACTATGCTCAGGCGAGGCGGAATCACGGACTGTCCCAACTGGACGGAACTCCAAGGCTCATCCGACCTGACGGAAGCCCAGCGCGCGCTGATCAGTGCCCAATCGCACCAGAATAACCCAGCGATCAAACCTTACATGCGTCGCGACACCTTACGCTACTACCGTTTTCCGGCGCGGCTGTGGATTCCCGCGCGCACGCAGGATGTAAGGTGGGCGAGCGAGGTCATGAAAGCGTTGAAGGACGCGCCGCTGGCTGTCTTCCTCCACGTGCTTATCCAGGCGACGTCCGGCTGCCGTCCAGGCGAACCCCAATGGATCACCTTCTGGGACCTATTGAAGGGGGAGGAATTCGGCGGCGTCCTTTTGCGGAACAAGCATCAGGGCACCATCGCAGCGAAGAAGGGTGCGCTCGGACCTGCTCTGCTCGAGATGTGCTCCAAGTATGTGGATACCGTCAGACTCGGGTTGGAACCTGGGCGTGACATGGCGTATTTCCGCCGCTTGGCAAGCTTGGCTACCCGCGGATCAACCAGCACCAAAGATAGAAGGGCTGCGATCGTCGAGTTGAAATCGACACCGATCCTGCTCAATCAGAATGGCGACCGCCTACGCTACAAGTCAGTCTGGCGGGAATGCCGCAAGCTGTTCGGCGACATACCGGCGACATTGCACTGGCTTCGCCACGAGTTCGTCTTCAACCGGCTACGCGAGATCGAGAAGATACCCGATCAACGGCTGCAGAACCTTCATCGTCGGCACCTCGTCCTCTATATGGGTTGGCGCTCCGAAGAGCAGATGCTCGCCTGCTACGACGCCTATCACCGTCAGCGCATGATCCTCGAAACCACGCTGGCGCACATTGCGACCGTCGACTTCGGCATCAGCCGGATCCTGAGCAATGACGACGCCGATAGACCCGCTATTTCTCCCACGCCCCGCACCGCCGGCGCGCACTCACCCTCGCTCGAGGCGTTCCTGCTGGAGGCTGCCTAATGTCCGTCATGAACTTCTCATCGCAATTCCCACCGACCGGCAGCAAGGTGTCGACGCCAAGCACGGATCTAGCCGAGTTCGAAGCTTGGGAACGCCTACTCCCGTTCGATAGCTACGACTCGTTCGCGCAGTGGGAAGACCGCCGTTTGGCGGATGACCTCGCGGATAAAGAGGAAAGCGACTTTTTCATCGAGCAGGTCCGCACCTTCTTGGCGCCGTCTCATCTCGATCTGCTCGAGATCAACGGGATCCTGCCCCGCCTTTCAATCAAGAAAAGGACATCGATCCACAAACGGGCAACTGCAATGAGCGGAACCAGAAAGCGGATGCCCCGGGTCAAGCCGGATGGCGGAGGGGCGTATGATGCCGAAAGAGCCAGGAAACTTCTTCCGTCCACGATCGCGAGCCTTCCCGGTACCGTGATTTGCGCAGTCGTCGGCGAGGACGTAGGCAGGTTCGACGCCCGCATCGGTGCGCGCCTAGAGCTGTTCACACTCCCCGCGATCGGAGTCTTCGCGAACATCGCGCTCGCCGTGCACGCCACGCTCTATTATTCCTCCAATCTCGCGCACGTAATCTCGGATTTCGAACGGTACGAGGACCTCTTCCTCGCAACCGGCGAGGATCCGCGCGATCCCATTGCCGTCTCGAGGGTCCTCAAGGCGTACGCGATCGATCGATCGTTGTTTCCAGAAGACGGCCGCGCAGTCGTCCGAAGCGTGATACAACGCGTGTTCTCCTCCACCGCGCAGGTGGCGGACTTCTTCGCCGGCAATGCGCAACTGTCACAGGCGATCGCCGATTTCAGCTTGACGATGCCCTCGGATGCAGAGGAGTTCGGATCCGCGTTCCGGGCCCTTCTCAAGCAGGCTAGGAAGGACACCTACGTTATTAGGAAGGCGTCGTCAGACCCGCTTTCAGATGATTTCGATGCGCGGCTCGCCGCAGTCCGGATTCGGTGCGGTCAGGCCACGCGGATGGCTCGGATGTGCCGCCGCGCCAAGGCGCTCATACTTGCGAGACCGCTTGCCGAGCGAGACGTGTCCGGATCGTTTCCCCGCGACGCTCCCCTCGGGTTTTCGTACGTCGAGCGCGTCGTGCGGCCGGACGGTCGTCGGATCGCGGCGACGCAGCGCATCTACATGCGCGCCTACCGTCTTTCCCACTTCGACGCATCCAAGTCCGACGACGAGATCGTCTTCGAATATGTCTTGACTGAAGCCAATGGAGTCTCACGCCACGCTCCCTGGTTTGTCGAGATGTTCGCCGAGGGTCTCCTGCTCAACCCAGGTCGGCTGGCCACGGCTGTCCGGGAACAGCGGAGAAAGTTCATAATCGAAAACGCTTTTCCCAGATGCGTCAACAAGCCGGCTTTCGTCAGCTTCTGCGGCACCACCAAAAACATCGCGACCGATGCCCTGGTCGAACACGGCATCGTGCTGATTCCGATCGAGGGCTTCGCCCTTGCCGTCGCCTTCGCCCACCTCGTCATGCGGGTCATGGCGATGACCCTCTGCCGGATCGGCGAAACGCAGCAGATGATCTACGACCGTCAAGGTTGGACCACCATCCGGCACGCCGACCGGGATTACGCAGCGTTCTTCGCCATCCCCAAGGGCTGGACGGAAAGATCGGCCTACGCGTTGGACGACAGGACGATGAAATTCCTGAGGATGTTCGCTCGTTACACCAGGATGTCGACGCCGGGCGGGCAGCTGCTTGAAAGTGAACCTTGCCAAGCTCTCGAATTGAAGACGACCCGATCCCGTTTCGTGTTCGCCAACGACGGCATCCAGCCGCCGGCAGACGGCGTCAACTTCCTGCTCGCCTGCCTGCTCTGTGGCTTCGGCATTCAGAGGTCGCATGACATACGGCACGCCGCCTCGAACCGGATGCGTGTCGAGGATCACCCGGTGAGGGTCATCGCTTACGTAATGCGCCATAAAGGCGAAAAGTGCGACTTGGCGGATGCCTATTCGCGATTAACCGAGATGCAATGCGAACGCGGCGTGCTCGATTTTATCGCGGAACAGATTCTCAAGGAAGACCTCGGTACGAGTTCCCTGAGGCTCCTGCCGGCTGCATGATGCCCGTATTATTCCGCCCCGCGCAACACGTCGGATCCCTGCCGATCCATGGCTTGCTGTCGTTCCCGAACCGGGACGTGAATCGGAGGCGTGATTGATGGGCCGGATTCCGAGTGGTAGACTGCGGCCCGACCGCGATACCGTTGCAGCCCGCCGACGACTGCTGCTCGTCACGACGCTGGCCAAGCTGATCCATCTCCCGCGGGCGAAGCGGACCGCAGGCGCCATCCGCGAGCTCTCGGCGGAGCTTGCGGTCGGCATCGGCCTGCGCAAGGGTCTTAGCGCTAAGAACTTCCAACGGGATGACGCCCTTAACGCCATCTACCAGCGCGCAAGGTTCGGGCCCCGCATCATCCGGGAGCGCGACAATCGAACCGCCGTCGTCGCCGCGTCGGAAGCGGCGGCGTCCAGGGCGGTGTCCGCTCGCGAAAGGGAGCTGGAGGCCATCCTCAAGGCGACGAAGGCCGAGCTGCGCGACGCGCGGATCATGAACGTCGTCGAGTGCGTCCGCGAGTTCAGACGGCAGATCGGTCGCTGAATGCGTCCCGCTCCGCGTTCACTCTATCAACGCGCATGTTATCAGCCGAAGGTTCGATAGCCGTTGTCACGGATTACCTGTCGCGTGAATTTAGTGTCAGAAAATGAAATTATAGTCTGACAGAAATTACCGGTTAGATAGATTGGAACTACGCTGTCTGATCCCGCGATGTCTGCAACAGAAGGTATGCAATGCCGATTGGGTTGGTCGGACTGGTGCTGGCCCAGGTAGCGGCTGGCTGGCCGTGGGTTGGCGATGCCCAGCTTCAAAGCCATCCGCTAAGGCTTGGGGCGCCGACGGAGGTCGTCGGCCGCTTGAACGGCTCGCCCGCGAGGGTTCGCTTCACCTCCGGCGAAGTCGCTGACTGCGCAAACGCTAATTGGCTATATGGTGGGGTGCCGGACCGCGCTGGCCGTTGCACGCGCATTGCCGACCTCGACATTTCGGTCGGCGGCCGGCCGCTAGATCTGTCAGAGGGTTACAGTGACCTCGCCGGAGTCGACAGCATCGTTGTTCGCTTCACGCCAGCGCGGATCATCATCTATCTGCGCGGCCCAGATGGACCTGACTACTACGGTGCAACGCTTGAATTCGACCGGCACGATATTGTCCGCCGACGGCTCGACCTTGCCGACGGTGGCACGGCAGTTACAACCTACACGGCAGGGCGGCGAGGCCTCTAACAAAGGGAGTGACGATGGGACTCCGCCTAGCGGCAAGCAAGGAGGACCGGCGGCACCGGTGGCTATGCGGGATAAGCCAAAGACGACTGTGCTCGAGGTCACGCGGTCTGAGAGCGGCGCAGCTACGCTCGGTGCCGGCGTCGTTCATGGAAGTTTGAAGCGCCTGAACAACAACATTCCATGATCCCGCACCGCGGGTGCCACCACTTCGTCATCATCGAACATAGGCTGCGCATGTACTTCGACGGGAAGCATCGCCTGCAACTCGTTGCGCCAGGACGGCAGGAGGAAGATGGCGTTCCCGAGGGTCTCGCCCTCGTCCTGGCCGTCGATAACGAACGCAAGGTCGAGGTCGCTGTCAGGCCGGTAGCCACCCTTTACCCGCGAGCCGAAGGCATAGACCTCGATCACCAGAGGCTGCCGTCCGGCCCATTCCCGGATCGCATTCGTCCAGTGCTGCTGCACACCCGCGACCTCCATCTTTTATGCCTTCACAGCCGCTTTTCCATCGCTGGTGCCATCTTTAACGCGACGCACATCGTCGAAGACCGCTGGACCGTCATCTAACCCCTCCCGACAGTGACCTTTTGAGCCTCAACATCCCGACGCCTGCTGTCTGACCTCGCAACTAACAGCGTCAGCAATGACTTACCACCGAATGCCGTTCTGCTGCCGGAGCAGGACGCAAAAGCCGCCGTCCATCGAGGAGAATAAACGGCAGATTAGGATCGCGTCACACCGGTTCTAACACCGGAAGATGGAACTGCCAATCGACCTGCGTAAGCGCATAAGAGGCGCTCACACTGTTTCTAACGATCGGGCGGCATCGCTATAGTACAGTTGTCCCGTTCGAAATCAGCGAGTCATTTAAGGGAAAAAGACTTAGTTGCTCATCAACTCGATGATTTGGTCGAGATCGCTATCGATGGCGCGCGAACAGTGCCATAGCGATCGCAACGATGGTAAGGACGACCGAGTTCCGTGCGCCCAGACGTGGGAGGGGCGGAGGAAGCCTTTCAAGGTGGGCGAGGAAATCCTCCCCATATCCTCGCTCCCGTATGGCAATTCGGTATAGCTTTGGGTTCTCCCGGCAGGTCTTTCCAATCTGTTGAACGGCAGTCTCTGCCGCCCTGTCCGCCCACGATCCTGTCCCATGAGCTATCCATAGCTGGTAGATCAACGTCATCTTGTGAAATATTATGTGGAGCTCCTTTAGCTCCTGATTGTTCAATCCCTCGAAGTCATTGTCACGAATAGCGTCCCTTGTAATCGATCCACTTGCGACCTTTAGATTGTAGATCTGGAACTGACCAAAGACCTCACGAGTGGTCGTGGCTTGGCTCTGCTTATCATCCTGCTCTGTACGAGCGTTCTCCTGTTGCCTGGCGGCGTAAGCGAGAACGATCGGAATGGCTACCACCGCTATAGCAGCAACGGTTGTCGAAATCGCCTCAAGGATGACCCACTTGTCTCCCTTAACCGACATACCACAAGAGCGAAAAATTAGAAAAATGGTGACTGAAAGAACACGATAAAAATGATAGTCGCAAACAAGATAAGTAATGAAGGAAAAATGGAACGCCTCATTCTTTGCCCCCGGCAGCTACCGCAGCTCCTTGACGAGTTTGTCAGACGGCGCATCGGCTGTCTAGAGAAGTGCAGCGCGCCTAAACCGCCGTGGCGTCTGCTAGTGCGACGCTCGGTCGATCTTCGAAAAGATCGTCAAAGCGGCTCATCGGCTCGCCGACATCTTGTTGCTTGACCTCAGGTATGCCGGTAGGCCCTCGCTGAGTATCGCCAGGCGGTGGTCAGCGAGGCAAGAAAATCGGTTATCGACCTGAAAGGACGGCCGCTCCAGTACGCAGCGTCGCCTCGTGTGTCAGACCGCGCAGGCGCTGGGCGAGGCCCAAATTAACTATTTAACCCACCGGCGGCCGAAGCGTGTAGGTCCGATCAGGCCATAATAATTCAACCGCGCGATACCGAACAGCGCGCCTCGAAGCGCCCGATGGCAGGTCCTCGAAGGAGCAGCCATTGCGCGCAGTACCGTGACTGGCCTTCCTCACGTATTCGCCCCACATCAATAGCCTCGTTCGTCGCCTGAATACAACCCTCGACGGACGGACAAGCATTTCTGCATAGCGATAGGCGCTTACTATGCGGCTGCAACTATTTAGAAGAGTATTGCGCAAAATAGGAGTTAGACTTTCACGACTTTCGCTAGCAGCGAGTACATGCTGAACACTCTTGCCGTTATGCCCGAGCAGATTGCAGATGAGACGAATCTGTAAATTGATCGTTCTGATCCCGATCTCAGTTATTTAGGATTAATCGATGAGACTTGGTATAATCAGGTAACGTTCGGTCGAGCGCCGCCTGGTTAATCGGGCTTTACGATAAGCAAAAAAGCACGCAAGCCGGGTTGTCTTTCACGTGATCTTAGCTTCTCTACTAAAATATAAGGTATTCAACGCATTGGGAATCCATGTGTCTATCCTCGAAACTAGGCTTCCCGACGACACCTATATCGATCTGGTGCGGAGCCTGTTTCTGACGTTTGTACCGACGATCATCATGGCGATCTCGTTTCTGACAATCGGCGCGCTCGTCGCTTCTCAGAGTCGTGACATGTTCGTCGCGTCGCTGGTGGCGCTTGGCAGCCTCGCCGCCTTGGGCCGGATCACGGTGCTTCTGCGCTACCGCCGTCGGGTGGCTGACGCGTGTCTCACGATCGAGATTGCTCGGTCACTCGAGCGTCGCTTCGGAGTCGTTTACCTGATATTTGCGGCCGTGTTTGGAGCATTCTGCGCGACAGCGCTGCTCGCAGGCGCGGTCTCATCAAACGCTAGCATCATCGGCCTCTTGTTCGGCTATGGTGCCGGCGTCGCTGCGGGTGTCTCGCTGCGCCCGTGGATCAGTATTCCCAGCCTGCTTCTTGCCACCGTGCCGCCCACCCTCGTTTTATGGTCGATGCCGGATCACATGCATCTGGCCCTCGGGTCGCTGACCGCGCTCTTTGTCGCAGGCGCAATCCAAACAATGTCCGAGCGATTTCGGAAAACGGCTAGTGATATCACCATGCGTCGCTCGTTCTCGCTGCTGGCACGCCGCGATCATCTGACTGGTCTGTCCAACCGGCTTTCGCTCCGCGAGCGCTACGAGGAGTTCGCGCAAGCGGCGGGCGCAGCAGACATCATTGCCGTTCATTGTCTCGATCTCGACCGTTTCAAACCTGTGAACGATCGCTACGGCCATCCGGTCGGCGACGCTCTGTTGACGGCCGTCGCCGAGCGCTTGCTCGGCACCATTCGCGAGTGTGATTTTGCGGCGCGCATCGGCGGCGACGAATTCGTCATCGTGCAAACCGAGGCCAAAAGCGCCGACGAGGTCAGAGCCTTGGCGACCCGCATTGTGGCCGCGATCGCCGAACCTTTTTTTATCGCGGGCCATACCATTCGAATCGCCACGAGCGTTGGCTTTGTCCTTTCGTCGACGCATGGGTCTGATCTCACCCGGCTCGTCGCCGGCGCTGACCAGGCGCTTTGCGCAGTCAAGGCACGGGGCGGCGGGATCGAGCAGTGCGTTGAGATCTCGGATGACAGGATCCTCGACGCCGAGGTGAGGATAGCGGCGTGACACGCACGCTTGAAAACGGTGCGTCAAACGTGCAGGTCTGGCAAACGGGCGAGATTTGACCTTTTTCGGGCTACGTCGCTTGTTGAACGATCGTCCGCATTCCCCGTATGGGTTTCAAAACCTGTCGATTTGCCAGCGACCCCAATCAGGCCGAAATGATGATCTGAATAAAAGGCTGCTTGCCGGCAGGAGCCGGGTACGGTGGGATATCGGCATTTGGGTCTTTGCTACCGATCTAAGATGACCAACGACTTATGCGGTGACAGCGCTGATGACGGTGTGTGAGTCAGTTCTCAGCAGCCGTCTCGTTTTTCCGCCAGATGTTTTCAGCGAGCAGGGTCGCGAACGCGACACACGTCACGAGAGGAATGCCAAGCGTGGCCGCGACGCCATCGGTCTGCTTGGCCGCGACGACATAGCCGATGGCACTGGCTCCCAGACCCGCGGAGACGATCGCTCCCCACCCGGGCGCCCGCTGACCGAAGAACACTTTACTCGACCCGCCAATGACGACCTGATTTCATACTCGCAGAGCCAACGCATTCGTCCGCTCGGGAGACGGTTCGGAACGCAGGCGGCACAGCCGCCGTACGTAACGGCCTCCTCGATTGCAGTCCGGGCAAGGGGCTGACCCGGCGTAGATGGGTGAAGTCCGGTTTCTCGACACGATTGTGCCTGCATCAAGTTCGCGAATGCCCGGATCCTAGGCTTTTAAGCTGACCGACCAGAAGGTGGCGAAGACCACGCCAGAACAAGGCCAGCTGCTCATTGCGGTGGCGGTCAGCTCGCTTGTGATTTCGATGTCATGGCGATCTCGCTAGCACCCACGACAATTTGTGGCGCCTCCCGGTCCCGCACAGCCGACGGTCACGGCGACGATTTTTCTGGGCGCCGTCCGTGGCCCCGCGACGCCGCTGACATGACAATGATCAACTTACGCTCCCGAGCACAGCTCGGGCGGGCAGGGCCGCGCGGAATCCTGACGCAAACCTTTAAGTTATTACCGCTATGGAACCCTTGCGGAGCGCGCGCTCCTTCCTCGGCGGAAGGTGCGGGGTCGAGGGCTCGATCAGGGGCTTGCGACCAAGGCCGATCTTTAGGGCCAGAGCCCGACGCTGCTCCGCATAGTTCGGCGCAACCATAGGATAGTCGGCGGGCAACCGCCATTTCGCCCGATACGCATCGGGCGTCATCCCAAAATCATTAAGCAAATGGCGCTTAAGCATTTTGAGCTTTTTGCCGTCCTCAAGACAAATGATGAAGTCAGGCTTGATCGATCTCCTGATCGATACCGCCGGTTCCTGAGCCGTCACCTCGGTCGATTTTCGCTCTCCAGCACCGCTCAACGCTACATAGACATTTTTTATAAGACCCGGCAGATCGCGCGTGGCAACGAGATGGTTAGACACGTACGACGCCACAATATTGGTAGTTAAGGAAAGTAACTTTGACACGGTTTTATCTCGATTCACAAACAAAGGGTTCATCGTCTTACGGATAAAAACCTGTCTAAGCTAACTAACAGAACAGCTCAAGGCCATTTATCAGAGTTGACCTTCAATGCTGAGCGAATGTCTCGTCAAACAGGGCAAGGACAGAGCGTTGCAAATATGTTGAGCCGCCGCGGCCGACCGTGGCGATTAAGAGCGTAAGTCGTTAAGGAAGCAAACGTCAGACAGTGGACAGGATTGCTCCAAGCAACGCGCGGTCCTATCCCTCATAATAGCAACTAACGCCTGATTTGATCGCGGAGGCTATGACTTACTTCACCGGCCGAAGGGCGGAGAAAGAGCCGGGTCTGATTCTGGATTTAGACCGTCGATTACGCGCGACGACCGATACGGATCAGTCCAAATCACTCCCTCCTACTTGGACGTTGCGACAAGGCAGAGTCCGCCGCCGTTCTCGAGTCCCAGCCAGTCCTTCCGTCCTTGTAGACAAGGTAAGCGGCCCTCTCGCTCTCGTGCTAGTATTTCGCCATCGCCCTTGCTCCAAGCATGACACTATACAGCGGTGCGGCTCATCAGCTCGTTCCCTACTTTATTGTTTCATGGTTTGGTGCGCGGCGTGGGGAAAAATCTCGCAAGCCGTCACGGTACAGCCGCGAACCAGACGCGGCTGCCCTAAAAGTTCCTAACCCGCTTTACGGTTCATTGCATATGGTCGGACCGCCGCGGAGCCGGAGAAGACTCCTTCGACAGTGTACGCCACATTACGGATTTGCCAGATCTTCTGCTGCCTTATCTTGTTAAATTGACGTCGCAAATTGCCCGGAGCCGTAAGTTGCAAACCGGCTCTCAACGCCGTTGAAGTCACCTAGGCGCGCCCTGGGCGGCACAAGCGCTCGACCGCCGGATAAAGTGTGCGTCTGATTCAGGCCTCCGGCTCGTCGTCCTCTTCCCCGTCGTCGAGTGCGACCCGCATTTCGGACATCAGGCGCTGCGCCCGCTCACGCCCAATTGAACCGGCGGCGTAGGCGCGGGCGGTCGCAGCCTTGACGGTCACCAGAAGCTCGGCTGCGGCATCGTCGCGATTAAGATCCGCGGTCCATCGGCCCCCAAGCACAGGTTCGGGAAGCGTCAATAGGGCGACGTCCCATGTGACGACGGCAGCGTAGGTCGTGGCAACGCGTTCGATCCGTCCCCCGAGTCCAAGAACGGCGACGTGGAACTCTCCATCCACGGCTGTACCGTCGTCAGCCAACGCGATCGCGGTAGAACGCGCCTCCGACGCCGTCGAGACGGTAAGCCAGCGGCAGAAGCCCGGCATCAGCGTTATGTCGTCACCTTCGCGCCATTCGATCCGGTAGATCACTGGTCCAGCGACGACACTGCTCATGCCGGTGATTCCGGTCGCCGGGGCGGGATCCGGCCCGAGAGACGCTTGGCCACCGCGACGTGAGGGTGCTCGGCGAACGGCACGAGATGCGGTGCCCTGACCTTGGGTCCAGCCAGATAACCGGACAGCGCCGTCCAGCCTGCGAGAAGCGGACCCGGTGAACGGTCGTCGCGCGACGCGGCATACAAGTGCAGCAGGAAGGTGGCAACGACGTCTACCTGACTTTTGGCGGACGCGTCGCCGACCACCCGTGCCGACGGCCCTCTCACGACCGCGGTCGACAAGCCGAAGCCTGCGCAGGCGTCGGCGAGACTCGGCCAACGTCCGACGCGATCGTCCGGATCTGGCAGCATAAGGTCGAGATGCCGCGGCGACTGCCGACCCGACCATCCGGGGAGAACCAATATGTCGAATAGCCAGTGACGTGCCGCACGACGCTCAATCGTCGGCAGGTCGTGAGCCTTCCCGTTGAAGGTAAGGAGACCTCCGCCCGCATCGTGCACCGGCGTTAACACCCGGTCCAGGCGCATCAGAAGATCGGCCTCATCCGAAGACGCGCTCTGCAGACTCGACAGTTCGAAGCCCCCGAAGGCGCCCGCCTCGTCGCGTTGAAACGTCAGCGTCGAAACCGCGACGATCGAATGTAGCGAGATCCGCTCGAAGGTGTCCCGCCTTGTTCGATCGGCGATCGCGATCGCCTCCTCGGCCAGAGCCGTCTCGATGTCGAGCACGCAGAACCGTCCCGACAGCGGAAAACCGGTCACGACGCACACCCGGCGCGTGGCTTCCATAACCGAAGCATAGGAGTGCGACCGATGACGACCGAAACGAAGCCGCATGGGCTGGCGATGACCGGCGGGGGAACGTTCGTACCCCCGCATCCCCTGTCGCCGCATGGCGCGAGGGCCTTGCTCGGCATGGCGGTTTCGATGCAGGGAAAGCATATGCTGCTCAATCTCTCCGCGACGGCCGCCGTGCTGATGAGGATGCACGGCATGCCGATCGAACACCGCGGCGCTATGCTCGCCCGGCTGCAGCACTTCCTGCGCTTGGGCTTTCCGTTCGTGCGCACCCGTCGCGCGTCGATCTCGATCGGGATCGAAGAGGCATTGAAACTGGCGTTCGCGTTCGAGCTCGCCGACGCCGGTTTCGCGCCGACGCGGGCCGTGCGGTTGCTACAGGGTGACTGGGTGCCGATCCGGTCGGCGATCGCCCAGGCTTGGTCGGAGATGTCGGACACCACGGCAGACGGCCCTTCGGGGACTGAACTGGAAATATTCCCGAACGCGCTTGCAGAGATCGCGAGCGCTGTTCTCGCCGCCGACGCCCCTCTCCACGAAGCAGGCGGGTTGGTCGTCCGCGACTCTGCCGGAGCCCCATCTCGCGTTCGAGCACCAGGTCCGGTGCTGCGGGTGGACGTCGGTCGGATGGCGGCTCGGCTCGGCGCCGCGGTGGTCATAGAGGGGTTGGCACCGGCGCAAGACGTCCAACGTGCATTCGAGGCTTTCGCCGACGACGTTCTCGGACCGGAGCGGATCTCCGGATCGCGAACGGATTGATCGGCGATTACGCAAGTAGGAGCGAGACCGGTTAAGATCGTCTGCGTCGCAACCGTTAAGGGTGTAGGGTTGAAGGGTACGGCGAATTCGGATTGCCGGGCGCTCACGAAAGCTGTCCGCGAAACATCATTTGATCCCTCTCGGCGCTCAACTGAACATGGATGGCGCGTACGCCGTCCGGATGATCGAGCATCACGCTCATCGGCGTCATCATGACCGACACAAGGGAGCCGGACGACAGGCCGGAATTAGGCCTGCGGATCCATTCCCGGATCTCGTCCTCGCAGCCGAGAAGCGCTCGGATGTCGTCGGCGATCGCTATGACGTGCCTCATCGTCCTCTCGCGGAGAACCGTCGAGGAGGAGGGGCCATGTGCAATCGAGTCCGCTATGGCGAAGAGTCTGGCGCGTTCGTCCGGTAGGATACCGAGGGCTTCGACGGACCATTCGAATGCTTCGAGCATCGCCGCATATTCGTCGGCGAAAGCGTGGCGTAGAAAGTGCGGATATTTGTCCATGCCACGCAAATGGCGAGTTTTCCAGTACTTACAAGTATCCCACTTGCCTTTTGTGGCTGTGTGTGACGATGGTTGTAGATCACGATCGTGTTGCCGAGCATGATGGGTGCCTTCGCTGATTTAGGTGAATGCGCCGTTCGAAGGGATGAAGTCGGCTATGCCGCCCAGTGGCTTGCGCGCAGACGCGTTCCAATGGGCGTTGCGCGAACGAAACAGTGCGACGGGGTCGACCCCCATGGATTGCCGGGTGGCGTCGAACGAAGTCGACATCCTCGTCGAGGCGACAGTCGCGAGCCGCGGTCTCCTCGATTCGACCGAACGGCACGTCGGTCCGCTGCTCGTGTCCGGTCGGCAGGTCTACGGCCGCGGTATCAACTATGCGATGACGCCGATCCACGCGGCACGCGTTCGAAGACTAACGCGCTGTCGGTTGGGATCGCCAAAGGTCTTTCAAGGTCCTTGGATTGCCTTGAAGCTGTACACGCGGTCGACAAGCCGCTTCGATCCCCCGCGTAAGACGCTGACGAAACATGCTGCACCATGCCGTCACTGAGGCTCCTCAGTCCATTCGCCACCGGTATCGGAACGACACCATAATCGCGTCGGCGAATTAGCGGCCGAGCCCGACGCCTCGCGCGTAGAATAGACGTTCCGACAGACACGTTCGCCTTCGCTCCGCTCTTCGCTGACGACGACGTATCCGCGACTGCCCATGGCGCGCCAGCGTGCGGCCCGCCCGTGCGCGAGGGCATCGCGGGTCGCGGCGGCGACCTCTTCGCCGACGACGTCCGGATCGGAGCCGTTGCCGTCGATCGCGTTGACTGCGTCGACCGGATCCCCCGTGTCGACAGCCTCGCTCGCGGAGGCTGCAATCCGTGCGGGCTCGACGGTTCCCGAGGCTGGCCCATCGACTTGGGGCGGGAGGAGGTCGAGCGGCTTGCCGACGCTTACGGCGGGCGCAAGGACGGCTGGTGCGACCGTCGCGACGGACGTTGACGGGACCGGCGTCGCTGGCTGCTTCGCTGGCAGGAGGAAGACCACCGCGAACAGGACACCGAGGGTGGCTAGCGCCACGCCGACGATCCGCTTGCGGAGGGCTTTGCGCCCCTGGTCTTCGCGGTAGGCGAAGCAGGACATGCAGACCCGGCCATGCACCGTGCGGTAGCTGTTGGCCGAGCCGCTGCCGACGCCGAGTCCGCCGTTCACGCCACGGCGCATGCTGGTACTCGAGGTCGTCCGTTCGAGTAGGCGGTCGGCAACCGTCGTCATTTCGTTGGAGGGTGCGCCGATGCCGCAGTCGGTGCACTCCCATACCGCATATTGCCCTACGCTCATCGCGACCCCCGCCTTGTCCGACGCTTGATTAACGAAAAGCGCCCGCAGCCGCCAGCAGCGCGATAGAATTAGCGCGTTCCGCCTCGTCGCGGTGGACGACCGCGACAACCGGTCCTGCTTCGATCAAGAGCATCAGGCGCAGGATGACTGAACATCCGACTTCGTCCGCCCGAGCTCCGATCAATGCGTTCGGTCGAAAGACGCCGTTAGGAGGATCGGCTCAGATGGGCCTGGTCCCCTGGCAGGACGGATAGGCTGCGCATCCCCAGAACCTCCGCCCGGGACTTGTGCCCCGCCGGGCGGTACGCAAGACCATCTGCCGCGAGCATCGAGGACACGTCTTCCCACTCGACGGCGCGGGAACGCCTCCGGCCGGCGCGAAGCTCGGTCCGACGGTCGCCGTCGACGAAGAGGCGGCTTTCGAAGGGAAGGGTGTCCCCGCTGCAGGTGACGACGATATCGCTGGGACGGGTATCCCGAGGAACGTCAGATCGGCTTCGCGCCCCCTCGTCTCGACATGCAGCCGACTCAATTCGGGATCGGCGGCGGCTGAGCGTACCTTCAACATCGCTACAGTCGTCTCCAGTTGGGTGGCGCCCCCGGACAGCGTGCGGCGCAGCGCGGACGCCTCAGCAGCGAACCGCCCCCTGATCTTCGCAAGTTCGGCTGTTTCGGCCGCAGTCTTGAAGGTCGAGAACCTGAATTTCGCCTCTACCGAGCGCCGCCACTCTAGGAGCGCTGCGGTCTTCACGGGACCGAACCCCGGGACATTCATGATCCGGTTGGCGACCAGGTGGCCGGCGGTCTCGATCCCGTGCGAGGCAAGCTGCGTCACGAGCGAGGTTCCGACGCCGTCCACTCGGGCATGCCTGATTTGCTGACGGTCGAGGTGGGCCGCGAGCTGATGGCCATGTCGTTCCGCCTCGTGCCGCTCGATGCTCTCCTTTTCCCGGGTGGGAAGTGACATGTAATCGGCGCGCGCGCGCCGCAGCGCCTCGACCGACGTCTCGAGTTCCTTGAATCCGGCGCGGTCGCGCCAGGTCTCGAGACCTTTGGTCCATTCGGATCGAGCCTGCGCGTGGCGGCGCCTTGCGGCGTCGACATCGATCTTCGCGGTAAGGAGCCGGTTGATCCCGAAAGCCCCTATCCCGAGCCAGGCGAGAATGAGCGCTGGCGCAAGATAGATGGCCGCCACCGATACGGCGAGCGCGACGGCGCCCATGACCATTCGCACGGTGCGGCGCTCGACTGCCGCCAGTGCCTCCCGACCGGGATCCGGGTCGACCGTCGGCAAAACCGGCTGGATGTCGTCGCGCGTCGGGGCGCGGACCGCCTGGATCTCCGCCCAGACCACCACGATGTCGAAGTCCCGATCGCCCAGGTCGTCGATCCGAACCGTGGCTCCGGCCAGCGCCTTCGGCAGGAAAAGCGTTACGCCGAGTCCCCGTTCCATGCGGCACCAGGGGCATTGCGCAGCCGACACCGGGAAGAGGTGCTCGGATTTTGCGCCGCACCGCATCAGATGCCTCTCGAGCTCCTGCATGAGCGACGCCCACTCCGCAGCAGTAGGTCGTCGTGCTGGGGCGGGCGCGAATGCGGCCTCGAACGCGGCGGCGACACCTGCCGGCACGTCATCCAGCGTGACCGCATGGGGCGGAGGCGACATGCCCACGTCGCGGACCCTGGTGTAGGCGAAGCGGTTTTGGCCGATCGCATTCTGGATCGGCATGTCGCCGGCACCGGCGAACGTTCCGGCGTACGGATGACGGCCGAGGAACAAAAGCTGGAAGATGACGACGGCAAGTCCGAACTCGTCGTGCGACCGCGTCCTCACGACGTCTCTGAGGGACGAACCCTGTAGTTCCGGCGCGGTGTACTCGGGAACGCCGACCCTGCAGGCATGGCGCGCGCCGCCATCCGTGAACTGAAAGCTGTCCGCGTCGATCAAAGCGGCCACAGCCTGCTCCGAGACGAGGATGCCTGAGTGATTGATGTCGCCGATCACGCACCCGCTTTCATGAACGGTCGCGATGGCGCGGGCGACGTTCGTCGCGACCCGAACGAGAAAGCGAAAGTCGGCTTCGGGGAATTGCCGCTTTCTCGCGGCGGGGCCGTACAGCTCGAACAACGGTTTGTGCCCAACCACGCTCCGCATGACAAAGCCGACGAAGCGTCCGCCGTCCGATAGGACGGCGGCGATCGGAAAGGCCACGAGCGCGGACTTGGCGGCCAGTCCGCCGCGCACCATCGCCCGGACCTTCGCTTCCCGCTCGGCAAGGTCGGGCACGGTGTACAGCTTCAACGCCCGACCACTTTCGTCGTCAATCGTGAAGACGTCGCCTTCGCCGCCGCGGCCGAGCCGCCTGCCGGGGCGGACGAGGGTTCCGTCGACATAGAGCAGCGGAAGCGTCACTTCCGGACGGCCAGCACCAGCGTCTTGTCGTCGTCGGTCCGTTCGTTGACGGCGGAGCTGTCGAGGTATCGGCCGAGCGCCGCGGACAGCGCCGTGTCGTTACCTGCGATCGCGCTACGGTCCACCGGGCCGACGATACCGACGAAGAACGGCTGATGCGCAATCGCCCGGCCTAGGTCCAGCGCGATCCGCTCGATACCGTCGCTAAAGACCGCCACGGCCGATGGGCGGGCCTCGGTCCTCGAGATCCTGAGCCTGATCGCCGGCTGGTCGGTGACGAAGAAGGTGGTGGAGGCGTACTCGCCCTGCTCCGGCCAACTGGCTGCGGACCACGCACCATGCACCTCGTCCCGCGTCACCGCCGCACCGTCGCCGACATGGGCGGTCAGCGTCGCGTCGGCGGTGCCAACGTACAGTATAGCGGTCGCCGCGAAGTCGCGCATGTCCAACGTCCTACGGACGGCGGCAAGGCTGATCCTGTCTCGGATAAGATCGAACCAAGCCCACACCGCGTCGTCATCGGGCATCGTCCCTTCCGAGTCGAAGTGGCGCGCGACCTCCGTCAACAGAGTGCGCACGACGAGCAACGCGCCTTGACCGCCGTGACTCGCCGATCCAGCACCGTCCGACACCACGACGATGAGCGTTGATCCCTGGCGCGACACGCGACATCCGAAGGAGTCTTGGCGGCGCGTGCCCGCCCGCACGTGCGAGGTGCCCCGTCGGCTGGCCGCGGCCCATGTCCAGGCGGTCATGTCAGTCTGCTACGGCCCACCCGCTCGGGGCGCTCGGATTCTGCAGCGGCACGGGCTCGCCGGGGTTCGATCGGGAGACCGAGGCCAGAGAGCTCGACAGCCACGCGAACAATTCGCGGAAGGCGAGACCCTTGAGTTTCAATGGGGCGCGGGTGGCGATCTTGGCTAGGATGCCCATGTCCGCGTCGGCGACCCCGACCGCGTAGAACATGAATTCCTTTCTACCTTCGCCATCCCGGACCAGGTCGGCCGCCCTGATCCAGCTGTCCGTCGGGGTACCGTCCGTGATCATGAAGATCCACGGACGATAGTAGGACACGCCGGCCGCCTTGTATTCCTGCTTGCGCACCTTGAGCAATTCGACGGCCGTTTCGATCGCCTCGCCCATTGGCGTCACGCCACTGGCCGAATGTTCCGTCGGGTAGAAGGCGTCGGCGGTCACGAATCTACCGTCGACCGAGACCGGTCCGAAGGTGATCACAGCCACCTCGACGCGCTTCGCGGAAAGGCTGTCGCCGTTGAGTTCATCGCGGAACGCGACGAGCCCGGCGTTCAACTCCTCAATCGGACGGCCCGACATGGATCCGGACGTGTCGAGGAGGAGGATGCAAGGGCACCGCGGTTCGGGATTCTCGGCAAATTCCGCGCCAAAAGGCATCTGCTCGAAAGCATCGGTCACTCGAATAGGCCCCCATCGAATCGGTCGGACGACTATAAGTCTCCGCGTCTACATTTCTACACCGGTACGGGCAATAACCGTTCAACATCGTCAAACCGGGTTTCGGCGTCGGAAGTGCTTGGCGAGCGCACCAATCGCGTAAGACCTCTGTTCCGCGGTTCCCGACGAAAGATCCACCGCCGATTCGTTGAAGACTCTGCAATCGAAGGCGCGAGGTCGCCGTCTTCAATCGTGGGACATCGCGTCGTGCCGGCGACACGGGTCCTGTACGACGCGGCTCGATCAACCATCATAAGTTAATGTGAATCGATTTGCGCGAGCATCCCGTATGTCTCGGCTAATCTGTGAAGTGCGAGGTAGGCTGAACTCGAGAACCGGCTACCGTCCGAGCAGCGTTGCCCACGCTCGCCGAAGCCTGATGGGGAACGGGTGAACAGTCGGCCTGTCGCCGAGGAGCGTGCCGATCATAGGGTCTGATAGCGTCGCCCCCTGAGCCAGTCGCGTCACCGTCGAGAGGCAGGCGACGTATGCCATCCGCGCATCGCGCAGAGGTAAGTCCTCCGGACCGAGACCGCTGTGGACGAATTTCCCCCGCGCATCGAACAGGTCCTCGACCGCTTCTATGAGTTCGGCGGGCTCCGCTTCCATTTCGAGGCAGATGGCAACGCGCCGCCGAATCCGAGCCGTCACTCCGCCTGAGTAACTGTCCGTGAGCAGGGTCTCGAAGGCGATCGCGAGCGAGATCGTCCGCTCAGACTGGCGGGTCTCCGTGCGGAAGGACCTGCGGAAGTAGTCCAACGACGTGGTGATCTTCGAATACAGCGACGCCTCCCTACCCTTTCGCCGCTTCAGAACTTGGTGCGTCAGGTAACCCGTCTCGATCTGCATCAGCATCGCGTATGTCCGGTCGAGATCGCCGCTCGCGGCCAACGCCTCCCAACCGGCAAGCGAAATCCGGACGTCGACATCGCTCGCCTCCGCGAGCGCCAGCCGGTCGACGTTGCGCGGTATCCGTTCCACCTCCAGGCGACTTAGGCTCGGCGACACTTCGAGCCTAAGGTAGTGATCGATGTCGAGGGTCTCCTGATTGTTCACAATCCGGGTGTCCATCTCGCCCTTCCTGGCCGGCGCGTATAATGAGGCGACGAAAATCAGCGCGGTCAGCGTCCTCATCCGAAGTTGGTAGAACGCCTGGTTCTCGTAAGGTTGGTGCGAGTAGCTGGAGAAGCGGAATGCCAGCAAGGGGTTGCGGTGCAACCAGTCCAGGCGGTCGCCAGCGGCGTACTGGCTGACTCCCTTCGCGTCGAAAGCGTGAACGATCCCCAAGGGGGCCCTCCCAGCGTCCAGCAGTTCGATCGTCTTGCGAATGTCGCCGGTCTGCGAGATCACGATGAACCCGGCCGATGCCATCTGGAGCAGGTGATCGGGACCTCCCACCAGCGCCGTCTTGGCCACCGCGATGCCGAACCCGTGCAGTGGGAATACGATCATCCCCGGATTGTGCAGTCCGAGGCGGATGATTGCATCGAACACCGCCGCCGCCACGTCCGCGACGCCGCCGGCCACGGCCTCGAATATCATCTCATCGATGACACTTGACCCGACGAAGCAACCGTTCCGGATGAACGTCCGCGCGAGCCCGCCGCGCAGCCACCGGAGGTTGTGCTCGAAGCTCCGTCGCCATGTCGCGTCCACTTCGAGGTCGCTGCCTTGCTCGTCTGCAAGGTCGTCGAGCGACGAGTACGCGGATGCTCGCGCAGTCTGTCGGGCCAGCCAATTCGCATTCCTCCTCGACGCGGCCTCGTACCCGTCGAAGTCGGCTAGCAAAAGGTCGAGATCCATTCGTCACCGATACAGCTTGAACGCGTTAAATACGGATCGCGATGCCAACGATGGCGGGACGCCCAAGACGTATGGCCGTCGGACACTGCACCGACTTCAGGGCGACCCGGCTGCCGGGGCCGTACCTCGATCGTCCTAATCTCGACACCCGTAGCGCCAAATTCGACTTTGGGGTAATTGAATCACGCGGATGCGGTGGGGCTGGTGATCGGGGGATGCCATGATTTACAAGATCGTACTTGATTTCTATCAGGCGAGGCTGGACGTCGACCAGTATGCCGTCAGCTTCTCTGGATCACTATCCGATTGCGAGGCGCAGACACAGGACACCGGAGGATTTTGGCCAGAGCCCCGTGATCGATACGTCCAGAAGAGTTCGGAACCGAAATCCCTAAGCGGCAAGTCCGGAAACATTTACGGCTTGGAAGCCGCCTCCGATCTGATGGAGCCGATTCCCCCCATGCCCGGGGTACGCCGATTGCCGACCCCTTCGCGTTTATGGCACGGCGTAATTCTGGGAGTATGTCTCGCTGCGGCCGTGGCCGTGCTGTCGAGATCGGCCAGTGACGATCGATCATGAGACGACTGGTCCCCCTCATCGTGGTGACGGCCGGCGGCTGCGCTGCGATCACCGGCCAGCACGTCGTCATCGAGAACCGCTTCAAGCAGCAGCAACCTTGGGGAAGGGACGAGGGCTCGGTTGTCATCGACGTCTTCACGAGCGACGTGGTCGACCCCCCGACGACCGTCCCGCTCACCGCACTGAGCGATCATGGTCAAGCGGCGATCATCGACCAGACAGGAGGCAAACCTCCGGTCGGCATCAAGGCCCCCGACGAAACGAAGGCTGGCGCGGTATCGCTGGAAGGAAGCATCAAGCGCCGTATTGTCGTCGCGGTCCGCACCGCCGCGTTCCTGTCACCCGGCGACCGCGTGGACGCGATCCACGTCGACCTCTCCGTCGACGGTTCCGACCGGACGACCCCATGGAGGATCACGAGCTGGACGCAGGCAAGCAACGGCCAGACGGTGATAGATCTCGGCAAGTCGACCGACACCTCGACCAACAAGCTCACCGCTTCTACGGGCTTGAAGATCAGCCCCGTGCTTCCCGGCGCGACCATCGGGGGCGAAGCGGACCACACCCGTGCGAGCGAAGTCGAGATAAAGGATACCACGGACTTCGACGCCGCCGTCGACAACCGCGGCCACGCGTGGCTGGACGAAACCGCGGGGTGGCGCGTCAGCCTCGCACACAACCTCTCCATGGATGCGGTCCTATCTGCCTCAATACCGTCGCTCGTGCCTTCGCCGCTGGTAAGCGCGGGCCCGTTGACGCGGGTCGACCCAAAGCACAAGGGCGCGACCCTCCCGGCGACACCCGACGACGTCCGGCTGAGCGAGATGACCGTTTATTCGGCCTTCGCCGACGAGGAGAGACCGATCTGCGGTCGTGCGGAACTAACCTATCGCATACGCCGAATCATAAACGCCAAGGCGGCCACCACATTCTCTGAATCCGACGACCGCGTGCAGTTCGTCACGGGCACAGCTCGGACCGAATTCCTTTTCGCGCCGCCCTCCTACCGACCCACGTACGTATTGAGAAGCAACGACATAGTGGTCGCATACCAGATGCCCCACGCCCAGCCGGTCATCCTCGCGTTCCAGTCGCTCGATGCCGCCGCGGCCTTTGCCCATTGGTTCGTCCACGCGGCGCCGAAGGGTGGCACGATCGGCGGCAACACCGTCATCGGCAAGATCACGGACGCGGGGATCGTGCCTTTGACGAGCAGGGAGATCGAACGAATGACGGCCGCGCCGCAAAACTTCAAACTCTTGAAGGCGGCCCTCGACGGCGCCGTCTCATGTATATCGTCGGCACAGACGGAGGTGCCAGCCGCCGGTGCCCGTTCCCCGGCCGGATCTCCGTAATTCCTGCGGCGGGGCGGCGGCGGCGGTCACTCACCCGATGGAGTCGACGGTTCGGCGAATGCTCGAATGCCGCGGCGTCGGCCGCGGCCGCGGCGGTTGCCGCCGTCGTGGTCGACCCCTGGGGTCGACGGGCCCCCGGGGTCGTTGACGATGCCATGGCAAGGAATTTTCGATGGTCCTGACGTCCGGTCTGGTTCTGGCTAAAGCCGCGACGTTCGGCCGCATCAAGTGGGAGAAGCCGACAGGACGCCGACGGGTGAGGCGCACGACCCTGGTCGTGCGCCGGTCGTCGGCACCGCAGACGATTTCGAAGCGGCGGCAAAAGGGGCCGCTGTCCTCGAACCGGCGTGCCCGGGATGATGACGGTGGGGGTGTTCGTCGAATGGCGATCGCCGATTACGCCGCGGTTACCATGAAGCGCACTGCCGGGCGGGCGCGGGTCGGCAAGGCGGCGTTACATCGACTTTACAGTCGAAGGTTCCTATGGGCATCCCATGCCTCACGCGCGTAATTCTGACGATTCCCGACGTTCCCGAAACGTAAACCGCGGCCCGCGACGTCCGCGCGGCCTTGCTATCACTCCGGAAGGTACGTCGGCGAGGTAAGGCACATCCTGATTGATCGTCACGCCGAGATCAGCCGCTCTGGTGGGCGGTAGCCCGTCATCCGCCCCTTTAAGGCAGTCCGACGTGACTAAGCGAAAGCCTTGATAGGCCGCGTCATCAGGAGAGGGGCGCTAGATCCGTCGATCGATAGGAGTCGGTCGCCGATCTCCTTCGTGCCTCCCTCTTACGGCGCATGGCAGTCGACGGTGATCGCGCCAATACAGCGTATCTCGACCAGCTACGACACGCCCTCACTGCAGGACTTAAAATCCAGCGCAAGCCGCTCCTCATCCGACGAGGACTCAGGTACCGACGAACGGTATCCAATCTTGCGCACGAACCAGGATCAGCGCTTCGGCGGCGGGCTATTATGCTCTTTCTCGGTCGTCTTAGGATGAGTCTTTGCGTACCCGGGCGTGACAAATTCGCCGCTTGCGGAATCCCGATAAGTAGGCGGTCCCTTGTCTTTCGCCATCGTCCTTCTCCTCATCAATGAAAAGAAAGATTACTTGGCGAATCGTAAGTTGACAAGAATTGCGTGGCTCGACCGAAACCATGCCATGTTATGTCAGTGGACGACTTTGCATACATCTGTCCACACCGGCTCAGCTCGTTCGATCTTTGCGTTCGAGCCTGAGTTTTCGGATCCTAGTGGCGTGAACGTCCCATCCGTGAAGAACCCGGTTGAAGGGGTGGGCCAATACGCTGCCGCGACCGCGCCAAGCGGCGATGTCCCAACCCGCGTCGATCAGATCGGAGGCGGCAAACAGAAACTCGAGCGCGCTAGTGAAAAAAGTCACGATGTCGCCGTTTTCGGCGTAGCTGAAGCCACCCGCGGTTCCGTGTACGAAATAGTTTCGGCATCTGACCGCCTCGTCCGTGACCAATTCGAGGTCGAGGAGAGGCTCCTTCAGAGCGCGCGACACGAGCGTCGCGCGGTCGAGCACCTTGCTACGCAGCGTCGGGCGGCCCAGGCGCCCCAGCGCGTCGAGGACGCTGTTCCGCCCGGGCGACTCAGGGAGAGCGCGAAACTCGGTCCGAGCGCGGGTCCTCGCCTGGAGGACATCCATGTCCAAGGGCTCGACCGCTCGGAACGCGTCGTCGGGGAGTATGTCGAACATGTTGGCCGCACCGATGAGGCGTTCTATCGAGAAGCTCCGCTGCTGCTCGAAACCGCTGGCGAAGCGCAACCGTGCCTCGATCCGTCCCGCGTCCGCCGCCAGCCAGTTGCTCAACACGGTGGCGAACCTGCCAGGCTCTTCGACGACGTGGATCAGGATCTCCAGGGGGTGGGGGCGACGCTCCTCCCACTTGGCCGGACGATCGGGAGGGTGGGTCCAGTAAAGGTCGAGCGGCATCCCGGCGTCGCCCCTGACCGTTTCCAGCCAGATGCCGGCGAGATTCGGGGGACGTCCGGCTAGGATAGCGAGGAAGCGCAACAGGCCCATGACCGCATCAAGTGCGTTGTCCAAGAGGCGCGGTTCGGGAAAGGATATCTCCACCAGCGTCCGATTTCTCATGCCGACCTCGCGTGTCGAAAGTGGATGCGACGATTCTGGCCGGTGGAATACGCGGACGCGGCCGATCGTGGTTGCAACGTCCGCCAGTTCAATCCGACCCGTGAAATAGGCGATCTCGGGCGACGGACCGGTCGGGATGGTGCGGCCGATGAATTCCTCGTTCGCCGCCACGAGTTGCCCAATCAGCGCCTGAGGATCGATGGCGTGACCCATCGCGTCGGGGTCGTGGAAAATATCTTCTGCGTCGTCGACATGCATGATGACCTTCGTGATCTCCGCGACGTCGGCCGAAAGATGGTGGCCGCCAGACACGACGTAGGCCGGCATGAGCTCGGCATAGTGGAAACACCCGTCGTTTCGAGTCGCGGATCCGAGGCTCGTGAGAACCGAACTGCCGAGCACCGTCACCTTGGTTCGGTCGTGGAGGACGCCGTGGATGCACCGAGCGCCATCGTCCTGGATGTGAATAAACTTCGGGTCGTGGAGATACAACGACGTCTCGGAGCCGAGGAGCGACAACTCGCCGAGTACGGAGCGATCATTCCCGATGTCGAAGCTTCCCCCAAGCTTCGCTCCCTCCACGACCCTGTAGTCTCTCGGCATGCACGACCATCCTTCTCGAAGACGGCTACACCGAAGAAGCGGAAAAGGCATTATGGACAGATCGGGCCGTATTCACCTCGGCGACCCCGATCTCGTACCGCCTCGGACGGGCGCGGCAAGGATGAAGAGCGTTCCAGGCACGTTGACCGTTACGCCGTTCTGCCGTTCGGTGACGTGAGCCTGCGTCAGGTGCAGGAGGTATCGACGACATGCGTCGATTCAAACGGGAGCGATATGACATGGATCCGACCCCTTTGATCTCAGCAGCCGACTGGGTTGCCGGCGGTACGTATCTGGGCAGTTCCGCGGGAAGGACGTTCTATCGCGACGATGGTGAAGGCACTCCGTTGGTCCTGCTTCATGGGTTTCCCACCTGGTCGTACGACTGGGCCGAGGTCGCGCGGATACTCGCCGCCGACCATCGTGTTGTGACCCTCGACTTCCCGGGCTATGGGTACTCCGACAAACGCGGCGTCGATTTCAGCGTCGGCGGCTCGGCCGACGCCGTCGAGCGGTTGCTCGCCCATCTCGGCATCGCGCACGTGGCGTTGGTGATCCATGATTACGGTGGAATCGTCGGTCAGGAACTGCTTGATCGGCGTGGGCGCGGTGTGCTGTCGTTCAAGGTCGACGCCGTTCACGTCCTCAACAGCGGCATCGTATACGCGGCGTATCGTCCAACGCGGGTACAAAAGCTGCTCGCCATGCCGGTGATCGGTGCATTCGTGGCAAGCCGGTTAACGAAGGAGAAGCTGCACGCGGGGCTCAACACCGTGCGTGGATCGAACAAGCTTGATGCGGCCGCCTTCGACCAGCTGTGGGTCGGCATGTCGCGTGGCGACGGTCAAAAGCTCGCCTACCGTCACATCCGCTACAATGCCGAGCGGGCACGGCACCATCGTCGCTGGGAAGAGGCGTTATTCCGCTTCGACGGTCCGATCCAATTGATCTGGGGTTTGGCCGATCCGGTCTCAGGGCGGCACGTGTTGGAAATGGCGCGACCGCTAATGCCCGACGCTGGGATCGTCGAGTTGCCCCGGGTCGGCCATTTCCCGCAGTCCGAGCCGCCGACGGAGGTCGCCGCCGCGATCCGCGACGCGGGCGCACGAGCTTGAGCAGCGATCCAGTCGATCCCTGTTGGTTGCGTCGGATCTGCACGGTTGGAACCACCGCGGTCAGGAAAGACGGTGGCGGCAAGCTGCGGACCAGCTCGACACGGTAGAAAGCATCACGCGGCGGCTGCCGGACCCCAGGCACGCACGGAGCGACTGCTTCGCCTCACATTCCGCCGGTGAATGCCGAGGCCGGATCCTTGAGGAGCACCCTTGAGAAAACGACGCATCGTACCGCATGTCTCGACACCTGCTGCGCGTTGTCCACGCACATCGCACTCGCTTGCAATGTCGCCATCTCGATCGGTCTCGCCGTCGCCGTCCGTACGGTTGCAGTCAGGGCAGCCGCGACTGCTCCGCATCGGAGGGTTGATCGCACCGGCGGTCGAGTGGACGCGAGGCGGATACGCGCTACGGTGCCCGGATGGGGACCAATCCTTTCTATAGCGCCGTCGGGGCGCGCATCCGGGCCATACGCGAAGCCGCCGGCATGACGCAGGAGGAGTTCGCGGCGGCGGCGTCGATGAATGCCGCATTCGCCGGGCGGGTCGAGAGAGGACTTCAGAACCTCTCACTCCTGACGATCGGTCGAGCTGCGATCGCGCTCTCCGTGCCGCCGGCTGAACTCTTCCGAGATGTGCAGGCCGACCAGTCTCTTCTCCGCGTACCATCGCGCCGCAAGCTGGTGAGGAAGGCACGGGCTGGCACTGCCCAACTCCCCGGAGACGGGCCCGACTGACCTGGTACTACGACGACACGGAGCAAGGGCTTGGACGGTCCGATGTTTGTTCGGGCGTCGAAATCGGTCGGACGTCTCGCCGCCGGTTAAGACGCGACCAGTACTGTTGATGCGTAGATGCGATCGTATTCGACCGGTGATGAAGACACGTCGTGCGTACCGGTGCCATGCAGGATACGAGCCCAGCGCTCGCGACCGTTCGACGCTGGACGAAAGGGAGACGGCGGACGACGGCAAGACGGCGATTTGGACTCTTGAAGCACGATCGCTTTATGCCGCGGCATCCGGCGATGATCCGTCGAAGATGACCAAGTCGCGTCGGTGTACCGCCGTGCGGCCAATGCCCGCCCATAGCCGGCTACGATGGCGACCTTGCTTTCGTCGCTAAGCCCGAAAAGCGGTCCGGCCGTTCCACGGCCTCCGGCTGATGCCACTACCGGCGTTGTGAACGGGTTTCACGAAGATCAACTTTCGGCAAAGGCAGCGAGGGGAATCCCGCATGCCGGTCTCCGATGACCCCCGTACGCCGGTTCGAAGAACGCCGGTGTGCCCGAATTGCTAGCCGTCGCTTGGATGGCTTGAGAAGGTGCCGAGCGCGCGCGGCGCTCCGACCGTCCCGAGCAATGGCGCCACTGCGCGCTGCACCTCGTCGAAGCCATTGAGGAAGATGATCACGTCCTTGTTGATCTTCATTCCACCGCGGCTGTTCCGGGCGAGGTCCTTGATCGCGTCTCTGACGATGTCCTGTCCAACTTTCAGATGCGGGTGAGAGTACATGAGCGCGCCTGATATCGCGGAGATGGTGCGCACCACGCCCTTGTCTTGCTCCTGGTTAAACATGTCGTCGAGCACGCTCATGACCGCCGCATAGATCGCAGGCATGTCGGTGCGCTCGTCGAGAAGCTTCGCAATCGCGGCGGTAACATCACGCGGAGCGAACTTCGTCGTCACGATCTCGGCGATTTCTTGGGTCGTGATCTCCAGGCGGTCGGAATTCTCGACGACCGTGGCGAGCTGCTGGATAGTCCAGCAGGAGATGTCGCCGCCGCTTGCGCGGTTCGCCACAGCTCCCGGATTGCCGGTTCTCGTGACCTTCTCCTCGGTGGGGGCGGGATAGGATGGCGCTATGAGAAGGCAGCCAGCTGCGCCCTCCTGCTGGCGATGTTCCATCAGTCCTGCAAAGTCGAGTTGGGGTAGTTGGGGTGTCCCTGAACTGGCCTTGGCCTCGAGTGTGATCTTCGTCTCGTTCATGGCCGTGTCGAGAAAGCGGGCCACGCCGTCCGGCTGACCGGAGCCGGCGACGTGGCGCACCTGGAAGCCGAGCGCGCGGGCCGCCGCGACCAGCGCGAGCTCAAGGTCGATGTCGGAGTCCGACGACTCGCGCAGCATCTGCGCGATGTACTTCTTGGAGAATACGCGGTCGTTCGCAAGGCTGCGCATGAGCAAATCGCGCCGCGTCAGCAGATCGCCGATAGTGAACGGATCCAGATCGCTTTCGACCATGTAGACCTCGAGCATGACCTCGGCGGTCGCCAACAAATTGACGAGCTGGTTCGCCATGGGATCGTCGCCGAAAGCCTGTACGATCTGATGGTCGGCATTGATCAGGAACGTCGCGCGCGTCGGGTCGAACTTGCCCAGCCTCTGCGTCTTCCCCATAGACACCCGGTCGTATTGGTAGGTCGTCCGCTTTTCGTAGAGCCGCTGCACGATCTGAGGAATATCGGTCTTATCGACGTTCTCCATGTACATCCAGCTACGGTCGATCTCGCCGCCGACGGCGTTCGAACCATGGAGCGCGAGCGCGTCGGCCATCGGCCGTTCGACCAAGTGCTCGGCGACGTACACGCGCACGTGCTCCGGCGTCTGCTTCTGGTCGGACTTCTTCTCGAGCCAGATTTGGTATCGGTCGCGGGCCTGGAGCCCGATCTCATGTGTGACGGCGACGGCGAATTCGCGTCTGCTGCTCACGCCCACTCCCTCACGCGGTGCGGTAAGATCATTGTGCAGGTCATCGATTTCAAGGTCGGCGCGGAACCGATTGAATGTGCTAAAGGATAGCGGCGAATTGTGAAACAGCGGATCCTCCAAGTTGATCAGGCGACCACGCACCCTGACGAAGAAACCGAAGCTGCGTTCGTACCTGTCGGACTTTCCCTTGAGGGATTGCTCGGTGACGATAACGTCTCCGGATATTCCGCTTGGGAACCAGTTCGGTTCAACGAGTGCGTCGCCGTCGTCGGAGCGCGCGAGCTTCAATCCGTGTTTCTCATTGAGCGCCTTGATGCGGCTGCCATCGAGTCCCCCGACGGCGAACTTGATGATCGGGTCACCGGCTTCCTTGGAACTGATCTGTTCGGCGCCATCCAGATATACCTTGAAGTCGAGCTTTAGCGGCATCGCCGTGCGGAGCACCCAGCTGAGCCGACCGATCTGCAACGTCGCGGCCGATGGCTTCAGATCGTCGAGGAGGCAGAGTGTCCAGTCGGGATTGGTGTCGCTGTGAAGAGCGTCGGCATCCAAGCCGAGCTTGGAAAGCACCGCCTTCAGATCATCTCGTTCGAGAAGAGATGCCAAGTTCGTGACTTCGCGCACCTTCAGTTTGACCGGGTTTTCGACCCCGCCGCTCGGTGCCGTGTTGAACTCGGTGAAGTCGCAGAGCACGTGGAGGACCTGGCCGGATGCCTTCGTCACGTAGGTTATGCGGTTGGCGATTGCGTAAGTCGCGAGCTTTCCGATCCCGAATTTCCCGATCATCCGGCGGCCGAGCGACGTGGTCGTCGACTGCTGCCATTTCTTCGGGCTGTCGCCGATTTGCCAGAGCCCGGCCAGGGCATCCTTATCCATGCCGCTACCGTCGTCGTACACCGCGATGAGTCCGTCCGGAGTGCCGTCCTCGCGGTCCTGCATAAGTAGGCCGATACGGCATTCCGTACCGTCGGCATCATAGGAATTCGCAACTAGTTCCTCGATCGCCTTCAGCGGGGATGTGTATAGCTGCTCGGAGAGCAGAACCACGATCTCGTTGGACAGACGAACGCCAAGCTCCTTGATCGGATCGCCCTGCCCGAACGCGTCGCTGAGGCTGGCATCGGCAAGCGGCAGGACCGTCTCGTCGCCATCTGAGACTGCCTTGAGGCTGGAGAACGGGCTCGAGCCTACTCCGCTCTCGATCATATCCGACTTGTCCACGCTCACCACCTGCCGCTAGCCCCGCTTCTCGAAAACCATCACCCTATCAGAATCGATGTCCGCGTCGTTCCTCCGCGAGTAGGACATGTAACGGTTAGCTAGCGGATACCAGAGTTCCTCCGCGAAACGTAACCGATGCGGGGCGAGATCGCGGATCAGATCGCCCATGTCTACAGGCTGTCCCGCGTATCGCACATTTCCAACCACCACGACAGCCTTGCCATGATCGGGCAGAAGCGACGCGACCCGTCCGAGCGACTGGGCTATTCCGACGCAGTAGTGCACGAAGACACGCGACCGGTATGGCTCGAGCTCGCCAAAGAGCGGGCGCCATCGCCTTGCTACCGTAGCGCCGAGGCTGCAAGCGTCGACGTTGACGGCTCCGATCGACACCCGGTCGCGCCCGATATACCGCGGCAGCAGTTTGAGCCGCTCTCGACTGCTGGCGGTGAGACCAAGCCAGTACATTTCGAGAGTGTGGCGGCGATAGTAGTCGACCGCGGTCAGATAGGGCGGCGAGGTGATCACGGCGTCAATCCGGCCCGCCGTGCCACCATCGATCGTACGGGCGTCGGCGATGGCGACACGGGCGCGATGAACGCCGTCACGATGGTCGGCAAACTCGTTCACGGCCTGCGACGTCTTGCGCAACGTCGCGATCATGAGGCCGTAGGGATCCACCGAGCGACCTGCTTCCTCCTTCGCCCGCATATGACTGGTAACCTCGAGCCCGGACACGGGTACGGGGTCGGCGTTGGAAGCGTTTCTGATAATCGCCGCGAAGCACAGGCGCGCAAATTCGCGGCTCGGCGAATGCACCTCAACAAGTCGTCGGATCGCCGCCAGCTGGAGAACGACGCGCCGGCGGAACCAATGATTCATGCGTGGCAGTTCGGGTATCCACGCGGAGAGCTCTCCGGACGCGACAGCGAACGCGTTTTCGGGAATATCGCCGATGAAGGGACCCCATAGGGCAAGGTCAGCTTCACTCATACGACGAAGCATGGCTGTCAACCCGTCCACCGTTGTTGCGACATTTGCCAAGTCATACCGTCGCACCTTGGCACTAGCTATGAACACGGCGAGCGGATCGACATCGGTGCCGACCGCGTTCCGCCCGGCAACCAGCGCCTCGACTAGAGTGGTGCCGCTGCCGCAGAACGGATCGAATACAGTCTCTCCGGGACGACTGAAGCCGTCGACGAGCGATCGAGCGACCGGGGGATGGAACTTGGCAGGGTAGCGGAACACGTTGTGCGTGAGCTTCCTGGAAGCGTTCGCGAACAATAGGCGGCGTGGTCCCGCGTCGACCGTAGAGTCGGAAAGACACGAAGCCGCCGCCGCCAAAGGGCTCATCGCGATTTTCTCCACACATGAACCCGCAGAGAATTCGACCTGCTCGATGCAATTAGACGGCACTCGGGATAGGCCACGATGATCAGGGAGCCCCTCGCGCAAACATTCGCATATATGTTAATGCGAATATGCGATAATCGCAAGTAAGAGTGAAAGACTCGCACGCTCTGGAGTTGCTGGCGACTACGCTGCGGAAGGCTGGGATGCCGACGCAGGCTACGATCGCGCGTGAGGCTGGCGTCGATCAGCCGCTGGTTTCACGTGCTGGTCGTGGTGAACTCAGAAGGCTGACTGATCGCGTTCGCCGATTATGCGAATATGCGGAAAATAAGGCACAAATTATCGATAGTGGGGCTGTAGCCCGGACCCGACGTGCAGGCCGGCGACCATCGCTGGCGCTGGAGGCTTTGATGGATTGTCGAAACTATCTGAAAGAAGGATTTGACCCGACAGTGCTGCGTGAACAACTGAAGGTGCTCCGGCGCGCGCAACGCCTGGGCCTGCTCTAGGCAGATTACCGTAGGCTTTCAGTCCATCACACGGAACTCGCGCGGTCACCAACCAGCATAACTCGTCTGTTCGCAAGGACATTTGCAACGATCGAGCTCACAGGTGTCCCGGGAGCGCTCCATGTCAGTCATCGCGCGTTCAGGGCCAAGTGCTGTTCTCGCGGGCCGCCAGACGCCGTCTTCATAACGTGTCGCGAAAGGTTGAACGCTGCCTGCTCGCTGACTGGTCATCATCTTGGACGCGTCGCCTAGTGTAGGGGTCGAGCTCGCTCGAATCGCGGTGTGCGGGATTACGATCTCGTGCTCTTCGCGAACCGCCCATATGAGCCTCGGATGGTCCGTCCCCTCGTTCAACGGAAATGTTCGGCCTAGTCGGAGAAGGCCCACTAAGCAGATTGCAGAAGTCGCTGGGCGATGAGTAGCAGGGAGTTCGCCTCGTACGATCGCTGCAGCTGCTTATTCGACGCGCTCTTCATTCGCGCTCGCGTGTCGAGACACTCGTCCCCTCATTCCCCAAATCAATTTCGGAGCAGGGCTTCGCATTTGCGAGCAGCTGCCTACCGCGTTCGATCTGGTACGGCGATGGCCTCAGGTCCCATGGCGGAAGACCCCTTAGCGTTCGACCGATCGCGGGTGCCGCGTCGAGTTCCGCCTCGCTGCAGTAATACACGGTGCCCTGCTCATCTTCGAAGAGTGCCACCCAAAACTGCTCCGCCCATGCCCATCCGCGAAACGTCATATGCCACCCGTAAATTGCGACTGAGCCCGCATAATGGACGAACCGTAACGGGTCGATGCGAGATGGTCGAAGGCCATCGTTTTCGTTACGCTGTCCCTTAACAATCAGTCCGGGACGAGGAACTCGACCGCCGCGACGATCGCCGCCGCGTCGAGCCGTTATTCGCGTAAAGGTCCGGAGCGTGCTGATCTGGCCGAAACGATCGACACCGAGGCTGGCGATGCGGATGCCGCACCCCGCCGAGCTATGGCAGCGCTGACGGCGACCTGTCGATGATCGTGACAAGTCGGCTTTGTGCTCACCAGCTCAATGCGATCGCGATCGACGACGGAATTCATTGCGTCGTAGATGACGACGCCGCGCCAGTCCTCCATCTAATCGAGATGGTCGATCTCCTGCCGCAGCGTGCCGTCGCTGTCGCCGAGAGTACTATGATCGAAATGCGAATGCGGTAAGCCCAGCGCTGACGAAGGCATCGGGTACTTACAATATGGTCAATTCGTCAGACTCCCGATGCCGCGGCCGAGGATTGCCGTAGGATGGGGTCCGGCTCCAGACGAGTTGGCAGCCAGCCGCGGACCGTGATGCCGTCGGCTTTGAATGCGGCCTCGCGATGGGCCATCTTGCACGCCGTTCTAAATATTCGGTGCAGCCGGCAGCAGCGGTCGCGGACGCAATCGTCACCGTCGCTCGTCGAACCTCATCGAACTGCACCGAGATCGAAAACTCCGCCTGCGTGGTTTACCAATTCGGGTCCGAACAGCGCGCCCGGGGTGTAGGATCCTGGTCGAACCTTGCCCTCATACAATCGTGCGGCGACTTCGGCAGCGAGCCTGGCGGTGAAATCCATGCCTTCGCCGGCCTTCAGCCAACCCTCCTTGCTGCGGCCATCGGACCACTGCACGCGAGCATGAGCCCAAGAAGCCTCGTTGGCGCGCTTCGGTGACGGCATCTTGGCGAATTGCTTGGCAGCCGCACGCCGCATGAAGTCGATCTTCATGACGGCGGCGAGTATCGGGAACACGAAGAAACGTAAAATCGGTGCGGTCGGGGCAGCGCCAGCCGCCGACACGACATTTGGCGCTCCGCTTGCGCGTCGCGCCGCCTCCATTTCGCCGACCGGCATGCTGCCTGTGGTGAACCGATATCCGTCCGGCGCGATCAAAGCCAGTGGTTCGCCGCCCGCCTGCGCGCCGACCAGTCTTCCGTTCCGGTAGCGCATGCCGCCGAAGCGTAGTGCGTCGACGATGGTGCCACCGATCGCCTCTCCTAGCGGTCCGACGTCGTCGGTCTGCGCCATGTTGTCCACGCGGACGGTCAGGGCGGGCGGCTCTCCTTCGCATAGCTTGAGGACGACGCTCTCGGTGCCGAGGACCCCCCAACCGGCGCCGGTGACATAAGTCCGTCCTTGCGAGACGGCCGAATCATGCTGGGCCAAAGTGTCGATCGTTCCGGTTAACTCGTTGGACAAGTCAAGATAATGCGCCTTCCCGGAAGCCTGAATCACCGGCAGCGCCGTTCTCGCAAAGGGGCCGATCGTATTGACCACCACGGCTGGATGGCCCGCCTTCAGGCGCGCCAGAACATCGCTCATCGACCCTACGATTACGCTGCGTACCCGACCACCGGCGAGATTGGCGGCGACCCGCTCCAAGCGGTTGCGATCGCGTCCCATCAGCACCAGTGGGATCTCACGGGAGGCCAGTTCCTTAGCCACCGCGGATCCGATACGGCCGGATGCTCCCATGATCCAGACTTCGTTCATAGCGCTTTCCGTCCACAAGGTTAAGTGCTTGGCTTCCGGGGCGGAACCCTTCAAGCGTCGGCCATATACCAAAACAGGACATTTCAAATGGGTCGCCGGATCGCCGGTCGTCCGTACGTGATCCGTTCTTTCACGATTTGATCATGCCCGCGAGACATAGCGGCAAGTCCGGCTCGCCGGACGTCCGACTGAAGCAGCCAAAACGTGGGGGACTTGGGCTATCAAGACGATCTCGAGGACCATGGCGGAGGCATTGGAAGGGATGTCGCCGGGACCGGAAGGTCATTTGATGTAGAGGCGGCGATGTTTTTCAACGGAGCGATGGTCGAATAGTGTTGCAAAGCGTCGTACGAATCTCCGATCTGCCTTCTAGCGAACCGATGGATCGTGGCGAAGTCGGTAGTTACTAGCGTCCGAAGCTTTTAGCGCGAGCTGCAGCGCGTCTGAACGCTTGGGGCGGTTGACCGAAAATCCGCAGGAAAGCGCGCCTCATACGTTCGGGATCGGTGAAGCCGACGGCGGCGGCTATCATTTCCACCGCTTCACGGCCGTTCTCGAGACGCACGCGCGCCGCCTCCGCGCGAAGGCGCTCGATCGCCTTGGCAGGAGTCTCGCCTGTTTCCGCCCGGAACGCGCGGCCGAATTGGCGCTCTGAGAGGCAGGCGACCTCGGCGAGCACGCCGACGTTCAGCGGCGCTGCAAGATGTTCGCGAGCGTAGACAAGGGCATTGGCAATTCGATCGGAAGAGGCCTCGAGCTCGAGAAGCGCGGAGAACTGCGACTGGCCGCCGGGCCTCCGATGATACACCACGAGCTCGCGTGCCACGGCGCGTGCCAAGTCTGCCCCGAGATCCTCCTCGATCAGCGCCAACGCGAGATCGATTCCGGCAGTTACTCCCGCCGACGACCAAATCGAGCCGTCCTTGACGAAGATGGAGTCGCGTTCGACCCGGACGGTAGAGTACTCGCACTGCAAGGTGCCGGCGTGACGCCAATGAGTCGTCACCCGCCTCCCATCGAGTAGACCCGAGCCGGCAAGCAGGAAGGCGCCGGTACAGACACTCGCGACCCGGCGCGCACGATCGGCCAAAGTCCGGACCAGGTCCGAGTGGTCGCGATCGCTGGCGATCGTACGCACGCCTTCTCCGCCGGCGATCACGATGGTGTCTATCTCGAGGTCGGCCGCCGCCACGGTCACCACCGTCAGCCCGCAGGAGCTCGTCAGCGAACCGCCGCCCGCGGAGACGGTCCGTAGCCGGTAAGGCGTTCTGCCCGATATCCGGTTGGCGATCTCGAACGCCGAAAGCGGACCCGTTGCATCGAGGATCTGGAAATCCGGAAATACCAGGATCGCGATCGTCTGCAGGAGCGGATCGGAAGTTGCCATGGCGGGATTCGAGGGACCTATGTCGTTTACGACATTTTCGATGATGTGCATCATGATCTCAGTCAACGAGAACCAAGCGTGGAGGTAGAGAGAATGACCGGAGCCATGGACACGATCACCGATGTCCCATTGACGATGGGCATGGTGCTGTACCCCGGTTTCACCCTTCTGGATCTGGTAGGCCCCCAAGGGGTGCTCGGCCTCCACGCGAAGACGCTTCTGCTCTCGAAGACCAGGGATGCCGTCCAGACGGAGACGGGGTTGGCAATTCACCCAACGACCACGTTCGACGAATGCCCCGAGTATCTCGACATCCTCTTCGTGCCCGGGGGCTACGGGACTAACGAAGCCATGAAGGATGAGAAGATCGTGTCCTTCCTGGCTCGCGCCGGCCGCAGCGCGGGCTACGTGACATCGGTCTGCTCGGGTTCGATCCTGCTCGGCATGGCGGGATTGCTCGATGGCTACAAGGCCGCAACACATTGGGCCTGCTATGGCTCGCTTGCGGCGTCCGGCGCGATTCCCGTCCACGAACGCGTCGTGATCGACCGCAATCGCGTTAGCGGCGGGGGAGTGACCGCCGGGATAGACTTCGGGCTTACGCTGCTGGCTGAACTGCGCGGTGAGCGCGTAGCAAAGACCACGCAGCTGGTTATCGAATACGACCCGCAGCCGCCGTTCCGGGCGGGCAATCCGCGGAGCGCCGGGCCGGAGATCGTGGAGGCTGCGATGGGCCTTCTCGGAGACATGGATGAGCAGATGAAAACGACGCTTCGATCGCGTATCTTGAAGAGCGTCCAGGCCGCATGATGCAAGGAGATTCGACGATGATCCCCTTTAACGCCGCCCTGATCGTGGTCGACGTCCAGCAAGGCTTTCTGGAGTCGAGCTGGGGCCCGCGCAACAACCCGGACGCCGAGACGAACGTAGCGACGCTCATCGGGGCGTGGCGGAGGACCGGCCGTCCCATCCACCATGTCCGACATTCCTCTCGGTCACCATCCGGCAGCTTCTATCCTGGAACAGCGGGGCACGACTTCATGCCCGAGGCCGTACCGCTGGCCGGTGAACGTACGTACGTGAAGTCGGTCAACAGCGGCTTCATCGGAACCACCCTGGAACTCGATCTCCGAGCCGCAGGCATCGACAGCCTGACCGTCGTCGGGCTTACGACCAATCACTGCGTCTCCACCACAGTGCGGATGGCCGCCAACCTGGGCTTCGACACCTCCGTAGTCGAAGACGCGACGGCGACCTTCGACCGAATGGCGCTCGACGGCCGAATGCGGCCCGCGGCGGAAGTCCATGCGGCAGCGCTCAGCGACCTTTTAGATGAGTTCGCGGCCATAACCAGAACGGCCGACATCGTTCGAAAGCTTGGGATCGCGCAGCTGGGAACGCCATAATGAGATTTGATCCACGTTTTCATGTTCAACAAGTTCGGCTAACCGCAACGCAGATACCGTCAACAGGATCGGACCTGCCGGCGGCCCGACGACATGATCAGAGCAAGCGCAGCGAATCCTTCGCCAAGATGCCCGCTAGGACGGCGCTCGAACTTGCCGCCCACTCGGAAGTCTGGGACGCCTGATCGTTAAGGAGCTGGCTGGAAGCGGCTCTCCATGAAACCCACGAAAGCACGCAGCGCCGCGGATTGATGGCGTCGGCTAGGAAAATAGAGGTATACCGCTTCCAATGGTGAAGACCATGAGGGCAGGACCCGCGACAGCACACCGGTGTCGATGGCGTCCGCTACCATGGGCGCAGGAGCGCTCACGATCCCGAAACCTCTCACGGCCAGATCGATCTGCGAGGAGAGATCATGGACTATGGTCGCGGCTCTCGGGGAAATCTGTACAATCTCGCCACTGGCCTCAAGCGTCCAAGGCAGGATGAGGCCGGTGCCCTGACTCCGGCACATGATGGTGCGATGATCGAGCAGATCGTCGGGGACGGATGGAACCGCCCGACCATGAAGATACGATGGTGAAGCGACGAGAACCGCCTCCGACCTCAGTGCAACCTGCACAGCCTCCATTTCCTTGGCCAGGTAGTTGCCATAGCGAAGACCTGCGTCGTAACCCTGCTTGACAATGTCGACCATCCGTGCCTCCACCGCGATCTCGAGGTCTACGTCGGGAAAGGTGCTCTTGAACGCCACCAGCGCCTCGGCAACGACCAGGTGAAAGGGCGCGCGAGACATCGTGAGGCGCAAGGGGCCGCTTGGCCTTCCGCCGCGACCGGATGCGTCCTCCGCGGCTCGCCTCAATCGCGATAGGGCGGGTGCTGCTTCACTCAGATAATCCCGGCCGACGTCGGTCAAGCTCAGGCTGCGTGTCGATCGGCGAAGGAGCGTCGTACCAAGCCTATCCTCGAGACCCCGGATAGCCTGGCTGATTGCGGATGGCGTTACCCCCAAACGCCTCGCCGCTTCGGAGAAGCTGCCTGCCTCGGCCGCCGCGACGAACACCGCGACGCCTTCGAGAGTGTCCTTCTGTCGCAATCCGCACCTATAAGTCTGACTACAAGCCTCATGAACGATTATCGCACTAAACCGATCAGATGGTTCGGCATACTGTGAGAAATGGCTTTGAGCCAAGCCCAGTAATCTGGAACGCCCGGAGTATTTGACGATGAACGACGTGATTGAACTGCTCGGCTCTCCTTTGAAAGCCGCGATCGACAGGCGGACCATCCTCTTGGGAATGTGTGCAGTCGGCCTTCTTTCGGGAGCGGCATCGGGCATGCCCGCGCCCAAGCTCTCGTCGCGCATTTTCAGTACAGTTCGTCATACGACGCACTATCTTGAAATTGGTCCGGCCGGTGGGCCGTTGATGATCTTTCTCCACGGCTGGCCGGAGCTTGGCCTCATATGGCGCGCTCAGATGGACGCATTCGCCGCGGACGGTTGGCGATGCGTCGCTCCGGACATGCGCGGCTATGGAGGTTCCTCCATCCCCGAAGCCATCGATGCGTACACTTATGAGCATATTATACAGGATATGGCGGAGCTTCATGACCACCTTGGGGGCAAGCCCGCGATCTGGGTCGGCCACGACTGGGGCAGCGTCATAGCCTCGTCGCTGGTCGCACATCAACCCGCGCGCAGCCGTGGCGCGGTCTTGATCTCGGTTCCATACTTTCCCGACGCGAACGCCTTACCGACGATCGTCCCGTTGGTCGACCGCACGATCTATCCGGCTGATCAATACCCGGATGGCCAGTGGGACTACTACCGCTACTACACCAAGCACTTCAAATCCGCGGTCGCCGACCTGGATGCGGACAAGGCGGCGTCGCTGGCATCGATTTTCCGCAAGGGCGACCCTGCCAGCGTCGGGAAGCCTTCGCCGAATGCGATGGTCACCCGGAAGGGCGGGCGATTCGGTTCGGCGCATCGCGCTCCGCCCACGCGACCCGACGCGGACCTGTGGCCGTCTGCCGACTTCGATGCACTTGTGCAGGCTTTCAACGCTCATGGCTTTCGCGGGCCGTGCGCATGGTACATGAACGACGATGCCAACATCGCTTATGCACGAATGGCGCCCAGCGGTGGCCGCATCCTGCAGCCGGTGCTGTACGTCAACGGGGATCTTGATGCGATCAACACCATCAAGGGCAACCACTCTGGCGATCCGATGCGCGCGGCCTGCGCGGACCTGGTGGTGACGAGCCTGGTCGGTGCCCATTGGCTTCCGCTGGAACGCAAGGCGGAACTCATCCAGGTTATACGCGCCTGGCTGGGACAAAAGGCTCTGAGGCCCGTCGCCGCATGAGTGACGTTCATTCGGCAGTGAATTGATCCACCGCCTACAGTACGCCATGGAGATCACGATGTTGGATTATTGAGCAAGCTAAAAAGAAAGCCGGTAACGCACGGCTATCTCGCCGACGGCGCCGAAGCTGCGGACCTGCCCCAGGTCGGGTCGCTCTTCATCAGCCGAATCGGGGACGTGTTTCGGACGATATTCCGGTACCTTCCACTGTCGCGCGTTGAGGAAAATCGGACGGAGCATCATTAAGACGACGGCGATGCGCAGTCCAGCGACGGAAGGGCAAACCGTGCGTTTGCTTGAGGTCCATACCGGAGAGATGCGATGAAGCTCTATTATTCCCCCGGAGCCTGCAGCCTGGCAGATCACATCGCCTTGCACGAAGCGGGCCTGTCGTTCGAGCATGTGAAGGTCGACCTCGAAACCAAGCTGATTTCCGGTGGCATGGATTTCACCGAGATTAATCCCAAAGGCTATGTCCCTGCGCTTACGCTAGACACCGGCGAGACCCTGAGCGAGAACGTCGCGATCCTCGACTGGATCGCACACCGGGCCGAGGCGCTAGCTCCCTCGGGAACGCTGGGGCGGGCTCGCCTGCTCGAAGCGCTGTCGTACATCTCGACCGAGATTCACAAGAGCTTCAAGCCGTTCTTTGCCGGTGCCGGCGACGAGGAAAAGGCCAAGGCCGAGGAGCTCATCCTAAAGCGCTTGGGTTATCTCGCCGAAACCATGCAGGGTAACTTCCTCTTCGGTGCCGATCTCACCGTTGCCGACTGCTACCTGTTCGTCATGCTCCTCTGGGCGGAAAAGAACGGTCTCGACGTGCCGGCGAAACTCGTCACGTTCCGCGATCGGATGATGGTAAGACCAGCCGTGCGGATGGCGATGACCCACGAGGGGCTCATTTAGACTGACTGCGCTGACGGTGCCCGATTTGCATCGGCACAGCAAGCAGTAATAACGGCTCATTCGCGCGCGAACACCGTGATCGTCGGCCTCGTGAGGCACTCTACCGTGACAAAGGGTGTTCATGAGAGCAGATGGTCCGCTTGCCCCACGTTCTCTCACGGTTCGTTCGATGAGGATTGCGATGAACATTCCCTCAAGCACTGGTCGACGTAACGTCCTGGATCAAACCGCCAGCGATCGCGCTCAACAGTGCGAGAACGTCAGAAACTGGACCAATGGATAGCTACGCTGTCGATCAGCCGGTGCGGGGGACCCTCTTGCCGTTCCCGTCGCAGCGACATCGTCGCTGCGACTGCGATCGGTTCAGCGCCCGAGAATGAATGGTCGCTGCGGTCACTAGCCGCCGAGACAACCCATTCCGCCGCTATGACTGCCGGGCGAACCTCTTGATCACGTGGAGCGATACGCTTGCACGTTACACGTCAGCGATGGAAACTACTCCCCGCGTTCGAACGCAATGACCCGATGTACAACATCGAAAAGCTCGTGAGGTTACCGGCGCTCGGTGCTGCCAGCGCCTCGTAGGGCGGCAGACGGCAAACCATCGGATGAATGGCAGAGGTTGAATCAATGTTCGACATGCTCCTCCTCCATCGCCAGCCCCCGCAGGGTTTCGAACAAAGCATCTCCGTCCATCCTTGCGGGATCAAATCCGCTGCTGTCGACGAGAACGCCGTAGCGAGCGGCGTCGCCTATCGAGGCACCGACGAAGCCCATCGACCAATCCTCGAATGCTCTGGTGGGCACCGGATCGAATGCAAGTAGCGAAACGTCGCCGTGACGGTCATCCTGCTGGATGCGCTCGAACACCTCCTCGACAGCAGAGCGCGGACCTTCGAGCACCTGGGCGAAGCAACCCGAGTTAAACATCAGCGCGCCGGTAACGCCGACACGCTGATTATTGACCTGACTCTTCGCCAAGATCGAGGTTATCGCCGTCGCCACCGTGTCCGCATCGCCGGTCACGGCATTGTGGCTATAATAGACCAGGCGATAAAGATCGTCGGACATGACATGTCTCCTTACGCAGCTTCCGCTGAGCATGCGCGCTCGAGGAGCGCCACCGTAGCTTCTGCCGATAGCGGGCGACCGGTCAGATAACCTTGCACTTCGTCGCACCCCGCAGCGTGGACGCAGGCAAGCTCGGCCTCGGTCTCGACGCCTTCCGCAATCGTCTTCATGCGAAGCGCCGAGGCAAGGCCGGTGACGGCACGGAAGATCGCCTCGCGTTCGACGTTAGAATCGATATCGCGGACGAAGCACTGGTCGATCTTGATTTTATCGAACGGAAATTTCTGAAGGTAACCGAGTGATGAGTATCCGGTCCCGAAATCGTCCATCGTCACTGCGACGCCAACCTCTCGTATCTTGTTGAGCGTTTTCAGGACATCACTGGTGTCGTTGAGCAGCGCGCCCTCCGTGATCTCAAGTTCCAAGCGCCGCGCGTGAAGCTGTGATTGGGCCAGAGCCGAGGTCACCGTTTCGGCAAGCCTACCACCGCGAAATTGCACCGGCGAAAGGTTGACGGCAATCGTTACCGGCACCGACCACGCGGCGGCTTGCTTGCACGCCGTACGAAGCACCCATTCTCCGATTGCTCCAATGATGCCGATCTCTTCGGCGAGCGGAACGAACTCCTCGGGCGGAACGACGCCGCGTGTCGGATGGTGCCATCTGATGAGCGCTTCGAAGCCGACGATCACCTTCGAGGCAAGATTATACTGTGGCTGATACAAAAGCTGCAGCTGCTTGAGAGCCAAGGCCCGGCGAAGATCGGTTTCCAGCGCTCGCCGCGCCGGCAGATGTTCGGCCATCTCCGGCGCGAACATGCGGTAGCAGCCGCGGCCCTCTGCCTTGGCTCGGTAAAGCGCAAGATCCGCGTTCTTGAGCAATACATCGGGCTCGCGACCATCGTTTGGCGCGATCGCGACGCCGACACTCGCTCCAATGTGCAGGAGATGACCGTCGATCGCATAGGCTCGGCCAATTAGGTCGACCAAGCGTGTCGCGAGCGCTTGCGCACCAGCTGGCTGCGGCGTGTCCGATTGAATAACTGCAAATTCATCACCGCCGAGGCGCGCCACGATATCGCCATCGCGCGTCGCGCTTTTAAAGCGCTCGGCTACCTTCCGGAGCAGCGTGTCGCCGATCGGATGTCCAAGTGTATCATTGACCGCCTTGAAGCGATCGAGATCGATATACAGCAACGCCGTTGCCTGACCCGTCTGCGCTACGTTGGCCAGCCGCTCCACCAAGCGATCCCGTAGCGCTTTACGATTGGCCAACCCGGTCAATGCATCGCGCTCAGCCATCTCGGCATTGCGAACATAGGTCGTGACATCATCCATGCTGAGGACGAATCCGCCGCTCGATAACGACCGCAGCGTGCAGTCGAGCAGGCGGTCGTCGGTGAGCTGCAGCCTGACCGGTGCCAATTCGACACCGTCATCGATTGATGCGAAGACGCTATCCCCACCAGTCGCGCCACAACTGGTGAACAGGGCCGTCAACGTGCAGCCAATAGGCTCGACCGGCAGAAACAGCTCCCTTGCGCTTGCGTTGACATATTCGACCTGCCGATCTTCGTCGACGATAAGAACCGCCGTCGCCATTTCCGGGAGTGCGGCGCTTCGTGGCTGCGGCGCTATGACAGTTTCTTCTAGATCAATGGTAGATGTCATCAAGAAGTCTCATATGCAAAATAGCGATTACGATCGGTCAACCAGATATCAATGAGCTGTAGTATTAACACGGAATAATAGACACCAAATAATTTGGTAAATTTACATTAACCGTGGTTAGTTATCTTCCTATCAGGTCTTTTTATGCAACTTGGTATATTAATCTTTTACTGGTTGGATGGCCGACGCTCGGCGGACGGCGTGAGTACGATATGGAAAGAGCCTAATCGCCATCGGATCAGTCCGTTATCCCGAGCTAGACGGACAAACTTGAAATGCGGATGTGACGGATACGGTCGTTTGATGGACGATCCGCCATTGCCATGGAACGTGCCGGCCTCGGCGCGACGGTCACGACAGTGGTACGATGATGCCGAACCCCTACCTCGGCTTTCAATTGGTGTAGGCTCGTCTGCGTGCATCGCCTTGTGGTCAGGCGTAGTTCTCCGTCATTCGAAACATCGGCGTATTGCGGTGGAGCGCTTGCGACTTCCACCGCCGGCAGCTTCATTCATTCGCAGCGGAAGATACGACGCGGCTGTACATCAATGGGCCAAGCCAAGCGATCACTCCGAGCTGTTGGCACGCCGATCCCGTGGCGCGAGCTACCGTAAACCCGGGCTCACTTCGATGCGCTGTCTGCCGCGAGCGTCGCCGAGCCGGCCGGTGTATTTGCCATTGTCAGCGCGACGCCTTCGGCTGCCGTCATCACCCGCAGTATGTTCCCGCCGGCAACCTTGGCGAGGTCGGCGTCGCTCCAGCCGCGGCGCGCCAGCTCCACGAGCAGAGCGGGATAGGTGTCGACGCCGCCGAGTCCGTCTGGAAGTGCATTGCCGACGCCGTCGAAGTCGCTGCCCAAACCGACATGATCGACGCCGGCAACCTTGGCGATGTGTTCGATGTGGTCGGCGACCATGGAAAGGGTGACGACCGGAGCCGGGTGCGTCGCTTCCCAGCCAACCAGCGCCGTCGCGGCCTTCTCCGGTTGGCCGACGAACAGGCCGGAGTACGGTGGGGCATTGAGCCGAGCGCGCTCTGCGGCTTCTTCGGCCGACCAAAGGCGGTAGGCGTCCGATATGTAGACGCGTGCAAAGTTGACCATCACGACCCCGCCGTTTGTTGTAACCAGCCTGAGAACGTCGTCGGACACGTTGCGCGGATGGTCGTCGAGTAGACGCGCGCTCGAATGGGAGAAGATCACCGGTGCCTTGGATACAGCCAGCGCTGCGCGCATCGTCGCTTCGCTGACGTGGCTGAGGTCGACCAGCATGCCTAAGCGATTGAGTTCGGATATGACCGCTTGGCCGAATGGCGTTAGGCTAACGTGCCTCGGATCATCGGTCGCCGAGTCGGCCCACGCGATGTTCTTGACATGAGTGAGCGTGAGATAGCCTGCACCGAGGTCGTGATAGCTGCGAAGCACCGCGAGGCTGGCATCAATTTGACCACCACCCTCGACGCCGATCAACGACGCGATCCGCCCCTCGCGATGAATGCGGCGGATGTCGGCGGCGGTTCGGGCGAGCGCGAAATCCTGCGGATATCGTGCAACGAATACGTGGACGAGGTCGATCTGCTCGAGCGTTTCCTTGACCTGCTCGGGTCCAGGCAGGTCGGCCGAGACGAACACCGACCAGAATTGGCCGCCGACGTGGCCGCGGCGCAGGCGAACGATGTCGGTATTGTACGGCACTGGTTTGGTATCGAGTCCGGCCCGCAGGTCCAGCATCCAACGTCCGTCGCCCTCACGCTCCCGAAGCGCCTCGGCCCAGTCGTTGTGGCCATCGATCAACGGAGTGGACTTGAGCACCGCCGCTACCCGTGCCTCCGCAGTCGACGCCGCGGCTTGGAGGGTGGTAGCGCTCATTGCCGCGGCGATCCCGAGGGCGGCAAACCTGACTGCGAACTTCATGGTCTGCTGACGTCGCTGCGACAACGGACACTCCGCTGCGACCGTGCGAAGCGTATAGGGAACGACATGAGACAGATGCTCCTGGGGCAAGGCAACGAGCCGTCTCACCAACAGTCTACCATTGCAGCGACGAGGACCTCTGGTCGAACGATCGTGCCGTCATTGGCCAAGGGCATCATATGCCGAATGTGGCGCGATCGCCTCATCGCTTCAACCGCTGTATCGGACCAACGTCGCTTCTGTCGCCGTGCAACGCCATCAGAGCCGACGTCAACTCCTCGTCGGCGCTCGACATCACGCCGATCGTCTCCGCCTCTTCGCAACCGTCGGCGACTAGATAACCATGGCCCATGGTCGAATCGATGTAGATGGATTCACCCTCCCCGAGCACGACTGGATCGTAGAATTCGGTAATGACCACGATTCTACCTCTTAGAACGTAGATATACTCCTCGCCAGCGTGCTTAACCAGCTCGCCGAACTCCTCGGCGCTCTTGGCCCGGATCTTGGCGAGCACCGGTATCATACGCTTCTTCCGCAGTTCGGTGCACAAGTAGTAATAGTCGTAATTCGGCGTTTCGACTCGGATCGAAGTGCCGACCGTGCCGACGCTGCGACGCGCGGTCACGGATTGCCGAGCGTCGTCGTCGGTCTCGGCGAACAATTCCGACATGCGCATACCCAAGCGGCGGCTCAGAACCTGTAGCTTGTCATAAGTTAGCGTCAGTCGATCGTGCTCGATCTTGGAAAGCGTCGAAAGCGGTATTCCGCAAGCCGTGCTCATTTCCTTCAGCGTCCAGTCCTTGCGGAAGCGAAAAGCCCGCAAAAGGGCCCCGAGGGTCGGACTTGTGGTAGTCACGTCGGACACTCCCATAACGGTTGACGTCATCTCCAATCGGGATAACATCATCCCAATCGGATCATCTTTGCTGAAGGTATCGATTCGAACGGTCGGAGGCAATCCGGGGTGGGGAGTGGGTGATGCAACGAGCTGCGTGGATCTTCGGACTTGTCGCCTTGGTGGCAGCGACCACACAGGCTCAGGACAGGGCGAGTGTGGGGCCGAGCCTGACGCCGCCGGCCGCCAGCACGACCGTGCTGCCCGCACGCGACGTGCCGCCCGGAAGTCCCGCGCACGCGCTGACCAAATCCGACGTCGACGCATGGCTCGACGGATACATGCCGTATGCGCTCCACACCGGCGACATACCGGGAGCCGTGGTCACCATCGTCGCCGACGGAAGGATCCTTACCGCGCGCGGCTTCGGCTACGCCGACCGAGACAAGCGGACCCCGGTCGATCCCGAACGGACGCTGTTCCGCCCCGGCTCGGTGTCGAAACTGTTCACCTGGACCGCCGTTATGCAGCAGGTCGAGGCGGGTCGGCTCAACCTCGACGCCGACGTCAACACCTATCTCGATTTCAAGCTGCCGCCGCGGTCCGACGGCCCGGTGACGATGCGCCAGCTCATGACCCACACCGGCGGTTTCGAGGAAACCGCAAAGGGGATCGTCTACTTCGACCCCAAATTCAATCAGCCGCTAGGAGACTACTTGCGACGGTGGATACCGAAGAGGATATTCGCAAGCGGAACAACTCCGGCGTACTCCAATTGGGGGACCGCCCTGGCTGCATACATCGTGGAGCGCGTGTCGGGAGAGAAGATCGAGGACTATCTCGACAAGCACATCTTCGCGCCGCTCGATATGCGCCACTCGACTTTCCACGAGCCGCTCCCTGCATCGATCGCAGGCGACATGGCCATTGGATATCCCAAGCCCGGCAAGCCGTCGCCTGGCTTCGAGTACGTAGGCCCGGGCCCTGCAGGCGAGGGCTCCTCGTCGGGCGTCGACATGGCGCGGTTCATGCTGGCCCAGTTGAACGGCGGCGAGCTCGACGGACATCGCATCCTGCAGCCGGCGACTGCCGCAATGATGCATGCCAGTCCGTTGGGCAAGGTGAACCCGCGGTCGCTCATTCCGCCGCTCAGCCGGATGGAACTCGGCTTCTTCGAAACCAACCTCAACGGTCGGGAGATCGTGGGGCATCTTGGCGATCTCGAAGCCTTCCACACCTCGCTTCACCTTTTCCTTCGGGAAGGCGTCGGGTTCTACGTTTCGTTTAATAGCCCCGGCAAGGCGGGCGCCGCCGGAACGCTGCGAGGGGCGCTGTTCCAGGATTTCGCGGACCGCTACTTTCCCAATGTCGCCACGCCCGACGGTAAGGTCGACGCTGCGACGTCGACCTCTCACGCACGAGCGATGGCGGGAACATGGTGGGCCAGCCGCCGAGCCGAGACGTCCTTCCTGTCGTCCCTGTACCTCCTGACTCAGGCGACTGTGAACGTCGGCCCAAAGGGCGAGCTGGTGGTACCATCTATTGTCGGCGCCGGCGGTCGACCGCGTGACTGGGTCGAAATCGCACCATACGTATGGCGTGACGCGAATGGCCACGATAGGCTCGCGGCTCAAGTCGTCGGCGGCAAGCCGGTTCGGTGGAGCTACGACTTCGCCTCGCCATTCGAGGTGTTCGACCGTGTTCCCACCGGCAAATCGGCGTCGTGGATCCTTCCAGCGCTGGGCGTTTCGCTTGGCATCCTGCTGCTGACCTTCCTTCATTGGCCGATCGCAGCGCTGGTTAGACGGCGGTATAAGGCGATGCAGCAGCTTGCCGGCCCCGCACTGCATGCGCATCGCGCGACACGGCTGCTTGCCGGTCTCGATGTCGCGGTCGTTGCCGCGTGGGGGGTGGCCGTGACGATTATGACTGGCAGCCCGGACGCGCTGGCTGGCGGCCTCGATTGGTTAGTTCTGACGCTAGAGATCTCCGGTGCCGTCGTCTTCGTCGGCGCGGTCCTCGCCAGCGGCTTGCATCTGTGGCTGACCATCGCAGGCGGCCGGCCTTGGACGCGTAAGGTGTGGAACCTCCTCGTGTTCGCGTCGGCGGTCTTGGTTGTCTATGTGGCCGCCACGTTCAACTTGATGACGCCATCGGTTCACTACTGATGGCGATCACCCTCGAAATCCATCGGTCCGATCTCAGGCTCAAGGCTCCGTTCCGCATCGCCGGGCACATCTTCGAAACCTCGCCGATCGTCACCGTCACGTTACGCGAAAACGGCCGTACCGGTCGCGGCGAGGCGTCAGGAGTATTCTTCCTCGACGATACGGTCGACACGATCATCGCCACGCTCGAGGAGAACCGCCGCGAACTAGAGGCGGTCACTTCGCGTGAGGAATTGCGGACCATCCTTCCGCCGGGCGGCGCGCGGAACGCCGTGGACTGCGCGTTGTGGGAGCTCGAGGCGGCGCGTGCGCGGACACCGGTATGGGCACTCGCCGGGCTCGCCGCGCCGCGGGCGCTCCGCACAACTTTCACCATCGGGGCCGACACCCCCGAGGCGATGGCGGCGATGTCAGTCGCCTACGTTCAGGCCAAGTCCATCAAGGTAAAGCTGACAGGCGATGTCGATCTCGACCTTGCCCGGGTGATCGCGATCCGCGCGGCCCGGCCCGACGCTTGGCTCGGCGTCGACGGCAACCAGGGGTTTACCCGCGCCAGCCTCGACGCGCTCCTGCCGGGCCTCGTCGACAACGGCGTCAGCCTCGTCGAGCAGCCGCTTGCACGCGGCCACGACGCCGAGCTGGAGTGGTTCAATTCTCCGATCCCGCTGGCGGGCGACGAGAGCATCTGCAGTCTTGCCGATGTCGCCGGAGCGGTCGGCAGGTTTAATGTTGTCAATATCAAACTCGACAAGTGCGGCGGCCTGACCGAAGGGCTGCTCATGGCGGCCGAGGCGCGTCGGCTCGGCCTTGCCGTGATGGTGGGGACAATGGTCGGTACAAGCCTTGCCACCGCGCCTGGCTTCGTCCTCGGGCAAGTCACCGACCTCGTCGACCTCGACGGCCCGACCTTCCTCGCCGAAGACGTCAGCCCCAGCGTTGTCTACGCCAACGGCGAGATATGGTCGGGGCCAGAGGTCTGGGGAACCCCGCTCGGAGCATGACAATCTTCGCGCCGGCGGCCGGGCCTACGGGGCAGGGAAATTGGTTCGGTCAGCCGCGTGGCCTTACTGTTTTATTCCTGACAAACATGTGGGAGCAATTCTCGTACTTCGGCATGCGGGCGCTGCTGGTCTACTACATGACCAAGTCGTTGCTGCTTGGGCAGGGCACCGCTTCGCTGGTCTACGGCACCTATACAGCGTGCGCATACTTCACGCCGATCGTCGGCGGGGTGATCGCCGACCGCTACCTTGGTAAGCGCCGCGCTGTTCTGTTCGGCGCAAGCATCATGGCAGCTGGTCACTTTATGATGATCTTTCCGCCATTGTTTTATCCGGCGTTGGCGACGATCGCGCTTGGCAACGGGCTGTTCCTGCCAAGTCTGCCGAGTCAGATCAACGACCTGTATACGGCCGACGACCCGCGACGTGCGTGGGCGTACAACGTATACTACGTCGGCATCAACATCGGTGGTTTCCTCGCCCCACTGATCTGCGGGACGCTCGGCGAGGTCTACGGCTGGTACTATGGTTTCGGCGCAGCGGGTTTTGGCATGGTTGCCGGGTTGATGATCTATCTGTGGGGCGGGCGCTATCTGCCGCCGGAACGTGATCGGACGGCGCGGCCAGAACGCCGCGGTGCCGCCACCGGCTTCGACCGCGCGACGATCGCCGTCCTCGTTGCCGTCGCACTCGCGGTGACCGTGTTCCGTGGCGCATATGAGCAGATCGGCAATACCGTTGCATTATGGGCAGACGTCGGCATCGATCGTCGGGTCCATTTGTTTAGCACTGATATCATCGTCCCTATGACGTGGTTTCAGTCTCTGAACCCTCTATTCGTCATGGCGATGACCCCCGTCCTGCTCGCCATCTGGCGGCGCCGTGAGGCAGGCGGGCTGGCGCGCGACGCGATTGGACGCATGGCGACGGGCGCGATGATCGTCGGCGGCGCGTATCTTCTGTTGGCGGTCGTCGCGGAGACTGCGGGCAACAGCCGCGCCGACTCGGTTTGGCTGATCGCATTCTTTGCGATCTATACGCTCGGCGAACTGTTCGTTTTGCCGACGGGGCTAGGACTGTTCGCGAAACTAGCCGCGCCCGGCTTCGGCGCCACCACCGTCGCGGCATGGTTTCTGACGATCTTCAGCGGCAGTCTCGCCGCTGGAGCCGTCGGCACCCTTTGGAGCCGAATGGGCCATGGCACCTACTTCACGCTGTTGGCTGCCGTAGCAGTCTTTGCGGCACTTTTGCTGCGGCTTAGCCGACCTCTGCTTGCCCGCGCCGAAATGCTGCATCGACTAGACGAAAGCTTTGACTTCTCCGATCGGGATCGTATCGTCCAACATGGGATTGGCCAGGGTGATGTTGGCGATCCTGGGATAGAGGGGAATAGATCATGATGAAGCAGCGCGCCTTGATTCTGTCGACCGCCGCTTTCTTGGCCGCGGCTCCGCAATCGGCTTCCGCGGTGCCCCTTTCCGGCGCCGTGAACGCGGATCCTCAAGCCGGCGCCGGTTCTGGAAGCGCCGAGGACATCGTCGTCACCGCGCAGAAGCGCAGTCAGGCTCTGATCGATGTGCCACAGTCGATCTCCGTCGTGTCGGGCACCACTCTCGAACTGCAGCAGGCGACGAGCTTTCAGGATTACCTGAAGCTTGTTCCCGGCCTCCAACTCACCGAATCGACGCCGGGCGCGGGACGTCTGATACTGCGCGGCATCAACGCTGGCGGGGTAGCCTCGACCGTTGCTGTATACGTCGACGAGACGCCGTTCGGCTCGTCGAGCGGTCTGGTCAACGGGGCGGTTCTTGCTGGAGACTTCGACACGTTCGACCTTTCGCGCATTGAGGTCTTGCGCGGCCCGCAAGGCACCTTCTACGGGTCGAATTCGCTTGGCGGCATCCTCAAATTCGTCACTAACGCTCCCGATCCGACCACGCTCAGTGCACGTGGCCGTGGGGGCGTCGAGGCGGTCGAGGGCGGCCAGGTTTCCTATTACGGAAATGCCGTCGTCAACGTGCCGCTGACGCCGACGCTCGCGGTCCGCGCCTCGGGCTTCTATCGCCGCGACGGCGGATTCATCGATTCGATCGGCACCGGGGGATCGGATCGGCAGAACGACATCAACAGTGATCGTGTCTATGGGGGAAGGGCTTCCATCCTGTTTGAGCCGAGCTCGAAGTTCTCGTTCCGCGCGAGCGCGATCCTGCAGAACATCGAAGCCAAAGCGCGGTCGACCGTCGAGAGCGATCCCGACACGCTCTCGACACTCTATGGCCAGCCGACATTGTCGCAGTTCGTGCCTTCGTTCAGCAATGTCGCCTACCGCGTCTACAATGGTACCGGCCATCTCGATCTCGGCTTCGTCGACGTGTCGTCGTCGACGAGCTACGGCACCCAACGTCAGACGAGCCGCACCGATGCTACGAACAACCTCAGCGGGCTGATCAACGCGATCTTCAAAGTGCCAAATGAGCTCTACCTCGGTCAGAACACCAACGACGACAAGTTCACCGAGGAGATGCGACTGACGAAGTCGCTGTCTTTCATCGATCTTCTCGCCGGCGTCTACTACACTAACGAGCGCGGTTATATCCGTCAGGAATACGTCGCGGTCGTCCCAGGCACTCTGACCCCCGCGACCGGGCTGCCGCAGCTCGCGCTGGTGAACCTCCGGTCACGCTACGAAGAGACCGCGGGGTTCGGCAATGCCACGCTTCACTTCGGCGAGCACTTCGATTTGGACCTAGGCGGCCGCTACAGCCATAACAGTCAGCGCGCGAATCAGGACACTGCCGGAGCGCTCGCCGGGGGGACCAGCATCTTCCCGACCGCGACGTCGGCGGAAAACGTTTTCACCTATTCGGCTGCACCCAAGGTCAAATTCGGAGAAAACCTATCGGTCTACGGCCGGGTTGCAAAGGGTTATCGGCCGGGCGGACCGAACGTCCTCCCGCCCGGTGCTCCCCCGGGAACGCCGACGAGCTACACCTCCGACACGCTGACCAACTACGAGGTCGGCATCAAGGCGCAGACGGCGGACCGGACGTTCAGCATCGATGCCGACATCTTCTACATCGACTGGAAAAACATCCAGCTCCTCGCGATCGTCAACAACTTCGGTATCAATGTAAACGCCGGCAAGGCTCGCAGCGATGGTTTCGAATTGACCGCGACTGTTCGGCCGACGCCTGGCCTCAATTTTTCGGTCAATGGGGCCTACACGCACGCCCGCTTGGTCGACGACGCAGGTCCACTGGTGGGCGGTCGGCCCGGGGACGCGTTACCGTTCACGCCGAAGTACAGCGTCAATCTGAATGGCGACTACGCCTGGTCGATCGGCGACATGCTTAAGCCGTTTGTCGGCGTGTCGTCGCGCTTCCTGTCGAAGCAGCCGGGCGACTTCGATCAGACGTTCCGTACAACCAACGGCCGGCAGCGTCAGCTGCCGCAGTACACGGTCGTCGACCTCCGCGCCGGTGCGGACTTCGGCCGCTTCGGTCTAGAAGCCTACGTCAAGAACGTGACCAACGCGGAGGGTAAGACCTCCACTGGCGCCGCGATGGCGAACGGCGGTCCGATCAACCCGAATGGTGCGGTCGCAACCGGCGTGATCCGACCGCGCACGGTCGGGCTGGCGCTCACGGCCGCGTTGTAGCGTCGTGCCGATCATCGGCGCGCAGACTTGGCGCGGCGACGACGTGGCGCAGTTGCGGTCTCTACCGTCGCCGTATCTGCTGTTTCTCGGCGAGGTCTCCGCAGATGCCTACGCCAAAACCGCATTCGGACTGCGCGACTGGGCCAGCGACCGCTGCGTCGGCGAGTGCGCTCTGCCGGGATGCACGGTCACCACGGGACTGCCACGGATGACACCGGCCGAAGCGCGGTTCCGCGGCGCGCGGGCGCTGGTCATTGGCGTCGCAGTCGAAGGCGGTATGATCGCCCCGGCGTGGCTCCCGTTGCTCGTCGAGGCGCTGGACGCTGGACTCGACTTGATCAGCGGAATGCACCAGCGGCTGGGCGACTTGCCCGTTCTCGCAATAGCCGCGGCGAAAACGCGGAAGGCTCTCATCGATGTACGCATACCGCCGGCAGCGATTCCGGTCGGCTCCGGGCGTCGGCGGCAGGGCAAGCGTCTGCTGACAGTAGGTACCGATTGCGCGCTCGGCAAGAAGTACACGGCGCTCTCGATCGCCCGGGCATTCGCCCGACGCGGCGTCGATGTCGATTTTCGGGCGACGGGACAAACCGGCATCATCATCGCGGGCGGCGGCATTCCGATCGATGCGGTCATAAGCGACTTCGCCGCCGGTGCCGCCGAGATGCTCAGCATCGATGCTGCCCCGGATCATTGGGACGTGATCGAGGGTCAGGGCTCGCTATTCCATCCTGCCTATGCATCCGTGTCGCTGGCTTTGCTCCACGGCAGTCAGCCCGACGTTTTCGTCGTTTGCCACGATCCGGCGCGGACCCACATTATGGGTCTGCCGGATTTCGCCCTACCCTCGATCGCCGAGGTTATCGGCTTGACGGTCATGCTCGGGCGGACGACCAACCCGAACATCGTATGCGGCGGCATCGCGCTCAACACGTCGGCGATGGATGCGAAAGCCGCAAAGACATTGATGGCGTTCGAGTCTGCCCGGCACGGCCTGCCCGTAGCAGATCCGATCCGCGGTGGCGCGGCGTTCGATGCGCTGGTCGAAGCCTGCCTGAAATGACGACGCCCGATTCCGCTACGCGCTTCCAGCGCTTCATATTACCGGGGTTGGCGTTCAAGGCGGTCGTCATCGGCGGCGGCTACGCCACGGGCCGCGAACTCCCTGCCGGACCATGGGGCGGCGTAGCGGGCATGATCTTGGCGACGCTCATTTGGAGCAGCGTCGCGGCGACCACCTTCGCCTTCGCGCACGGTGTCGGCGCAGGCGACTATAGGGCATTGTTCGCGGCGCTTCTTGGCCGCGGTGGGGTCGTCTTCGAGATCTCGTACCTTCTGTTCGTCGTCGTGGTGCTGGCGGTGTTCGGCGCGGCGGCCGGGGCGATCGGCGCGGCGACCCTCGGCGCGCCGCAGCTGACGGGAACGTTGGCCTTGGCCACGTCTATCGTCGTCTTCGCCACGTTCGGCAACGCCGGCGTCGAGCGGCTCTTCAAATATGTCTCCCTCATTCTATACGGGGTGTACGCTGTCTTCCTCATCCTCGCGGTGATGCACTTCGGTGGCGGGATCCGTCGAGCGTTCGTCGACGCTCCGCCGCCGCGAGACTGGGTCGTCGGTGGTGTGACCTATGCCAGCTACAACATCGTCGGGGCGGTCGTCGTACTGCCGGTACTGCGCCATTTGACGAGCCGCCGCGATGCGATCGCCGCCGGCTTGATCGCCGGACCGCTTGCGATGGCGCCGGCGATCGTGTTCTTTGTCGCGATGACGGCCTTTCTGCCGGGCATCGCGAGCGCGACGCTGCCGTCCGACACGATGCTCTCGGCTCTCGGCATGCCCGCCTTTCGCCTATTGTTCCAGACGATGATCTTCGCAGCGCTTCTCGAGAGCGGCACCGGCGCGGTTCACGCCATCGTCGAGCGGATCGCGCACGCGTCGCGTCGCGCGCTCGGCGCACGCGATCGTGCGATTCTAGCTGCGGGGATTGTAACTGCGTGCATATTTGTCGCCGACCGCTTCGGTCTAGTCGCACTTATCGCGCGCGGGTACCGCGCGCTCGCGGTGGTGTTCCTGATCGTCTACGTTCTGCCGCTGCTGACCCTTGGATTGGCACGGCTGCTTAGGACATCGGAGGCTGTATGATTCGCCTGTTCGTCGTCATCCTGTTGGTGGCGGCCCCGGTCGCCGCCGCCCCGCCAGCGGGGTTTGCCGCGCGTGTGGACGCGCTTCGGGCCGAGGCCGGAATACCCGGGATGAGCGTCGCCATCGTCGAAAACGGCACGGCGACGTTCGTCCAGGGCTTCGGCGTCCGTGCCCTGGGCTCACCGGCCAAGGTCGACGCGGACACGCTCTTTCCCAACGGCTCGACGGGTAAGGCATTCACAACCGCGGCGCTGGCGACACTGGTCGATGCCGGCCGGATCGGTTGGGACGACAAGGTCATCGATCGCCTGCCGTGGTTCCGGATGTACGATCCGTGGGTCACGCGGGAGATAACCATCCGCGACCTCCTGGTCCACCGCTCGGGCCTCGGGCTAGGCGAGGGCGACCTTCTGTTCGTACCGCGGACCATTCTCGACCGGCGCGAGAGCGTCCGACGTCTAGCCTTTCTGAAGCCCGCGACGAGTTTTCGGAGCGCCTTCGCCTATGACAACGTCCTCTACATGGTCGCGGGGCAGCTGATTGAGGAAGTTACCGGCCAAACGTGGGAGGACTATGTCCGCAAAGACGTTCTGCGTCCGGCGGGTATGCTCGAGTCGACGACCGGGTCCGGCGAGCGCTTCGCCGTCGCCGACCGTGCCTACCCGCACGCGCGGCTCGACGGCGGCCTGCGCGGGGCGGGCACGCAGATCCGCATAGACGAGCGCGACGAACTCGGCCGCAACGGCGCCCCGGCCGGCGGCATGGCAGTGAGCGCCAAAGACATGCTGAAGTGGATGAGCCTGCAACTCGCGCACGGGGCGCTTGCCGACGGGACCCGGCTATTCAGCGAAGCGGCGTCGAAGACAATGTGGTCACCGCTCGTCTTCCAGCCGATCGCTGACGCTCCTCCCGGCTTCACTGCGACCAAGGCGAACTTCGACGGCTATGCGCTCGGCTGGGATGTCCGCGACTATCGCGGCACGAAAATCGTATGGCATTCGGGCGCGGTGTTCGGCTTCCAGGCGATAGTGGTTTTGATGCCTGAGCAGAATGTCGGCTTCACGATGCTGATCAACTCGGAAGATGGGTACGTCATGCGCGGCTTGATGTACGAACTGCTCGATCATTATCTCGGATTGCCCAAAGCCGACTGGCCAGAAAAGCTGATCGCGCTGGCGCACGCTCGGGTTGCCGAGGCCGTCGCCGCGGCGAACTACACGGCAGTTGCGCCTTCCCCTGCAAAGCCATCGCTGCCGCTTCGTAGCTACGCCGGCGACTATGTCGATCCGTGGTACGGACATGTTGCCGTAACGGCGACCGCATCAGGGCTGACGATCGACTTCAAAACGACGCCGAGGATGATTGGCCCGCTGGTGCCGCATCAGTACGATACGTTTATCGCGCGCTTCACCGACCCGAATATCGAGCCTGCATTCGTCACCTTCGGCTCGATGCTAACGGCCATGTCGACCGCGTAAGCCTCAAACCGGTTTCGCCTCTCGCCGACTTCAGCTTCGATTATCAGGACCTCGATCTGAAACCCGCGCCCGCGACTGGCACACTGAGATGAGGTCAGCCCCTGAAGTTCGATCTGAGGATCAAACACTCGGGCAATTCCTCGGGGAGGCAACGATACGGTTTGCAGCTGAGTACGCGAAGTCGGGTCGGACCAACCGCCTTCTGGCATCGGCGCTTGATGGAGGCTCCGGTGATAGCGACGATCGATCCCGCGACTGTCGACGGCATGCCGTCACGCCGGATCGATAAAAACAGCTGTCGTGTATTTAGCTTTATAGACGTAGACGCGGAAGGGTTGCGATGTAGGGTCGGCTTGGAACACGTATGATGTGGTCGAGCGGACGGGCCACCGAATACTGTTGCATACTCGGTAAATGCTAATACAGCCAAGCGGTCTGGCGTGAGCAAAGATGAATCAGGTTGTTCTTGTCTGCAAAACCATATTTTCCGTGTCATCACGATCTCGCCGCTCATAGGGTCGCGGCTTTCAGCGCCCGCAAGCCGATCCGAAGCTCCTGTGTGAACAGCTCAGGCTGTTCCCAGGCGGCGAAATGACCACCCTTCGCGACCTCCCGCCACGAAACGATGTTCTTAAACCTCCGTTCGGCCCATCGGCGCGAGGGGGCGCTAAGATCCGCTGGGAAGCGGGTGAAAGCGACCGGCACCGCCACTGTTGAGGCCTCGTCCGGCGCATGCTCCACCTCCCAGTACAGACGGGCCGAGGATGCTCCCGCGTTCGGCAGCCAGTAAAGCATGATGTTGTCGAGCATCTCGTCTGCGCTGAAGAGGCGGGCAGGATCGCCTTCGCAGTCGGTCCAATCGCGATACTTCTCGAAAATCCATGCGGCCTGTCCGGCAGGCGAGTCTGCCAGCACAGTACCAATCGTTTGCGGCCGCGTACCCTGCAGCTTCTTGTAGCCCATCAGCTCGGCATCGGTGTAATCCATACGCTCGATGAGCTTCGTCTCGGTCTCGTCAGCATGCTTTCGCTCGGCTGGCGTAGGTCGCCAAGAATGGCCATTGAAATGAACGCCGACGAGCCCTGGTGGCGATCGCGAAGCGAGGGTCGAGGTGACCTGTGCTCCCCAGTCGCCGCCCTGCGCCGCCCAGCGATCACCATAACCGAGCCGATGCATAAGCTCCGTCCAAGCCGAGGCCGTCCGCTCAAGGTTCCACCCCGTCTTCGCGGGCTTATCTGAGAAACCGTACCCAGGCAGCATCGGCATGACCAGGTGGACAGCGTCCATCGGGTCGCCACCGTGACGTGCCGGGTCCGTCAAAGGTCCGATGATCTTGTGAAACTCTATGACGGAACCTGGCCAACCATGGGTCATTAGTAACGGCAGCGCCGAAGGCTGAGGCGACCGGACGTGGAAGAACTGGATGCCGAGTCCATCCAGCATGATACGCTGCGGATTCCAGCCGTTAAGCATTGCCTCACAGCGCCGCCAATCGTACTCTTCGCGCCAATAGGCGCAGAGCACCTGAACGCTGTCGAGCGGTGCCCCTTGCGCCCAGTCGCCTACCGTCTCCGCCTCCGGCCACCGAGTGCGGGCAAGCCTCTCGCGCAGGTCCACGAGTTCAGATTCGGACACCGCTATCGGCGCGGGCGTCGCTGGTGCAGTCATGTCCGCTCCGTTACATGTGCACGCTTTCCGTCGGAGCCTCCGATCATCAGCGCGACGCCGGCGAGCGTGATCGTCGCCGCCGCGATCTTGGCGGTCGTCAACGGCTCGTGAAGAAGCAACGCAGCAAGCAGGATCGAGATCACCGGAGCGGCATAATTGAAGGTGTTGGCCAGCGTCGACGAGACGTGGGAGTTTAGCGCCAAGAACACCGCATAGCCGATAAGCGTGCTGGCCACGATGAGGAAGCCGATCGCTCCCCACGCCGACAGCGGCACGTGGTCGAACCGAGCCTTGCCCGCGAGGCCGGCTGCGGTGACGATCAATGCAAGAAGGAAACCCGCCGCCAACAACTGCGTAGTCAGGGCAACCAGAGAATCGTCCGGTTGCTTGAGCCGCGGTGCAAGTAGCGAACCTAGCGCCCAGCAGGCCGACGCCGTGAGGGTCAAGCCGGCACCGACCAGACTGAAACCGGCGTTCGTGGCAGACGACCAGCCGATCAGCGCCAATCCGACGAAACCAATTACGACGCCCGCCAACTGCCGACGCGTCAGCGGCCGTCCGTAGATTGCCCACGCGAACAGCGCCAAGAACAGCGGCGCCGCCGATCCAAATACGGAGGCGACACCGGCAGGGAGGAAGTGCGTGCCCCAGATCGCCAGAGCCTGGCTTGCGACGAGCAGTATAATCCCGACGATCGCGGCATTCACGATCTGTCTCGGCGTGACCGAAGCCCGCTTGCGACGCGCGATCGCAAAGGGAAGAAGGAGCAACCCTGCGACGGCGAACCGGATGGTGGCCACGATCAGTGGGTGAAGAGCATCTCCCGCAATCTTGAACGCCAGGTAGTTGGCCCCGTTGTAGAACCATTGGTATGCGACGGCGAGAACGATAAGCCTTCGGCTGTTGCTCCAGACACCGGCAGCGCCGCCGGCGCGCCAGGGAACGCTCATGACGCAGTCAGCCGACCGAAGAAGCCAGCGATCTCCGCCGCGGCGTGATCGGGCTGCTCGTGATGTGGGAAGTGACCGGCGTCCGGGAACGAAGCAAAGTCGAGATTTGTGAAGAACTCCGGGAGGCGGTCCGCCCATGCCACCGGAAGCGCCCGGTCGCCCTCGGTCCACCGCACACAGGTCGGAATGGCGATCGGAGACGGCTTTCCATGCTCATCAGCGAGCGCGCGTTCCTCCGCCGCACCGCGATAGTAGTCGAAGCCGCCTTCAAGATTGCCAGGCTGGGCGAGATTCTGGGCAAAGGCATCGATGAGATCCTGCCCGATGGCATCTTGACGGTACGCCCACAGCTTAACCAGATGCTCGACGAACATCGGAATCGCTTCTGGCGATGTGCGGAGAAGCTTCGGCGCGAGTTCGCTCTGGTTGAAATAGGTGTGCCATACGAAGCGTAGATGATCGGGCGTCGTGAATCGGTCGCCGATGCCCGGATAAACGAGATTGAAGAAGAAGAGCGCGCGGACCAGTCCCGGCCGTCGACGAGCGAGTTCCTGCGCCACGCTGGCCCCGACGTCATGCGACACTATCCCGACCGGTGCGATATCGAGGATTTCTATGAGCGCAGCCATGTCGTCCGCATGTCGCGAAGGTCCGAAAGCCGCTCCCGGCTTCTCGCTTCCGCCGAAGCCCCGCAGGTCTGGAGCTATGAGCTGGAAGCGATCGGCGAGACGCTCGATGATTGGATGCCAGGTCAGCCAAAACTCCGGCCAGCCGTGCAGAAGCAGCAATGGCGGACCTTCGCCTGCCGATGCTATGTGGAACCGCGCTCCGTTCGCCTCGACCACCCGATGCTCGATAGGGACCAGCGCCGCCCTTACCATACCCGATGCCGCGTCACTGCGGCGCCGCCTGGAGGGAAGACGTCCTCGAGCGGTGCGGATGCTGCATCAGTGCTCGTGAAGCGGAAGGCTCTGGGCTGTCGATGAACGCGAGGATTCTGGTGGATACAGCCTCCGGTTGCTCCTCGGCCATCCAATGACCGCAGTTCTCGACTGAACCGACCTCGTAACGGATCGCAATCTCCTGGGCGGTTTCGCGCATGAGCGATGCTCCGGACTGCGCGCCCCCTAGCATCAGCACCGGCATCTCAAGTCGCGTCTTCAGCTGGATCCGGTTTTGTCGGATGTCTTCGGGGAAAGCTCGATACCATTCGAACGCTGCGTGCATCGCTCCCGGCGCGGAGTAGGCACGAACGTATTCGTCGACGTCTTCGCGGCTGAACGCGGTCTTGTTCTGAGAGAGCGCCTTGTAGAACCCTTCATCCAGGTAGGCTCGTTCACGCCCGGCAACGAGCGTTTCGGGCATGTCTGGTATGGCCTGGAACCCCCAATTCCACGCCTCCGAGCGCAGCTTCTCGAACGCAGCCGTACCCTGTGGCGGCACATCCAAGAGCACAAGATGGCGGACCTCCCCCCGATGGGCCGCGGCGTATGGGTAGCTTACCGCAACGCCCACGTCGTGGCCGACGACATCGATGCTGTCGTAGCCCAACTGACGAACGAGTTGGTGAAGATCTTCCGCCATGGTGCCGGTGTCGTACGGGCCTGTCGGCCGCCCCGACGCTCCCGCGCCGCGCAGATCGGGGACTATGACCGTATGGTGTTCCGCGAGCTTCGGCATCACCTTGCGCCAAGCGTACCAGGTTTCCGGGAAGCCGTGGACAAGCAGAATGGGACTGCCGGCTCCGCCGATCACATAGTGGAGCCGAACGCCGTTCACCAACGCAACATGATCGGTGAACGTCCGCTTGAACTCGGAGGGGTTCGGTACCTGCGCCCGGACTGGGGCGGTGGCGGCGAGCGCAAACAGGGCAACAACAGACCAATGCCAAATCACAGACTACCCTTTTCGCATGCTCTAAGGATCCAGTAGCACTGCGGGATTCTCTGGATTAGCCCCAGATCGCGACGTTAGGCATGAAGCGTTGCTTCAAGATGATCGGACTCTCCTTCTCCGAGCAGGCAGGCGATGAGCTTTTGCAACGCTGCATTCGTCTTGCCCCGCTTGGGATAGTAGAGGTGTATAGTGTCTAGCGGCGCCTCCCAAGCGGGCAGCACGCGAACGAGCCGCTCCGCCGCGATCGCGGCGGCCGCGCATTGCAGCGGTGTACAGCTGATCCCATGGCCGGCTAACGTGAGATCGATTTGCAACGAGAGGTCGCTGGCGATGGTGGGCCTTTCCGGGTCATGTCGATACGACCGCCCGTCGCTCTGGAGAGACCATGACGCAATTACGCCGGTCGTTCGGCTCCGGCAGACCACGGCGTCGTGCCGTGAAAGCTCCTCAGGTCTAATAGGTGCAGGGTGATCGGCCAGGTAGCTGGGCGCTGCAACTAGCACCGACGCTGATGCTCGGAGGATCTCGACAGATTCCATGTCCTTCGCAAGCAGGTGGCCGTAGCGCATACCTGCGTCGAATCCCCGATCCGTAATGTCGACGAGTCCTCCTTCGATTTCGATCTCCAGTTCTACCAGCGGATACCGCCTCCTGAAGTTGGGCAAGGCGTGCGCGACCACGCCGTCGTAAGCAGCCTTTAGCATGGTAAGGCGAAGCAGTCCCGACGGCTGCGCCGCACGGCCCATCGCGTCGCGTGTCGCTTCCTCGATCGTCGCGAAGGCCGGCCCAATCCTGCGAAGGTAGGCCTCACCCGCGGACGTGAGGCTGAGACTGCGGGTGGAGCGAGAAAGAAGTGCTGTACCGATCCTAGCCTCAAGCGTGCGAACCGCTTGGCTGGCGGCCGAAGGCGACACGCCGAGTTTCTTCGCCGCGCGGGTGAAGCTCCGAGCTTCGACGACAGCTAGGAAGACAGGCAGACCCTCCAACATTTCACGCGTCCGCATATTGTTCCTTAAGTGCGACTTCAGATAAGCCGCACCATTTTGCAGCTAATAGCCGACAATGCCATTCGCTATTGAAGATGGGAAGCGTTCGCATGGAGCGATCGCCTGAGGATGGATGAGCGCATGAGCGATATGTCGAGGCGGGACGTGGGAGTTCTACTGGGGAGCGTGGCGCTTGCTAGCAGCAGCGTCCAGGGTGCCGCATCGGCCTCGGCTCGTGGCGGTGGTATCAGCAGGAGCAGCATCATGGGTGACCCGCGGATCAAGCACGCGACCGTCGCGGTGAACGGGGCGAAGCTGCACGTCGCGAGGGTCGGCAAAGGTCCGCCTTTACTGTTGCTGCACGGCTGGCCGGAGTTTTGGCTTACCTGGGAACCTGTGATGCTGAGACTGGCCGACCGTTTCGATGTGATCGCGCCCGACCTCCGGGGCTTCGGGGATAGCGACAAGCCGGCCGGACCGTTCGGGGGCAAGGAGCAAGCGGCCGACATGGTCGCGCTTCTAGATGGGCTGCAACTCCAAAAGGTCGGTGTCGTGGCGCATGACGTCGGAGGCGCCGTAGCTCAGGAGATGGCGCACGCGGCACCTGACAGGATCTCGGGACTGCTGTTCTTCAGCTTCATTCATCCCGGGGTCGGAGCCCGCTTCTTCAGCCCCGATCGCCTTCACAACATCTGGTATATGTTCTTTCAGGAAAATGACTTCGCCGAAGCGCTCGTCGGCGCCACGCCTGAGACGATATCCCGATATTTCTCATTCTTCCTGGAGGACTGGCCATATCGCAAGGGTGCCTTCAGCGACGTGATGCCCGCGTTCATCGAGAATTTCCGCAAGCCGGGAAACATTGTGGGCGGGTTCGACTATTACAGGGCGGCGATTCCACCACGCACTAATCCCCCCGGCGGCAAGGCGGCCCCCGCGCCATCCCCTATCGACATCCCGACAGCCGTCCGCTGGCCGGAGCACGACAAGCTCTTCGACCCGGCCTGGACCGACACGCTACCTCAGCACTTCACGAAGCTCGATCTCAAGACATTCCCGGGCGTGGGCCACTTCCCTCACCGCGAGGACCCTGACGCGGCGGCAAAGGAGATCGCGGAATTCTTCTCGGGCAAGGGTCTACGGCCTTGGAATCAAGCCGGCTGATGACGAGCGGGCCTGCCATTTGAATCATGCGGGGCCCGGTGTGAAGTTTAACTTCGATGGAGCCTGTGATTGAGTGGTTCGTAATTGTGGAACGCTTCTCAAATCCAGCCATTCGGCCACGGCTCGCTCGGGTCCACATCCCGAGGTTGAATCACGCCAGCGCAGTAGCTTCAACCCATCTCTAAGATGTTCGGTCTCATTGCGGTCGCTCATAAATTGCTGATCATGCTCAATGCGATGGTTCGCGATCAGCGACTGTAAGAGGCCGCGAGCCGATGAGAAAACAAACGAGTAGCTATCGCCCGCAAATGGTCATTCAGCATAGAATCCGCTGATCCTAATGCGGTAATCCCTGTCGTAGAAAATAGCTTTTTTTGCAGCCACCCGCGCCACCCGCAACGGCTCTATCTTGTGGACCTGCTTGTCTGTGTGAAGCGAGAAAGCATGCTTGTGGGCATATCAACGCATAATCTGCGTTGGTGTAATCTTGATGAAGAGGGCGAAATATGCAGCTAACGTTATCCTGTCGTGCCGCCGCTTCCGACTCGATTGCAGGCCAAACCAAGAACAAAGGCGAGCTTGAGTATGATAATGAAACCGCATTTGAGACCGTCGAGCCCGAGAAAAATTGGACTTATTGGTGGGCTAGCTTTGCGTGCTGGTGTTTTTTACTATGAGCAAATCCTGAAAAGATATGTGGGCGAGAAGCTTACTTTAAAGTTGTTGTTGAACCACGCAGACGTAGATGCGGTACTGGCCTGCGTCTCTGCCGGTGATAAAATGGCACTCGGGCAATACTTGGGGACTTTGGCTAACGAACTCTTCGATGCGGGCGCGGATATAGTAGCAGTGACTGCCGTCGCCCCGCACATGGCGATCGAGGAGATCGCGCGAGTGGCGCGCGGGCCCCTTATAGACGTGCTTGAAGTTATTCCTGCTGGTTTGGCGGCATTGCAGATCGAGCAGGTCGCGATCTTTGGAAACCGGGTCGTGATGAACACCAGCGTTTTTGGCAGCATCCCGGCGCACATGGTAGTCAGGCTTGAACCGTCAGTCGTCGAGACCGTTCACGCGATTTACAACAACATCGCTTTGACAGGGAAACGGGGCACGCCGAACGAAGTAGCGTTGCTTGAGGATATCGCTCGCGATCTGATCAGTCGGGGCGGAGCGCAGGCTGTGGTCCTCGCCGGCACAGACCTATCATCCTTTTACGCCGAGCAGCCGCCATCCTTTCCTGTCCTCGATGTAGCCGAGCTGCATATTAATGAGATCGTGCATCGTGCTAGATCTTAGCTTGGTCGTAAGCTTCTTGGTCCGGCGACGGACTAGGCTCGTGGCGATAAAGGTCCGACCAGAAATATATCGCCTTTGAAAAACGCGCCTCACCGACCTGGGCTCATACCGTAGAAGTGGTGCAGCCCCGCCGATCGCAGTAGGAAGGTTAGGATTGCTTGTTTTCGTTCCCGGTATCCGCAATCCAGTGGTACGAAGTAGGCCCGACATAAGTTGGTGGCTCGGATTGCCACATTTGCTATTATGGGTTGTACAGCGACATCGGACTGCAGTACTCGCGCCGGCTTCCGGTCTCGGAGGCTTAGGACGCCATCGGCGGCCCCGCCCCGCATGGTTGCACATGTCGCATGGCGGCATCAGAGTAAGCGCCGAAAGATCCCCACATTGTTGACATTGCTGCTATCGACGATTTTCGCCGGCCTGTGGAGGGCTTGCGCGGATGCACGACAACGACCGCACGTACGAGGCTCGTAAGAGTGCTCACGGCGATCAGCCGGCTGTGGTGATCCAGTCTGAGCGGCGCCGGCGCTGGTCCGACGAGGCCAAGCTTCGGATCGTCCAGGAGACGCTGGTACCCGACGCGATCACCTCGCTGGTGGCGCGGCGACACGAGATCGGAACGGGGCAGCTGTACACCTGGCGCAAGCAGATGCTGGCGGGCGCAATGAAGGGTTTCATGCCGGTCGAGCTATGCGCGCCAGCATTATCCGTACCCGAGGAGCGCCCGCCTGCGCCGCGGACTGGACTGGTCGAGATCGTCATGCCATCGGGCGCGCGGGTAACGATCGAGCCCGAGATCGAGCGCGCGGCCTTGAAGAAGGTGCTCGGCGTCATTTCCGAGCTCGGCCGGTGAGCCTAAGTTTCCCGCCGTCAACCAAGATCTATCTGTCGCTGACGCCGTGCGACATGCGCAAGGGTTTTGACGGCCTGGCGGCACAGGTCAGCCAGATCTTCCGGCTTGATCCGTTCTCAGGCACGGTTTTCCTGTTTCGCAGCAAGCGCGCCGATCGTTTGAAGGCACTGGTCTGGGACGGAAGCGGCTTATGCCTCTATGCCAAGCGCCTCGAGCATGGGCGTTTCGTGTGGCCCCGCGCCAGCGAGGAGCGTTGCGGCTGTCGCCGGCGCAACTGGCGATGTTGATCGAGGGGCTCGACTGGAAGCGGGCGATTGTCCATTCCGAGCCGGTTGTCCCGACGCTCGTCTAAGCCGATAACACCATGCCATAAAACGGCGGTTTGGCGTTGTTTTTAATCGGCTTTTCAATGTTTTCGATGGCCGTACGTCGCTCGATCGGCTAGTGCTTGTACATGCGGTTTGACCTTGGTCACTTACCCCGTGACCCCATTCTTCTCCAGCGCATGGTTCGCGACGCGGTCGAGACGATCGACCGGACGACGGCGGATCTAACCAAGAGTGCTGCGCTGGCCAAGCTGCAGACATTGCGCATCGCCAAGCTCGAACATGAAGTTGCCCGGCTACGGCGCAGTCAGTTCGGTCGCAGGCTCGGAGCAACACGCAGCAGACCAGCTGCGCCTGCTCTTCGATGAGGCCATGACGAGTGACACTGTGACGGGCGCGCCAGCCAATGACGACACGCCGGGCGAGGACGCGGTGCCCGCGATCCGCCGCGGCGGACGCGCGCCACTGCCGGCCCATCTGCCGCGCCGCGAGATCGAACATCTGCCCGCTGCCGGCGGCGACCGCTGCGACCGCCCGGGCTGCCACGGAGCCCAGGTCCGGATCGGCGAGGACATCACCGAAGTTCTCGATTATATCCCCGCACGGTTCGAGGTCATCCGCCACATCCGGCCCCGGCTTGCCTGCCGGGCCTGCGAGCGCATCATGCAAGCGCCGGTGCCGCCATTGCCGATCCCCAAGGCACGGGCGACCAGCGCTTTGCTCGCTCATCTGTTGGTCAGCCGCTTCGCCGATCACCTGCCTTGGTATCGCCAGTCGGCGATCCTGCGCCGCGCCGGCGTCGCGATCGACCGCGACCTGATGGGCAACTGGGCCGGCAAGATCGCCTGGCTGATGGTGCCACTCGTCGACCGGATGATGGCCCATGTGCTGGCGGCGGGTAAGATCCATGGTGACGATACACCTGTGACCTTACTGACCCCGGGCGCAGCCGGCGAAGCCGGCACCCGCACCGCCCACTTCTGGGTTTACCTGCGCGACGATCGCAGTTCGGGAGACGGTGCCCCACCGGCGGTGGTCTACAGGTTCAGCGCCGATCGCCACTACGTATGCCTTCTTGCCGTTGAAGCTAGCCAAGTCTGCCGTCGTTTGAATGGCGTGAAGGTCGAAAGCTCTAGGACGACACGGTATCAGGATTAAGTCGGCGGCTTTAACAGCTTCACGCGCTGCAGCATCGTAAGCGATGTTCTGAGGCCCTTTAGCTGCGGAAGTTCCAGGGCATGAGCTGGTCGAGGTTTTTGCTGGAGTGGCCGCGGGCGAGGCGCTCGAGGGTGTCAGTCAGCCAGGCGAGCGGGTCGACGGCATTGATCTTGGCGGTCTCGATGAGGCTGGCGATGACGGCCCAGTTCGCGCCGCCGTCGTCGGAGCCGGCGAACAGGGCATTCTTGCGATTGAGGGCAATGGGCCGGATGGCGCGCTCGACGATGTTGCTGTCGAGCTCGACGCGGCCGTCGTCGACGAACAGCGTCAGGCCCGTCCAGCGCGTGGTCGCGTAGCGGATCGCCTCGGCGAGCTTGCTCTTGGCACTGACCAGGCCAAGCCGCGCGGTCAGCAGCCGGTGCAGGGTGGTGACGATCGGCAGGCTCTGTTCCTGACGGACCGACCGGCGCATGTCCGGCGACTGACCGCGGATCGCGTCATCGACGGCGTAGAGTGCCTTGATCAGCTGCAACGCCTCGGTGGCTGTCGGCGACGTGTCGTCCTTGGTCAGTTCGAAGAACTTGCGGCGCACATGCGACCAGCAAAAGGCGAGCGCCACGTCATTGCGCCGGCCGAGCTTGTTGTAGCCGGCATAGCCATCGACCTGCAGGATGCCGCTAAACCCGGCGAGATGCGCCAGTGGCCGCTCGGACTTCCGGTCGGGCGCGTAAATGAATGCCACCGCCGGCGGATCGGTGCCGCCCCATGGTCGATCATCGCGGGCATAAGCCCAGATCTGCCCGGTCTTGGTGCGCCGTCGTCCCGGGTCGAGCACCGGCGCCGTCGTCTCGTCGGCGAACAGCCTCGGTCCCCGCTTCAGGAGGGCGAGAAGGTGGTCGCGCAACGGGGTCAGCCACCAGGCGGCCCGGCCAGTCCAGTCGGCCAGCGTCGAGCGGTCGAGGTTGACGCCCTGACGGGCGTAGATCTGGGCCTGGCGGTAGAGTGGCAGGTGGTCGGCGTACTTGGAGACCAGCACCTGGGCGACCAGCGCGTCGGTCGGCAGCCCGCCTTCGACGATCCGCAGCGGTGCTGGCGCCTGCACCACCTCGCCTTCGCACGACCGGCAAGCATAGCGCGGGCGACGCGTTACCAACACGCGGAAGCTTGCTGGAACCTTGTCGAGACGCTCAGCCACGTCCTCGCCGATGGCATGGAGGTCGCCGCCGCAGCAGGCGCACTGCTTGCTGTCGACGTCGACCAGCTGCTCGACGCGCTCGAGATGCACTGGCAGCTGGCCGCGGTTGGTACGGCGCTGCTTCTCGGCCCGCGCCTTGGCCGAACTGGCGGCATCGAGCTTGGCTTCCACCATGGCGATGGCGATACCGAGATCCTCGAGCACCAGCTCGAACTGGTCGTCGTCGAGCTTCTCCGAACGGGGCCCGAAGCGGTGGCGCATGAAGGCCGCGATGATGCTGTTCAGCCGCGCGATCTCGCCATCGGCCTCGGCCTGGGCGATCGCCCTCAACTCGGCGTCGGCGTTGATGCGCTCGACCTCCGCCGTAAGAAGCGCCGTCTTGGCGTTGGCGGCGACGATCATGGCGCGGAGCACCTCGGGATCGTCGGAGAGATCAGCTGCGGCGAGCATGATAGGGGCAGTGAATCACGCGCGCGCAGGCGCGTCGAGGACTTCCGGAAAGCCGAGTCAATCTACCGCAGATACAACGCGTTATCCCGCGATCTGCGGCACTTTCGTGCGCCTTGCCTGATGCACGCGGCGCCAGTCGAGTCCTTCGAGCAGGGCCCCGAGCTGGGCGGCGGTCACTCGCATCACGCCATCATGCACCGACGGCCAGCTAAAGGCGCCGGCTTCCAGCTTCTTGGCCATCAGGCACAGGCCGGTGCCGTCCCACCAGACCAGCTTGACCCGGTCAGCCTTCTTCGCGCGGAACACATAAACGACACCCGAGAACGGATCGCCGCCGAGCTGGGCCGTCACCAGCGCCGCCAGGCCATCCATCCCCTTGCGAAAGTCCACCGGTCGGGTCGCGACCAGAACCCGGGTTGCGCCAGCGGGGCCCGGTCCTGTCACCGGCTGGCCTTCAGCGCATCCAGAACCGCCGCGATCAGGGTCGCATCGGCCCCGCGGCCGATCCGCACCGAAATGCCATCCATGCTCACTTCGATCGGCGCCGGACCGCTACCGCGGCGAACTGATCGGCGACGCTGTTGCCGCTGTGCCGGTAGTGGCGCCGGAGCGGCTTCAGGCTCGACGATCGCCGGCACAAACAATAGCGGTTCGGCGGTCTCCACCGGACGGCGCAACTGCCGCCGCCAAGTGAACAGCTGGCTGGGACAGATGCCGTTGCGGCGCGCCACGTCACAGACGGTGATGCCGTCGCCGGCATAGCTCTCTGCAACGATCCGCGCCTTCTCATCATCGGACCAGGGTCGCCGCCGCCTCGTGCCGGTGAAAACCTCAATCCGCGCCGTACGACCACCGATCGCGCTAGCATCGTCACATGACATCATCATAGCATCAGCACCGCCAGCCCAGGGGACCAGCAGGACTCGCGGGTTACGTCGTCATCAGCAAGGCGGGGTCAGCACAGCGCTTACGCAGCATCCGCATGGGGAGGAGTATCGATCACCGCGATCTCCGCACCAAGCTTAGCAACTTCCTCGAGGGTCTTGCCGAGACAGGTAAGGGGGGGGTTGTGATCACTTCCGGATCGGCCTTGCCACGCCAATCGCCCCAAGCAGCGGCGGTAGCCTGCGGATCTGTGTCTATCAAGCAAGTGACGTGGCCTGCCGCTGCCGCTGCGGCAGCCAGATGCGTGGCAAGTGTGTTTTTTCCGAACCGCCCTTCTGGCTGACAAGGTCTACGGTAATCATGATGCTATGTAATCACGATGGCGTGTCATCGTGCTATCTAAATGCATTTTTTCATACTTGGTCAACAGCGGGTCCGCGCCGCGGGGCACTCAACTTGTTGAAGAGGTCGGCCGAGGATTTAGTGCGAAGATCTGTCGATAGGCGTCGAGGCGGGACCGCACCAATTATAGGCCTTTAGATATCCCACTCTTGTCGTTTGCGGCCGATGGCGAACGTCGGACTTAAGATGGATCGACCCCTCTGACGACCGCGACGCTGCCGGTTTCCGTTAGCAGAACGATTTCGCCGGCGGCACTGCCAAGCACAAAAAAGGGAGCGCCTCGACTAAGGCGCTCCCTATCTCCGCGTGACGCTTTAGTAGCCCGTCTTGCCCTGCTGGGCTTCGCCGCGACGAGCAAGATCGTCGTTGCCGGTGACCTTGCCGGCCCCTTCCTTCGCAAGCCCGGCGATCTTGTCGCTAAGGCCAACGCCGCCGGCAGTCGTCCCCGCTCCGGTCATTCCAGCCCCGGTCTTGTCGGTGCCAGCAACGTTGTCGACCTCGACCTCAGTGCGGCGCACGGTGTCGCTGATCGTCTCGGTGCGGTCATCGGCGGTCTTGCGAACGACGACTTCCTCAACGACGCGGGCGTCTTTGGCGACAACCGCTTCCTCGGTGGTCTCGGTCATCTCGATCGTGCGCTCACGGAACGCATCTGCCGGAACGGTGCCGCCGGTGACCGGGCGGCGCTCGACCGAGACATGCTCCTCGTGCAGCGTGACCTGGTCGCTAACCGGCGTCTCGACGATGTACGAGCGCACACGGACACCGCCACGCTCGACCTCGCGCTTGCCCACCCGCAGCGTCTCTTCGACGACCGGAATCATCTCCTCGCCTGCGGCCACCTTACGCTCACCCGTCAGCGGCTTGGCGGACATGCCGGTTGCAGCAATCGGAGCGACCCAACCTGACTTCTTCCAGTCCTCGGCGCGGCCATCGATGTCGACCGAGTTGGCGTTGTCGAGGATGTCGACCGCCTGATCGACATGATCGTCATCCACCGTCGCGCTAAGAAGAGCACCGCCGCGGCGGACCCCTTCCTCATAGACGTGACGGTCTTCACCCGGGCTGAACGCCCCCTTGAGTGACGCCCAAAAGCCCTGAGACTCCGGCGAAGTCGTGCCGGTGCCGACGTTATCGCTGTAACCGTCGCTGGTCTTGTCGGTGATGCTGACGTGGCTGACCCGGAGCGAGGCGGCCTCGAGACGGTTCTTCGCGGCTTCGGCGTCGACGCGGGTGTCGAACAATGCGGTGATGATGCGTGACATGATGATCGTTCCTTCTGGGGGGTTGGGGTTGAACAGCAGTTAGCGATTGACGACAACGAGCTCGGTGCGGCGATTCTCCGCCTGGCCATTCGCCGTCGCATTAGTGTCGACCGGATCGGCGTCGCCCCCGCTCCCGATAGCGATCCGGCCGCCATCAACGCCCTTGGCCGTAAGAGCTGCCTTGACCGAGTTGGCACGGTCTATGCCAATCTTCTCGTTGGCCGCCTCATTGCCGCGGGCATCGGCATAACCAACAATTTTAACGTTTGTCGCCGGGTACTTTCCGAGCACGCCGGCAACGTCCTCAACGGTTGTCTTGTCGGCGGCGGTTAGCTCGCTTGAAGCCGTCGCAAAGTGCATCGTGTCGAACGTGAAGGTCCGCGGTGCTGCTTCACTGCCGGCGAGATAGGCCCCCAATGCTCCAACCGAGGCGGTCGTGGTCGCGGCGACCGTGGATCCGGTAGCTGCGACCGGCGCAGCGGCTGTGGTCGATACGGTTTCGGTGGTCGTCGCGACCTCTTTGTGGCGCGTCAGGGCCCAGATCAGCGCAAGCAAGCCGAGCGCGAGCGCCAGCCAAGCCAGCCAGTTGACCGGCTTTCCCTTTTCGATGTGGATGTGGCTCGGCGGGGCGCCGTCGGTGGTCTTGCGATCGTCGGCCATTATTCAGTCTCCCTGTTGGTGGGTTCGCGCTCGATCACCGCGCGCATGACGCGGCGGGTTACGGTCTGCTCGAAAGGATCGGCAGTGCGGACATCGCGCATGTGCACCTCCTCGACGAGGACCAGCTCGCGGACAACGCGAAGCCGTTCCTCGACGACCGAGATGATCATCACGCCGTCGACCTCGCGCGGCGGCGGCACGACATCGACAACTCGATTCATGGCGATCCGATCGACAGTGACGTAGTTGCCCGAAAGAGTTGCACTGACGACCACCGACTCCTCATCGATGATGGTACGAACCCGCACGCGGCCGGTTTCGACTTGGCGCGTGTCAACCCGCAACGTCTCTTTTACCAGTTTGATCGGAGTCGCACTCGTTTTGCTGGTCAGATCCTCAGGCATCAGGACAGACCTGCTAGAACGCTAGCTTGCGAAACATACAGCATCATCTGCTCCGGACTACGGACCGACTAGCGCCTCTCTTCGAGGCCAACGCCTGCAGCGTCGCCAGAGCTCGTCAGAAATCTGACAGCACGTTAACCTTGGTTGCAGCGGGAGGTTCCCCGATTGATCTGCCGACCAATCTGACCCGCGCTTTTAGCTGTTGAATATAGAAAGCTCAGTTTGCCGATGGTCATTGTCGCACGGGTCGCCATACGCCCGGTCAAGGCGACGTCGCTCTTGTACTTGAAAGACTGACTGCTGCTCCACCCCGACCTGTAAACGGCGATGCGGGCCCCTACTTCCCTCCATGTGTTTAAATATGGCGGCCTCTACGGGCTCTATTTTCCTAATCTCGTCTTAACCGGCCGGCCGAGCGCCGCGCTGGCCTCATGCATAATTTTGACCAACGACGCGGTTATTCGCTTTGTGATACCGTCAACGCCGCCTGAGAGTGACAGCTTCGAAACGTCGAGTTCGTCTTTTGCCGAGGCAATCGCAATGTCGCCGGCCGCACTAAGCCGGGCTCGCACTTCGTCGAGTACCGACATCTCTACTCCACCCACCGGGATTACGGTCCCGAGCAGTGCCCCGGTTGCTGCGCTGACGACAAGGATTGCAAGCGAAGCGTCACCGTGCGCGGTGTGCGCATTACTGTGGATCGCGTCGATATGCTTGGAGGCGGCTCCGGCCTGCGAATGTCCATCGGCGCGATGCGCGGTAAGGCTTTTGTTGTTGTCTGCACCAACGGTGAAGCTGTCGACGTGTTCGCTCACGGTACGCGTCGAACGGCTTCGCGCGAGCAATGCAATCCCGATCGCCAACCCGGCTGCCCCGAGAGCGACTGGGTGCCCCCCCGCGGCGGTTTGCGCGGAAGTGACAGCTTTCTTTCTCGCTAAACTTATTGACCCGATTGCATTATCGACCAACGCTTGAGGCGACAGCCGCGCTTGAAGCTCGTCGATGGTACCCGCAATCCGGTCGCGCGTAACGGCGGCTTCGGTCTCGATCGCTTTGGTCTCACTAGTCATCGTACGCTTTCCGTAATCGCCGCCGCATCGCGCTTTACCGATTTGATTGACTGGTCGGGAACAATCCTCGACATTTTCAATTTGTTGACCCCGCTCATCATTAAAACGCCGCCAACTACCAACGCGGCGAAGCCAACAACTACTGCAGCCCAGCCAGCACCCAGCAGCGGGGTCAGAAATCCCACTGCAGCGCCTAGCAAGGTGAATACCGCGCCGAGCAAAAGCACTGCGCCAATGCCGATGCCTGCAGCGCCCTTGCCAGCCGAGGCGATATTATCGCGGACTTCGGACTTGGCGAGACGAATTTCGGTGCGGACCAGATGGTTGCCATCCTCGACGAGCTGACGAAGCAGATCGACGATTGAGATTTCCTCCTGCATCCCGATCACCTCGGTCGAACGATGCGCGATACCGCGAAGCCGGCGACAACGGCGATGCCGATGGCAAGGGCAGGGCGGGTGCGAACCAGCGATTTTGTGTCGCCAAGCAATTCATCCACAGATTTGTGTTCGACCGTATTCGCCCAGCCGGCGACGGTATCGGCGGCAGCGTGAACATATTTAGCGAGCGGTGCAGCACCATTACCGTCGAGATTGGTAGCGACGTCGCGCGCGGCCGCAGAAACACTGTTCAACGTCAACTTCACCTGCGCTTTACCCTCGCCGAGCAAAGATTGTACCGGCGGAGCAACGTTTGGGATCGCAGACCCGGCCAGTCGATTTTCGTTATCATCGTGAGATGCATGTGCCGGTGGCATTCCAATCGTGGTGGTGTCGCTGGTCATTTCGAACCTTCCGGTTGCGCAAATCTGCCCTTCGGCAAGTTGGTTGCCAAACGTGACATGCTTTGCCGAGTTCCGCCTGTGTGGTCCGTTGAAGGACAAACTGACGCTGTTGTTTCCGTCGAACGGACGATGGAAAACAAGTGGCGACCGAGAGGCAAACGCGACCGGCAGAGTAGGTGGGGCAAACGTCTCAGTGGCTGCCGAGCGCGGAACCTTACTCCCCGTAATGCGCGTTCTTAAGCTGGAGTAATTTGAGCCCGTCAGCGACACAACCGCAACGGTGGCTACAATGGGCGGCGTTTCTGGCCTTTGCGCCTAGCGATACAGTGGCGGTTGTCTGCGTACGTCGAGACATTGCCGTCGGCTTACTGATGATCGGCGTCCAATTCGGTGCTGTGGGGCATCCTGTTGGCGCTGCTCAGGGCCATGCCGGACGTTGGGGCGTTTATCGCCGCGGTGCTGCCGACGCCGCTAGCGGCCGGGCCGATCAGCGCGCCTGCCAGGTTTCGCTCTCGGTATGTCTGCGACGATAACGTCGTTGGCGCAATCTATCGCACTGCTTGCCGTTGCACTGCGTCTGGCAGACTTTAAGGTTGCGCGACTCAACGACTAAATACGGTCAATCAGTGGAGCAGCGAATGGCGAGCATCGTTGAAAACCAGGCTTCGCCCGTCACGCGGATCGCACCGCCCAACGATGACATTAGAGCTACCGTCGACCAGACCGAGAAAATGGTCGCGCGGGCTCCGCTGATCATTTTGGCGGTGTTGGTTGGCCTCCCTGTCGTCGCCAGCCTTATCAGCCTTCATATCGGATCGGCCATTTTCGGCGGCGTTATCATGTTCATCATTGCGGGATTTGCGATCAAACTGGTCAACGCATTGATCATCACGCCGTTGAAAACTGCTCGCTACAAGCGGGCGGCCTCAACCCTCGCCGGTCAGGTCCAGTCGGTCTCAGAGCCGGTATCGTTTTGGCGGTCGTGGTGGAGCGGCGCGCCAGGAGCATTGGCAGTAACCAAATTAGGTCATGTTGTCATCGTTGATCGATCGACCAATTACGCGCAGCTTTGGCTGGGCAAGAGTCAGATCGTCAATGTAAGTGTCGAGCGCGAGGCGACTCAGGTCACCAACACCAAACACGGCGGCCGCATGACCTTTGGCGGCGTGTCCAATGGTCTGTTCGGCGGTTACGCGATGGGAGGGCGGTCGAAGTCCGTCACGCAGACTCTTGAGACAGCCTTTCTCGAAATCCGGTATCAACTTGAGCCGAACGGCTATGTCTCCACGGTCGTCATCCCATACGGTTCAGACCGCCGCGCGGCCGATGAACTCTGTGCGGTCGTTACTCGTATCGAACACACCGCGTAACGCACGATCAATCACGATTACCTCTACATACCGTACTCACCGACAATGGCACGCACTTCACCGGCCCGACCGGTGACGGCTGGACGCCCGAGGACATCAAGGTGATGCGGGCACAGAAGATGCTCTTTCGCTGCCATGCCTTCGAGGCCGCCTGTGCCGATCTCGACGTCGAACATCGCCTGACTAAGCCGCGACACCCCTGGACGAATTGACAAGTCGAACGAATGAACCGCACGATCAAAGAAGCGACCGTCAAACGCTACCACTACGATGATCACGATCAGCTCAGGCAGCATCTTGCTGACTTCATCGCAGCCTACAACTTCGGCCGCAGACTCAAGACACTCAAAGGCCTCACCCCCTACGAAGCGATATGCAAAATGTGGCTCAGCGAGCCCCATCGATTTACGTCAGATCCGACCCACCAAATCCCGGGACCAAACATCTAGCGCGCTTCTGTGCGTCTGAGGAAAGCGAACCTTCCAATTCAGGCGGCTAAAGCGCAAATTGCCTCCCCGACGAAGAAGTGAAGAAGTCCCTCTGATGCCGTCTTGAAGAGCTTTGGCCTCAAGTAGGTGCGTTCACCGCGGCGTCGCCGGTGTCCACGCCGGGGCGATAGGGTGCTGCCCACCCTCGCCCCACGCCGGGGCGATAGGGTGCTGCCCACCCTCGCTGGAGGCACCTAGAATGTCGGCAACGATTTCGATAAAGACACGCACCTTCGGGGCAAGATGACGGTTCGACGGAAACAGCACCGAAATAGGTGGTCCGTCGACCGCGAATTCGCGCAAGACCTGCACAAGTTGGCCGGATCGCAGGTATGGCTCGGCCATGTAGGTGTGAAGCTGAACCAGACCGGCGCCGGCGAGGCCCGCATCGATGATGACGTCATTGCTGTCGAAGTTCAGCGTTCCCGCCACGTCGAGCTCGAAGGGCATGCCGTTATCTGGAGAGGCGAACCTCCATCTCGCCGGGGATGGGCCACCGTGCGGTACGCGTCCGATGCAATCGAAATTTGCCAAGTCGACCGGGTTGCGCGGCTCACCATTCGCTTCGATATATGCGGGAGCGGCGCACACCATGTATCGGACGGTGCCGACACGTCTGACCATGAGCCGCGAGTCCCGCGGTTCGCCGATCCGCACCACCGCGTCCAGTCCCGCCTCGATCAGATCGGACAATTGATCGTTGAAGGATGCTTCTACCCTCAACTTTGGATACCGCTCGGTCAGTGTGCCGAGTGCAGGCGCGATCTGAAGCCTTCCAAGCGTCGCCGGAAGCTCGACCTTCAGAACCCCGGTCGGGCCCGCGGCGCGCTCGCGCATCGACCGCTCGGCATCGTCGAGTTCCACCAAAATTCGGTCGCACCTCTCGAAGAATAAGCGCCCTTCGTCGGTCAGGCTCAGCGCTCGCGTCGTACGCTGGAACAGGCGGAGTTGCAGTCGTTCCTCTAGTCTGGCGACGCTCTTGCTTACCGCGGACGCCGAGATGCCGAGGGCCTTGCCGGCGTTGGCAAAGCTGCCTTGTTCCGCGACGCGGACGAATGCGAGAATGCTTCCGAGTTTGTCAGTTGCCATACGCTTCGCCAAAATGATCCCGTCCTGTGTACTGCAACGGGCGGCGGAGACATTGCGAAATCGCGGCCTTGCTCGCATCAGGGTGGCAGAATTCGCTCGAGTATGCTGCGCAGCAATACGGTTGCTTACCGCAACAGCGTATTGCGTTCCAAAGTCCGTGTCCAAGGGCTCTATTTAGCGAACGATATCGCCGCAGGTTTGAGCATCTCCATTCCAGGCCCGGCGAACGCCGAGTGTCCGGTCGGCGTCACGATTGCCGGGCCCACGCTGATTGCTCGAAGGATCGCGACAGACATGAGAATATGGTCGCCGGATAGCGCGACTGGTCGGTACTGAATGGCTGCTTCCGGCGCCCGTTTCGCGGACACGACGCTTTCTCGTCGCATCCTGCTCGCGACTGCATCCCAGGCGCGGGAGCACCGGGGTAATAAGCGATTGCAGATGTGCGGGAAGGAAAGACATGACTCTGAACCGGCTTTCGAACCATCGTCGCCAAGTCAACACGTGGGATGGCGTGTCGTTAAAGACACTTCTATGCCCTCTTTTCCGGAGCCACAGCCATGGCGATTTATCTGAACGGGCAGCGCGTCCTCGTCGTGGGTGCGGCCGGTGGGATTGGTCGGGCGGCTGCCGAGGCCTTCCCAAGCCGGTGGGGTCGTGACGGCCGCGGGCCGCACGGAGGCGAGCGTGGCCGAGGCCCGTCGCGCGCTGTACGAGCGTATGCGGTCGACCTTGCCCGCCGGCCGCATGGGGCAGCCCAAGGACGTGGCGCAGGCGATCCTCTTCGTCGCAACGAACCCCTCGCGACCGGATCGACGGTGAGCCTCGCCGGCGGAGGCCACTTCGCCTGATTGCTACCTTTACGGAGTTTCACTTGATCCGCCCGCTAAATATAGATCATGCGGCCTGCGCTGCCGAACGATCAGAGCTTTGGGGCCGCGATACGGAAAGGAACGGTGGTGAGCGAAATCGACGTTGCGCCAACAGCAGTACCCGACGTGACCGTGGCAGCGTGGCCGGCGGTCTGGTCGCTCATGTTCGGCGTCTGCGGACTGATCGCGGCGGAATTCCTGCCGGCCGGCCTGCTTACGCCGATGGCGCGCGACCTTGCCGTGTCCGAAGCGTTGGCGGGGCAGGCGGTGACTGCGACTGCGGTTGTGTCGTTCTTCGCCGCGCTCTTTGCGCCAAGCACGACCCGCCGGTTCGACCGACGATTCGTTCTGTTCGCTTTCACGGCACTGCTTATCGCGTCTGACCTGCTCGTCGCCGCCGCGCCGAACTTGCCCTTGCTGTTGCTGGCGCGGGCGCTGCTTGGGTTTGCACTCGGTGGCTTCTGGAGCATGGCTGCGGCGGTGACGATCCGTCTGGTTCCGGCCGTGATGGTCCCGAGGGCCTTGGCCGTGGTGTTCAGCGGCATTTCTGTCGCGACCATCGTTGCCGTGCCTCTCGGCAGCTATCTTGGCGGCGTGTACGGCTGGCGCACCGTGTTCATCCTCGCCGCCGCGTTTGGGGTGTTGACGCTGCTCATTCAGGTCGTGGCGCTGCCGCCCCTCGCGGTACGCGGCGTCGCACGGCTCGGCACACTGCTCCATGTGTTGCGTCGGCGGGGGATAGGTGCGGGCGTAATCTGCATCGTCCTCGTGTACGCCGGCCATTTCGGCCTGTTCACCTTTCTACGGCCGTTCCTGGAGACGGAGGGCGGGTTTCACGGAGAGCGGATCGCGATTGTACTCACGGTTTTCGGGCTCGCTAACCTTGCGGGCACCGTTTTCGCGAGCGTCCTGTTGGAGCGTAGCCTGAGGCTACCTCTGACACTGACGACAATGCTGCTCGGTTCGGCGGCGCTCGCGCTCGCTGTGACGCCGACGCCGCCGGCGGCGGTCACGATAGGACTGGTCGCGGTTTGGGGCATTGCCTACGGCGGCATCCCTGTCAGCTGGTCGACCTGGATCGCGCAGGCAGTGCCCGATGAAACGGAGAGCGGCGGCGGGCTGATCGTCGCAGCTGTCCAGCTCGCTATCACGATAGGCGCGGCGGGCGGGGGCCTGATCTTCGCGGCGGCAGGCGTGAAAGAAGTCTTTGTGATTGCGGGCCTGCTTACCCTTACTACCTCCGTCGCGGTATACGCCAGTATGTCCGGCCCGCGCATGCCGGTTAAATAATCGCGCCTCTCTGGGGCGCTTCGCTGACCGCCGAATTTGATTTAGTAGCATAATGGCCTGCAACGGCGAAGTCATCGGCGCACTCTGTCGCCCGAGGCGACATACCTATCAAATGAGCTGACCCCCACTCGCGCCGATACATCGACAACGGCTTGCTCATGAGCCGGCCCGCCGTCACCGGAGAAATGGCCGATTTAGACACCAGCCTTTTGGGAAATCCATCATCGATCCTCGCCGCGTGCAAACGCTTGTAGTCCACCTGTCCACCCATTTCGTGCCCGACGAGACGGATATGACGATGCCCAGTGCTTAGACCAGCATCCCCACGTCCGTCGCCACGGTCTTCTTGTCATACCTATCATGTGGCTTGGAGGAAATCGCCGACGCCGCGAAGGTCAGGGGCGATGGCGCGGTAATCGTTCGCGAGCAGTGGTATTAGCTTGCGCTAAGCGTGCGACGTTTGGGGCCAACCATGCAGCAAAACCACCGCATCGCCTGTTCCCACCTCGCGGTAAGCGATACGAACGCCATTCACCCCGAGACGCTTGAACCGCACGGCTGAACGGCAATCATCGCGACCCAGCATAGCCGTATCCGATCCGTCCGATTCGGCCTTGGGACTTGATCGGGACCCGGCTCGGACATTCATCTCGCACCGACTGGTTGACGATCGGTCGCTCAACAACCCATGGACACTTATGTTCCCCCTTTTGCCCAAGGTAGGCCAGACGCGGCAGCACGGCCGACGGCCTGCAGTTGGCTCACTGTTGCGCCGTCGCGAGCCTGGATCGAGAGCCCTTCGAAGACGCTCGCAAGGAAGCGTGCGAGCACTTCGGTATCTGCATCCTGTTCAAGCTCGCCAGCGGCCAAGCCGGCGTCCAACAGTTTTAGAAGCTCGCGTCGTTCGCGATCGCGAATCTCACGCGTTTCCAGCGCCAAATCGTGTTCGTCCGGAGCGTATTCGATGAGCCCTAACGCAATATGCACCCCTCGGCCTGCCAGCCCTAGTTACGACCCCAACGGCCAAATCGAAGAAGTCATTCAGAATAGTTCGAAGGGGTCCTGTGCGGGCACCTGCCACAACGGCTCCTCGCGTTCGAAATGACGCGCGCGGGCCCTACGATAGCGTTCCGCCTTGCTTCCGAAGGCGGCGTAGAGGCTCGCCGGCCTGATCGCCATCGCCGCCGTAAGGTCGGCGATTTTGACGCTCGCGAACCCCCGCTTCGAGAACAGCAGTATGGCAGCTTCGATGGCGCTCGCGATTGAAGCTCCAGGGTCTGCCACCCTTGGGCTGGAAACCCGATTGGTCGGATACGGCTTCGGTGTAGACGGTTGAGGCCTCCTGAAAAAAAGCGTTATGCAATTGGGCGGATCCCATCGCCCATGTTGAGTCTGGAGGCGGCGTGTGCTTCGCTACGGCATGGACGATATCACCCTCAGCCTTGCCCGGTCACCCGCCGATCTGGCTTCGGTGCGAATCCTCTTCAAGCTCTACGCGGCCGAACTGCCGATTGATCTTGGATATCAGGATTTTGATGCGGAACTCGGCGCTTTGCCCAGCAAATACGCCGAGCCCGCGGGCTGCTTGCTGCTCGCACGGCGTTGCGGAGCCCCTGTCGGTTCTGTCGGTTTGCGTCCACTTGACGAGCCCGGAACCTGCGAGATGAAGCGGTTCTTCGTGGCGCCGGGCGCGCGTGGGTCTGGGCTGGGCCTGAGGCTGGCGGCAGAAGCAGTACACGAGGCAACCCGTCGCGGCTACTGGAAGCTGCTGCTGGACACGCTGGAGACCATGACCTCCGCCATCGCGCTGTACCAGCAACTCGGCTTCGTAAATACGGCGGCCTACTACGGGCCCGTCCCAGCCGGTACGATCTTCATGGTCAAGAAGCTGCCGGCCGCCCCGAGCCGGAGTAGTGAGGGATTCTACAAGAGCTAGGTGTGAAATCAGACGGCCGCCGTGAATACCAACAGGTGTGCCAAGCGGCACCAGCCGATCGCAATAGATATGGAACGATCTCTATCCGATATCGTTCGTCGTTGTGATGGAAGGCAGCAGAAGTGGAAGGGGCCGGCCCCGCAAGTTCGACGAGGACAATGTCGTCGATGCGGCGATCGAAGTGTTCTCGTCGAAAGGCTTCACGGCTGCCTCGCTTAGTGAACTGACCAAGGCCACAGGCTTGTCGGTCAGCAGCCTTTACAAGGCATTCGGTGATAAGGACGGCGTGTTCCAGCAGGCTATTGCAAGATATGTGTCGCTCGGTGATCAAGCCATGGCAGTCGCTGCTGCAACTGATGAGACGGCACGCCAAAAACTCGTCGCGATCGTCGAGATCTACGCGGGTTGGAGCCAAGGTATCTCAGGGAGGCGTGGATGCCTCGTCATCTCCGGCCTGGCCGAAATCGATATACTCGGGAAGGCAACAGCTCGGCATCTGCGGGACGCTCTCAACCGTCGCCGGGCCGTACTTTGTGGCTTGATCGAAGAAGGTCAGCGCGACGGCTCGATCGGTTCAAGAGAACAGTCGGCGGTACTTGCCGATCTCTTGCTGACCATCGTGCAGGGAATGCGTGTTGTTGGAAAAAGCGGGCTTTTCCCGGTCGATCCGCGACCACTGATCGTCGTGGCGATGCGCATTCTCGATTAGTTCTATCATCTACGGAGCAAGAGAATGACGCTTAGCGGCCTAATCCGCATTTTCACCGGGGCTGTCCTTCTGGAGCTCACCTGTCTGGTTTACGCAGCTAACGGCGCTCACGGCGCGCCACTGAAGACCATGCCGATTGTGGTCCCCGCAACCCAACACGTCGTCCACGTCGGCATGGTCGACCTTCATTACAGCGACTTCGGCGAAGGCGATCCCGTGCTCCTGCTGCCCGGCTGGCCCGAAGACGGCTATGCATGGCGCAAGGTCGCGCCCCGGCTCGCCGCTACCGGACGAAGAGTCATCATCCTCGACCCGCGCGGTTTTGGAGACAGCGACAAGCCGCGTGACGGCTACGATCTCGACATCGTAGCCACGGAAATTCATGCATTCCTTTTGGCTACGGGACTGGATCGTCGTGGCGGCATCGACGTCGTCACCCACGATCTGGGTGGCTGGATCGGCTATGCGCTCGCATCGGCTTATCCGGATGACGTGCGACGGCTCGTGCTCAGCGAGGTTACGATTCCCCGTCCCGATCAGCCTCGACCGTTGCCCGACGACAGTGCCAATATCAAAACGTGGCACTTCGCCTTCAACCGCCTTCCCGGCCTGCCGGAGATGCTCGTCACGGGGCACGAGCGAGCCTTTCTCGATTGGTTGTTCGACGAGAAGGCGAGGCGACCGGCAGCGATCGATATGAAGGCGCGAGCCGAATACACGCGCGTCTTCGCCACCCTCGGTGGGGCTCACGCCGGCTTCGAATACTATCGGGATCTGTTCTCGAATGGCGGACTTCAACGTATGAAGGAGCGGCTATCGAATCCACTCCCCATGCCCGTGCTCGCGATCGGCGCGGACGGCGGTGTCGGCTCGCTTCTCACCGAGAGCATGCGCGGCGCGGCTACGGACCTCCACAGCGTCGTTCTGCAGAATTGCGGTCACTACCTCCCCGAGGAATGCCCTGCCGAGTTCGCGGGGGCCGTAAGCGGCTTCTGGGGGCAAACCGCGACGACGCAGCGTTGAGGTCATGGTCGTGAGCATTCTCGATCCGGTCGACGGCGCGATCAAGGTGAGCGGCCTGACCGCGATCGACGGCGCGATGCCCCTTTCTTATCGGCGTCCACCGTCGGTCCGCTGCCCCGAAGGACGGCTGCTCAACGACGATTACGGTAATGCCGATCGCGCAGGAGCCTCGCTCCTTGCCGTCGATCGATGCAAGGTCCTTGGTTCGATGCTCCATACGATAGCTTCCCGCCTGAGGGGCGATCGAGCCGATCATGAATAAGGATACCATTACATGCTCGATCGCCGCGAAATCCTTGTGCTCGGCTTGGGCGCTGGCATGACCGCATTCGCTGCACAACGCACGATAGCCGCGTTGCCGAACGCGATCGCGACGCCACCCTTTGGAATGAACCTATATCTGTGGACGCAGACCGTGACGCCCGCCTTCTTCCCACTGATCAGGAGATTACGCGCGATCGGCTACCAAAGCGTCGAGATCCCGATCATTCACGGGACGGGGCAGCATCTGATTGAGCTTCGCCGCGTGCTCGAAGGTGAGGGGCTCTTCTGTACGACGCTTAGCGCGGTGACGCAGGACGCAGACCCCGCCTCTCCAGACTCTGCGGTCCGGCGTGCCGGTCTTGAGACGCTCCGGTGGGCGATAGACGCGAGCCATGTGCTGGGAAGCAAAATCCTCAGTGGGCCACTCTACGCGGCTTCCGCACCCCCTTCGGGCGCCGGCGGGCCGTCGCCTGATGCCCTTCAATGGTCTGCCGGTACGCTCGCTGCAGCCTGCGATTATGGGTCAGCGGCAGGCGTGTGCCTGTGCCTCGAATTTCTAAACCGCTTCGAAGGCTACCTCCTCAACACTGCCGAAGAGACGATGGCTCTCATCCGTGCTGTCGCCGCGCCGAACCTGGGTGTGGCGTTCGACACCCACCACGCTCAGATCGAGGAACGCAGCCTTGGCGCCGCAATCACCACGTGCGGAGATCGTCTCTTCCACACGCACATCAGCGAAAGCAATCGAGGCACCTTAGGACGCGGCACGATCGCCTGGGATCAAGTGTTCGCTGCCCTGAAAGCGATCAACTATTCGGGGTCGTTGACCGTCGAGGCATTTGCGAAGGACGTTCAGCCTCTTGCTACATCGGCCCATGTCTGGCGGAACACCTTCGAGTCCAAGGATCAAGTTGCACGCGATGGTCTAACTTTCCTACGCCAGCACTGGCGATCATAACCGCTTCACATAATCAAGATCATATGGCCCGGATCAATAATCATATTCATCACATTGCGGCCATCACAGTCATAAGTTCGTTCCATCTTGTCATACCGACAAACAACTTTATATAGTTCAGATAATGGAGCCATGAACCGATGAGCGTGCCCATTTCGCCGCTCCGGATCGCGGTCGTCGGTGCCGGTAACATCGGAAGCACCTTCGCCTTTCAGCTGGCCCGCACCGGGGGTCACGATTACTGTGGTCGCGCGCCCGGGCTCCTCCTAGCTGGTGCAAGTTCCAAGAGATGGTGCGATTATCGAAAACGGAGGCCAGCGCGCACATGTCCAAGTGGTGGACGCGCTCGATGAGACGATGCTGTACGATCTTGTGATCGTAACCGTCCTGACGTAACTAGTCGACGCGGTGCTGCCGGCACTCGTGCACAGCCCCGCCAGTAGCATACACTCCACGTTCAATACGTTCGATTCTGGCCGTCTGGGTGCTGCCGTCGGCGACGAACGTGCAGCGTTCGGCATGGCCATAGTCCAAGCCACGCTCGACAGTGACGTTAGGCTAAAAGCCCGAATGGTGCAGGTGGACAGAAGACGCTGATGAGTCATCAGCGCTGGGTCGACGTGTTCAACGCTGCGGCGTTGCCCGCCGTTCGCGAGCGCGATATGCGGCTCTGGCTGCGCTGCCACAAACCGCTATGTGTGCGTTCGAGAGCGTGTCGGTGGCTGGTGCGGCGGGACGGTGGGGCTTCTTGGGATGATGCCTGCTTGCTGGCACGTGAAATACGATAAAGCTTCAAATTAATCGAGGCTATGGGCCACCCCATCCACCCGCATGCAAAGCAGCTCATATACCGAAGCCCGATCGCAGTCGTGGCAGCTATGCTTTGGTCCATGATTCGATGTTTCGCGTGCGATCGTTTCGCGAACTGTTGGCAGTAGGTAGGGCAGAGTGCGTCGCACTGGTTCAGGCCATGACGACCAAAGCAATTCTTGCTGCGCGACAATCACGGTGAGAACGCGAGGCAATCAGGATGAGAACGGCTTGCCGGGGTGCGGGTGAAGGGAGGGCGTAGCCCGACCGGAGGCCGGACCCCGGCAAAAGCGTCTTTCCCCGCAAGGGGTAGGTCGTCGGCTGATCGTGACCGACCGGATATGCGGATGGATTTTCTCGTCGAGGGATCTGTTCGTGCCCGGTCGCCATGTCACCGATCACCAGATGAGGCTCTACATGAAGTTCCGAGAGACAGACGCGCCGCATGTCGCGGCAGCGAAGGTGTCATTTAGCACGGCGTCGGGATATCGCTTCGAACACGACGGCAGGCTGCCGTCGCACACGGTGCCGGTTCGCACGCGGCGGCGGCCCGATCCGCTGGCGGATATCTTCGACACCGAGGTCGTGCCGATGCTGACGGCGGCACCGGGGTTGCGCGCGGTGGCGGTGTTCGAAGAGTTGCAGCGACGGCATAGCGGCCTCGCTTCGGGCGTGCGGCGGACGCTTGAGCGTCGGATCCGAGCGTGGAGAGCGCTGCACGGCACCGATCGCGAGGTGATCTTCCGCCAGGTCCACGAGCCGGGACGGATGGCGCTGTCGGACTTCACCGATATGAACACGTTGGGCGTCACCATCGCCGGTGTGATCCTCGATCATCGCCTCTATCACTTCCGTGCAGCGGCTTCGGGCATGCGCACGTGGTGCTCGGCGGCGAGAGCTACGTGGCGCTGGCCGAAGGCCTGCAGAACGCGCTGTGGGCGCTCGGCGGCGCACCGCTCGAACACCGCAGCGACAGCCTGTCGGCGGCGTTCCGTAACTTCGACGCCGATGCCCGCGCGGACCTGACCACGCGGTACGACGCGCTGTGCGCGCATTACGGCATGGTGCCGAGCCGCAACAACCGCGGCGTCGCGCACGAAAACGGGTCGATCGAGAGTCCGCACGGCCACCTGAAGAAGGCGGTTGCCGACGCGCTGCTGATGCGCGGCAGCAGCGACTTCACCGATCTCGCTGCCTATCGCGGCTTCATCGACGAGATCGTTGGGCGCCAGAACGTCCGGATCGTCAGGCGCATCGAGGCCGAGCGCGCGGTGCTGCAACCCTTGCCGGGGCGACGAACCTGCGACTGGGAGGAGACGATCGTCACCGTGACCTCGTCGAGCGGGTTCACGCTGCGGAAGGTGTTCTACACGGTGCCGTCGCGGCTGATCGGGCACCGGTTGCGGGTCCGACTGCATGACAACCGGCTCGACCTGTTCATGGGTGGCACGCAACTGATGACCCTCGATCGCGGTCGTGCTGATGCCAGCGGCAAGCACGGCCATGTCGTCGACTATCGTTACGTTATCCGCGCCCTGCGGAGGAAGCCGATGGCGCTGGTGCGTTTCGTCTACCGGGCCCAGCTGTTCCCGCGCGAAACGTATGCACGGACGTTCGACCGGCTGCTCGAGCAGCTTCCCGAGCGGCCGGCGTGCCAGCTGATGGTCGATCTGCTGGCGCTGGCGCACGATCGTGGCTGCGAGGCAGAACTCGCCGTGGTCCTCGCCGACGAGCTTGCCGGCGGACGCCTGCCCGACATGGCAATGCTAAGATCCCGGTTCGCGCCCGATCCAGCAAGTCTGCCCGACGTCGTCGTCGAGCTCGTTCCGCTCAGCGCCTACCAGGAGCTGCTTGGGCCGCAGACGGGAGCGGCGGCATGACCGGCGCGATCGACACCGCACGGCTGACCCTGATCCTCAACGAGCTGCGTCTCCCCGCGATCAAGACCGGGTGGCCGGGCTTTGCGCAGACATCCGACAAGGAGGCTTGGCCCGCCGCCCGCTTCCTCGCGGCACTCGCCGAGCACGAGGTCGCCGAGCGCGACCGGCGGCGGATCGAACGCCATCTCGGCGAGGCCCGGCTGCTGCCGGGCAAGACCCTCGACAGCTTCGACTTCACCGCCGTGCCGATGATCAGCCACGCCCACGTCATGGCGATCTGTGCCGGCGACGCCTGGATAGGCAACGGCGCCAACGTCATCCTGATCGGCGGCCCCGGCGGCGGCAAATCACATATCGCCTCCGCGATCGGCCTCGCACTGGTCGAGAATGGCTGGCGCGTGCTGTTCGCCCGCACCTCCGACCTCGTCCAGAAGCTCCAGGTCGCGCGCCGTGAACTCGCGCTCGAGGCCGCGATCAACCGGCTCGATAAATACCATCAGCTGATCCTCGATGACCTCGCGTACGTCAGCAAAGACCAGGCCGAGACCTCGGTGCTGTTCGAGCTGATCAGCGCTCGCTACGAACGCCGCTCGATGCTGATCACGGCGAACCAGCCGTTCGGCGAATGGGGCAAGGTCTTCCCCGATCCGGCGATGACGCTCGCCGCCGTCGACCGCCTCGTTCATCACGCCACCATCTTCGAGATGAACGTCGACAGCTTCCGCCGCCGTGCCGCAGTCGAACGAAAGCAGCATGGGGCCGGGCGGCCGCCAAGCTACGCGACGATCAAGAACATCGAGGCTCTGACGCGCAGCGACAATCAATCCGAAACTTAAGCCTTGCCAGCGACAGACACACCGAACATCGTGCCACCGTCGCGGTCACCGGTTCTCATCCTGATCGTCGCGCTATCTCACCCAGATCGTCGCGCAACACAATTCTCGCGCAAAGAGACGATTTAGTCGCGGCGCTTCGAGCCATGGCTCCTTGTGAAGGACGATTTCCGGAGCGAAGCCTTTCCTTAGGGTGTACACGCCCATTGTGCCGGCCGAGTAATGTGCGGTCAGTTCAGGTAAGCAGGAAACAGCGGCATCGCCGTGAAGACATCGGCGGCATGCTGAACGACGACACGGGCGTCGTAGTGCGCTGCCAACCCCTTGACCCTTTCGATCGATGCTATTGTGTCGGCGCGGTTGGCGTTGCCAAGAGGTACCAGGTCGCGCTGATAATTGACCGCGAAATGGGCGACGTCGCCGGTCAGGATCACCCAGCCGGTGCGTATTAGATGCACCATCAGCGAGTGATGACCGACGGTGTGCCCAGGCGTACTTATCATGCGGACGCTGCCGTCACCGAACACGTCCCTCTCGGCGGCGATGGGTTCGATTTTGCTGCGGAGCACCGCGGTGACCCGGTCGCGCTGTACGCCATTGGGCGTCGGCGTGCCGCTAGCCCAGGCGAGCTCGGTGGGCGAGACGAGGAAAATCGCATGCGGGAACAGCGCTGCGTTTCCGCTGTGGTCAGCGTGAAGATGCGACAGGCCAACATAGCGGATGTCGTCGGGCTTGAGGTTTAGCTCCGCAAGCTGCGAGGCGAGCGTGACGGGAACACGGAAGTGTAGCCCGACCATCTCGCGCCCGGCGGGGCTGGCTGCGATCTCGTCGCCTAGGCCGGCATCCCAAAGCATCCAGTCGGCACCATGACGGATCAGGAAGCATGTCACCGGCATCGCCCCATGTTCTCCGTCGTGATCGCCGGTGTCGGCGAAGTTTGCCATGTCAGTGAAATCTATCCGACCGCAATCGAGCGTATAGATCCGGACTTCGGTCGGAGCCGATGCGGCGCTTGTCAACGATGCCGGCAGCAGGGCCGCCGCGAGGAGTGCCACAAGGTGCCGGCCCAGGCCGTCCACTCCTAGGCGTCGATTACGCGAAATTGCGTTCGACCGATCGAGATGACGACATTCGGATGGCCCTCCGCCAACGATCTTGGCATGATGACCGCGCGGAGCAGCGTCGTCTTCAAATGTCATAGCGATGTTGCTTCAATAAGAGGAGGTTGAATGCAGTACCGCAAAGTCGGCACCGGTGCCGAGTTGGCGCATCGTTAATCCGCGGATTGTCGTCGCTCATGTGCAACGATCGTCACGCCGCTGCCCGGCGTCGGCGCTCGACGCGGGCGACGATCATTCCGGATGCGGAAGACGCCTGGAGCGACGGATCGAACCGGGCTACGCTGGTGCGGGTGCCACACCGTGCTCGCATCAGGCACGCATACGGCGCGCGCGAAGTGTACCGGATACGACGGCCCGTCACCAATTAGGGTCTGTCGCCAAACGTTATAGGTTGAGCCGCCGGCAACTTCCCGCCGCGTAGCTTGCTTGACGGCCAGGTGCATCCTCATTGTTTGGCCCCTTGGCCCATTGCCACATGGTGCATGCTCAGCTGATGAACTTGGCGGCGCAAAGACGGATGTCAATGATCATGAACTTCTGATGGATCACACTGCTAACAAGACTAGTACCAGTTAAATTTCCGTACCGGCAAATAATGTCGAAAAGCTCTGCTATTCCAATGGTGATTTCTTGCTTCCAATTTTGTCGGTCGTCTCTAGGGGCACGCGACACCCGTTCAGGAACAGGCTAAGCAGATTGAACCAAGCAATTATAAGGATAAGCTTACGTGTGGTGACGGCACCAAATCGTTCGAGCAACGACTGCAACGTGCTATCCGTCAAGGTGCCGTTGTCGCACAATTCATCCGTAGCCTTGCACACGAGAACATAGTCGTCGTTTACCCCTGTAACCGAACCATCAGCGCTAGCTGCATCGCAGTCTATTTGGGACAGTCCATTATTCAAGGACATCGGCACATTAGCTTGCCACTCATAAGGGCTATCGAGCTTGTTGGCAGCACGTAGGATGATCATCTGCCTAATTCTGGGGTCTACTCCTTGAGCAGCGAACACCGCCTTTACGAGGCCCACCGTCGCGTCGAACATATCCTCGGTGCCGGCCATCATCTTTACTACATTCAATGTGGTTGCCGCGTTGTAGGACGGTCCTATTACCTCGCGAATGAGATCGTCGTCGGGGATTGGGACGGACGTCTTTGCAGCATAAAGCGAAGAACTGATCACGGTAGTTTATCTTTATGTTGTGCTATCGAGATACTATTGGTATCATAACTATTTTTCGACGAACTGCTACTCGGTCCAGCCGAGCGTTTATCTCGTCCGTGCAAGATCGCGCCGAGCTCGACGTGCAACAGGCGATCAGCAACGTTGCGAGCTCTTCCACTGCGTGGTCCCGATGGCGCTATGAAGGGACTCTGTGCCAGCGATTGCAGATGCTGTCGCGCCTGCCACTGGCTAAGCCGAGGCAAAGAGCATAATTGTCCAGCTTCGTAGTTTTCAAGCTCACCCTGATAGTAGATCAGCCAGCAGATTACCAGATCACGATCGACTGCCGGCGCCTGTCGATCACGAATTTCTCCAGTCCGCGCCGGGTGGTTGCAGCGCGCCATTGCTAAGGGTGTTGTGATGGGCGTCATAAGACGAGTGTAAACTACATTCTTTAAAGATCGACCTTGATCAAGATTAATTCCGGCGTCTCAGAAGGAATAGTTTTTCAGCGAAGCATCATAATTCGGGGAGATCTTGTAGGTACTGTCGGCGTGGGCGAGGGTGCCGAAGGGGTGGCGGCGACGAAAGAGCTTGAGATTTGGCACGCACTGTCGCGGTCCTGAGCACTTGCATTACGGACGATGGATCCTGGTGCGCGCCCTTCCGTGTCGACCATGGCGTGGCGTGTGTTCTAACACGCCTCCGCCGGCGTCGTAGCAGCGTGGTCCGCAGGCTTCGGTCGTCTTTAAGCTCAAACTGTCGAGCGAGGCCGCAGGAGGGCGGCTTTCGACCGACCCGGACCTGGACGGGATGGACCGGATTATGATTAAGTTTCTCGCAGGCAGTGGGATTGCGCGGCTTGGCAAACCAGCGGTCGACGATGGGCCAGGGTCGGGAGCTGTCGGATGGGGAAACGTCATGGGCATCTCCCGCTGGGCACGAAGAAGATAGGATCCTGCACCACGCGCGAGCCCCATCGTTCACCGATGCGCTCGCTGGTCTGAACCGGCGACTCAAGTCCTGCGCCTTCGGTCCGACCGTCCCGAACAATCGTCTAGTCTGGAAACCTGGGTCCTTTTCACTACCGGGACCGTCGAACCAAAACTTTTGTCTCTTGTGGCGATTAACCTGCCAATAAACATCAGATGTCGCTCATCATCGACGTTCGCCAGTGCCCAGGTGGGGGCCTGTTTAATGCCTATCTACATTTTAGGCGGGATGGTCGCACAGGACCACCCTCCGCCGAGCGCCGCATACAGGGCGACCGCGGTATCTAGTTGGTTCTGCCGTGTGGTCGTAGAGGACAGCTGGGTCGCGTAGAGGCTACGCTCGGCGTCGAGCAGGTCGATGTAAGCCGAATAGCCTTCTCGGTATCGTTCCTGCGCGAGCACGAGTGAGTGGCGCAGAATTGCAAGCCGCCTGAGCGCTGTGTCTTGCTCGACGGCAAGCGTGGTCGCGCTTGAAAATGCGGTCTCGACCTCACCAAACGCGGCCAGCACCACGCCGCGATACTGGTATGCGGACTGGTCGCGCAACGCGGTTGCGACGTCGAAACCGGCCCTGAGCGCACCGCCCTCGAACAGCGGCACGAGCAGGCTTGCCCCGACGCTCCAGATCGTGACCGGATTATAGTTGCGCGGGCCACTCGCGACGACGCCAAACAGCGCGGACAGGTTTAGTTGGGGCAGATAGTCGGCGCGCCGCGCGGCGATGGTGGCGTTGGCGGCGGCAAGCCGGTATTCGGCGACGGCGATGTCGGGACGTCGACGAAGCAGCGCGGCGGGGAGCGTCGCAGGAATGACCGGCAGCGCCAGCGCATCGAACGTACGCCCGCGGACGATCGCGCGTGGCAAGTCACCGACTAGTAACGCGAGCGCATTTTCCTGAGCGCGCACTGACTGTTCTATCAGCGGCCCCTGTTGCGCTACCAGTTCATACTCGGCCTGCGCCTGGGTAAGCTCGAACTGCGAAACATATCCGACCCGCAGCTGATCTTCGATCAATCGCAGCGACCTGGCCTGCGAGACGAGCGTCGCGCGGGTAATGTCGAGCTGCGCATCCAATGATAGCAGGCCGATATACACTTGCGCGACTTGCGAGGCGACTGCGAGCGCAATCGCGTCGCGATCAGCTTGCGACGCATGGTAGTTCGAGCGCGCGGCGCGGGTAAGCGCGTGCAGACGGCCGGACAAGTCGATCTCCCATGCGGCGGCGAGCGGTGCTTCCAGCGCCGTCGTCGTCGGAACATGCGTTCCTCCCGAGCGGATCGCGCTCGCGCTTCCGCCGAGCGTGGGCAGCATCGCGGAGCGCGCGAGTCGGATTTGGGCGCGCGACTGCTCGACGACGGCGACTGCGGTCAGAACGTCGGTATTGCGCGTCAGCGCCGTGTCGACCAGCGTATCCAAAGCAGGATCACCAAAGGAGCGCCACCAGCGAGGATCGATAACGCCGTCGACAGCGGACCCGTCGCGCCATGAGAGCGGGGGCGCTATCGCCGCTGTGGCCGGAAGGGACGGGATACGCGGAGCGCAGGCCGTCACCGCCAGCATGGCCGTCAGCAATGATAAGGTCGGTCTCATTGCCTGTCCGCGGGATCGACCGTTCCGGTGGTGTCGATCCGCGTCGTTACCGACATGCCCGGCCGTAGCTGCGCCGCGAGCAGCTGATCTCGATCGACGGCGATCCGGATCGGTAGCCGTTGCACAACCTTGGTGAAATTGCCGGTAGCATTGTCCGGCTTGAGGACACTGAACTCCGATCCCGTCGCAGGTGAGATCGCCTCGACGCGGCCGGTCAGCCGGGCGTGCGCGAGTGCATCGACTGACACGGTCGCGGGTTGGCCAATGCGGATATGATGCGTCTGAGTTTCCTTATAGTTGGCGATTACCCATATCTCGTTCGGGACCAAGTAAATAAGCTGCGTACCGGCGGTGACATACTGGCCAGGGCGAACACTGGCTTCACCGATCTGACCGTCGCGGGGCGCATACAGGACGGTGTTCGACAGATCGATCTTCGCCTGGGCTAAGGAGGCGCGATTGCTCTCGACCTGGGCCGCCAAGCCGGCGCGTGTGACGATTGCCGCCGAGATCGTTTCCTGCGCGACTTGAATCGCGGCTTTCGATTTGAGGACATTTGCTGATGCTAGATGCGCGTCGGATCGGGCCTGGCCACCCTGCCGGACCGACAGCGAGCCGTGCGACACCAGCTCCAGGATGCGCCGCAAGTCGATCGCGGTCCGTTCCTCCTCGGCCAGCGTGGCTACCAGATCAGCGCGCGCGGAGAATAATTGCGCGCGGTCGATCGCGATTGTCTGCGTGGAGTTGTCGAATTGGGCGATCACCGCGTCGAGCGTGCCGCGAACCTGCTCCAGCTTTTGCCGGTATGTGCGGTCATCGATGCGGAACAGCGGCTGGCCGCGGACAACGAATTGGTAGTCGTCGATCACGACCTGCGCGATATAACCGCTGTCCTGGGCTTCCATTACGGTAACGCGCCCCTGCACATAACTATCGATGGTGGTGACGATGGGCGTGGTGAACGGCCAGAGCTGCCATACGTACAGCAGCAGCAGCACTCCCGAGGTCCCGCCGATCAGACCGGCCACAAGCGCAATCGGGCCCGGACGCTTGAGCTTTGCGGGGATCGCGGCTGGATCGGGAGCCGCCGCTGCTGCGGGGGCCGGTTGCGCCCCGGCAGGCGCAGCCAGCGCCTGCGCTTCCGGCGGCGCAGCCCCGACCGCGCGCGCCGGTTGCGCTAGAACAGGGGAAGCCGGCAGTGGCGGGGCAGCCATCAGTCGACGCCGATCGGGACGATGTCGGCGATTACGGGGACGGGCGATGCGGGGGGGTAACGGACGCTCCGGATCGCGGCCGGCAGGCTCATAAGCACCACCAGAATCGCCCCGACCCCGATCGCCGCGAACACGTCATTATAGGCGCGTACATTCGCTTCGACCGCGGCGGTTTGGGCAAGCAGACTAATCCCCTCCGCACTCCGGAGCCGAGGATCGGGCAGGATCGGCGCATAAGTCCGCCCCTGCGCAACCAGCCGCTGCTGAACGATAGGAAGCGTGGTATCCGCATCCGCAGCGATGCCAGCCGAGTGCGCGTGCTCGCGAAAAATCTGATAGGTGCCCAGCATCGCGCCACCAACGGCCGCGCCCATCGACTGGCTCGCCGCGAAGACCACTATGAGCGCGACGAGATTGCGGTAGCTTGACTGGATGACGCTGGGGAAGGCGTCGCCGATTAATGGTCCGACGAAGAGTCCGCTCGCTAAGGCGATCAAGCCCTGGCTGACGTACATATCTACAGGGCGCGTCAAGCTGCTCGAGAAATGGTCGAGCAGACTACCCGCCGCGATGGCCAACGCCGAAGCCACGACGATCGCCGGTGCGTACCCCGGACGGTAGGTTATCATCGCCAACGCGGTTCCGCCCACGAAGCTTGCTAGGATAACACTGAACAGCAACCTGAGCTGGTCCGGACCCATCCCAAGCTCACGCAGCAACCCGAGAGAGCCATAGGTCTGCTCTGACAGCAGCAGTCGCAGCATCACCGCCCCGAGCGCAAAACGAATGATCGGTGGCGAGAACAGAAAACGCAAGTCGATGATCGGCTTGGTGCGATAGTATTCCACCATTGTTCCGGTCGCGAGCAGCGCGACTGCCACAGCGAGCGCGACGCCGATCCAGGGTGCGTCCAGCCACCATTGCAGGGTGCCTTGCTCAACCGCCGCGACGATCAGCGCGAGCGCGGGCGGAACGGTCAGGAAGAAGAAGATATCACCGCGCTCGAAGGCTTTTACCCGAATGGTTGCGGGCAGGCGCAGAACCAGCACGGCGGCGAATGCGCAAAGCGAGAGAGCGACCTCGATCTCCCCCAGTGCCTGGCTTTGGTTAAGGTCGATGATACTGGGGGATAGCAGATTCGCCAGCGGTGCCGCGAATAGAGAAAATGATATGCCGACGATAAACCCGTAATGCATTCGGGCACGCCCTACCGCTTGCAGCATGTAGAAGACGCCCATAGTGATCAGCGGTGTCGTGACGACCCCCGACGCCGCGCGCACAGCAAGCGCGCTCGCGTAGTTGGTTGCGGCGAGCTGTACCAATGTGGACGTCAGATAGAGCCCGAGCGCCAACAGCGCGAACCGCCGTATGCCGAATTGCTGCCGGAGCTTGACCAGCATCAGGTTCGACGAGACGTTGGTCATCAGATAGGCGGCGATCAGCCACTGTCCCTGCACCGGCGTTAGCGCGAGGTTGCCCTCGACGTAAGTGATGTTGACGGCAATCAGACCGTTGCCAAGACCGCCAGTCACGCCGCACAGCATCGCGACGGCCCCATAGGCTAGCCGGACCGGGACGCAATGATCAAGGAACGCTGGCGAGCCCGGCAATCTGGGGCGCTCGGCGGCCGACCACGCAGGAAGCAGCGAAGTTTGAACGTTCGGCATCACCATCTCTTTGCTATGCAAGCGATCTGGAGTGATTGATTTCGATCAAGACGCGACCTTCGGCTACGCCGCCCTGCTCTGCAAAGCTGTAACGTTTTCTGGTCGAAGGTTGGTGCTATCGCCTTCGTATCTGCGGTCGGCGATTGCCGATCGCGCGATATGGTCGCACTTCATCATAGCCTTTATTCAGGTCTCGCATTCCGACCGTGTCGTCTAGGCTCATAAACCAGTGCTGCGACCTCCCTCGAAAGGGAATGATGATTACATCGGCGGCCTCTTGGGGTTAGCCCGCGTCGGTCAGGGTTCGCGATTGGCGGCAGAAGGCATATCGATGTGACTGGTCTTTCCGCGGCTGTCACTGATTGGCGTTGGGTCGGTGAGACCCTTGAAAATAGAGTCGACGAACGGGTCGTTCAGGTTGTAGTTGCGCTTCGCCGAGCGAGCCTTGCATCGAGGGATATTGGGCCAGCGCCGAAGATCCCGAACAGCGCGACGAGGAAGGCCCAAAGTACCGGAAACTCCCAGCCGCCTTCCGGCAGGGCCCAGCTGTATCCTATACTGAAATGTCCGCCGATCCATACTGTGAATAGAAGATAGAAGGTGCCAAGGATCGCCACTATGCGGGTTAACAGGCCGAATGCGAGGCCGACGCAAACCGTGATCTCTACTAAACCGGCTAGCACGACCGACGCCTCTGGCAGTGGCATCCCGACCTTGCCGAAATATCCGACAAAGGCGTCGAACGGAATCGGTCCTGCAAGGACATGCCCTGTGAAGTGGGATATGAACATCAACCCTACGTAGGTACGCAGCGTTGCAGTCAACCAGTCGCTCGAACTGAAACATGTGCCCTCGCAACCTTTGGTGATCGAACGGTGTGCCTGTGCCAAAACGTAGATCAGTGCGACGGCCACGAGGACGACGGTGAGCGGCTCGAAGAGAGGAACTCCTGGGCCGGTTTCGCCCAATATCAGCACACTCAGCCTGGGTGCGGGCTGTCCCGCTGGGATAAGCCAAGTCGTCGAAAGTAGGCGACCGACAGTCAAGCCGGGCAGTAGGATGACCAACGGTTCAAAGAAGAAGCTATCCGCATGAAGCATCAGTAGAGCGACGCCACCGGCTACAACGCTCGAAAGTACGACGACGACTACGAGCGTCCATAGGGGGACCGGGTAGGTTGTGATCGCGATGAGAGAAGCGGCGCAGAAGACGGCTGCGACTGCGGCGTAGGCGAAGCGCAGTAGTTGGATCGACTGCGGCATCCAGGCGCTTTGGTGATCGAGGCCGAAGCCTACCACGCGAGCTAGCCTTCTGGCGATGACAAGGCCTATGCGTTGCGCGGACTTCGTTATGCCTGCCGTACTGCGTTGAAACTCGACGGTCATAGACAATCTTTCCGATTAGCAGCGCCTCGCCGGGCGAATTGTTCAAGCTTCACCGTAGGAGTCTAACAAGTCGAAGCAGCTGGGATAGCCTTGGAGGTCATTCAGTGTCGGCATGCTGTCTCTGCAAAAAAGGCACACTCACGCGTTAAACTAGCGTGTGAGCGCGAACGCCAACCAGATCTGCAGAAGCATCGGTATTTCTGAGGCCCGCGAGGACAACGATATATTAGCATCTCTATGTGATCATGAGAATTATACCGACGCCAACGTCTGTCTGCAGCTGCGTGCATCAGAGACCCAGTCTCATTGTGTGTTACTTTGGATAACCTTTTTCGGGCTTAGGGCAGTCCGGTTTCGGCTGGGGTACCGCGTGTGACAACGGGCGTTTTATCGCGCTGCTTCAATGCCCATTGCGCGATCTCGTCCTTGCGCGCGAACCAAACACCCTCGCGGCTTTTCGCGTAGGTCAGGAAGCGGTCGAGCACCCGGATGCGATTGGCATGCCCACTTAGCCTATCGTGCATGCTCAGCACCATCATTCGGCGCCGACCGCTGCCCTCCTCATAGAGCTGATCGAACTCGTCGCGCAGCGCCTGCTCGTGCGCTGCGGGATCGTACGACTGAAAGGGAAAGAGCATGTCGTTCATGTGAATTGTGTACGGGAGCATGACAAAGTCGCGGCCGCGCACCCGCAGGATGAACGGTTCGTCTCGGTCGGGTTCGTCGATGCTGTAGAGGAAGCCGAGGTCCTGCAAGGTCTCCGAGATATGGATCGAGTTTCGCAGCCAATACGCGTTCCAGCCAACCGCCCGCTGCCCGGTGATCCGCTGGATCGCTTCCACCGAATCCTGAATGAACGCCTTTTCCTCTTCGCGCGGGAGATCATAAGACGCCGACCACGTCCGGCCGTGCGCTGCTGCCTCATGCCCACGGTTCACGATCTCGCGAGCGAGCTCGGGATGCTTCTCGATCGCCTTGCTGATCATGAAGGCCGTGACCTTGATCCCGTGCTTGTCGAACAGGTTCAGTGCCCGCGGGATACCCTCATTGGGGCCGTAAGCAAAGAACGCGTTAGTGGGGTGATCCGGAAACCCCGGCTTGATCGGCTCCGTAATCGGACCACCGGCCCCAGAGATCGGCTGTCCGCCTCCCTCGAACATCAATGAGATGCTCACCGCAAGACGTGCGTCGTTCGGCCAGAAGCCACCGCCACCTGCTTTGGAGCGTGTTGTCGTTTGCGCCGCTGCTACATCAGTGGGTGCTGCTATGACTGCCGCATCGGTGGGTGCTACTATGGCTGCCGCTGCTATTGTCGTGAGCGATGCACCAGCGAACTCACGACGCGTTAGTGCAGAATTGTCTTCGATGTGGCTATTGGGCATAGTTTTGCTCCTGCGCGACATGAGGCGCGGTTGACTAATATGAGGTCGAGTCTCGGCTCTTCGCGTATTGCTAACTGGCTGCGCCGCCCACCGCCCAGGAGGAAGAGAATAATCCGATTGGCACCGAGGCAATTGATCAAGGTTATCCCACCAAGAAAAACTTGGCCTAATTTGATCTGCCCGAAAACAACCGGCCAGGGTAGGCCGGTCTGCGATCCGAGTACCATCATTGATCGCACAGCCAACCATGCAGATTGGTTACTCATCGGTGTCAAAGGCCAATGGTGGCTAGATCCCTGCCCTTCAGCAAGATGCGCTAATCGCGGCCGCCATCGATCGCGACCATTTCTAGGAATATGCAGCATAGGGCCGGCTGAAAAGCGACCGGGGCGGGATGACTGCCTCAAGGCGCTGCGCCGTGATGACGCGCTGATCATATGGAAGCTCGACCGGATCGGGCGGACCCGCGCCATTCGCCAACACGAATGGGGACTTGACGAAACGCGGTGTTGGGCTCGAAGTGCTAGCAAGTGAAGGTGCGTGGATCGACACCGCCAACACGAACGGAAGGCTAATCTTCGCAATCTTCGCCGATCTCCAAGTTCAAGCGAGAGCTAATCGTCGAACGCACCTGCGCTAATCTCGCGTCCGTACGCGCACGTGGCCGGCAATGGCGGTCGTCTGTTCAAGATGATGCCGGCCAAACTTCGGCTTGCTTAGGCTTCTATGGCCCGAACCAAAGGCCGCTGAGCTATGTGCGAACTCGGTATTACGCGGCAGACGCTGTATTGGCACGTGAAACCAAAGGTAAAGATCAGACCCGGTGGTGAGAAGCCGCTCGCTCAACGTATTCGGTAAAAGCTCCAGCCTGCTTAATCCCGTCTTGCTCCTCCACGCCGCGGGCCAAGAAACGTGCGACCGTCACGGCGCAACAATATCCGATGCTGGACCAGCATCACGATCAATATGAACGAGAGCGGTGAGAAAACTTCCACTTAGCCGACCCACGTCGCCAGACAGCCGCTGCTGTATCTCGGTTACGATCAGTCCACCACATCACGAACCCTATCGCCCGTTCGGAGCACCCAGCGATATATCCTTGAACATTTCTGCTATCATGCGGGCATCTGGTTTCATGGGACGCTACTAGGTTGATCGCATCTGCCTCGCAGAGAAAAACAACTTAACATTCTACCATATAAATGCATTTTATGATGGAATGGAGAATGTCATGAGAAACCGAAAACTCGATATTGCCTTCTGGAATTACGACCGGACCCGCCTGCTGGCTGACGGCACCGTCAAGATCGATGGCGTCGACGCGACCTTCCACAGTGCGCGCATCGTACCCCAGATCTTCGAAGCGATGATCCAGCAGCGCACCTACGACGTATCCGAACTGGGCATGACCTATCTCCTCCGTACCTTTGTGAATGGCGAATCACCGTTCGCTGCAATACCGGTGTTTACGAACCGCGCGTTCCGACACGGCGCTATCTATATAAACAGGGCAAGCGGAATTAAACGTCCCGAGGACCTTCGGGGTAAACGGATCGGCGAACTCGCTTTGTACGGCCATGACGCGGGCGTGATGTCCAAGGGGATCTTGTCGGACGAATTCGGCGTCAGGCCGGACCAATGCCGCTGGTTGATCGGCGGCATCGATTTTCCGATGGACCCAGTCGATTTCGTGTCGCGCCCCGTGCCTGCAGGTGTCGAAGTCGAGTACGCCGACAAGGGCGTGGATCTTGGTGATCTGCTCGAGGCTGGCGAGATCGATGCGCTTATCTCGGCTGACATTCCGAAATGCGTGCTTGAGAAATCACAGAGGGTGGGACGTTTGTTCGAAGATTACGAGGCGGCCGAGAGGGATTATTACCGCAGGACCGCCATTTTCCCGATCATGCACACCGTCGTCGTCACCCGCAAGCTGGCGGCCGAACAGCCAGAGGTGGTGAAGGCCGTCTATCAGGGTTTTCTTGCCGCCAAGAACCAGATGGCCGAACAATACGTGAAGGGCATGACGTTCAACAACATGGATGTCATGGTGCCCGGGTTTACGAAGCTGATCGGCGACAGACGCGACCTCCTTGGAGACGATTGGTGGCCCTATGGTATCGGTGCCAATCGTGCTGCGATCGATGCAGTGCTTCGTTATCATTGCGCACAAGGGCTGACGGATCGCCTCCTGACGATCGAGGATGTGTTCGTTCCCGGTCTACTCAATAGCTGACGAACAGGGCAGAACGCACCGACATGAGGAGTTGCCCACGAAGATCGTCTGCCTCAAGAGCATGTGGCTACTTCGAGGACATCGCCGCATGGAAGGCGCATCATGCGACGAGCGGCGCAAAGTGCGCGTCGGTCGCTGGTAACTTGATAGCGCCATCGGTCTCGAGTGGAAGAAGCGGACCTCGACGATCGATCTCCCGACCGGTCCCAAGGTGTCCAGAACGACGGTACTATCGATCGAACATTAAGCCGTTATTGTAGCCTTCCGCCGACATACGCTGCTGTCGGTGGACGACTGCCTTTACGCGCTGCAGGCCAGCATCTCGCACCTAACGCGCTCATCTTTCCACCGCTGTTTGCGGTGCCACGACATTTTGCAGCGCATCTCATTTGTGGGGGACGTTCTCGTCCGCGCCAAGTTCAAGAGCTACCCGATCGGCTACTTCCACATCGATATCGCCGAGGTTCGCAGCGAGCAGGGCTCTATCTTTTCGCTGCGACCGACCGCACCTCCAAGGTCGCCTCCGTCGAGCTGCGTTAGAAGGCAACCATCAGGGTCGCAGCCGAATTCCTTCTGCACCTCATCGCCGCGGTGCCGTGCAGGGTGGACACTGTGCTCACCGTCAACGACATCCACTTCACCGATCTCAAGTACCCGGGCTCGGCTGTCGAAGAGGTCCAGCGCGTTATCGCGTATGGCGAACTGTTCCGCTGCCACTCCTTCGCGCTCGCCTGTGCCCAGAACGACATCGACCACCGGCTCACCAAGCTTTGCCACGCCTGGACCAACGGGCAGGTCGAACGGATGAACCGCAGCATTAAAGAAGCGACCGTCAATCGGTATCACTACGACACGCACGACCAGTTCAGGCAGCATCTTGGCGACTTTGTCGCCGCCTACAACGTCTGTCGCAGCTCAAGACCCTCAAAAGCCTCACCCAATCCGAAGCTATATGCAAAGCGCGTTTTGCTGAGCCTCATCGATTTACGTCAGATCCAATCCATCAAATCCCGGGACCAAACATCTCGGGCTTGATGAGTGCATGTCGTTCTGAACGGTGCAGCTCACGGCCGATCTACATGAGCCGGATCGAGCGCTAGGATCACGATCGTCCCGGTCGCAGACCTGGTCGGCCAAGTTATCGAGGTAAAGCCGGCCGCCACGGCAACCTTCTGGACGCCGCCTGTCGCGAAGGTGATAACGCCCCCGCCGATTGCTCCGCCGAGGTCCTTACCCCAGAGCCGGCGACCATTAGTTGCGTCGATTGCGTAGAAATTGCCGCCCATGTCTCCGAAGAAAACCAGTCCTCCCGCGGTGGGCGCCACACCGCCCATGATAGGATAGTTGGATTTCACACGCCAGCGCCATGCTCCGGTATCGGCGTCGATCCCGTACAACCACCCGGCCCAATGGCCGTAGGGATCGGCTTTCCCATAGGCGTCGTAGGGGTTGAGCGAAGTATTACCCGTGTAGGGCGCGCCGATTTTCACCGAAGAAATCTCCTTCTCGGATTGCATCTTGACCGAAAAGCACCAGTCCGTCTCGCCGACGATCACAAGGTTCGTGGTAGGGTCGAAGGCGGGACTGTTCCACTCGGCACCGCCATTGGTCCCTGGGCAGAAGTGAATGTTCTTTCCCACCTCGAAAGGCGCTTCCGCATTCTCAACCGTAGTGACAGGCGTGCGGTAGATCATGGCGCCGGTCGTGAGGTCAAAGCCGTACAACCTCCCGTCCTTCGGAGCAACGGAGAGGACACGGCGGCCTCCGCGGGTTTGGATCAGCACGGGTGCCGACGAAACATCCCAGTCATGCCAATCTCCCGGTGCGACCTGAATCGATTTCACGAATGCACCGGTTAACGCATCTAAGACGACGACCGACTCCGAATAGAAATTGGCCCCATCGCGGACCGATTTGATGAAATCGGGGCCCGAGTTTCCGCTGGGTATGTAAAGCCTTCTACTCTCCGGATCCAAGGTGTAGGACGTCCACGTAGCGCCACCCGTTACTGGGTTTCCGACGGTATTGCGCCAAGTGGCCTTGTCGAGAGGTGACGCGCCCTGCGGACCCCGGATGCGATCGCCGCGACTTCTGGGCACAAGATAGAACTCCCAGACGATCCTGCCGCTTTTCGCATCGAGGGCGTACATGCGCCCCTTGTTTCCCTTGCTGTCTCCTCCTGCGTTGCCGATGAAGACCAGCCCGTGCCAAGCGATGGGCGCCGCCGGCGTCGTCTCCGCCATCTTAGGATCGGCGATGGTCGTTTGCCAGAGCCGCTTGCCGGTGACGAAGTCGTAGGCCAAGACACGACCGTCCTGGGTTCCCCGGAAAAGCATGCCATTTAGATAGGCGGCTCCGCGGTTCACGGCGAGAAGATTTGCCGGTTTATAGTCTTCGTGGGTTCTCCAATTCAAATGGCAATTTGCCGGATTCAAAGAAAAGATATCGTGTTCCGTCGTCGCGATAAGCGCCCCCTCGACGACGATCGGGCCGACCTCGAACGACGTTCGCTGGTGCGTGTCGTACGTACACAGCACCTGGAGTCGCGATACATTGGCCACCGTGATCTGGTCGAGCGCCGAGAAGCGCTGCGACGTCGGCGTCTTGTTGTAGCTAGGCCAGTCCATCGCGGTCGAACCGTCCGCCATCGAGGCGTTGTCCGGCGTGTGCCGGGGAACGACCGTGACGCCGCCGCGAGCAGCCACCTCCGTCGTCATCGTTCCTGGAGCAGCTGATTTGGTCTCGTACGCGGTCAACGCGCTACCCACGACAGGGACCGCGTCATTCCAAAAGATATAGAGTGCGCCGGCTGCAATCAAGCCGGCGGTAGCGATCGCCCCGGCTACGTAGGTGAAGCTTTTTTTCGACATGTTATTGTTGAAACACCTCCGAGCAGAACCGCGGCGCTCAAAGGTAGAGCCCACCAATTATCATCATCGGGTAAGCATCGAAGCTTAGTCGATCTCCGCCCAGCTGCGGAACGGACTAGACCGGCGACGAAGCCCCTTTGCTGATATACATTATAGAATCTGTCATTTTACGCTTGGCCTCGCTTGGGTCATTGCCTGTGTGGAAGCCCTTCAAAAGGTCGAGCGGCATACTACGAGAGTCTATGTCAAAACGGCCTCTTAACGGTGGAGGGAGGATTTCGGTGTGAATTCCGGCAGTTGCGAGAATGGATCTACTAGGCATCATGGAGATCTCATTGCCCGCGCAGCATAGCCACACTGGCCTGAGGATCGTGCCCCGAGCCGTCTCGTAGTTTGCCGGCGAGATCACGACGATCTCGAGCAAGGCCGGACTTATCAGGTGGCCATTACTGCAGCCTGACAAGAAATTCTCGCTCGAGTTCTCAACGCTTTCCAGCATCATGTTGCGCGAGCCCTGGACCGCCCATTCGTCGTTCCGGTTGATCAGCATCGCATCGACAAGGCGGGTTCCATCATTGATAGGGCATATTCCGACGAAGTCGGTGCGCTGCTTGCTCCGAAAGAATGCTTGTGCGCACCAGAGAGCATTTGCTTAAAACCGCGCAGTCCCCGGCGCGCAGCAACAACGACCCGCTACCGGTCTCATCTGCCACTCCGACCGCGGCGGCCGATGCACGTCGGACGTGAAGCAAGGAAATCGTGGCAACGCAGGTCGTGCGTCGATCAGCCGGACCGCTTGCTTCTACGAAGCTTCAACGGAAAACCTTCTTCCATACGCATAATGTCGAGTCTGCTCACCAAAGCTGACGGGCAACCCGCTGGACGGCCCGTACCGACCTTTTCGGCTATCGCGAGTGTATTATAATCGGCGGCGCATTAAATCCGCTCTAAGCTATAAGATCTGCGAATAGGCCGAACGTATCATGGCCTAAGCCGGTATCCCCCAAGGTGGGGGACCATCAGGTCGATCAACCTCCCGCGGATGGACATTTCACATGAGCGCGACCGATTCCCGCCAGCCCCAGAGATTTCCGACGTTGACCGTGCCGCAGATCGAAACAGCGATGCGCTTCGCGAGTGGCGATGCCGTAAGGTTCGCGCCAGGCGAAGCGTTGTATGCAATCGGCGACGAAGGGGTGCCGGCGTGGCTGGTGCTGGCAGGGTCGATTGAGGCCGTCCGTCGCGACGGTATCAGCCGCGAAACACCGATCTCAACGCATCGAGTGGGCCAGTTTACTGGCGAGGTGAGCCAGCTGGCGGGCCGGCCGACGCTGGCCAGCGCCCACGCCGGGCCCGAGGGTTGCACCGGGCTGCCGTTCGATGCGGCGCACCTGCGTGCGCTAATAGTCGGTTCGGCCGACATCGGCGAAATCGTGATGCGAGCACTGATCCTGCGGCGCGTGAGTCTGATCGAAGCGGGCGGCGCGGGCTCGGTCATCGTCGGAGTTCTGGCGAGCCCCGAGGTAGCGAAACTTCAGGGATTTCTCACGCGCAGTGGCTATCCCAACCTTGTTCTCGACGCGGCGGTCGATGTCGAAGGGCACGACCTCGTTATGCGCCTTGGTGTCCTGACGCACGAGTTGCCGCTGATGGTGTGCCCAAATGGAACCGTGCTGCGCAATCCGTCGACGATCGAGGTCGCTGCGTGCCTCGGCATGGTTGCCGAACTCGATCCAACAAAGGTCTACGACGTGGCGATCGTCGGTGCCGGGCCCGCGGGACTCGCGGCGGCGGTCTATGCAGCCTCTGAAGGATTGTCGGTGATCATTCTCGACAACACAGCAATGGGCGGGCAGGCGGGCCAGTCTAGCCGGATCGAAAATTATCTCGGCTTTCCAACCGGCATCTCGGGACAGGCGCTGGCCGGGCGTGCGTTCAACCAAGCGCTCAAGTTCGGGGCCGAGGTCGCGATACCACTCGGCGTCGATGGCCTCGATTGCTCGCAGGCCGATCAGGGCGCCGAGTTGGTGTTAAAGCTGCCGGGGGAGCGGTATCTACGTGCAAAGACAGTCGTCGTCGCTTCAGGAGCCCGTTACCGGCGCCCGGATGTGCCAGGGCTGGCGGAGTTCGAAGGCAATGGCATATCCTATTGGGCTTCGCCGATCGAGGCGAAGCTGTGTGCGGGCGAAGCGATCGCCCTTGTCGGTGGCGGCAATTCCGCCGGCCAAGCAGCGGTATTTCTCGCGCCGCAGGTCGAGCGACTGCACCTCATCGTACGCCGGCCGGTGGCGGCGACGATGTCGAAATACCTCATCGATCGGATCGCTGCGTTGCCAAATGTCGAGCTTCACATAGGCTGCGAGATTGTCGCGCTCGAAGGCGATCCGATCACCGGACTTTCGGGGGCTATCTTTCGCAATCGCGAGGACGGCCATGAGACGCATTGCACAATGCGCCACCTATTCCTTTTCCTCGGTGCGGATCCCAACGCTGCGTGGCTGAAGGATTGCGTCGCGTTCGACGATAAAGGGTTCGTGACCACCGGTGAAGACTTCAGAGGGGCGGCGGTCAACTACGGCCGCTCCGTGCTGCCGCTCGAAACTAGCCACCCCGGCGTCTTTGCAATCGGTGACGTGCGAGCCGGATCAACCAAACGGGTCGCTGCCGCCGTCGGGGAAGGCGCGGCAGTTGTAGCGCAAATTCACCTAGCGTTGTCCTACCGTGCAACCGCGGTCGAGGCACGATAACTGGTCGTTACCCACGACGTGGTGTCGCTCCCGGTTTGCCATCGGCAATCTCGATTAGGTTAGGTTGGACACCCAACCGGCGGAGATCATCAAGGACCGAGGATACCATGAGATTCGCACGCTGCCGGAAAGGAGCGTCGATGCACTCCCAGTGGTCCGAGCCTTCGACAATTTGTTCTCAGTCAAGGCCGCATTAGGAATCTCGTCGTCGGCGGTCGCCTCGGCCAACGCCTTAAGTTTCGCGTGAATGGTCGCGATCCACTCGGCCCGCCATTTACCAACTTTGTTAGGACGCCGAGCCCGAGGCGCTACTCAGCGCCCATCTCCTCGAAGCTTGGAAGCGACGTTTGGGGGCGAAGCGCAGCGGCTGTTTCACGTGAAGGGTGGAGTTCCGTGGCCGATGACACCGTAGCGATTTGCACAGATCATCTCCACCGATCATCTAGGATGTCGATCCGACGCAACACCGCGAGGGAATCAATCACGCTGTTAACGCTCTTTATCTTGGCACCTCCGGGGCATCGGCGATCCACCCCGGCATGGTACGATCACGGGTCTGCTCCCTCAGCAAGGCGCCCCGCTGGCTAGCCTCCATCGCTTACAGCAGTACCGAGGCGACCTTTCGCAACGGCGTGGTCCCAAGCGCCGGCGACGATCCCGCCGCCGATCCCAACGGCATCATCGCCACCATCCCCAGGAGGCGGCTGCCGGGCATTTCGACCGATCAGGACGAGCTTGGCTTCAGCGAGAGCCACATTCTGACTGAATTATTGGTTTTTCGCACATCAAGCGTAAACGGCGCGGATCAGCGTGCGCCAGATCCGTGAGCTTCTGATGCGGATGCTCTGTTCCGCTGCTACTCAGACCCCTAGGCTCAGGACCTATTAAAGTGCTTGCGGAGACGGTGATCGGTTGATTCAATGGCGACGCCAGGGAGGCGTCGTGGTGAGTGATTTGATCTGGTTGTCGGCGGCACAGATGCGTCGGATCGAGCCGCACTTTCCCCTGTCGCATGGGGTGCCGCGCGTCGACGACCGGCGAGTGATCAGCGGGATCATCTTCGTGATCAGGAACGGGCTGCGCTGGCGCGATGCGCCCAAGGACTACGGCCCGCACAAGACGATCTACAACCGCTTCATCCGCTGGAGCCGGCTGGGTGTGTTCAACCGTGTCTTTGCAGCGCTGACGGCAAAAGGCGGCAAGCCCGACCAGTTGATGATCGATGCGACCCACCTGAAGGCACACCGAACCGCCGCGAGCCTCCTCAAAAAGGGGCTCTTCCCCGATGTATCGGACGCACCAAAGGCGGCCTGAACTCCAAGCTGCACGCGGTCTGCGACGGCCAGGGCCGACCGCTGGTCATGCTCCTCACCGAGGGGCAGACCAGCGACTACAAGGGCGCAGCGCTGATGCTCGACGCCCTGCCCAAAGCGAGGGCCATGCTCGGTGACCGCGGCTATGACGCCGACTGGTTCCGCGCCGCCCTGATCGCCAAGGGCATCACACCCTGCATCCCAGCGAAGGCCAACCGCAAAACCCCGATCCCGCATGACCGAACCCTCTACCGGCAACGTCACCGCATCGAGAACATGTTCGGCAGGCTCAAGGACTGGCGGCGCATCCACACCCGCTATGACCGCTGCGCGCACGCCTTCTTCTCGGCCATCGCGCTCGCCGCGACCGTCATCTTCTGGCTGTGATCAATGAGTCCTGAGCCTAGTTCTTCCGAAGTTGCAACATCAAGCACCGAGCGCCCAGGCATCGGGAAACCCTTCCCATGCGCCGCAGCATTCCTCTCATTTCTGATTTGCTCGTCGAGCGTGTTGGAACTGGCCATCATCCCTCGTTTCCGAGCTCTTTGGTCTCGCCGAGCGAATGGGAACCAAAGGTGCCGCCGATCGGTCGGCGTTTACGTGGGACCTACTTTCCCCGGGTTCGACAGGCCGAGTGTTAGCGCTTCGCGAGCACTCATAGCGCTCTGACGCCATCACATTGCGCGTTAAACATTCGGATTGATAGAACACGCACGGCTTTCTCACGAGCCGAAACGGGATCTTGGCAAGGATTAAAAGAGCAGTTGTATTAATTAGAACGGAAATCTTCGATCCATCTATTTATGAGTGCATTTAGCGGTCGACCTTAACTTAAATCAATCGCAAGCAAATCTTCATCTGCATAAGTAGCGTGGTGACGGCGGCTGACCGCGACCATGATGTACTTGTCGTCAATGCTCTTGGTGAACCGGCAAAAGGCGAGGTTTCGCGAGGTGAAAGACATAAAGTGCATATCGATGGCAAGAAAGCATCCGGACACGATACCCTCTGCAAGCTCGTGGCTTTAAGACAGCCTCGTCATCTGCCTTACTGAAAGGCAGATGACAATGGCTCAGAAATCCGGCGCCGCCTAACCCCCAAGGCCGCCGGTAGGCGCCTCGCCATGCTCCCGGCGAGGCGCCGCTATCCTCTGTTTCCAGCGCTCATCCGTCGGCTTATCCTGAGGAACATTCGTGACCGAGACTAGCGAGTACGCGGCCTATCACCGAGCCGAGGTCAACGGCATCCGCATGTTCTATCGCCGGGCTGGCAGCGGGCCGCCGGTCGTGCTGCTACACGGCTTTCCCGAAACCTCGCATTGCTGGCGCAGGATCATACCCGTCCTCGCAGAACATCACACGGTGATCGCTCCCGACCTACGGGGCTGTGGCGCCTCCGACCGGCCGGAAATGGGCTACGACAAGCGCACGGTGGCGTCGGACGTAAGGGAGTTAGTCCGCCAACTTGGGCTCGGGCAGGTTGACCTCGTCGCTCATGATGTCGGCATGATGGTCGGCTATGCCTATGCGTGCGCCTACCCCGACGACGTGCGACGGCTGGTGCTCATGGAGGCGGCACTACCCGGCCTGGGACTTGAAGCTCTATATGACGCGGCCAAATATCCGCGCATGTACCATTTGCCGCTGTTCGAGGCCCCCAACGCTTTGGCGGAGGCACTGATCGCCGGGCGTGAGCGGATGTTCGTCGAGCATTTCATGCGTCAGCAGGCTTATAATCAGGATGGTCTCGAACCGGAGGCGCTGGACGAATACGCCCGCTGCCTTGCCGCTCCGGGGGCGCTCAGTGGGGGCATCGGCTATTTCCGTGCTCATCGGATCGATGCCGTACACAACCGCGACTATGCCGAGACTAGGCTCGCGATGCCCGTGATGACGATCGGCGGCGCCGCGAGCTTCGGGGCGGACCTGAAGGGGCAGGTCGAGCCGCTGGTCGAGCACCTCCACCACGTCATGATCGAGGAATGCGGTCATTATCTCGCCGAAGAGCAGCCCGGCCGCGTGGCTGACGAGTTGCTCCGGTTCTTCGCGGGCTAAGCCGATGAGCACCCTTCCATTTATCGCCAGTGCAACCATCGACGGCGAGCTTTTCGACGACGCGCGCATCCGTAACGAGGAACTCATACGGGCGCGCCACGCGCTTGAATATCTCAAGGGGCGGATCGGCAATTCGCTGATGCGTGAGTTGATGGCGGGCGATATTGCGGCCACGATGGCGTGCGCGCGCGGCCGGATCGATGCATCGGAAGGGCGTTGGCGGACCGGGGTCACCGAACTGGTCGTTCCGGGTCCGGCAGCAGCCGTGTTCCGCCAGTGGTACGAGCAGGCTATGGGCAAGCGCCGTGAGGTGGTGCTGCGCGCGGGACATCCAGAGCATTTCGTGCTGAACCCAGGCGACGGCGGGATCGAGGTCGTCGAGAATGTCGGTGAGACGGACCTGCCGTGGCATATCTTCTACCGATCGCTGCCGGAAGATGCGTTTCCGATGAAGTGGGATCCGGCTTATCCGGTACGTTTCGGAGCGGAGATAGTCGACGGCAGTGGGCTGCGTGTCGGCTATACCATGCACCAGTCGTGCGATGCTGCCGACGGTATGCACCTGCATCTGCGAACCTTGCTGCCCGAGGCCGCGCCGCGCGAGCTGGTAGACCGGCACCTTCGGCATTTCGCGATTGAGTTTACCAACTGGACACACGCAGCGTGGCTGGAATCGCAGGAGGCGAGCGCATGAACTTGACCCGTACCGCGGATCAAAGGACGCAACTCGGATCATCGGAGTCCTTCACTGGAACCGCTTGGCAGCAGACTCTGGCGGTCGGCGACGCACCGGCCCCGCTCCACGTTGCACGGGTTACGTTCGAGCCAGGTGCGCGCACCGTATGGCACACGCACCCGCGCGGTCAGATATTGATCGCCACCATCGGCATCGGCCGTTGCCAGACACAGGGCGGGCCGGTGCTGGCACTTTTGCCCGGCGACAGCGTGTCGATCGCGTCGGGCGAGAAGCACTGGCACGGCGCCGCACCCGACCAGCTATTTGTCCACATCTCGCTCCAGTCGGAGGGGGAAGGCGGTGAGCAGGCGATCTGGTTGGAGCCTGTATCGGACGAGGACTATGGGCGTTTGCCCGAGCGGAAGGGATGAGACGATCATAAAAATCCGTTACCGCTCCGTCGCACCTCTCCAACGGCAGAGTCATGCCGATGTTTGAGAAGCTGCTCGGTGAGCACCATAACGCGTTCACCCCGCAAAGCGTCGGGAAGCCGGTGCCGCGAGTGGATGGACGTGCCAAGGTGACAGGACAGGCACGCTTCACGGCAGAGCATCGGCTGGAAGGTCTTGTTCACGGCGTCGTGATCGGCAGCGCGATTGCCCGCGGTCGGATCGCTTTGGTGGACACCCGCGAGGCGGCGGCGCTGCCGGGCGTCATTGCGGTCGTCACGCCAGCCACGGCGCCCAGGTTGGCGCCGCTGCCCGACAAGGTGCAGGGCATTCAGTATTCAGGCGAGGGCGGTCTTATCGAGATGCTGTTGCCGATGCAGGACGATGCCATCCACTATGCCGGCCAGGCGATCGTCATGGTAGTGGCGGAAAGTCTCGAGGAGGCAACCTACGCAGCGTCGCGGGTGACGATCACCTACGACGAGGAGACGCCGCGACTCGATCTCGACCTCGCAACCCGGCGATCCAAACCCGATAGCTATTGCGGCATGGAACCGCTCCAGTTGTCCACGGGCAACCCCGCGAAGGCCTTCGACGAAGCCGAGGTGCAGCTTGAATGCCAGTACAAAACCCCCGTCCACACCCACAGCGCCATCGAAACGCTGGCGACGGTCGCCGCTTGGGAGAAGCACGACGGCAGGAACTTGCTGACGCTCTACGACACGACACGGGTCATCAAAACCGCTAACACTGTTCTCGCCCATTGCCTCGATATGCCGGAAGCCGACATTCGTCTTGTCGTTAAGTTCCTGGGTGGTTCCTTTGGCTCGAAGGCGTGGATGTTCGGCAACGTGCTTCTCGTAGCCAGCTGCGCGCGAATGATCAGTCGCCCGCTTAAGGTGGAGTGGAGCCGGCAACAGATGTTCGAGCTGAACGGCTATCGCCCCGAGACGCGTCAGACGATCCGTATGGGCGCGACGCGCGGTGGCAAACTGATATCGCTACGACACGATGCGGTGACACCGACTTCGATGGTGAGCGGCTATCCCGAGCCAGTCACCGGCATGACGATGATGATGTACGAAGTACCAAACCTCGCCATTTCGCAGGAGATCCGGCACCTCGACCTGCCGACGCCGTCGCCGTTGCGCGGCGTCGGTGTGCTGGCCGGCGGCTGGGCACTCGAGACCGCGATGGACGAACTAGCGCACGAGCTCGACCTAGACCCTATCGAGCTTCGGATGCGAAACGACGCGAAGAAGGGACCGATGTCGGGCCATCCCTTCACCGCCAAGCATCTCGACCGATGCCTCAGGCGCGGGCAGGAGCTTATTGGATGGGAGCGGCGGCGGCCGCCTGGCGAAGGCCGCAAGGGGCGCTGGGCGCCAGGCTTGGGCGTCGCATCGAGCACCTTGCCCGCCGTGCTCGATCAGGCGTCCGCCCACGCGACCTTATTTGCTGACGGCACCGTTGAGGTGCTGAGCGCCACCCACGAGATCGGCAACGGCGCCTATACCGTCTTCAGCCAGATCGCCGCCGACGCGCTTGCGCTGCCGATCGAAGCGGTGCGGTTTGATCTGGGCGATTCCGCCTTTCCAAGCTCTCCGATCACCGCCGGCTCGCGGACGACCGCCAGCGTAGGAGCGGCGGTTCTCGACGCCGGGTGCAAGCTGATCGACGCGCTGAAGGATCTGGCGCGCCACTCGAACGACGGGCCGCTGTTTGGCGCGGGGACCCACGACATCGTCGCCGCCGACGGACGCTTGACGCTGCTGACCGATCCGGGTGTCGGCGAGACGTACGGTTTCATCCTTCGCCGCAGCTTTAAGGACAAGCTGGAGGCCGACGGCGTATTCACGCCGACGTCGAAGAGCAAATTTGCGGTGTCAGCGCTGACCGAGCAATACGAGATGCATTCGTTCGGTGCGGTCTTCGCCCAGATACGCGTGGATCTCGATACCGGCGTCATCCGCGTGCCGCGTTTGGTCGGCGTGTATGACGTCGGCCGCGTCATTAACCCGCGCACCACGGCCTCGCAGCTGCGCGGCGCGATGATCGCGGGTCTTGGGGGTACGCTGACCGAAGAAGGATTTTTCGACCCGAACAACGGCCGCGCCGTCATCCGTAACCTCGCGGACTATCATATCCCGACATGCGCGGACGTCCCGGAGATCACGGTTGAGACCCTCGACATCCCCGACCCGCATATGGGAGCGCTCGGCGCACGCGGGTTGGGAGAGCTCGGCACCAACAACGTGCCTGCCGCGATCGGCAATGCACTGTTCAATGCCACAGGCAAGCGCCTGCGCAGCCTGCCGCTCACTCCCGATCGTGTAATGGAGGCGCTACGATGACCCCTTTCCTTTACGAGCACGCAAGCGACGTAGCCGACGCGATCGCACGCATCAGGCGCGCCGAGCATGCGCAGTTCATCGCCGGCGGTACCAGCCAGGTCGACCTGTTGAAGGAGGGTGTTCAGCACCCCGCCGTGCTGGTCGATATCTTCCGCATCGGCCTTGACGCGATCACCGAGACGGAAAGTGGCGGGATCAGCATCGGGGCGAACGTCCGCAACTCCGTTGCTGCCGATCACCCCGTAATCCGCGATCGCTATACGGGGATTGCGGAGGCGCTGCACGCCGGTGCGTCACAGCAGATCCGCAACATGGCCTCGATGGCCGGCAACCTTCCAGTGTACGCGCTGCCCGTATATGCGCGACCCGGCACAGCCCTGCAACAAGCGAGACCCCGGTAGCGGCTGCGCGGCGGTGCGTGGGTTCAACCGCCTGCACGCGATCTTCGGACAGACCGACGAAGGTCCAAAATCTCCTTTTACCTGCATTGCTGTCCACCCCTCCGACATGGCGGTGGCGATGGCGGCGCTCGACGCGGCGATCGTGATCGAGAGCGGCAGAGGCGCGCGCCGGATCGCCTTTGATGACCTTCATCGGCTGCCGGGCAACGATCCGTCACGCGATACCAACCTCGCGCCCGACGACCTGATCGTCGCGATCGAACTGCCGGCGTTCCATGGCCGCTCGCATTATCTCAAGGTTCGCGACCGTGCTTCCTACGCATACGGGCTCGTGTCTAGTGCGATCACAGTGGAGATGGACGGCGACCAAATCGCACGGGCGCGGATCGCGCTGGGCGGCATCGCGCACAAGCCTTGGCGGTTACCGGCCGCCGAGGCGATGTTGGCGGGAGAGCGGCCGAGCGAGGACCTCTTCCGCCGTGCCGCCGCCGCCGGATTGGAAGGCGCTCGCACGTATCCGATGAATGGTTACAAGCCAGAGCTGGCCCGCGTGCTGGTCGCCCGCGGCCTGGCCGAGACGACAGGTTTGGAACCGCTGCAAGGCGCTGCGGGGACTGCCTTCGCCGCTAGCGTCGGCGGCATCGCCGGCGTGCGCGAGGTCGCATGACCCCGACGAACCAAAACCGCGAGATCGTTCGCGGTGCGTTCGACGCCTGGGCAGCCGGTCGCAGCAGCGTATTCGACGTGCTAGCCGATGACGCGGTCTGGACGATCCCCGGCACGACCCCAGGCGCGGGCGAGTGGCGTGGGCGCCAGGAGTATGTCGACGCCGCCGTCACGCCGTTGTTTGCACGGCTAGCCGCACCCGCCCGGCCGGAGCTGACCGGCATATGGGCGGATGGCGATGAAGTTATCCTTCGCTGGCGACAGAACACACCGCTCAAGGCGGGCGGATCGTACTGCAACGAGTATGCCTGGTTCTTCACGATGCGGGATGGACGAGCGACGGCCGTCACCGCCTTTCTTGACCTGCCCGCCTACGCGGCAGCCACAGGAACAGCCGCATGACACTGACCGGACGTGCGCTCGAACTGTTTCACCTGGGCGAGGGGCCGCCCGATCAGTTAAAGCGTTTCGACACAATCGGACTCGACCTCCCGCGCGTGGATGGCCTCGCCAAGGTGACCGGCGCGGCGACCTATGCCGCCGAGTGGCCGGTCGAGGGGCTCGTCCACGGAGCCGTCGTCGACAGCGCGATCGCGCGGGGAATTATAAAGTCGATCGATGTCTCCGCCGCACTCGCCACGCCGGGTGTCCTGGCGGTCGTCACGCACGATAACGCGCCAAGGCTGGCGGGCTATCCTGAGAAGGGCGCCGGCTTTCCGCTCACCGGGGAGGGCGGCCTAGGCGAAGTGCGGCAGCCATTGCAGGCGTCGGAGATCCATTACGGCTCACAATCGATCGCCGTCGTGATCGCCAAGTCGGCAGAGCAGGCACGCTTTGCCGCCAGTCTGGTGACAGTGGACTATGTCGCCGAAGTTCCCGAAACCGACATGGACCGAGCCAGCCGGACGACCAAGCCCGAGGCCTTCTCCGGCGGAGAGCCGCTCCAGCGTGATGGTGCGTCGGTCGAGGCCGCGTTCGAGCGAGCGCCCGTTCGCATGGTGCGGGAGTATCGGAACCCGGTCTACTACCACAATCCGATCGAGATCTTGGCGAGCATCGCAAGCTGGGAGAAGCGCGACGGCGTCGACCACCTGATGCTCTACGACACGACGCGGTCAGTCGATATGCTGCGCGATGTGGTGTGCCACTCTTTCGGGCTGCCCAAGGCCCAAGTCCAAATTGTGTCGAAATTCATCGGTGGAGCGTTCGGATCCAAGGCGTGGACGTTCCATAACCCGCTGCTGGTAGCCCTTGCCGCTAAGGTCGTGGGGCGGCCGTTGCGACTGGAGTGGCGACGGCAGCAGATCTATTCAATCGGCGGCCATCGTCCGGCGCAGCGACATATCATGCGCATCGGCGCGCAAGCGGACGGGAGGATGCTGGCGCTCCATCACTGGACGCGCCAGCACAGCTCCATGGTCAGCGGCTATACCGAATACGGCTCGCGCATGACCAAGATGATGTACGCCGTGCCCGAACTCGGCTTCACCAACGAACTCGCGCACTTGAACCTGCCGAGTCCCAGCGTGATGCGCGGTCCCGGCTTCCTCACCGGCGGTTGGGCGTTGGAGACCGTGCTAGACGAACTGGCGTGCGAGCTCGACATCGATCCCATCGAGCTGCGCCTGCGCAACCACGCCGACATCGACCCTGACAGCGGGCTGCCGTTCTCCAACAAGCATCTGCTAGACTGCTACGCACGCGGCGCCGAGCGGTTCGGCTGGGACGCGCGACCCGCGAAACCGGGCGAACGGCACGCTGGGCGCGATCTGGTTGGCTACGGCATGGCAAGCGCGATGCATCCTGCCGCTCAGCAGGAAGCCTCCGCCGAGGTGACGCTCCACGCCGACGGCACCGCTTCGGCCAAAAGCGCCACGCACGAGATCGGCAACGGCGCCTACACGGTTTTTCGTCAGATCGCCGCCGACGGCGTTGCACTGCCGATGGAGAAGGTGACGTTCGATCTCGGCGATACCAATTTTCCTGCCGCCCCGCCGACCCATGGCTCACTTACCACCGCGACCGTTGGTCCCGCGGTGCTGGATGCCGCCACCGACGCAGTCGAGAAGCTCAAATTGATAGCTGGCAACGACAAGGCGTCGCCGTTGTACCACGTCAAGCCGGCTCGGATCGCGGCGGGCGTCGGCCGACTACACTTGGTAGACGACGTTGCGGTCGGCGAGGACTACGCTACCATCCTCGTCCGCGCCGGACTGACCAAGGTCACCGGGAAGGCCGACGTCAAGCCCGGGCTGGAACGGATGCGCTACGCCTTCTACTCGTTCGGTGCGGTGTTCGCGGAGGTGCGTGTTGATCCCCAAACCGGCGTCGTCCGCGTGGCGCGCTTGTGCGGGGTCTATGACTGCGGCCGGTTGATCAACCCCCGAACCGCGCGTTCGCAGTTGATGGGGGGCATGATCTTCGCGCTGGGCGCTACGCTAACCGAGGAAGCAGTGTTCGATCCGGTCAACGGGCTACCGGTGGTGCGCAACTTCGCCGATTATCACGTGCCCAGCTTCGGGGACGCGCCGGAGATCACGATCGAGGTGCTGAACATTATCGACCCGCACGTCGGCGAACTCGGCGCGCACGGCGTGGGCGAACTGGGTACGAGCGGCGTGCCGGCTGCGATTGGCAACGCCATCTTCAACGCGTGCGGGGTCCGGCTCCGCTCGCTTCCCTATACTCCCGACAAGTTGATCGAGGCGAAACTTTATGGATGACGCACATACCCTCAAACTCAAGGTAAACGGCCAGGAGCATCGGCTCCGTCCCGACCCGCGCACCACCGTCCTGGATGCGCTGCGCGAACAGATCGGGCTGACCGGCACTAAGAAGGGGTGCGACCACGGTCAATGCGGCGCCTGTACCGTCCACCTCGACGGCAAGCCCGTCCTGTCCTGTCTCCTGCTCGTTGCAGGTCTCGCGGGGCGTGAGGTCATTACGATCGAGGACATCGAGGGGCCTGATGGGACGCTTCATCCGATGCAGCGGGCCTTCATCGACCAAGACGGGTTCCAGTGCGGCTATTGCACGCCGGGGCAGATCATGTCGGCGATCGCGTGCGTCAACGAAGGGCATGCGGGCACGCGCATGGAGATACAGGAATTCATGAGCGGCAACCTCTGTCGTTGCGCCGCATACCCCAACATCATCGCCGCGATCGAGGAGGTGCGATCCCGCATGTCCGCCGCCGAAGGGGCGGGGCATGAGGCACCTTCCTAATTAGTTGCGGTTACGTGCTGCCGGTGTCACCGCCGGCGCGATATCGGCCCTAATCGACGTCCGCATCTACACGCTGGAAGCGGTCGGATAGACTCTTCGGACATAACGAACTTCGCCGACACCAGCGATCACTACGGGGGCACATGGGCGATGCCGGTGACGTGCTTTCGAATCCACGACAGGGCCGACTAAATTCTGTGGGACGTCACCAGATCGCCGGGCCATGCCGGTCTGGTCATGCCCGGCTACGTCTTCAGCGCGATCTCGATCGGCCCGGCATTCCCGGCTCCCTGGATCACACTCACAGGCCTGGTCCTCAAGTACTCGTTTAGCGAGCGATCAGGCGATGCGGCCTCCGCCGTCGACGCTCACCGTCGATCCGGTCGCGAAGAGATTCGTTGCGACGAAGAGGATCGCCTGCGCCACGTCCTCGGGCTGTCCCATGCGGCCGACGGGCAAGGTCGACCGCATGCGCTCGTACAGCGCGCGGCGGGCCTCGACGGACATCCGGTCGTGTAGTGGCGTGTCGATGAGGCCCGGCGAGACAGTGTTCACCCGGATGGGAGCGCGTTCCAGCGCAAGCCCCCTGCCCAATGCCTCGAGCGCGGCATTGATGGCGCCTTGCAGAACCGAAGTGGCGGAAGGGCGTTGTGATAGGACGCCGGAGATAAAGGTGATCGAGCCGCCTTCGTTGACCTTGGCCGCTCGCGCGATCCGGTACGCGCCCCAGAACTTGCTCTCCATTGCGGCCTTTGCGTCATCGAGGGGAAGGTTCGCGACAGAACCCGCGAGGGTGCTCGCCGCGGTCACCACGACGTGATCGAAGAATGGTCGATCAGCGAAGAAGAGCTCGATCGCGTTGTTGTCTAGAAAATCCAGTTGCGCCGCCTCGCCGCCTATGGATTGGGCGACCGTCTCCACACTCGCCTCCGTGCGGCCCGCGGCCGTTACGACCCCACCGGCCTGGGAGAAGGCCTCGGCAGCCGCCCGTCCGATGCCGCCGGCGGCGCCCACGACGAGGACGCGCTGCCCGTTCAGATCAATCGACATGGCTGTAACTCCGGATAAGAGGGCATGAAAGTGTCTTTAACGATACGCCGTCCCAACATGTATGACTTGGCGACGATGGTTCGAAAGCCGGTCAGGGTCATGTGTTTCCTTCCCGCACATTCGCGATTGCGTATCGCCCCGCTGCGCCCGCACCTGGGATGTGTTGTGGACCGTCGCCCGGCTTCAGGCGATGCCGCGAACGACACCACCATCCACCCTCAAAGCTGCTCCGTTCGTCGCTGACGCCTGCTCCGAGCAGACATACACGATCATGTTGGCGACCTCGTCCGTGGTAGCAACACGGCCGAGCAAGCTGGTCGGCCTCATCTGCCTGACGAACCGCCTTTCGGCTTCTTCCTGACTGATTCCTTCCCTTTCGGCTTCTCCGGCGGAGAAGTTGCCCATGATCTCCGAGCGGGTCGGTCCGGGCAGCACCGCATTCACGGTCACGCCGGTCTCCGCCACGGCTTCTGCGAGCCCACGCGAGACGGCAAGCTGAGCTGTCTTGGTCATGCCGTAGTCCAGCATTTCCTTGGGGATATTCAGCCCGGACTCGCTCGATACGAACACCACGCGGCCCCAGCCGCGAGCTACCATGCCCGGCAGATAGTGCCGGCTCGCGCGCACCCCGCTCATGACGTTCAATTGGAACAGCGACAGCCAGTCCTCGTCCGGGATCGCGGCGATGTCAGCGAGCCCGCTGTATTCGCGTAGGTAGGCCGTGCCGACATTGTTGACGAGAATGTCCGCGTCGGGCGAATGAGCGACCAGCGTCGCTATGCCTTCCGCCGTTGCCATATCGGCGGCGACACCGGAGATGGAACTGCCGGGGACGGTGTCGCGGATCCGTTGCACGGCGGCGGTGACACGGTCCTCGCCACGCCCGTTGACCACGACAGAGGCGCCGGCACGAGCCAGCCCCTCGGCCGTTGCAAGGCCGATCCCGGCGGTGGAGCCGGTGACGATCGCCACGCGGCCGGTGAGGTCGATGATCAAAGCGTAATTCCTTGAGTGAATTTTATGAGGTCTTGAAACACGAGCGGACCCCTTTGGCGTGCTCGCGCCTAAATGCGCTTCCACTTCCGAGCGCACGATTTCAGTTCCGAAGAGGTCCAGCCCTCGATCGGACATTCGTGAGGCCGTGCACGCTTGCGCCACCGATTATGCTCGCAGACTACGGCGCTCAGCCTTTAATGAGCGCAGGCGGCTCGACGAACGTGGGCAACTTCATACCCTGGTCGTGCAGGTAGTTCGCGAGGTCGAGCGAGTTGTCGGCGACGTCCCAATGCGTGACCATACCATTCTCGATACGTAGCAAGGCCGTCTCAACCGAAGTCCCGCTTGCCCCAGTCGGAGCGATCCCGTTGAACGGTCCGCCATCGTGCTTCCAGTGCAGGTTGAACGTCAGCATGCCACGGTCGCCGAGAACGTAATGGTCGATGAGGTCTACCCGGGGCCTGAAGGCCGTCGTGAACGCTTTCTGGAACTGTTTGAGTATTTGAAGACCGTTGATGTTCCGCCCCGCCGGACTGTTGGCCTTGACGTCGGAACGTATGACTGCGTCCCAGCGATCAAGTTCGTCCAAGGCGATGCCCTTGTAGATCTCGAGGGTGATGTCCGGATTGCCCGCAGCGGGGAGGCGCTGAACCGCGACCGGCGATTGAGCCTTTGCCGCCTCTCCGGCGATCAGGGCCGCGGCGGCCGCGGTCGTTCCTGCCAGCACGGTTCGGCGTGAAAGAGGTGAAGCGGGGGCAGCTGGTTGTTTCATGGGATCTCCAAAATTGGGCCACGCTCCGGCCCCTTATCGTACAAGTGGCGCACCTCCGCCGGTCGCAGTAGGAGGGTCAGGGTTGGTTGTTTCGTTCCAAGCTGTCCGCAATGCAACGGGACGAAGGGCAATCAATCGCTGGCGAAGTTACGCGGTGTGTTACATGTCATCGTCTTAGTTTCCGCCCGATCACAGTGGATTTTTAGCCGTATCTTTGCTCAGCATGTTTGATCTCAATCAACTCAACGACTTTTTTTTAGTCTACTACGGCGCGGGACACGGACGTCGGCACCTAAGAGACCGTTTGAGAATGGGTTGAAGCGGCGGCGCGGGCGTGATTCAAGCTTGGGATGTGGACCCGAGCGAGCCGTGGCCGGATGGCTGGATTTGAGCAGCGAGCGGAGCGCTACCCGACCGATCTGACGGACGAGGAGTGGCGGTTTATCCAGCCGTTTCTGCCGCCCGCGGCAAAGCGCGGGCGCAAGCCGACGACGGATCTTCGCGCGGTGCTCGACGCCTTGCGGTATCTTGCTCGGACGGGTGGCGGTTGGCGGATGCTGGCGAATAACTTTCCGCCGTGGCAGACGGTCTATTGGTGGTTCCGGCGGCTTGTGCGGCGGCTGTTGTTTCGCACGCTCCACGACGTCACGCTGATGCTGGACCGGGCGCGCGAGGGTCGTGAGCAAAGCCCGAGTGCAGCAGTGATCGACAGTCAGTCGATCAAGGCTCCGGCGGCACAAAGCCGTGGGTTCGACGCCGGAAAGAAAGTTCTCGGTCGCGAGCGTCACCTCGCCGTGGACACCGACGGGCGGCTATTGATGATCAACCTGACGACGGCCGACATCTCCGACAGTGCAGGCGCGCAGGCGATCGTTGCCGCGATCCGCAAGCGGTGACCCTGCCTCAAGCACCTGTCCGCCGATGGCGCCTATGACCGCACCAAATTGATGGACGCGACCGTCTACCGGGACTTCATCCTCGAGATCATCCGCCGCACCGACAAGGAGGCCGGCTTCAAAGTGCTGCCCAGGCGATGGGTGGTCGAGCGAACCTTCGGCTGGATGACACGATGGAAGCGCCTGGTGCGCGATTACGAGCAGCGGATCGACGTCTCCGAAGCCATGGTCCACGTCGCCCACGGCAGCCTCATGCTACGACGGATCGTTCACCCGTGAGCATTCTCAAACGGACTCTTAGAGCTTGCGCCGGGCATGTCCCCCTCACGGGGTCGCTGCACGAAAGTGATGTTTGTGCGCGCTAGGACAGAAAGAATAGCGAACGACTATCGGCGTTGGGGCTAACGCCTGAAGGAAATTACGATAGTCTTATCGAGGAACGCGCGATGCCTTCGTCATCGACGGTCTGATGGAAAGCGGCATGCGCCGCCTCGTAGGTCGCGAAGATGTTGTCCCATACAGTAGAAGCTCCATTCTCATATTCAACTTCGAGCGATAATTCCGCGACATTCCCCGATCAAATGATATTCACCCTCACGATGATGCCCTACTCAGTGATAATTCTAGACAGGCTCAAAGTGACAATAAGCTAGGTCTGGCCGGCGCCGAAAGAATCGGCGTAGCGCACAAATTCCCGCTGCTTGCGCGTTGGACATCCTTGGAAAGGTGCTGACTAGGGCACGCCACGACCCTCGCTCGCTGGGAAAGGACTTTATGCGGTTGATCGACCACTGAAAGTCGCTCGTTGAGACAATTGGTTTCGGTTGTCCGCTGACTCTGAGTGGGTGCGGTAATCAGAGCCAGCGAACGACACTAGGTTACACAATCGAACCAAAAAATCAATGTAGCAGGTATCTTGTTAACTTTGGAAATCACGATTTATTATCGCGAATTTTGTCGGTGGGTCGTTACCGCTCGTTAGCGACCGCCAACCCTTGCCGTTTATTCTCTAAACGCACTCGACGACCGTCGTAGCTTTGAGCATCCGCCTGCAACAGCCCAACTCGCGGCATAGGCATTCTGACCGAGACGCAGAGTTCCGCGGCGTCATCCCAGCTGAGATATTGCAGCCCCCCACTTTGGCGTATCGGGGAGGTTAGTCTCAAATACGATTCGACGAAGGCGGCGAGATGCGGGTGGTGGCCGAACGCGATTTTGTCGCCAATGCACCCCGCGTCGAACGTCAGAGGGGAACGCGCTTCTTTCGAATTAGGAAGAGGCCGAAAGCTGGCGAGACGATTACGACGCCCGCCGCGTTCGATCCGCCGCCTGATAGTCTGTTGTGGTTACTCGCGCGGTGGGACGATGGCCAAACGCCAGTGATCTACGCCTCCGACGACTTCGAACTAATCCTTCACAAGTGCAGTGATGATCGGCGATGAGGCCGTTTCCCAAATCTCGCAGGTCTGTTTCCGCCCCCTTAGCGGTCATTAATCAGCGCGCGATGCCTCGCTGTGAAGCGCGAGCCTAGACTCGGATACATGACATCCGCATAGCAAGCTAGAATACAGGGGCTGCCACGCCAAAGGTGCCATATGACAGTCGATGAGGCCGTAAAGATCATTTCCGACGGCGAAAGCTTAACTGTAGAATTTAAGTCAGACCTAAGTAATACGAACGCTTAAAGCATATGTAAGGAGATTGCCGCGCTGGCAACGAGTGAAGGCGGATTCCTATTTATAGGCGTCTCTGATAGAGGCAAATTAATTGGGTTAGACGACGCTCGCGTCTTACGCGATAAAATTGAACGCTGGACGGCCGACCTGATTTCTCCGCCTCCTATGATCAATCCAATAATCATAGATATATCGGGCCTAAACATACTAGTTGTGGAGGTCGCAAATGGAACCGCGCCATTCTATGGTTATGACGGAAGATTTTATGCCCGAGTAGGAACTTCATCTGTAATTCTTGATGCGGCCCAGTTAGTAGACATTGTTCGTGGCCGGCGCGTTGAGGATGTGATTGCTTCGATGGAGTCCAGCTTGGCCGTAGCTCAAGCAACCGCAACTGCCGCAATGTATGCCACCGCGCCGGCAATTATGGGTCAAGGCGATCTTGCGACAATGAGCTATTTTCAGGTGCGGGATCGCGTTTTCTCGGAGATTCGGCTGTCACCCGCATTTACTGCACTAGAATCAGGATTAGCAGTCGCGCAGAGTACAGCAAGTATTGCGCTAACCTCGTTTGGATCGGTAAATTTTCAGCGTGAGATAACAGAGAAATATGATACTAACCTGCCAAGAATATTGGACGAATTAGAGAATTCTCCGTTTATTAAGATTATGCAATCCGCGATTTTGGGCTTGCAGTCAATGGCCACAGTTACTCAGAGCCAAGCCAATAGTTTACATTCCGAAATGGCAGCAATCAGATCGTCCTTAGCAAGTCTACAGAGCGAATTGTCAGCGGTCGTATCTTCGAGAGACATTAACAAAGTGGAAATTGACAGCCTTAGTATCAAAATGATGAACCTAGAAGTAGCTCTTAATACATTATCGTTTCGCGTCGATCGTCTTCAAACAATTTGAGACCAGAACCGACCAAGTTCTTCTCTCAGCGAGCGGCGGCTTCCCACCCCAAAGCAGCCGCTATCAAATCACACAGACCTTCAGGCAAACGTTTTCCGGTGACTCTCCAGAGGTTGCAGTTCAATATAGTCGCTGTCGTTCTATTGCTGGCGCAAAAATATGTCTCATACAAACTCTTATCGACCGTCACCCATGCGCCCATTGGCGCAGTCCGATGGACATGATGCGCCACGGCTGATCGGCGAGGCGGTTCCAGGCGAAGCAGCAATGGTCGAGGATGTCGTCGTAGGATTTAAAGATGCGGTTCGACGGCCAGTTGTCGCGCATGAACTGCCAGACGTTCTCGACGGGTTGAGCTCGGGGCATTTGGCCGGAAGCGGCAGCAGGGTGATGTTGCCGCAGACGACGAGGCCCGCCGAGAGATGCCAACCGGCCTGATCGAGCAGCAGCACGGCATGGGCGCCGGGGCGCGACGGCGGCAGCGATCTCGGCGAGGTGCAGCATCATCCCTTCGGTGTTGCAGCGGGGCTTGAAGAGCGCCGCGCCCTTGCCCTTGGCCAGACAGATGGCACCATCGATATAGGCCGAGGTCGTGCGCTGGTCCTTCGGGGCCGACGGTCGTGTTCCCCGCCGCGCCCAGCGCCGGGTGATGCCGTTCTTCTGCCCGACCTGCGCTTCGTCCTGCCACCACAGTTCTATGGCTGTGCCCCGGGGGAGTGCCGCCCGGATCGCCAGCCAGCTGGGCGGGGAAGTTTTTTTAAATGCCGGGATGGCGTCGGATTCCTGAGCATGATGGCGGGGCCGCGCCGTCAGCTAGCGGTAGCCCATTGCGCGCAACTCGCGGCTTAACGTCTGGGGTACTGATCGACACCGCAAACTCGTCCCGGATCCACTGCACAAGATCGACCAGTCGCCAGCGCACGACATCATAAATCACCGCCAGCGCCAGAAGCCGACGCACCTGCTCGGCATCGCGCCGCGATTGCGCCAGCCGCCGCAGCTCCGCCGCCGTAAAACCGTCCTGCAACCCTACCGCCGCCGCCATCACAACCTCCCTCGAAAAGGACTAACCAGCAGCCGAGTATTGCGCTCGACTTGCGACTGCCTCGGGGCCATGCCGCTCGGATTCCACTTGGGCGTCGATTTGCGCGACAACCGTGAGTCGAACGAGCGGGGAGGTTGAATCACATCAGCGCGACAAAACGAATCGCTCGCGTGAGTCAGGCTTCACGATTGTTGGTATCAACCGGAAGAGCAGCGTACCGCGATCGGTTTGGCAGTCTTTGCGCCAGCACACAATCGCGTTGATCATTGCATCTCGACGACCGGACAATCCGTAAAAGTGTCGGATTATTTTACACTTACTGACGATGACGTGGCGATTGTGGACACCCACCGGAGGGAGTGACCAGCTGGCATGTTTTTTGCTTGTTGAGACCGGAGCCTTCATTTTTCCCTGACTCTAGGAGCTGGTCATGTCGTTGATTGCCAAGCTGGTTGCCGGTGCCGCGTTCGCCCTCGCCACCGCTGCACAAGCGGTTATCCCGGTCTACCCGACCCCTGGCGTCGAGGATCCGGTGCTCTACACGTTTACCGCTGCGTCGAGCGGCAACCTGACAGCTTATTTTGCCGGCTCGGGAGCCTCCTACGACGAGACGCTCGGTCTGCTCATCAACGGCATCGATACAGGAATCACCGGGCTTGAAAATCACACCACGCCACGCGGTACCGCGTTGAGCTTTGGTAATGTCACCGCCGGCGACGCCCTGACCTTTCTGATCAATGTTCAGACCACGGGTGATACCTTCTATTCTCAAAAGTCGCGGAACAGTGACGGAGCCAACCATGTCTATTCGGCTCCATACGCCGGGGGTGACTACGGCATCCCGGCTGGTACCTATGTTGGTTTCGAAGACCTCCCCAAGGGCGGCAGCGACTTCAACTACAGCGACGAGCAATTCGTGTTCACCAACGTAGGCACGACCGTTCCCGAGCCAGGGGCGTGGGCGCTGATGCTCGGCGGCTTCGGCGTCGTCGGTGCAGCTCTGCGTCGCCGGGTCAGTTCGGTCGTTGTCGCGGCTTGAGTACCGCTACCGCGCGCGGTGACTGGACTGAATATGATGATCGCGCACGGAGATGGGTCACTGCGATTACCGTCTTGAGCTGGTGCCACTGGTTACCGATGCCGGCTCACTTAGGTATCTGACCAACCGGGTCGGCGCACGTTCGGTTGCGCCGGCCTCGCCGAGAGCACGGCGATTAGTCGTCGCAGCCGTCGATTCGGTTAGATGACCGCTAAATATAGAATGCCTTCGAAGCGAAATGCAGTCAAGTTCGCAACAAGTGATGGATCCATCGACCGTGCTTCCCTCGGAGAAGGCCGATCGACGGAGTTCGAGACGCGCTGCGAATATCGGTGACTTGCATTATTCCGCAGGGCTAGGCGGAGGAACAATTGTTCCGCTTCGACGTCTGGCATGCTTTAAGTAATTGATCGCGGTCAGGCCCTCGCCAGTCTCGCCGCGGTGCTTTGCAGCAAGTGTGGGAAAAGCGGCATTGTTGCAGCCCACCGCGTTTACAACCTTATCTGGTCGCCTTTCTGGTTTAAGTCACCTATAATTACGAGGCCCCGTCTGCTATCACTCACCTAATCGTGGAAAGTGAGGTTCGGTAGCTGGCCGTGGAGTTGTGCCATCGCTTTCGAAGCTGGCCGTCATTCTTTTAAGCAGCCCGAGCGACTCTTCCATACGTCCAATCGATTCGCCTGCCGCCGTCGCTACTTCGCGCTTTACATCGGTTGCGGCGGTGACGACCTCTATGGCTTCGGCGTTGGTTAGAACGGCCGTATCGACCAAAGCGTGCAGAATGCTTTCCGCAAGGAGTAACGCAGCTTGCCCGTGGGCATCCGGTTCAACACCCAGGGCAACAGGCCGAATGGCCTCGTCGAAATGGTCTGCGGCCATGGCATTCACCTGATCTGCTCCGGCGAGAGCGCTGACTCTCTCCCTGCCGTCGGCGCCTGGGATCTTTTTGCCAACGATGAAAATACACGTAAACGATTTTGTACGAGTCCGCACTGATCTGGATCAATTGCTAAACAGTGTGACAAACTAGATTGGGTTAGCGGGTCGAGCACGCGCTGGGGAGACTGTATGTCCAATGCGTTTATCGACAAGCTTACCGCGCACGTTGCCCTGCCGCGCGATGATCTCAGAATGCTTGAGGCCGAATGTGCCAGCGCGCGAGTTATTCCGGCACGCCGTGATCTGATCCGCGACGGAGATCCGTCTGGGCCGCTGTTTGTGGTTTTGGAAGGCTGGGCTTGCCGCTATCAGCTCCTACCAGAGGGCTCGCGCCAAATCACGGCATTTCTGATGCCTGGCGACTGCTGCGATATGCACCTCGCACTAAGCCATGTAATGGACCATAATATCGCTACGCTTACTGACGCAAGGGTGGCAAGCATACCCCGAGCAAAGTTCCAGCATATGATCGCTACGCGACCAGCGCTGACGCAGGCGCTATGGTGGTCGCAGGTGGTCGACGAAGGTGTCCTTCGGGCCTGGATCGTAAGTATGGGCCGGCGCGGCAGCATCGAGCGCGTCGCTCATCTAATGTGCGAGCTCTACATCCGTGCCCGCAATATTGGTCTGACCGCCGGAGACGAGTTGGAACTCCCACTGTCGCAGATGGTCCTCGCCGATGCGCTGGGCCTGACCGCAGTTCACGTCAACCGGGTGTTGAGGAAGCTCCGATTAATGGGAATAATGCGGCTTCGGAGCGGCGTTCTCGTTATCGATGATATCGTCAAGCTTGCTCAGGTTGCCGGTTTCGACGAGCAGTATCTACAGCGGAAATTGAAGCTGGCGGCGTAGTTCAAGCTAGCCGGTATGGTCGGAGCTTGAGGGTCCCCCGGATTTTCCTCCAGTCTGAAGGTGAGCATCCGGACTTCATTTTGCGGCCCGAAGGGTCGCGGCAGCAGCATATTCGTTCGGCGTCAGCCAGCCAAGCGACGTGTGAGGCCGGCTCTCGTTGTAGAAGCTGCGCCATGCCTCGATCTTGGCCCGGGCGTCGGCCAACGACAGGAACCAGTGTGCGTTGAGGCATTCGTCGCGCAAGCGACCGTTGAACGATTCGACGAAAGCATTGTCGGTCGGCTTGCCCGGCCGCGAGAAGTCGAGCGTGACGCCGTTCTCATAGGCCCAGCGGTCGAGGGCCTTCGAGATGAAATCGGGGCCGTTGTCGACACGGATGCTCTTGGGCGACCCGCGGGTGCCCGCGATCCGTGTCATCGCTTCGACAACCTGCTCGCCCTTGATGCCCTGATCGACATCGATCGCCAGCGCCTCGCGGGTGTAGGTGTCGACGACGGTCAGCGCCCTCAGGCGGCGGCCATCGAACAGCGCATCCGACACAAAGTCCATCGACCACATCTCGTTCGGTGCCGCCGCCGCCGGCTGCCGGACGCGGTCGGCAGCGCTGACGTTGCGCCTCGGCTTCTTGAGCCGAAGGCTCAGTCCATCCTGTCGATATAGGCGATAAACCCGCTTGTGGTTCACTAGCCAGCCCTCGCGGCGAAGCATGATGTAGATCCGAAAATAGCCAAATCGCATCCGCGTCCGCGCCAGGTCGTGGATGCGCAGCCGCAGCGGTGCCTGGTCCGGCTTGACCGAGACATAGCGGACCAGCGAGCGATCGATGTCGAGCGCGAGACAGCTGCGCCGCTGGCTGACACCGTGGGACCCCTGGACGGACGCGACGAGCTCGCGATGCCGTCCAGGCGTCAGAGCTTTTTTGACAGCACGTCCTGCAGGATATTCTGGTCGAGACTGAGGTCTGCCACCAGCTGCTTGAGCTTGCGGTTCTCCTCCTCGAGCAGCTTCAGACGACGCAGCTCGCCGATGCCGAGCCCGGCATACAACTTCTTCCATCGGTAGAACGCCTGCTTGGAAATCCGCATCCGGCGGATCTGCTCGGCAACCTGCGTCCCCGTCTCGGCCTGCCGCAGCGCGTACGAAATCTGCACCTCGGTGTACCTGCTCTTCTTCACGGCCTGCTCCTCCTCGCGGTGGTTACAATGCCGGAAAACTCTCATCCAAACCGGAGGAAGAAAACGGGAGGACGTCAATTCCGCCGGCAGCGCTGCGGCCGATGGCCACTCGCATGAGCGCATCGGCGACAACGCCGTGATCGCGTGCATGCAGAGATGCCAAGATAAAATTCTTAAGTACCACTTCAAACGACCTCAAGTGTTTTACGGCTAATGAAAAGAAGTACCTTCCGCTACGACGCGTGGTGCGCTCGAAGCGAACGATCGCCGGAGAAGAGTGTGTCAAACGCATTCATTGACAAGCTATATGCCCACGTCGCTCTGTCGCCTGATGATATCAGTCTGCTAGAAACGGAATGTGCGGGCGCGCGTGACGTTCCGGCAGGTCATGACCTCATTCGTGAAGGCGATCCTTCAGGGCCGTTATTCATCATCTTGGAAGGATGGGCCTGCCGATATCAAATTCTTTCCGAAGGCGTACGTCAGATCACAGCATTTCTGATGCCAGGTGACTCCTGCGACATGCATCTTGCCGCCAGTCACGTCATGGACCACAGCATCGCCACGCTGACGGATGCCAAGGTGGCGAGCATACCTCGCGCGCGTTTTCAGCACCTGATCGCTACCCGCCCGACGCTGACGCAGGCCCTATGGTGGTCGCAGCTAGTCGACGAGGGAGTACTCCGTGCTTGGATCGTAAGCATGGGGCGGAGAAATAGCGTCGAGCGCGTTGCCCACCTGATGTGCGAACTCTACGTTCGCGCCCGGAACATCGGTCTAAACAGTGGGGACGAACTCGAGCTACCGTTGACCCAGCTGGTACTCAGCGATGCACTAGGGTTGACGCCAGTGCACGTCAACCGCGTGCTTATGCAACTTAGAACAAAGGGTATTATGCGACTTCGTGGCGGCGTCCTCATCATCGACCATATCGCGCAGCTTGCCGCGCTCGCTGGATTCGACGAGCAATACCTTCAGCGTAAACTGAGAGAAACATCGTATAGGTAGATAGAGAGGAGGCATTCGGCAGCAGATAATTCATTTCGTGACCATCATTGCATGGCCCAGCGCCCTGAATAATGAAGTGGAAATGGATGACTTCGTTCTGCTGGATCGCGACAGCAGGGCGAGCGGCGCGCCGCGCGTTCGATCGGCCCCAGTAGTACTTCCCGGCACTGGATGACGATTTTGATTGCGAGCGCCGCCTGCGCCTGCCCCATGCACGGATCGAACGGAATTCTTTCGGCGTGGGGTGTGAACCCAGACGTTGGCCGCGATGCGTATCTTAGTCGCGCCGTCTGCAATAGTGCTGGCGGCATTTATATTTGCCGCGATCGCGTCGCTCAGGGGCATGCCGAGATTTTAACGATATTGAACGGCATCACCCACGTTGCCGGGTTCACCTGTCGGAAAATGCCGCTCGGCTTTATGGTCGGCTACAGAGGCGATGCCGACCGAGGCTGCATGCGACAAGCGCCATAAACTGCAACAACGATTCCAGATGGTATCGCCGCTGGCTATGTCGGCTCATTGCGGCACCTCGACATGGCCACCGAAGCCGTAACGCATGGCCGATAGCAGTTTGTCGCCATAAGTATTGTGGACGCGGCTACGGAAGCGCGCGAATAGCGCGGCCGATAAAACGTCCGCGGGCACTGCTTCCTCCATCGCTGCGTCGATCGTCCAGCGTCCTTCACCGGAGTCGCTGACCTCGCCGGTATATTTGGCCAGGCTGTGATCCTCGACCAACGCGATAGCGATTAGGTCGAGCAGCCACGATGAGACGACACTGCCCCGCCTCCAAACCTCGGCCACATCGGCCAGGTTCAGCGCGAAGCGCTCCTCTTCGGGCAGCTTTTCTGACGCCTTCCCTTTGAGGATATCGAAACCCTCAGCATAGGCTTGCATCAGGCCATATTCGATGCCGTTGTGGATCATCTTTACGAAATGGCCGGCACCCGCCGGTCCGGCATGAATATAGCCGCGTGCAGGACGGCTATCTGCTCCGGCTCTGCCTTTGGTACACGGCACGGCTCCGTAGCCAGGTGCGAGCGTGGCGAAGATCGGATCAATCCGGTCGACCGCCGCCGTCTCGCCGCCGATCATCATGCAAAAGCCGCGTTCGAGGCCCCAAACGCCGCCCGATGTACCAACGTCGATGTAGTGCAAACCCTTCAGTATGCACGAATTGGAGCGCCGGATGTCATCCTTGTAGAAGCTGTTGCCGCCATCGATGATGATGTCGCCTGGTGCACTGACCGCCGCTAAGGCAGCGACGGTGCTCTCGGTGGGCTCACCGGCGGGCAGCATAATCCAGAAAATCCGCTGGCCTTCGAATTGCGCTGCTGCATCTTCCAGCGACGTGGCGGCAATCGCCCCTTCCTCGACCATCGCCTGGACGACCTCAGGCCGGCGCGCGAAAGCAATGACTTCGTGTCCATCACGCATCAGGCGGCGGACAATGTTCGATCCCATTCGGCCAAGGCCGATTACCGCGATACGCATCTGAGTTCACCCTTCACTCTGGACCGCCGCGAGGATTGCGGCCTGTAGTACGGCGATGCCGCCGCCGGACCGAACGTGGGTTTGCAAAACCAGCTGAGCATTACAATCAGATTCCTCTCGCTGAGTCTGGGACCAAGGGATGCAATGGCGGCAGTAGAGGTGTCTAATGCAGTCAACTTATTGTAATACTGATCTAGATCAATAGATCAGCGCAAAATAAGTTATACGTGTGTCGGCTAAATTGGGCTGTTGGTAGAAATGTCCCGACCCTCGGCACCTTAAATTCTGGCGTATCGGGCGTCGATTTTCTGGTTTGGTTTAATAATTTGATGAAGGAGCAGTCAATGGGAAAGCTCGAAGGTAAGGTCGCGGTGATTACGGGTGGGTCGAGCGGCATGGCGTTGGCGACTGCCAAGCTGTTCGTGGAGGAAGGCGCCTACGTGTTTATCACAGGTCGGAGACAGGCTGCCCTTGACGAGGCAGTCGCCTTTATTGGGCAAAACGTAACCGGCGTGCAGGGAGATGCTGCCAATCTCGACGATCTGGATCGCCTGTATGAGACGGTTAAGCGCGAAAAGGGCACTATCGACGTGCTGTTCGCGAGCGCTGGGGTGGGCGGTGACGCTCAGAAGCTCGGCACGATCACCGAAAAGAACTTTGATGCGACGTTTGGCCTGAACACTCGAGGCACGCTGTTCACTGTCCAAAAGGCATTGCCGCTATTTAACGACGGCGGGTCAATCTTTATGACTGGATCAATCGCCTCGGTCAAAGGTTGGCCCGACTATACGGTGTATGCGGGAAGCAAGGCGGCGCTGCGGGCCTTCGCCCGCGGGTGGCTGAACGAGCTGAAGGATAGGAAGATCAGGGTCAACGTTTTGAGCCCTGGACAGATCGAAACGCCGATCCAAGACCAGATGTTCGACGCAGAGACGAAGAAGCAGTTCGAGTCACTAATTCCGCGCGGGAAGATGGGCCGACCCGAAGAGATCGCGACGGTGGCGCTCTTCCTTGCCTCGGACGACTCTAGTTACGTGAATGGTTTGGAGCTATCGGTCGACGGCGGAACTTCGGCAATCTGAGCCCGCTATGCGAACAATGAAGGGAGCAATCTTCAACAGAACGCTTTCCTCGCTTTTTGGTCTATTTAAATCCGAGAGTACGGTATGATTAAGCTCTATTACCACCGAGGGGCCTGCTCGACGTCAAACCATATCGCGCTTGAGGAAGCAGGTATCGAATATGAGGCTTTCGAGGTCGATCTAAAGGCTTCCGAAGATCCGCTGACAATCTTAGTACGCGCGCTAAACCCCATGGCGCAAACTCCGGTCCTCGTCCTCGATGGGGGCCAGGTTCTCACTCAGAATGTAGCGACCCTACCTTTCATTGCCGATCTCGCGCCCCGAGTGGGGCTGCTACCAGAAAGAGGCACGATCGAACGCGCGCAGGCGGAGAGCTGGCTCGCCTTCGTTGCGTCCGATCTGCATCCGACCATTGTAGAATATGCCTATATTTCATTGTCGGACGACGTGGCCGAAAGAGCCAGATCGCGGCGATTCTATGAAAGCCGCGTCGACCGACGCCTCAAGATACTCGAGAACCGATTTGCCTCCGAGGATTTCATCCTTGGTGACGCATATTCGGTCATCGACGGTTACGCGCTGGTCGTGCTGGGTTGGTCCGAACCCGCGAAACTTTCGCTTGCACCCTATCCGAACGTCCGTGCCTACATGGCACGCATCGAAGCGCGTTCCGCGGTCCGGTCGGTCAGACAGAAAGAAGGTCCGATCGTCTGGTAAGACACAGCGACGAAGGCAGTTAGGTCCGAGCGGCGGGGATCAGAGTGATTACGGTGCAGTGCCGAAGGCTCCCTGCAGCTGAAGTGACCTATTTTTGTCTTGGCAGACCCCGACCAGGCAGGAATATAGTTTCTATTTCCCAGCAGTGACTTCTCATTGCGTTAGTTTCAGAAGAAGGTAGGTGATGTCGTCGGCGATGAGCTGGATTTCGAGCGCTTGGTCTCTTCGTTCGGCCCAACAGATGTAAGGGATGAGGCCGCAAATCCTGATCTCACGACCCTCTAAGGGCTTCCATCGCCGTCTCCCTGAGGTCCTTGAAACAGGAGTTTAGGTACAATTCGGCGTTAAGTCTACGAGGCGAGCGACGATGTCGGTACGCCGCTCGACTCGACCGGCGGTCGCTGGCGAAGGCGGGCTTGGCACGTCGACATGGTCTCCTACTCAGCGCTCGTCGGATGACGGTAGGACGCTTGCCTCATTGCCGATGTAATGTTACTGTTCGCCTTCGTCGAAAATAACGCGACGGCGCGCTGATGCCGGTGATGCTGTTCGCGTCCTCGGGCCGCATCCGCGGCCGAAGGTCCGTCACAGATGGTCACCGGCGGTATCGCTCTTCCCGCTCGAATCGGCGATGCAGCACCGAAACCGTGTCGACGTTCAACAGCGCTGATTACGCGCTTCTATACGGCACCTTATGCGGGCTGCGGAGTTGCCGCCATAAGTCTTCATCTTCGCCGACAGCTAGTTAACGTCCGCTGCGGGGAGGCAGTGCTGCCGCTGCCGTTTATCTCGACGGTATATCTCGAACGCGCTGCTCGCAACCGTGCCCGCCGCCAAGGCGAGGGGCTAGTGCATGCCTGAATTTTGCCGCGCGTGTCGCGGCGAGCCGGCGCATTGCCAGGGACGGCGGCGTTCGTGCTCGCGCCAAGAGGACTCAAAAGCCTGCTGTATGACCCCTAGAAGCGAACCGCCCCGGCCCAGTCTGCTCATCTTAGATTAAAGCTTATCCAACGTGATCGGCAGATCGCGGATCCGCTTGCCCGTGGCGTTGTAGATGGCGTTGGCTACCGCCGCGGCGACCCCGGTGATGCCGATTTCGCCGACGCCGTGCGCACCCATTGGCGTGTGCGGATCGGCGATGTCGGTCCAGATGACGTCGATGTCGGGTACGTCCATCTGCACGGGGACGTGGTATTCGGCGAGGCTCGGATTCATGATCCGGCCGTTGCGCTCGTCGAATTGCGTCTCCTCCATCAGCGCCATCCCGAGTCCCATGATGATGCCGCCGCGGAATTGGCTGCGGGCGGTCTTGGGATTGAGGATGCGACCGCAGTCGAACGACCCGAGGAAGCGGCTGACACGGGTTTCTCCGGTCACGCTGTTGACGCGCACCTCGCAGAACAGCGCGCTGTGCGAATGCATCGACCAGTGCATCAGTTCGAGCGGCGGCGACGCCTCCTTGCTCGCGACGACGCTCTCCTGCTGCGCCCGACCGAGAATCGAGGCGTAGCTTTCACGCCGGGTGGGATCGTCGAGTTTCGCAAGGCCGCCGTCGACGCTACCGACCTCGTCGGGAGAGAGCCCGGCCAGCGGCGAGTCGTTGCCCGCCAGCTTCAGAAGCTCGGCGACCAGCGCATGGTGAGCGGCGATCACCGCTGCGCCGATTGCCGCGGTCTGTTGCGACCCGCCGGCCATGATCGCGCCGGGGATGATCGTGTCGCCGTAGCCGACCGAGACGTTGTCGAGCGGCAGTCCGAGACGGTCGGCGGCGACCATCGCCGTCGTCGTCGCCGTGCCCATCCCCATCTCGTGCGCGGCGACGTCGACGGTCGCATGCCCGTCGCGGCGCAGCGTTATACGCGCAGCGGCTCCCGGCATCCGGTAGTAGGGATAGGTGCCGGTGGCGCAGCCCATGCCGACCAGCCACTCGCCATCACGGCGCGTACCGGAAGCGCCAGCCCGCTCGCTCCAGCCGAACCGCTCGGCCCCCGCGTGCCACGCCTCGACGATATGGCGCGAGGAGAAAGGCAGGCCGGACGTCGGATCCTCCTTCGGCTCGTTGCGGATGCGGAGCTCGATTGGATCGATACCGAGGTCGACCGCCAGTTCGTCGATCGCCGATTCGAGCGCGAAGGTGCCGACGGCTTCGCCGGGCGCACGCATGAACGTGTTGGCGAGCATGTTCATCGTCACCGTCTCGACCGAAAGCTTGAAGCTGTCGGCGGCATAGCCGCCGCGCGTGCCGACGATGAATGGCTCGGGCATGTTGTTGTGCGGCGTCATCGCGGCGAGCCCGGTGTGAAGCAGCGCCCTGAAGTGGCCGTCGTCATCGGCACCGATCGCCACCCGCTGCTCGGTCAGCGTGCGGCCGCCGACGACACGATAAACTCCCTCGCGCGAGAGCACGATACGAACCGGCCGACCGACGAGCTTCGCCGCGGCGGCACCAAGAATCTGATGATCCCACAGACCTTTGCTGCCGAAGCCGCCGCCGACGTACGGTGAACTTATGCGAACCTGCGTTGCCTCCAGGTCGAAGACGTCGGCGATCGTCTGCGCCTCGATGGTGACCATCTGGCTGGCGTCGTGAATCATCAGATGATCGCCATCCCAAGCGATCGTCGCAGCATGCGGCTCGATCGCATTGTGGTTGTGCCGCGGCGTCCGGTAAATTTGATCGACTTTGTGGGGTGCTGCCGCAAGCATCGCTTCGGCGTCGCCGATTTCCGTCGTCAGCGGCTGGCCCATGAACACGCCGGGTTTCGGACCTGCCGCCTTCGCCGCGACGAACGAAGTGGTCGAGGGCTCCGATGCATAGGTCGCAATGACTAGCGACGCCGCATGATCGGCCTGCTCTTGCGTCTCGGCGAGCACGACCGCGATTGGCTGCCCGTTCCAGTGGATCCGGTCGTCTTGCATTATCGGCAGATCGGCTGGACCTGCCGCGGTGGGCGAGGAACCGAACGCCGCCGGGGCATTCATCTTCGGCGCATTCATGTGGCTCATTACCGCCACCACGCCGGGCGCGGCTCCGGCAACGGCGGTGTCGAGTTTCGCGATGCGACCCCGCGGGATCGTCGAAAACGCAAGTGCGGCATAGACCATCCCGTCGATCGGGAACTCGGCCGCGAATCTCGCCGCACCCCGGACCTTTAGCGGGCCATCGAGCCGCGATACCGACGTGCCGATCAGCCCATGTTGTTGGCGGATCAGCGGGTCGGGAACGCCTCCCGGGATCCAGCTGTCGGGCGCAAGCGGCACCAGCTTCGCCATCGCGCTTTGAATGGCACCCTGCGCAGAACCCTTGACCGTGTCGACGATGCTCATGCTTCCGCTTTCGAAAGGTCGCCGAGAACGGCAACGAGGGTCCGTTTGGCCAATTCGATCTTGAAGCCGTTGTTGCGCAGCGGCACGGCGTCGGCCAGCTCGGCGGTCGCGGCGTCAAGGAAGGCCTGTTCGGTTGCTGGGCCGCCGCGCAACACGGCCTCTGCCTTCATTGCCCGCCATGGCTTGTGCGCCACGCCGCCGAGCGCGATCCTGACGTCCTTGATCAGGCCGCCGTCCACTTCGAGCGCGGCCGCCACCGATATCAGCGCGAAGGCGTAGCTCGCCCGATCGCGTACCTTGCGATAGGTCGAGTTCTCCGCAAGCGGCAATGGCGGCAATTCGATCGCCGTGACCAGCTCTCCCGTTTCAAGCACAGTGTCGAACTCAGGATGATCGCCGGGCAGGCGATGGAGGTCGACGAACGGCACCGTCCGCGTGCCGCTACTGCCCTGTACGTGCACAATCGCATCGAGCGCTGCGAGCGCGACGCACATGTCCGATGGATGCGTAGCAACGCACGTCTGCGACGCGCCGAGAATCGCATGGCCGCGGTTGAAGCCCTCGATCGCGTCGCATCCCGATCCCGTCAGACGCTTGTTGCAGCTCGATCCGTCGGTATCGTAAAAATAGGTGCAGCGCGTCCGTTGGAGCAGATTGCCGCCGACGGTCGCCATGTTCCGGATCTGCGCCGAGGCACCCGCCAGGATCGCGCGTGCCAGCACTGGGTACCGTCGACGAACCAGGCGGTGCTCGGCAAGAGCGGTATTGCGGACTGCGGAACCGATCAACAATCCGCCGTCGGCGATTTCTTCGATAGTAGCCGACAGCCCCGTCACGTCGACGAGGGTCGTGTGCTGCGCAACCGTCTCGCGCATTAGATCGACGAGGTTCGTACCACCCCCAAGATAGGCGGACCCGCGCATTTCTCCGAGGCTCAGCGCCTCACCCGTGTCGCCCGCCCGTGCGTATATGAAGGGCTTCATACCGTCATCTCCGCTGCAACGGTCTCGCGAATTGCGTCGATGATCCCGTTGTACGCGCCGCACCGGCACAGATTGCCGCTCATCCGCTCCTGCAACTCGTCCCGCGTCAGCACGACATCCGCGTTGAGATTTGCGGTGACATGACTCGGCACCCCGCGCTGCGCCTCGGCCGCCATCCCAATCGCTGAGCATATCTGGCCTGGGGTGCAGTAACCGCACTGAAAGCCGTCATGATCGATGAACGCTTGTTGCAGAGGGTGGAGCATATTGGCCTCGGCCAAGCCTTCGATCGTGGTGACGTGCCGACCATCATACTGCACGGCGAGAGCCAGACACGAGAGGATCCGCTCGCCATCGACAAGAACGGTGCAAGCGCCGCACGCGCCCTGATTGCAGCCCTTCTTCGTTCCAGCGAGGTGCATCCCTTCGCGCAACAGATCGAGCAAGGTGACGCGCGCATCGATCGGTAACGCGACTGTCGATTTGTTGATTGATATAGACATTGCATCTCCAAGCCGGGGTGTTGAACGCGGAAGAGAGCGCCCGCAACATCGAAAACCGACTACATCACAAGGTGCCGAAATACGTTCTTTCCGACTAAACGATCTAGCGTCGCGTTCGATACCACAAAGAGCAAAATTTCTAGGTGGTGCATCAAACGTAACAAGACCGATGAATCTGACCTCGACCCCGTGACGAACGTCATCGTTTGAAGCAGGTCGCGCCCGACCCCTTAGCTTCCGATGATAGTAAAATTAGATAGGTTATTCTGGTTTGACGCGTCGTCGGGCTTCATGGCGGTATCAGTTGATGTAAGGTGGTGATCGTAACCAACCTGCTGCCGGACGATGATTATTGATCGATAGTTGATGCAGATCAGTCCGGCGGAGCAGGGGCTCAGTCATAGGTGACGCTATGGTCCTGAAGGCTAGCAAATGACGTACCGCGAGGTCGTGAATGGGCGAAGGCGTCCCGACGGTGCGCTGGCTGACGCTGCGAATGGCTCCGCCGCGGTGAGACGGTTTGAGCTGTGAGCGAAATAGCGCGACTTCTATCGCTTACCCTGACACCTGACTCGGGTCGAAGTGTGCTTCGGCCATTTTTCGCAGAAGATCCTGCCGCCTTCGTCGTTAAGGATCATTCACGCGCCCAACGCATAGTCGACCGTTTAATCGCGCTAGACGCCAGCGTGGTGGCTTCAGAGTTGACGGCGATCACTGCAAAGCTCGATGCCAAACATCGGGATACAACGGCGCTTTTTCGGCAGCGGTTCAACGAGCTTGAAGGCATAAATACGGATCGCTCGGCCATAAACGTCGACCAGGCTCTATTGATCGGAGCCTATTTCACGGAGGAATTCTCGTTTGAATCGGCTGCCTTATTTAATCCAAGTATCGTCCGGTCGCCCGATCAGTCGGGCCAGCAAGCGGGTGCCCTGCGCTTTCTTCTCTCGCTACGCGGAATCGGAGAGGGCCACGTCTCGTCGGTGACCTTCCGATCAGGCACCTGGCACGAGGATGGCAGCGTCATCGTCGACGCGCCCAGCAAATATGCGGTGCCGCCCACGATCGATTCCAGCCGAAGTAGTGAACTTGGTTTCGTCGTCCACGTCAGCTGCGCTGCTGCAAAAGATATATCAGAGACGGTGATATTTCCGTTTCTGCCCAGCCAGGGCAAAGGAATCGAAGACGTCCGTATGGTCGAATTTACCGAGGACGACGGTGCCCGAGATTGGCGCGCTACCTTTACGGCATTCGACGGCGCGGAAGTTCGCCAAGCGCTGTTTCGTACGGATAAGTTCGAGACGTTCACCATCCAGGCGATCGTGGGTCAGCTTGCAAAATCAAAGGGGGCCGCTCTGTTCCCCCGCCCTGTCGGGGGTCGGTATCTGATGCTAGGTCGGCCCGACAACGAGAATATATGGCTGTTCTCCTCGGATGACTTCAGATCTTGGAGTAACGGACGCCAGCTGCTCAGCCCGCGCTTTCCATGGGAATTTGTTCAACTAGGAAATTGCGGCTCGCCGATCGAAATCGACGAAGGTTGGCTAGTCCTGACGCATGGTGTCGGCGTAGCGCGTAACTACGCGATCGGCGCGTGCCTTTTGGACAAGGATGACCCGATGAAGGTCCTTGGCCGCCTGAGTACCCCACTACTCGCGCCGACCGAAATGGACCGCGCCGGCTATGTTCCCAACGTCGTCTACAGCTGCGGAGCACTTCTTCGTGGACGATCGCTGCTGCTGCCTTACGGCGTTGCCGATACCTACAGCGCATTCGCAGTTGTGGAGATCGACGGCCTGCTGGCCGCGATGAAGTGAGTAAAGTTTTGCCCTCGACCACGACCGGCCGCTCGACGGGAGGACGCTATGATCGATCAGCGTAGAACAATGTCGCAGGTTCACGAGAACGGGTCTGCGCGGCGCCTCGCGATTGATACAATTCGGACCCTCGCGATGGACGCCGTGCAGGCGGCCAATTCTGGACATCCGGGCACGCCGATGGGGCTCGCCCCCGTTGGCTACACCCTCTGGAACGATGTCCTGCGCTTCGACCCGACGGCCCCGGACTGGCCGAATCGTGATCGCTTCGTGCTGTCGGTCGGACATGCGTCAATGCTGCTTTATGCGATCTTGCACCTTGCAGGTGTGCAGGAGCTCGATGGCGACGGCGTACAGACCGGCAATCCGGCCGTCAGCTTGGACGACATCAAGGCATTCCGGCAACTCGACTCGAAAACGCCGGGCCACCCCGAGTATCGGCGCACTACGGGGGTCGAGACCACCACCGGTCCGCTTGGCCAGGGCTGCGGTAACTCGGTCGGCATGGCCATCGCGGCGCAGGCACTGGGCTCCCGATTCAACCGGCCGGACTTCGCGCTGTTCGATTTCAACACCTATGTCTTCTGTGGCGACGGCGACATGATGGAGGGTGTGTCGGGCGAGGCGGCATCGCTCGCCGGGCATCTCGCGCTGTCAAATCTTTGTTGGATTTACGACAGCAACTCGATCAGCATCGAGGGTTCGACCGAGATCGCATTCACCGAAGACGTGGCGAAGCGGTTTGCTGCTTACGGCTGGAACGTTATCCACGTCGCAGACGCTAACGACACCGTCGCGGTCGGCGAGGCGCTCGCCGGCTTCGCGGCTACCACCGATCGGCCGACTTTTATCATAGTGCATTCCGTGATCGGCTACGGCTCGCCCCGCGCCGGGCTCGCAAGCGCGCATGGTGAGCCGCTTGGCATGGACAACGTCAGATCAACGAAGCGGGCCTATGGTTGGCCCGAAGACGCGCAGTTCCTCGTGCCCCCCGAAGTCGCCGCAGCATTCACTGCGGCTGTTACCGGCCGAGGTAAGTCGGCACGGCGAGAGTGGGAAGCGCGATTGGCGGGTTACGGGGAAATCTTTCCCGAGCTGGCCGCGGAGTTCGAGCTCTTACGCCGGAATGAGCTGCCCGTCGGCTGGAACGGGGGTATCCCCGACTTTCCCGCAGATGCCAAAGGCATGGCCTCGCGAGATGCAGGCGGCGAGGTCTTGAATGCGATCGCGTCGCGTGTATTGGCGCTCATGGGCGGTGCCGCAGACCTTTCGCCTTCGACTAAGACCAACCTCACCTTTGACGGCGCGGGCTCGTTCGAACCTGACGACTATGCCGGTCGGAACATGCATTTCGGCGTCCGCGAGCACGCCATGGGGGCCATCGCCAACGGCATGACGGTCACTTACTTGCGCGGGTACACGGGCACCTTCCTCGTGTTCGCCGATTACATGCGCGCGCCAATCCGGCTGGCGGCGATCATGGCAGTGCCGACCATCTTTATCTTCACGCACGACTCGATCGGAGTCGGCGAAGACGGCCCGACGCATCAACCGATCGAACATCTTGCCACACTCCGCGCCATCCCGGGCCTCAATACGATCCGACCTGGCGACGCCAATGAAGTCGTCGTCGCGTGGAAGACGGCGCTGATGCAGACTCACGTGCCGACTGCGATGATCCTCTCAAGACAAGCGATACCGACGCTCGATCGCACCCGCTATGCCGCAGCCAATGGGCTGACGCGCGGTGGCTATGTACTCGGCGATTGCGAAGGCATCCCCGAGATCGTCCTGATCGGCACCGGCAGCGAGCTGCCGATGGTGGTCGCTGCGCACGAGGCGTTGCTGGTAGAAGGAGTTCGTTCACGCGTGGTTTCCCTGCCGAGCTGGTATCTGTTCGAGCAGCAGGATGCCGCTTACCGCTACAAGGTATTCCCCCGCGATGTCCGGGCACGGCTTGCGGTCGAGCAAGGCGGCGCCTTCGGCTGGGATCGATATGTCGGCAGCGAAGGGGCGACGATCACCATGTCGACCTTCGGCGCGTCGGCTCCACTGGCTGAACTGCAAGCGAGATACGGCTTCACGATCGAGAACATCTGCGCGGTTGCGCGCGATCTGATTGGTAAAACGCGATGAACCGGCTCAAGAACCTTGCTGCAACCGGCCAAGCCGTCTGGCTCGATTTCGTCGACCGGCGCTTTCTCGAAAAAGGCGATCTGCGGCAGCTGCTTGCGACGGACGGTGTGACCGGAGTCACCACCAACCCCTCTATCTTCGAGAAGGCGATCGGTCACGGAGCCGCATACGACGACGAGATAAAAGAATTTCTCGGGCAGACCGACGCGAGTGTAACCGATGTCTACGAGAGCCTCGCGATATCCGACATCAGACGAGCCGCAGCGGACTTGCGGCCGGTCTATGATCATCTTGCCGGCCGCGATGGATACGTCAGCTTCGAGGTGTCGCCTTATCTCGCCCTCGACACCATCGCCACCATAAGCGAGGCGCGCCGGCTCTGGCAGACGGTCGGGGAACCGAATCTGATGATCAAGGTGCCGGGCACCACCGCCGGCGTCCCAGCGATCCGTCAGCTCATCGAAGATGGGATCAACATCAACGTCACCTTGCTGTTTGATCTAGTTTCTTACCAGGCGGTAGCCGAGGCCTATCTTGCCGGTCTCGAGGCACGGGTCGAGAAAGGCGAGCCGATCGACAAGATCGCCAGCGTCGCCAGCTTTTTCATCAGCCGCATTGACAGCGTTATCGACAAGGCGATCGATGCCCGCGTCGCGGCTGGCGACGGGGAGGCATCAGCGCTAACAGCGATACGCGGCAAGGTTGCGATCGCCAGTGCCAAGCTCGCTTATGCCTGGCATGTCAACATGATCGCGAGCGCTCGGTGGCAGGCACTGGCCGCTCACGGTGCCATGCCGCAACGGCTTCTTTGGGCGTCGACAGGGGTCAAGGACGTTGTTTTTCCAGACACGCTTTATATCGACGCACTGATCGGCCCCGAGACCGTCAACACGATGCCGCCCGCGACAATGGTGGCTTTCCGCGATCACGGCACCGTGCAACAGACACTTGTGCAGGGCGTCGACGATGCCCGCTGGATCGTCGCCGAGACTGCTCGGCTGAAACTCGATCTCAATCGCGTCACCGACGAACTCGTGCTCGACGGCGTCCGGCAATTCGCCGATGCAACAGACGCTCTGCTCGGCGCTGTCGCGGCCAAGCGCGTAGCCGTGCTCGATGGGCGCCTTAACGGCATGACTGCGGCACTTCCCGGCTTGCTAGCGGACGCGGTCGACAAGCGACTTGGAGAGGTGCGCGCAGACGCCTGGTCTCGGCGCCTGTGGAGTGGCGACGCAACATTGTGGACGGGCAAGGATGAAGGTAATTGGCTTGGCTGGTTCGCCGCCGCGCGCGGCGAACAGGTCGACCATGCAGCGCTCGCGGATATCCAGCGCCTCGGGCGTCAGTTCCCCGACGTCGTTCTCCTCGGAATGGGCGGCTCAAGCCTCGGCCCGGAGGTTCTCGGACGGATGTTCGAGATCGAGGGCAAGGGTCCGCATCTGCACGTGCTCGACACCACCGACCCGGGCCAGATCGCAACCGTCGCCGCGGCGATCGATCCGTCGCGTTGTCTGTTTATCGTCTCGTCAAAATCCGGATCAACGATGGAGCCGGATCTGCTGCGCGCCTATTTCTGGAAGGTATCGGGCAGTGACGGTGCGCGGTTCATCGCCGTGACCGATCCCGGATCCGACCTCGAGCAACGAGCGACGACCGACGGCTTCGCGCGCATCGTCCGCGGCGACCCGGCGATCGGCGGACGCTATTCGGTGATGTCGGCTTTTGGCATGGTGCCGGCGGCGGCTATAGGACTCGATGTCGGCGGCATCTTCGCGGCGACTGCACCCATGGTGATCGCCTGCGGGGCCGATGTCCCGCCAGCCGCCAACCCGGGCATCAGGCTCGGCGTGATCCTTGGTGAGGCGGCACTCGCAGGCCGCAACAAGTTAACGATCATAAACTCCGGAAGCTTCGAGCCGTTCGGTTCTTGGCTCGAGCAACTCATCGCAGAATCAACCGGGAAACAAGGGCGCGGAATCCTACCAGTCAATATGGAGCCGATGGGCACGCTCGAACTTTACGGAAATGACCGGTTGTTCGTTCATTTTCAGGTCCAGGACGCCGACGATCTGACGCTTAAGGCGCAGCTCGATACGCTTGTCGCGGCCGGTCAACCGCTGGTACGCATCATGGTCGCCGATGTCGGACAAATCGGACAGGAGTTTTTCCGGTGGGAGGTCGCCACTGCGATTGCCGGCGCGATCATCGGCATCGACCCCTTCGATCAGCCCGATGTCGAGGATGCCAAGATCGCAACCCGCGAGTTGATCGATGCTTACGAAGCGACGGGTACGCTGGCAGCCGAAGAGCCGATTGCCTCGACCCCCGATTTCGATGTGTTCGTCGCCGGCAACATGCAGTTCGCGCCAGCGGACGCGGCGGCCTTGCTCAAGCTGTTCTTCACCAGCCTGCAGCCTGGCGGTTATGTCGGGTTTCTCGCCTACATCGAGCGAGATGCCATAAATGAGGCGGCGATCGCGGCGATGCGCGTCGCGGTGCGCAATGCGCATCTCTGCGCTACGGTCGCCGGCTTCGGACCCCGATTCCTGCACTCGACCGGGCAAGTCTATAAGGGCGGCCCCGACGGTGGCACCTTCCTCACTATCACCCGCGATCCAGAGCCCGATATCGCCGTTCCAGGACGACGGGCGACGTTCGGCACCGTGCAGCTCGCACAGGCTCGCGGCGATATGAATGTGCTCGCCAAACGCGGCCGCCATGTGCTGCGGGTTCATCTCCGACACGGCGGCGGAGGCATTGCCGCCCTGCAAGCCGCAGTCGTGGCCGCGGTGCGCAAATGATGGAGGCAAAGAGGATACGGATCGCGATGATCAGTCTCGGCCGGAAGGGCTCGAAATTGATCCTATGCCTGATGCGAGGCGGGCACGAGGTCAATCTGTGCGGACATAACGAGATGCCGCAGTGACCGGGGTTCAGTCGGCCCCTTCGGCGACTATCGTCATATTCGGCGCGCTCGGCGATTTGGCGCGGCGGCTACTCTCCCCCGCCCTGGTCAATCTTGCCTGCGCCGGCCTCCTGGCCCACGACACCTTGATCATCGGGGTCGCACGCGCTGATGGCAACGATCAAACGCTTCGCGATGCGCTCGATCAGTTCGTCGAGAATGAATCCGATTATTCGCATCTGCGGAATAGGATCGTCTATATCCGCGGCGACTTCGACGACCCGGCGACGTTCACAGCGATCGCCGATCGGTGCCTCGGTAACGCGATCTTCTACCTGGCCACGCCCGCGAGTTATTTCGAGCCATTCGCCGATCGACTGGCTGTTGCTGGGCTGCTCGACGAGAGCCGCGGCTTTCGCCGGATCATAATCGAAAAGCCGTTCGGTGCCGACCTTGCCTCGGCGCAGGCTCTCAATCGTAAGCTGCTTGAACACGCCGACGAACAGCAGATTTATCGGATTGATCACTTTCTCGGCAAGGAGACGGTGCAGAATCTGATGGTGCTGCGGTTCGGCAACACGCTGTTCGACGCGGCGTGGGATTATCGCCACGTCGATCATATTCAGATCACTGCAGCAGAAACCGTGACAATCGGCAGTCGCGGCAAATTCTACGACGCCACCGGTGCACTGCGCGACATGGTGCCGAATCATCTTTTTCAGCTAATGACGCTCGTCGGCATGGAGCCGCCGACTGGTCTCGACTCCGACGCCATCCAAGACGCCAAGGCGGCCTTCGGCGAGGCGGTACGTCCCGTTCCGGCGAGCGACGCGATACGCGCGCGATATGGAGCTGGGATGGTCGGCAGCGAAGCGGTCGCGGCCTATGTCGATGCCGATGGCGTCGATCCGGCGGGCGTGACCGAGACCTACGCCGCGTTGAAGGTTCGGATCGACACCCCGCGCTGGGCAGGTGTGCCGTTCTATCTGCGCACCGGAAAAGCGCTGGCCGCGCGCGATACGACGATCGTCATCCAATACCGCGAGGCACTGCCTAAGCTTTTCGACCACGGTGGCGCCCCGGCGGATCGGCTTATTCTTCAGATACAGCCGAACGAGGGCATCCAGCTCGAGTTCGTCGCCAAGACGCCCGGGCCGACGCTGGCGATCGCGCCGATCGTCATGGACTTCCGCTACGCAAAGCGTTTTCCGATTGATCGTCAAACCGGGTACGAAACTTTGCTCTACGACGCGTTGGTCGGTGATCGCACCCTGTTCTCGCGTGCCGATCACGTCGAAGCGGGTTGGCGTATGGTGGCGGAATTGCAGGCGGCATGGGCCGCCGAGGACGCGCCCGCTGCGTACTCCGCCGGAAGTGCCGGGCCGTTTGCAGCTGATACGCTGCTCAGCCGCGACGCCCGCCACTGGTATCCTTTGAGGTGACGGGCGCGATTCGCCTACTGATATGCGATGTGGACGGGACGCTCGTGCGCGCCGACAAGAGCCTAGCCGAGGCAAATATCGCCGCGATAGCGGCGCTACGGGCGACGGGTATCGAGGTAAGTCTCATAAGCGCCCGGCCGCCGAGCGGGATGCTGCAAATCGCGAAGAAACTCGGTCTCACCGCTCCTCTGGCGTCTTTCAACGGGGGAACGCTGTTCCAGTCCGATGGCACGATCCTCTCGTCTGCGCACCTGCATGCCACCACGGCGGGATGTGCGCTTGCAAGGATCAGTCGGCCTGGGATCGATCCCTGGCTGTTCGCAGGCGGCCGCTGGTACGCATCGACCACTGCGGGACCGCACGTCCGGCGCGAACGCCTGAGCGCCGGGATCGAGCCGACGATCCGGGAAGACCTGACCGACCTTCTGGATCATGTCGATAAGCTCGTCGGTGTCTGCGATGATCCTGATGAACTGGCCAAGGCCGAACAAGAATTGCGAAGCGCGATCGGGACGGTCGCGACTGTCGCACGATCGCAGGTCTACTATCTCGACGTTACCGCTTCATCCGCCAACAAGGGCGACGGGATAACTGCCATCGCCGCCGCCTGCGGAGTTCCGTTATCGGCAATCGCAGTGATCGGCGACCAGTACAACGACGTCCCCATGTTCGGAAGAGCCCGGCTATCGATTGCGATGGCCCAGGCTCCGGCGGGTGTTCGCGCCGCGGCGGATTTCGTAACCGGCTCCAACGACGAGGATGGTGTCGCCGACGCGATCCACGACATCATCGCCGGACGGGGGATGACATGACGCGCTCGTTGCTCATCGCGGCGTCGCTGCTTGCCGCCGACATCGGGCAGCTCGATGTCGAAGTGAGGGCTGTCGACCGCGCCGGCGCGGATTGGATCCACGTCGACGTGATGGACGGCCGCTTCGTACCGGAAATCTCGTTCGGACCATCGGTGGTGCGCGCGGTGCGCAAGTCGACGACCCTCCCGGTCAATGTCCATTTGATGATCGTCGAGCCCGAGCGGTCGCTGGCTGCATACGCCGATGCCGGCGCCGATCATCTCCTAGTGCAGGCCGAACCGGGTTCGACGGTGCATCTCCATCGAGTGCTCAGCGTGATACGCGAACTCGGCAAGCGGCCCGGCGTAGTAATCGATCCAGCAACTCCGATCGCATGGATCACCGAAGTTCTCCACCTCGTCGACATCGTGCTGGTGATGACCGTCAATCCCGGTTTCGGTGGTCAGGCCTTCCTGCCCGAAGTCTTACCCAAGATCGCGGCTCTGCGCGAACACTGCGATGCACGAGGTCTTACGCCGCATATCGAAGTGGACGGCGGAGAAGACGCGGCGACGGCACAGCGCGTGACCGAGGCCGGGGCGGACGTAATGGTCGCCGGCAATGCGGTTTTCGGCCGGCCCGATTATGCGGCCGCGATCGCCGCTATCCGCGCGAATGCGGGCTCGCCGATATGAAGCGGCTGATCGCCTTCGATCTCGACGGCACACTTGCTGCAAGCAAGCAGCCGATCCGACCGGACATGGCGGCGTTGTTGATTTCGCTCCTCAGCGTTGCGGTGGTTGCCGTGATCTCGGGCGGTGACTGGCCGCAATTCGAAACTCAAGTGGCCGACCAATTGCATTCCTCCGATGACCTTCGCAATCTTTTCATAATGCCGACCACCGGCACGAAGCTCTACCGGTTCGACGGTGCCTGGCACTTGGTCTACGCCCAATTTTTAAAACCGGAGGAACGGAAGCGGATATTGAAGGCCGTCGACCATGCCGTCGCCGAAGCCGGGTTGAAGCACGAGCGGATTTGGGGCGAACAGATCGAGGACCGCGGCAGCCAGATCACCTTCTCCGGTCTCGGCCAAAAAGCGCCCCTGGACGCGAAACAGGCTTGGGATCCGGACTTCGCCAAGCGGAAGGCATTGCAGACTCTGCTGCGGCACGCGCTCCCGAACCTTTCGGTCAACGTGGGTGGGTCAACGTCGATCGACATCACTCAGAAGGATGTCGACAAGGCGTACGCAATGCGGCGGCTTGCCGAAAGTTCGGGCATCGCCACCTCTGACATGCTTTTCATCGGGGATGCGATTTATCCGGGGGGAAACGACGATCCCGTCCGCGTGGCGGGGATCGACATTGTTGCCGTTCGCGACGTCGCGGAGACGATGAGTGTCATCAAGGCGATCCTCGCCTGCCTCAAGCCCTGACCCGCGGCCATTAGGAGGCTTCATGACCGATCATCCGCTCTACCCCCTTCGTTTCGATCCGATCTTCCAATACCGGCTCTGGGGAGGCCGCGCCCTCGGAAATTGGATGGCCACAAAGCTGCCCGACGGCCCGATTGGCGAGGCGTGGGTGCTGAGCGACCGGCCCGACCATGCCAGCCGGATCAGCGACGGGCCATTGGCCGGCCGGACAATCACGGAGTTGATGGCGACCGCGAAGACGCAGATCCTCGGACGTTTCGCCGAACGGTTCGACCGGTTTCCGCTACTGCTCAAGTTCCTCGATGTCGCGCAAATGCTGTCGGTTCAGGTACATCCACGCGATGACGCTACAGCGTGGATCCCTGACGGTGAGCGGGGCAAGACCGAGGCTTGGATCGTGCTCGAGGCCGAGCCTGGCGGGAGGATATACGCAGGGCTCAAATCGTACACAACGGCCGACGACCTCCGCGCTTTAACCGAGCATACCGCCGATGACCATCTTGCCAGCTTCACGCCCGAAGTCGGCCAGGCGGTGCTGATCGAAGCCGGGACCGTCCACGCTCTTGGAGATGGCGTCATGGTATTCGAGGTTCAGGAGAACAGCGACATCACGTTCCGCCTTTACGACTGGGATCATATCGACAAGACGACTGGCAAGCCCCGCGATCTCCAAGTCGAACAGGCGCTTGCCTGTGTCGATTTCGATCGTGGCGCAGTGCTGCCCGTAGTGCCGAAAATCGTGCCGCCAAAGTCGGATCATCGCGAAAAGCTGATCGAGGACGACCACTTTATCATCTGGCGGATAGCCACAACGGCCCCTGTCGAGGTTGGCACGCTCGGCGAACCTCGAATATTAGTGTGCGTCGGCGGCGAAGGGGTGATCGTCTACGCGCAGGTCAGCTTTGCCGTACCGCGCGGGGCGGTCATGCTTCTTCCGGCTTCGGTCGGACGGTGCAGTTTTCATCCTGGTTTCGCTGCCACCCTGCTCGAAATCGGTATCCCTGAAAGGGCGGTCTGACGTGCCGACATCGCGACGCCTCATTGTCGGCAATTGGAAGATGCACGGTCTTCAGGCCGATCTTGCAGGTGCCAAGGCCGTCGCCGAGGTGGCCGACACTGTCGACTTGGAGGTCGCTATTTGCGTGCCGGCGACCCTTATCGAACGCATGCGTCGCACTGTCGATGGCTCCACCGTAAGTGTCGGCGGCCAGGACTTGCACAGCGGGGTGTCCGGACCGTTCACCGGCGACATCAGTGCGGCGATGCTTGTTGATGCGGGTGCTGGCATGGTCATCGCCGGCCATTCGGAACGACGAGCGGCGTATGGAGAAAACGACGCACAAGTCGCGGTCAAGGCGAGGGCCGCGGTCGGCGGCGGGCTCGTACCGATAATCTGCGTTGGAGAGACGGCGGCCGAGCGCGACGCTGACCGGACGCTCGCGGTCATTCACCGGCAGGTCGTCGACTGCGTTCCGTCGGACCTCGCGTCAGCTGCGATCATTCTTGCCTACGAGCCAGTGTGGGCGATCGGCCACGGGGTCACGCCCAGCCTCGATGAGATCGCCGCCGCTCATGCAACGCTGCGCGGGGCGCTGAATTCGATCCACGGCGATCTCTGCCGAAGCGTGCCGCTTCTATTCGGTGGGTCGGTCGATGCCGGCAATGTGTCGAAGGTGATGGCTCTGCGCGACGTAAACGGGGTCCTCGTCGGTGGCGCATCCCTCGACGCAAGCAATTTCATCAGTCTCCTGCATGCCGCCGATACTCGAAGGATCGCTCATGTCGACCGGGAGTGAGGATGCGATGAAGAAATGTATCGACACCGTTTGTCGATTGCTGATCCCCGGAAAGGGGTTGCTTGCTGCCGACGAAAGCCTCGGCACGATCGCCCGCCGCTTCGAGCCTCTCGGCATTCTCTCCACCCCGGGAACGCGTCGCGACTACCGCGAGATGCTGTTTGCGGTACCGATGCTCGCGCAGCATATCAGCGGTATCATCCTTTTCGAAGAAACGCTGAGTCAGACCAATGCGGAGGGCCGCCTCTTTCCCGACTGGATCTCCGATCTGGGCATAGTGCCAGGTATAAAGGTCGATCGCGGAACGGTGCCGTTCTTTACCGGTTCGCGTGAAACCATTACCGAGGGTCTTGACGGACTATCTGTCCGGCTAGGTGAATACGCGCTTCAAGGAGCGAAGTTCGCCAAATGGCGCGGCGTGATCCACATCGACGAGACACTGCCAACGATGAACGCGATTATCGCGAACGCAGTGTCACTCGCCCGCTACGCGCGGCTTTGTCAAGACACCGGGCTCGTGCCGATCATCGAGCCCGAGGTATTGATGGACGGAAGCCAGAATATCATTCGATCTGCCGACGTTACACGCGCGTTGCTCGAGGCTGTCTTCGATGCACTGTATGCAGCCGGCGTCTGCCTCGAGGCGATCATCCTCAAGCCGAACATGGTCGTCCCCGGCGCCGCCTCGGGCAGTTCGATCTCATCTGGCGAGGTTGCGCAGCAGACCCTCGACGTTCTTCGGCGTTGCGTTCCTCCGGCAGTCCCAGGTATCGCCTTCCTGTCGGGTGGTCAAAGCCCGGACATGGCGACCCGCCATCTCCGGGACATGGTGCGCATGGGCAGTGCCCCATGGCGGTTGACCTTCTCGTACGGTCGGGCGCTCCAAGACGAAGCGCTCGGCGTCTGGCGCGGTCAGGCAGCGAACATCGAAGAAGCGCAGGCCATCCTGATCGCCCGCGCCAAGGCACTCTCGGCAGCCGCGCATGAAGCGGATGCCTAATGTTTCGCTTGATCCCCCGATCCTGCGCCTGCCGCAACATCTTTCCGGCAGCGGACTACGACGTTGTGACCCCTCGCGATGATCGACACGTCGATCTGGCCGAGGAAAAGTCCGTGCGCGATGACGCCGGGGATCGCTTCGAGGGTGCGTGCGAGCTGCTCGGGATCATCGATCACGCCGAATTTCAGATCGAAGATGTATGCCTGCTGATCAGTCAGGAAAAACGCTCCATCGTGCTTCCTTCTCCGGGTCAGCGGGGTGCCGAGATTTCTCAACGTCCGGAGCGCAAAACCCGCCGCAAACGGCAGCACCTCGACCGGAAGGCTACGACGCCCGAGGGTCGCGACCGCCTTGGTCGAATCGCCGATCATAATCACGAGGTCGCTCGCCGCCGCGACGATCTTCTCGCGCAGCAGCGCGCCGCCGGCCCCCTTGATCGCCCGCAGGCTCGAGTCGATCTCGTCGATGCCGTCGATCGTGACATCAACGCGTTCTACTCTTTCGAACGAAACGTGTGGAATGCCCAATCCGATTGCCAGCGCCTCGCTCGCGGGGGAAGTCGCGGTTGCCTCGACCTTCAGGCCGTCGGCGACGCGGCGCGCTATCTCGCGGATTGCGTATGCAGCAGTGCTGCCGCTGCCAAGACCAACCAGCATGCCGTCGCGCAGGTGGTCCATCGCCGTTACGGCGGCGAGTGCCTTCTCCAGCTCGAGCTCATGGTCATTCATGACGTCGGCCTTTCCCGCTCGCTGCACCGCCTCGATGGAAACGTCGAAGCTCACTTACGTAATCAGACAAGAACGCGAATGCGCCGACGTCGGCGCCCGACGTCGACATCTCGACGAAGCCCGCGCCGCTCATTCCCCGGAGAACGTCAATGCGCGCAACCTTAGACGACGAGCGCGGCGTGCAGCCGTTTGTTTCGCTTGAGGGAGCAGAAGCCGACCCTCCGGTTGGATTCGACGAACTTCCATCTGCGCCGATACCCTTGTCGCGAGCCGAGCGAACGATCCGTCGCGTGGCGCTTATCGGCACCTTCCCGCCGAGGCGTTGCGGAATCGCGACGTTCACCAGCGATTTTCAGCAAGCGCTTAATGCTCTCGAGCCTGAGGTCGAGACGGTCACGCTGGCGATGTCGGATCCAGGCCACACGCACGACTACGGCCGGGAGGTCGCGGTTGAAATCGCGCGCGACCGCGTCACGGCTTATTCGGCGGCAGCGGACTTCCTCAACCAGGCTGATATCGACGTCGTCAGCTTGCAGCACGAGTTCGGCATCTTCGGTGGATCGGCGGGTTCACATGTTCTGACGCTGCTGCGCCGTCTAAGGATGCCGGTCGTCACAACCTTCCATACCATACTCGCCGACCCCGATACGGCGCAGCGCCGGGTCATGGAGGAACTCATCGCACGATCGGAGCGCCTCGTCGTCATGGCGCGCAAGGGCGTCGAAATCCTGCGGGACGTCTATAGTGTACCCGATGACAAGATCGCGATCGTTCTCCACGGCATCCCTGACATCGCTCTCTCCGAGCCATCAGTCGCACGGACGCGGCTCGGTTTGCCGATCGATCGTCTGACGTTGATGACTTTTGGATTGCTGTCGCCGGGAAAGGGCATCGAGACGATGATCGAGGCGATGCCCGCGATCGTCGCCAGGCACCCCCTGATCAACTACCTGATCGTCGGGGCTACACATCCTCATCTTGCCGCGCAAAAAGGCGAGCGGTATCGGCAAAGCCTTGCAAACCGTGTCGCTGAACTCGGCGTCGCCGGCAATGTCACGTTCCTCGACCGCTTTCTCGAGCTCGACGACCTGATCACATACATCGCCGCCTGCGATATCTACGTGACGCCTTACCTCAATCCAGCGCAGATCACGAGCGGGACCCTCGCGTATGGATCCGGGCTCGGACGTCCGGTAGTCTCGACGCCGTATTGGCACGCCACCGAGATACTGGGCGACGGTGCCGGTATTCTGGTCCCATTCGCGGAGCCCGGGGAGCTGGCGGCTGCCGTGAATGGGCTGCTCGATGACCCCGCACAGCGTCAAACGATGTCGGCGCGGGCCCGTGAGGCGGGAAGAGCAATGACTTGGCCGGCAGTCGCGGAACAATACCGCAACATCTTTTCGGCGGTGAGGATCGCCCAGCGACAGGCCAAGGGCGTAGCTGCCAACCTTCCCCGCCTTGCACCGAGCGCGATTTTGCCACCGATCTCAACCACGCATTTGGCGGCGATGAGTGACGACACCGGACTACTGCAGCACGCCGTTCTCGGCATTCCGGCGCGTGATCACGGCTACTGTATCGACGATAACGTCCGAGCTTTGCTGTTCCTCGCAGATTTGCAGCAACTTCGGCCGCTGACGGCGGTCGAAGCGCGCCTGCTCGCGACGTACGCGGCCTTCATCGATCACGGTTGGCGGGCGGACGCGGCTTGCTTCCGCAATTTCATGAGCTACGAACGGCGGTGGCTCGACGACGTTGGCTCAGCCGATGCGCAGGGACGGGCGGTTTGGGCGCTTGCAGCGCTCGCGCTGCAAGGCGGATCGCAGTCGCTCGGCCAATGGGCGACCACCTTGGTCTTCCGAGCCGCGCCAGGGCTCGCGGCATCCGACAGTCCTCGGGCTTGGGCCTATGGACTCCTTGGCCTGAATAAATTCTTACAGCGATACGAGGGGCATCGCGAACTTGAGGAAACGCGGGCATCGCTTGCGGAGAAGCTTCGTCAGAGGCTGGCGGACTGTGCCGGCCCCGGGTGGCTGTGGTTCGAAGACGAGCTTAGCTACGATAACGCCCGCCTCCCTCAGGCGTTGATCGAGACGGGTGCCGTGGCCCACCGTCCGGAACTCGTGTCTGCAGGCCTAGGAACGTTGGACTGGCTGATGGCTTATCAGACCGCTCCTGAGGGACATTTCCGCCCGGTCGGCACTGACAGTTTCGGTCGCTACCGCCTGCCCCCGTTGCAGTTCGATCAGCAGCCGCTCGAAGCCGGCGCGGCCGTTGGCGCCTGCTTGTCGGCGGCCCGAGTTACGGGCAGTGTGCTGTGGACGGAGCGGGCCATGGCCGCCTTCGGCTGGTTCAAGGGTGAAAACGACTTGTTCGTACCCGTCGCCGAGATTGAAACCGGAGCTTGCTTCGACGGTCTTCACTTCGATCGCCGCAATGGCAATCGTGGGGCTGAGTCGACATTGGCCTATCTGCTGGCACTGGCGGAGGTCCATTTGGCCCGGCGAGCGTCGACCGCAATGCTGCCTATCGCCCAGACCCCTGCCACTTCTCGGCAGCTGCCGGATCGCGGCTGAAAGCGCTCGCTTCATTAGGATTTTTCAGCTTGTTGCAGCCAGCTTTCGTCACGCGTCTTCCGGTACTGTTGCGTCCCGACCCGTCGCGAGTCGTTATCCGGCCGTTTCGCCCGGCCGTCGAACCGCGTGACGCCACACCCGTCGACATGTCGCGGGCCCAGCGCATCGTCGACCGCGTGCTCGCGCTCGGTGAGCAGGGTGCGAGCGCGGAGCTGGCGAACGTCGACCTCGATTTTTCAACACGTCACCGTAATACGCGTGCGATGTTTGAGCGCCGCTTTCTTCAGGTTGGCGCATGGCTGACAGGTACCAGCAGACTAACTTCAGACCAGGCTCATCTCATCGGCGCCTATTTCTGTCACGAATATAGCTACGAGGCGGCTGCGTTGTTCAACCCTAGCATCGTACTCCATCCTGATCAAGCGACTGCGCCCCCCGGAGGTGCTCGTTTCGTTATGGCGTTGAGAGGAGTCGGGGAAGGCCATATCTCGTCGATAACGTTTCGAACCGGGACGATCGACGCGAACGCGAACGTTTCGCTTGATCCCCCCAGCCCGCACGCTGCGGTGCCCACGGTTGTAGGGGGCAATGGTCTCGAACACGGTATCGTGGAAATCGTCGCCGATGCCGAGGCGAACATCTCCGAATGCGTAGTATTCCCCGTCACGCCTGCCCAGTCGAAAGGCATCGAAGATGTCCGGTTAACCCGCTTCGTCGAAGACGATAGCACGGTCACTTATTATGGCACTTATACGGCTTACAGTGGGGCCGCGATCGCGTCAGAAATGTTAAGCACCGAGGACTTCCATCACTTCAAGCTCATGCCGCTCGTCGGCGATCGGGTGTCGAATAAGGGCATGGCACTGTTTCCCCGCCGCATCGACGGCAAATTCGCGATGCTCGGCCGCTACGATAATGAAAATCTTTGGTATCTGACATCGTCGGATTTGGCTTCTTGGAGCGGTGGCGTGCGAACCGTCACCCCATGCTATCCATGGGAGTTCGTTCAAATCGGCAATTGTGGGGCGCCGATGGAGATCGACGAAGGTTGGCTTGTGATGACCCACGGGGTCGGCCCGATGCGAAATTATGCGATTGGCGCCTGTCTTCTCGACAAGAAAGATCCTTCTATACTCATCGGCCGCACGCCTGAACCGTTGATCCGTCCCGAACCCTCCGAACGTGAAGGTTATGTGCCTAATGTTGTCTATACCTGCGGTGGTATTATCTGCGAGCGGGTTTTGATTTTACCGTACGCCATCGCCGACACGATCACGACCTTTGCAACCATGCCAATCGACCGCCTCCTCGCTGCGATGGTGTGATGGATCTTCCGTTGCGATACGGTATCATCGACGAATCCGTGCGAGAGGCCCGCAAAACACGGCGGCGATCGCACCAAACGCAGCTTGTCCTTCGAACCGAAGCTCTTTGTTTTTCAGGCAAACCTACTGCAACATCGAGATAGATCTAAAGATTTCGGTCATAAGAGTCTTGACCGAAAGATCAGAGGTCAATTGCGTGGGGCTTGCTGCCGCAGGCGAATCGGATCGGCCGTATGCAGCATCGCTCGACTTGATCTCGCGGATGACCGCTTGCTTTGAAGCCGATGGTTCGGTCGTGCGGTCCGCGAACGCCCCGAATTTGCCGCAGCCAGTCTGCGATAGATAATTCTTGCCGGGTTAATTACGATCAATCCTGCCCTGTTGCTTCTTGCCATCATCAACTCCAACACAAGTTGGCGAGCCAATTCGATGATGTACGAAGATGCCAAATACCTGCACCAACGGATGGTGCGATCATACCTCGCGGCCGATGCAGCGCAGCACCCGGCTGCGCGAAAGGCTCATCTAGAACTGGCCGAACTCTACCATGGACGCTGGCAAGTGGCATGTGTCGAAGACACGACTGTGCCGTTGAGGCGAACGCTGTCGCCTTCGTTTCAGAAGTTGGTGCCGTTTTTGCTTGCTTCTACAGACCGATGAGGGTGCGCGGTTGCGAAGCCGCGAACATTCGCCATCTTGTGAGCATCGTCTCACTGGCAAGAGCGGCGCTGCCTTCACTTCGATCAACTGGGAGCCGGGCAATGAATTACCCCCTCGCCGCTGGTGATCGCGCACATCCCGCTGAGGCCTTCGATTGCGCAACGCGCTCGTGTCAGGTGCCACGTTCGCCGATCAGCCGGGCGTGTTCACGTTCGGGCAGGCCGTAACCGCTTGCGCACAGATGGATGAGGCGGGCGCGGTTGGCGATCGCGATATGCGATCGCCGCGCAGTGATTGCGCCGGTCTTTGCGAGGTTGCTAACCGCGACGGTGACGCTCGCGCGGCGGACGCCAAGCATGATCGCCAGCGCCTCATGGGTCAAACCGATGTTGCTGTCGCCGACACGGTCGCCACACATCAGGATCCAGCGTGCAAGGCGTTTGTCGATCGAGTAGCGCGCATACGCGATCGCCGACGTCGCCACCTGAATGGTAAAGACCTGGACGTAGGCGAGGAACAGCGCCCTCGCTGCAGGGTGGTGCGCCATCACCGCGCGAACAGCGCTGGCCTCGACGCGGATTGCTGATCCTACAACCTGCACCATGACGCGGAGCGCGCTGCAATCGTCACCAAGGACAACCGGCAGGTTCACGATTCCCTCGCGCCCGATCATCCCAACCTCGGCTTCGCCGCCCTCGGCATCAAGCGCAATAATCGATACAAGGCCGCTCGTCGGAAACCAGCAGAACTCGATCTTCTCCCCCGCAGTCGCAAGATTGACGCCGCGCGTCAGCGGCTGTTCCACGGCGCGGACCATGATTTCGCGGTATGGCACCACGTCGAGGCGCGCGAGAAGATCATTGGTGGTGTTAGACTGTGTGGTCATTATCAATCTCAATGTGCGAGAAGCTCGATCGTCGACTCGACGGCAGCAGCAGCCGACACGTTCCAAAAAGCCTATATCACAAAGCGTTGAAAATGGTGCGTTTACGCACAGAAGTCGAATCGTCCTAAGACGCCGCCCTATGGAAGAGTTCGCATCACATGCCGCCCCATCACGGCAACGTGAAATTGCTTCGCGTCGCGCCCGCAAACCGCAGCTATCCCGCATTCGTTCCCGAGAGCCGCAGGCTAGGTGCCGTTCCCGAGAAGGTGCGAGGGTCATTCGGTTGCTCACCCGGCGGCTATTGGTTGATCGCGGCGTCACGCGATAACCGCGAAGTGTAAGGTAGAGCTTACACTTCGGCGTATAGGCGGGGTTCGATATGTAGGGTCGCGTAACGTGGCATGGATCCTGCATGTGCCAAATCGTACTTCTAGCGTAAGGATTGCCGTATGAGCCGTTCACTCTCGTTCTGCGTTCTGCTGATTGTCTCGACTTCGACATCGGCGGCCACCCTAATCGACGGCAGCTTCGAGACTCCAAATCTAGGGGTGGGCAACTACAGCTATTCGATGCAACCGGCGGGTTGGAGCGGCACCGGCGCGTTGGTCAATGCCCAAGGGGCCAGCGCGTGGTACGGTTCCACTGCCCCGACCGGTCAGGACGGCTTGCAGTTTTATGCCCTTCAGGCGACCAACTCGATCTTCCAGAGCTTCACTGCCACCAAGTCGGGCAAGCTGATCGTTTCGTGGTTGTCCGGCGGCCGCCCGAACTTCGGTGCCTACGGCGGCGATCAGACTTATGATGTTTCGTTGACTGGATCAGGTATCGAGCTCGGCTCGCTCGGGACGTTCGCGACAAATAGTGGTCAAGCGTTCGAGCGCCTCAGCGGTACCGGCCTTGTCACTGCAGGCCAGATTTATACCCTTTCATTCCATGGCTTGTCGTCGTCGGACGAAACGGCGTTTATTGATGGCGTATCTGTCGTTGGCGGTGTTCCCGAGGCTGCGACCTGGACGATGTTGATTGTTGGGTTTGGTCTGATTGGAGCGGCAGGCCGGATGCGCCGGAGTGCCGTCGCCTGATCACGCGAGCGCATTGATTTACATTTCTTGTTGAGAACTGTTGATACAGGTTCTCGCGATGTGTTCACCACTGTTTGAGGTCCAGTTGTCATTGCTTTGCTAGTCCGGTGATCTGCTCGCAGAACACCTAGGCTCAGGACTCATTGATCACAGCCAGAAGATGACGGTCGCGGCGAGCGCGATGGCCGAGAAGAAGGCGTGCGCGCAGCGGTCATAGCGGGTGTGGATACGCCGCCAGTCCTTGAGCCTGCCGAACATGTTCTCGATGCGGTGACGTTGCCGGTAGAGAGTTCGGTCATGCGGGATCGGGGTTTTGCGGTTGGCCTTCGATGGGATGCAGGGTGTGATGCCCTTGGCGATCAGGGCGGCGCGGAACCAGTCGGCGTCATAGCCGCGGTCACCGAGCATGGCCCTCGCTTTGGGCAGGGCGTCGAGCATCAGCGCTGCGCCCTTGTAGTCGCTGGTCTGCCCCTCGGTGAGGAGCATGACCAGCGGTCGGCCCTGGCCGTCGCAGACCGCGTGCAGCTTGGAGTTCAGGCCGCCTTTGGTGCGTCCGATACATCGGGGAAGAGCCCCTTTTTGAGGAGGCTCGCGGCGGTTCGGTGTGCCTTCAGGTGGGTCGCATCGATCATCAACTGGTCGGGCTTGCCGCCTTTTGCCGCCAGCGCTGCAAAGATACGGTCGAACACACCCAGCCGGCTCCAGCGGATGAAGCGGTTGTAGATCGTCTTGTGCGGACCGTAGTCCTTGGGCGCATCGCGCCAACGCAGCCCGTTCCTGATCACGAAGATGATCCCGCTGATCACTCGCCGGTCGTCGACGCGCGGCACCCCATGCGACAGGGGAAAGTGCGGCTCGATCCGACGCATCTGTGCCGCCGACAACCAGATCAAATCACTCATCACGACGCCTCCCTGGCGTCGCCATTGAATCAACCGATCACCGTCTCCGCAAGCACTTTAATAGGTCCTGAGCCTAGGACGTTCAGGGACAAGTACACAACGTGGTTGTCAACGCCGGTTGGATTTCAGGCCAGCGGAGCGGAGTAAAATTAGGCAATTGTTGATTTGACATGATGATATGAAGAGAGCCCCGACCGGGGCCCTCTTCGTATCGTTGTCTTGGTCGATCAGGCGGTCGTGATCTCGCCAATGTCCGGGTCGATGATCTCGGCGGCCTGGTTTGGCTCTGCCCTGGCGCCGGAGCGTCGACGACCGTCTGACTGCTTGAGGCGGTAGCTATCGCCGTTCATGGTCAGGATGCTCACGTGATGGGTCGGCCGATCGAGCAGCGCCGGTGAGGCGTTCGGCATCAAGCACCTGGGTCCAGTCCTCGAACGGCAGGTTCGAGGTGACGATGGTCGAGCCGCGCTCGTAACGTTGCGAGGAGGTCTCGAACAACAGCTCGGCGCCGGTCGACGACACCGGCACATAGCCGGGCTCGTCGATGATCAGCAGCTTCACCGCCGCATGCACGTGCCCGTCGAGGAACGCCTCGGTCGTCTCGCGCGGATACGCCTTCACGAAGCAGGCGTCCGACTGTGGCAGGTTCATGCAAAAGAAGTGGATCTTCTGGCGAACCCCGCCGATCAAAGCGACCGCCTCGCCAAAGTCCACCTTGCCATGACCCGGCAGGTGCGCCAGCGGCACGAAGGTCTCGCGCCCTCGCGCCCAGCAGATACGGACATGATCCTTCACCACCGTATAGCCGCCCGCAAAACCATGCTCGTCGCGCAGCCGTTCGAATATCCGCTTCGCCGTGTGCCGCTGCTTCACCGGCGCCGTCAGGTCGCCTTCGAGGATCGCATCGATTATCGGCAGCAGCGCCCCCAGCTTTCGCCTTCGTCGCCGGAGCCGTCCGCGTATAACCCGAAGGCAGCGAGAACCGGCACATCTTCAGTACCGTCTCGCGGCTCAGCCCGAAAACCCGCGCGGCCTCGCGCCGGCTGTCGCCCTCGACAACACAAAGCGCCGGACGGCGGCATAGACTTCCGCGGCGAACATCCCCGGACGCCCCCAAAAGGGCAAACCTCCCACTTGCCGGATTTCCTCCGCCGCGCTCAGCAAAAATACTAGCGACCCCGTGGCCTGCTTCGTCACCGCCATGCAAATGGAGAGGATTCAAACGAATATCTGACCAATATAGCGGTGGGCGGACGACACAGCTCCGGGCGCCAACTCAACGGTGAATCGTTTTGAGTGATACGAGCCTTCTGTTAAAGTACTGAGGCTAAAGGCTCTTACCAAGTTGATCAACTGATCCCTGGCATTAGTACCGGTATGCCAGCACCACACCATATGTACGTCCAGGTGCTTGCGTGACATTGTAACCGATATCAGTCTCGGCGAGATATGCCGCGTAGACTTTATTGGTCAAATTCTTGCCGTAAACGGAGATCGTAAGGCCATTATCACGCGGAGAATATGCAATGGAAGCATTTAGTAAGTCGTAAGGGCGCTGACGCAGGCGATTGTCCGCTTCCGCATACCAACCACCATTGTGATAGACGTTGGCATTAAGCTCCATGTGCCCCCTACCAAGGTCCACGCGGTAATTCCCTCCGAAGTCTACCGTGAAGTTTGGCGCGGCTTGCACCCTGTTGCCTCCCACGTTGCTCACGCCGATCACATTGCCCCCATTCGGTCGGCCGACCGGCGGCGGGAAAACGGGCACGACCGGCGTGGCGGTGAACGCTTGAAAATCCTTGTATTCGTTGTGAAGGTAGCTGCCGCCCGCCGTAAGTGTCAGTCCGTGAAAGAAACGGGCTTCGACGTCCCCATCGACACCGTAGAACCGCGCTCCGGACCCATTGTAAGCCGTCAGGATTCCCCGATTCAGCAGCTGCAGCTGTATGTTCTGATAATCGTAATAGAAGCTCGAGACGTTCACGCGGAGGTGACGATCGAACAAGTCGCTCTTTACACCGACCTCATAGGCGTCGAGCGTTTCGGGCCTGAGGATGTCGACCGGAAAATCCTGGAGCAGGAAGGCTCCGCTCTTGAAGCCACGGTTGTATGACGCGTACACTAACAAGTCTGGCGAGAACCGGTGGTCCACGGATAGCCGATAAGTCACTTTTGAGAATCGCCGACGACCTGTCGACAAAGAGGTTCCCACCGTGGGTCCGATCGGGAGGACTAGATCCGCTCGCCCCTCCTCTTTGCGAAGGTCCGTCGTGTAGCGGAGTCCCGCCGTCAGGTTGGTGTCGCGCAACACCGGAAAACTCGCCTGAGCGAAGCCCGCAAGGGAGTTGACCGTTTGTGACGAGTTTTGAATCTGGGATATACCGTTTGGAATAGTGCTACCGTTGGTTGTAGTCCCGTCGTAACCATCTCTTGCCCAAAAATAAAAGCCGCCGACGATCCATTGGAAGCCACCTTTTTTAAGCGGCTGCAGCTGTATTTCTTGGCTGAACTGGCGATTGAATTGTTTTATAAAGACATTCGTTAGCGGTGCCGGTGTCTCGTCATAATCTAAATTGGTGCGGTTTAGCGTATCTCGATAAGCGGTGATGCTTTGAATTTGAAGGCGACCTAAATCCTGCGTTGCAGTGGCGCTGTATCCGTACTGCTCCAGTCGCGCTGCCGGCTGCACGTTTTCACTGACGTCATACGGACCGCCCGTAAACTGCTGTCCTAGGACATTGAATGTGCCGGCCACGGGCCTAAGTCCGTCCAACGGTCCTTCGATTTTCGAATAGTCCGCTGACAACGCGATCGTCGTATTAACAGCGGGTTGCCAACGCAGCTTTCCGCGTCCCGCGATTGTTCGGGCTTTGAAGACGTCCTGTCCGTTGTAGAGGTTCTTGCCGAAGCCTTCATCCTGATTCTGGTAATAGCCGGAAACGCTTGCGGTAAGACCGGGCGCCAGCCCACCACTGAGGTAAGCGGAGGAGGTTACGGTTTGAAGATTGCCATAGCCGACGCTCAGATCCATTGTCGGCTTCTGCTCGGGCGATCGGGTAGTGATTTGAATGAGGCCGCCGGTCGCGTTCCGGCCGAACAACGTTCCTTGAGGGCCCTTCAGTACCGCTACCTGCTCCACGTCGTTGAGCGCGAGCAACGCGCCGCTCATCGAACTGATGTATACACCATCGATATAGGTCGCGACGGGGTTCTCGATACCCGGTCCATTGCTGCCTGTGCCAATGCCGCGAAGCTTCGCCTGAGCGTAAACGCCAGCGTTGGTCGTGTAGTTCAGGCCAGGAACCACTGCGATCAGGTCGGTTGTGACACTGATGCCAGAGGCATTCAGGTTGTTACCAGTTATTGCCGTTATGGCGATCGGAACATTCTGAAGATTCTCGGCCCGCCTCTGCGCCGTCACGACGATGTCTTGGATCTCATCGTTCTGTCCAGAGCCTCCGTGCGGTTTCGCATCGTCAAGACGAAGAATAGAGTTCGGCGTCTGCTGGCGCCCGGGACCTGGTGTTCCGGGCATGGTCGGCGTGACAGCCGTGTTGGATGGAGGAGCCAATTCTTGCGACCAAGCCGGCGCGCCCAACAGGCATGCACAAGGCCCAACCGACGCAAGCAGTAGGAGCCGATGCATCATAACCATTTTCCTCCCCAAACTTCAGCGCACGGCTCACTTTTCGGCCATGGTCTTTTTCGGTCGTAATCGGATTAGATGGTCGCTGATAATTTTGTCAAGGCATTCGAAACGGCTGAACTGCAGCCAGCATCATGGCGGTACGGCAGCCCAAACACGCGTTGCTATACGTGTGCAGGCTATTTCAGATAGAACGATAACCATGGAGCTCCTCATGTCACACAGGTGTCTGGCTGAGCGGCGGCCGGACTTTCAACGATCATCGTGGCAGTCAGGGTGAGATTTCGTCCGGCTGCAAGGTCCTCTCCACGCTCTCTTAAGGACTGAACCCGTTGAACGACCTGCGGAAGTATGCCTGCGCTTTTGTCGAATTAAGGCAGCGAAACGAAGGCTTTTGTCCAGCGGAGAGCCGCCAACGGCCACAACGGCTTGCCGTAAGCGATCGCAATCGGTTATGTATGCGTTCGATTCGTGGGCTTCGCTATCAAGCGTGGATATGGAGAATACCGTGCAGTCCGAACTGTATTTGCTCAACTGCTGGTATGGCCTCGCCTGGTCAACCGAATTGGACGACGGGGCGCTTTTAGCGCGCAAGGTGCTGGGTAACAGCCTTGTTGTGTTTCGCGACAAAGAAGGTCGTCCCGCGGCACTGCGCGACCGCTGCTCGCATCGGATGGCTCCGCTGAGCATGGGCAAGTTAAAGGATGGTGTAGTCGAGTGCGCCTATCACGGGATGCAATACGATGGTTCGGGTCGGTGTGTTCACTATCCGTTCGGTCCGGTACCGGCGCGTGCCGTAGTGGAGCATTACGCGGTCGTCGAGAGAGACAAGATGATCTGGATATGGCCCGGCAATCCAGAGCTCGCCGACTCGAGCCTGATCCCGGACTACCACTTCCACAACAACGACGATGCCGAAGACGATTGGGTCGTTTTCGGCTATACTAACGTCAAAGCGGATTATCGCCTTGAAATCGACAACCTCATGGACCTGTCCCACGCTGAGTATCTGCACGCGACGTCGTTCGGCGGCCGCGGGTTTATCACCAATCACGGACGGTATCAGGTTCGCGATCTGGGAAACGAAATCCATTCGAATTGGTGGATGCCGGCAATCGACCTCGTGCATCCCGGGACGCGCCAGCCGATCGGAGTCCAAGCGGATCACTTTCTCGACATGCGCTGGAACGCCCCAAGCAACATGCGTCTTCAGGTCGGCTTTCTGCCACAAGGGGTCCACGCAGACCGGGAGGACGCGCCACGCGACGACCTTCCAGGGCAGTTCTCCGCTCATATAATCACGCCGGAGGACGAAGGATCGTGCCATTACTTCTGGAGTGCCGACCGACCCAAGGGAAGTGTGGGGTTTGTCGGGGGCATGGACAAGGAGATGGGTCGCAAGATATTCAAGGTTGCCTTCGAGATCGAGGACAAGCCGATGCTCGAGGCCGTCGCAGCGAACATGCATAAAGGTTTTTGGGAGGAAAAGCCTCTCATCCTGCCGAACGACGTTGGCGGCATCAGGGCCCGTCGTCGCTTGGCGAAGCTCATTCGTGAGGAGCAGGAGCCAGCCGGGGCTGAGGCGGTGTCCTCAGAGGCGTTAATCCAAATGACGCCCAGCATCAGCTGACGGAGTTGAGTTGAGGTTGGTATATAGAAAAGACCCAGATATACGCTAAGGTTTCGCCGTGTCATCGACGGCGCGTATCTGGCGAAGCGGTCTGAGCGGTCGATGGCGCAGCGGGATCGGTCTAGAGATAATCGCCGGTGGGATTTATATTCAGTCACCGAGCGGCGATAGGTGTTACAGCCGCGAAGTCGGCCAGCATGCGGGTCCGACCAGCAATTGCTCTGCGACGAACGCGAGCGGCGTATGAGAAATCATACCAACTCTCATTAATTATTATCCATGCGCCCACCGGCGGGCGATGGCGTTCCACTGGCCAACGCGGTCTTCGTCCTGCCGCCACAACTCTTTGGCTGTACGGCGGGGAAGCGCCGCCCGGATCGCTGCCAGCTGGGCGGGGATTTTTTTGAACGTCGGGATTGTGTCGGCGTCCGTGCGTATGGTGGCGCGGGCGCGCTGCCAGGTTGCAGTAGCCCATCGCGGTCAGGTCGCGGTCAGCGTTGCGTGCTGATCGACCCCGCGAACTCGTTGTGGACCTACGCCGCGAGCGAGCAATGCCGCGCGTTGCTCATTCGACAGGACGGCGCGACGCGCTGTCGGGTCAGACCTTGACCGGGGCGGTCCAGCCGATTCGGGTAATCGTGCCCAGCAGGGTCGAACGCGGCACTTTGAAAATTCGGCAGACGGACGCCTTGCTGGCCCCGCCATCAAGTACGGTGGCAACTCGTTTAACGTTGCCTCGTCGATCATTGGCGGACGGCCACCCTGGCGCCCCCGGCGTTTGGCTGCGGCCAGCCCGCCATCACCCTTTCACGTGTCAGCGCACGCTCATATTCTGCGGGCGCACCGAACACAGAGAACAGCGATTCGCCGTGCGGCGTAGTCGTGTCTATCTGCTCGGTCAGCGACCGAAACGCGATGCCGCGCGCGTTCAGGTCGGTGTTGATCGTCAGCAGGTGCGGCAGCAAGCGTCCGAGCCGGTCGAATTTCCACACGATCAGTGTGTCGCCCGCGTTGAAATAGTCGAGACAGGCTTTCAGCCCCGGCCGATCGTCGCGCGCGCGAGATGCCGATGATCGACACCGGCTGCGACCAACGCGTCGCGCCGGCGATCGACCGTCTGGCGGTCGTTGGCCGACGAGACCTGCATCTATTCGAATAACATGTGCGACCAACCCTCGAACGCAAGCACGTCCAACTGCAACTGGGACAGCGTCGCACGCTTTATCATCGGCGTGTTCCGTGGCGACGCCGCCCGCGCCGGCGCGGCGGCGATCGTACAGCCGCTTGTGGACGAGCTATGCGCCAAGAATCCTGACTTCGCCGCGATGTGGCGAGAGAGTGGGGTCAACGACACCTGCGAAGGCGTCAGGCGCCTTTGCCATGCCGAGTTCCGCGAGATCGGGCTGAAGTTCTCGTCGTTCGCGGTCGACGGACGAGCGGATCTTGCCATGCTGATCTACACCCCAGCTTCAGACGGCGATGCGGTCCGCATTAGGGCGATCACCGCCGCTCATGTCGGTTGACGCCGCACGTAACTTCGAGAGGCGTGCCGCGCCGTTAGCGTATATTCGTGCCCGTTTTATGTACCATGCGAATTGGCACGCCAGACGGCAACCCGTTTAATGCTGGGGCCTGTGCAGCAGATGTGCTTGTTTAGAACCGCGATCCTGGCCACTCAATGATAGCTGAGCGGATCGACGGCAGGGTCTCGACGGCAGCGGCGAATTTCTCAACCTCCGGGAGCCGACCGCCTTCCCAGAAACTCGCCGTGCCGACATCGTGCATCCGCAGCAGCTCGATTCCCCAGAACAGATCCGCCATCGTCTGCCGATTGGACAGCAACCAAGCTTGCTCGGTACGCGCGGCAAGCTTGGCTTCGAGAGCGTGAAGGGCGACCTCGGCTTTACGATATGCCGCACGCATCGCCGCGGGGGCGAACAGTTCGTCGGCGGCGGACAGCTCCTTTGCGCGCTTGGCCGTGTAGGCTCGCACCAGCGTATCGTCGCCGGCATTATCGGAGATCAGCCGATCGCACCAAGCGACCTTCCGGCGTGAAAAGGCGGCATGGGTATCCGTTCTGCTTTGCGCCTTGTCTTCGCCCTTGGGCTTGCGGCCCATCAGCATTTGATAGTTCGGAAGGTTGTCGACGACGGCAAGCTCGACATCGATCGCGTCGACGAGATCAGAAGGATAGAGGCGATCCGCCTCGGAACCTTGTGCGTCGAGCCAGAGACAAGTGCGCTTGGAGTCGACCATCACTTCACCGGAAGCTCGATCGACGATCGTCGGCACCACGGCTCCGTCGCAGCCGCTCGCCTCGGTCGAGGTGGTGCCGCCATGATGTTCCGCCAGTCCGCCTCCAAGCGAATTGCAGCCCCTCATCCGTAAGCGGACATAGTCCGGGAGGTACGTCTGGCCTTCGAACAAATTCATTTTGTGGCTGACATAGCCAAATTCATGATGCGCCAGCACGGCCCGTACCTTCTGCGAGCAGATCGAGTTGGCGGCGTGGAACAGCTCGTAGCGGGGTGTTTCGTGCAGCTTGCCTGGGACCACTTCACCATCTTGGCCGAGTGCCGTTACAGCTTTCGAGACTGCCTCCGTCAGCGATTCGCTCATCTCGGTTTCCCTTCTCGCGCCGTGCTGATGACAATACCAGCGCGATCCGCAGTTCCGATTTCGCCGATAGCGTCATCACGAGGCCGATCGGCAGCTCGGCAGAGCAGCGAAGGCATCGTAGATCAGTGCGGAACCCCACACAAGCAAACGCCATCGACCCGTAGAAAAATCACCGGATTGAAGCATGTCAAACTTGCGTCGTGCGCGACTTTCCGACGTTCGCGTGATAAACTGCAGATCCTATGCATTCCCTTTGCTATTAATCGATCGCGATCGGATTTGCAAGCATTTCATTCCCTCAGGCGGCTTGAGGCACTGGTCGATGATGAAGTCGCCACCTCTCAGCGCGTTCGACGGGTGCACTATTCAACGCATAAACGGCATATCTGGAGGAGCAGCATCGATCGGCCTCAAACCTCGTGAGAAGACGCGGAGGCGATGGCATATCTTCGCCTTACTGACACTTGAGCAAGCGGGCGAGATCGCTGTTCGTGATCACATGTACATCAACATTGAAGGCATCAGGCAACGCTCGTGAAAGGCAGCTGAACGGAAACTTCAGTAGACGACACTCTGCGGATGCTTTCGCCGCTATGCATCAGATCGAAGCCCTTGTTGATCTTGTCGAGCGTCAGGACGTGGGTGATCATCGGATCGATTTCAATTCGCCCGTTCATATACCGGTCGACGATTTTGGGCACGTCGGTCCGGCCCTTCGCCCCGCCGAACGCGGTGCCGCGCCAGTTGCGCCCGGTGACGAGCTGGAACGGGCGAGTCGAAATCTCCTTGCCGCTCTCGGCGACGCCGATGATGACGCTCGTCCCCCAACCGCGATGGCACGCCTCGAGCGCCTGCCGCATCACCGTCGTGTTGCCGGTGCAGTCGAAGGTATAGTCGGCCCCGCCGTCGGTCAGCGCCACGAGATGCCCGTCGACGTCGTCGTCGATCTCGTTCGGGTTGACGAAGTGGGTCATGCCGAAGCGACGCCCCCAGTCCTCCTTCGCTGGGTTGATGTCGACGCCGACGATCTGCCCCGCGCCCGACAACCGCCCGCCCTGGATGACATTGAGCCCGATGCCGCCGAGGCCGAAGACGATGACGGTATCGCCCGGCGCGACCTTGGCGGTGTTGACCACCGCCCCGACTCCGGTCGTGACGCCGCAGCCGATGTAGCATGCGGTCTTGAACGGCGCGTCGGTGCCGATCTTGGCCACCGCGATCTCGGGCAGGACGGTGAAATTCGAGAAGGTCGAGCAGCCCATGTAGTGAAATACCGGCTGGCCCTTGTAGCTGAACCGGCTGGTCCCGTCGGGCATCAGCCCCTTGCCCTGCGTCGCGCGGATCGCGGTGCACAGGTTGGTCTTGCCGCTGAGGCACGACTTACACTGGCGGCATTCGGGGGTGTAGAGCGGGATGACGTGGTCGCCGACCGCGACCGATGTCACGCCGGGCCCGACCTCGCGGACGATGCCCGCGCCTTCGTGACCGAGGACGCTCGGGAACAGCCCCTCCGAATCGAGGCCGTCAAGCGTGTAGGCATCGGTGTGGCAGATGCCCGTCGCCATGATCTCGACGAGCACTTCGCCGTGACGCGGACCGTCGAGGTCGAGCTCGACGATTTCGAGCGGCGTCTTTGCCGCAAACGCTACCGCTGCTCATGTCTTTATATAAAAAGTCTAGATCGAACTGTATATTTATAATAATTACTGATTCATAACACACATGAGCTTCTATATAACGGGCGGTGTCTTTCGATCGCCGTGAATGCGCTTGTATAAGCACCAAGAGTGATAAAATATAATCATAAAACTAACAGTAGGCTCGATTACACACACTCTATATTGTGTAAACTATACTATAGTTGTAGAAGTGTCGTACTCCTTTCAATCTAGAAGGATTTCGCGCCTCATCATACATACCGTATAAAAAGTCGTAATTGGTTTATTATTCAAACTAAGTGCCGATTCTTAACGCAAATTAACCGAAACTACATTTAGTCGCCTGCGAAACGCTTCGTGATCGCTGATACGAGGAGCCCGGTAAATAAGGTCTAGTGCAACGAATGTGGCGGAAGCGGCGTGCATACGCATTTTTCTCGCGACTCAGGCTGTGCTCATCTCGCTTGTCCCTGTGGCGCTATATCTGCGGAGAATGATATCTTTAAATTTCAGCCGGGTCGCGCTTTAAGAATGCTTTCTGAGGTAATGACATATATCTTATTTGGTAACCAATTCGATTTGTTGGAAAACAAATTTTAGAACAACGACACAAACTTTACATCGTTAATCTGCTCAGTAACCTTAGTGTTTTAAACTAACTGATTGCCATATTCAGAAGATCATTATATTGTTTCATCCAGTTTTGAATATCTCCGAATATTCCATTCTAGGTGAACGATCGAATATTCGAGATGGGTCGCCATGGCCAATGCAGCAGACTAGATTGATCCGCCATGAGCTTCCAGCGAAGAAGGCATCGTTGACGACGGCCGGATCAAAACCAGACATTGGACCGACATCAAGGCCTACGGCGCGCAGTGCGAGCATGAAGTAGGCAGCTTGAAGCGACCCGTTTCTAAACGCCGTTGGCTCGATCGATGCTGGATTGCCGGTGAAATACGCCTCCGCGTTCGGGTTGTGCGGGAATGTTCGGGGAAGGTGGGTATAAAATTCGGTATCGTAGGCGATCAGAGCGACGACCGGTGCCGTCATGGCCTTCTCGACGTTAGTCGGTGCTAAGGCCAGCCTGAGTCGTTCCTTCGCCTCGGGAGATCGTATGATAACTGCCCGCATCGGCTGGGTGTTCATCGAAGTTGGACCCCACTTTGCGATGTCATAGGCGGCTTCCAATTCGTCATCACCAACCGGGTCCGGTTTCCATCCATTCTGCGACCGCGCCGCCCTGAATAGTTTGGCGAGCAAGGCTTCTTCCGCAACGCTCATCGGCTCTTCCTCTCTGTATCCCAGGCCACTACGCCGCAATCTGCTGCGGCTTGAAGCCGTTCGGGTCGACCTCGTAGTTGTGCACGAAGTCGTGGGGGACTTTGGGCCCCCAGTTGGCGAGGCTGTCGGCCATCGCGTAGTTGGTCGGGGTCCAATGGTCGTGGTCTTCGATGTGGTCCATGTCCGAGTAGTATTCGAACCAGCTTCCCCAAGGGTCTTGGATGTAGTGGAAGAAGTTCGACCCGATCGTGTGGCGACCGAACCCCCAGTCGCCGCGCTTGGCCTTATCGACGAGGGCGCGGCCGCCGCGGCCGACCTCGTCGGGATCGGCGACCATGAAGCTGCCATGGTGGAAGCCGATGCCAGGAGACTTGGCGAAGGCGATAACGTGGTGATCGCTGTCCTTCCGCGCGCAGGTGAAGGCGATCACGTCCTGCGCGCGGTCGGCAAGGCCCATGCCAAGCCCGTCGGTCATGAACGCGACGCTTGCAAGGACGTCGGGTGTAAACACGAGAACGTGGCCGAGACGGAGCGGCTTCGCGGTCGAATAGCTCTTACTCGGCAGCATCGCCGAACGAGACTTGCGGACCAGGCGAGCTGGCGCGTTGACTTGAAACGCCGCGACCTCGGCGAGCGCAATGTCGGCGGCGTGTTCGGCGAGATGTATCAGCATACCATGCGGGTCGCTCACCCATAGCCCGGTAGCGCAGAACGCAGCCGGAGCGGCGACGACTGTGCCGCCGGCGCGGACGACGGCGTCGGTCATGCCAGAGAGACTGTCGACGCGGAGCGCGACATGATGGAGCCGCTTGGTGGGCGCACCGCCCAGGAGGACGATCGAGTCGCGGTCCTGCCCAGGGCAGCGGAGCCGCGCGGTCGTTCCCTCGACATCGGCGACGAGGCCAGCATCGGTGTAGAAGGCTACGCCGCTGGCGAGGTCGGGAATCTCAAGCGTGAACGACAGGACGCCGGTGACCGCCATGGCTCTACCCCTTCACCCGGTTTTCGATCGCGCCGATCCCGTCGATCTCGCAGCGCACGACGTCGCCCCGCTGGAGAAAGACTTGCGGGTCCAAGCCGACGCCGACGCCTTCGGGTGTGCCCGTCGCGATCAGGTCGCCGGGCTCAAGGGTGAAGGCGGTCGATAGATACTCGATCTGCTGCTCGATCCGATTGATCATCAGCCCCGTGTTGCTCGACTGGCGAAGCTCGCCGTTGACGAACGTGCGCAGGTCGAGCGCCTGCGGGTCGGACACCTCGTCGGCGGTGACGATCCACGGGCCGATCGGGCCGTGGGTGTCGAACGACTTGCCCATGGTGAAGGTCGGCGTGTGGAACTGCCAGTCGCGTGCCGAGACGTCGTTGGCGACGAAATAGCCGAAGACGTGGGACAACGCGTCGTCGGCTCTGACGCTCTTCGCAACGGTGCCGATGACCAGACCTAGCTCGCACTCGTAATCGAGCTTCTCGGTTACACCGGGATCGATCTCGTCATAGGGTCCCGCGATGCAAGTGGTCTGCTTGTTGAACCAAGTCTGGTGCTTCGACCGCGCAACCCCGAGCTTGTCCGCCTCCACGAGATGCTTGGCGTAGTTCATGCCGATGGCCAGATACTTGCCCGGCCGCTCGACCGGGGCGAGCAGGCGTGTGTCGCCGAGCGCAATCGTCGGCGTCGCCACGCCGCACGTCGATGCGATCAAGTCGAGCCCGTCAATCCCTGCTGCAATCACCGCAGACATTGTCGCGAACTGCGGGAGGCGATCCGTAACGTCGACGATCATGTCGCCCGTCACCATGCCGACATGTGCCGTGCCATCTGCAGTGAACCGAACGAGCCTCATTTAGATGTCTCCGCCCTACTGAACCGTACACGAGACGCTACTTTTTGCGCCATCAGCATTCGAGAGCGAAGCGGAGCTTCAGCCGGCTCCGTCTTTCGCCATTCACGCGCGTTTCTAAGATATTCGACCACCCGACGTGTCCGATCATCTCGCCGACCCTATCGATTGCTCCGCGAACCACGTCCCAGATGGCATTGTCGAACGCTCGAACAACGCCAAAGCTATCGCAGATTTCATCCGGCAAAACGACCTTCACGCGACTTTTCGATTTAGAACCCAGTGACGTATCCGATCATGGAAGCGACCTCGTCGCGAGGTCTCGACATCAACTGCCGACCCTTAACAGGCAAGCCTGAGGGTACGGTCGCGCGAGCTCGCGCGGTCAAAGTACGTACCCGGTTTGATCGGGATTGCCGATGTGCCGGCCCCACAGTAAGATTTCCGAGCGCTCGAAGAGACCTGCCATCGTGAAAGAAACCTCTTCGTGAAAACGCTCCGTATCCCCCGAGCGACGCCGCCTCGACGACCATGAAGCTGCCAATCGGACCGCGCTGACCATCGGCGGCGTGGGCGGACCGCCTTGCACGACCTCTGCACAGTTTTAGGGAGCCGCTACGTGGAGCCCTACGTATCGGCGGTGGCGATCTGAATGCCGCGCGCGCATTCCGTTGCCGTCGTGCTTGTCGAAGCAGATCCTCAGATACAGCATTGGTTCGTCTTGGTTCGGGCAGATGGGCGACGATGTAGCACGAAGTGGACGGCCACCGCTCAGCGCTGCCGTCGATCTCATCGCGGTCGTCTCCGGCAACCTGCACTAGCCACCATCCGACGTGATAAGCGCCCCATTCACGAATCTCTCGATCTTCAACGGTTGAGCAGCGATGTTGTCCGTCGATGCGCCTGCACAGAAGCGGATCGCAAGGGGCCGCGCCGCCGACGGTGGCTTGCAGATCGCAAGTGACGCGAGGCGATGCACCGTCGCGAAGCGACGACGGCACTGCTTCGATCAACCGCGCTACGCACTCGAACACCTCTCCTACTCCCATGATACCAACGCGCCTACACGACGGAGTGCGATCCACGTGGTGCGAGCTACCGCAGTTTGAAGCGACCCGTAGCGAACCCGATCTCCACCGTGATAGTGCCTTCGTTGACGAACCACGGACGCACCGTAAAGATCCGCGCGCCGCTCACGTGCATCGGATCGCGTGCGGCGATCTCTTTGGCTTGTTCGATGGAATCTGCACGATAGACAACAGTGCCGTCGCCTTCCCAATCCTGCATGTCGTCCGTCCAGTTCGGGCCCGCAGCGAACATGGTACCGTTCTTCTCCAGCTCTTCCTGATAAGCAAGGTGCACGGCAAGGTGCTCCATGACCGAGGCGATCCCGTTCGCCGGGCGTGTCGAGATGATGAAGAGCTGTTTAGCGAGATAGCCGCGGGTCTGGCACTCTTCGATTATGTCTTTCGCGGGCACGGACGAATTCGGCATCTTTCGCTCCTGAATGAAAACGGGGCCTTAGATCCGTACGACGATCTTAGGGCTAAGCGATCGCGAGCAGCAGAGTGCTATCTGCGCGTTCGTGCTCTTTTCTTCGTCGGACTGCACCAGATCGCGATGATCCGGAACACCCTCGAGAACATCACAGAGGCAAGTGCCGCAAATGCCCTGCTCGCAGGAGACCGGCACATCGACACCCGCTGCAAGCAGGACTTCGGCAATCGTCTTGTCGCTAGGAATTATGAAGCTGCGCTGGCTGCTCGAAGCCACGAACTCGAAGCTGCCGCCACTCTTGTCGACATCCGCGTCGAAACGTTCCGAATGGATCTGCGAAGCCGGCCAGCCTCGCATACGAGCCTCGTTCGTGATGAAGTCAATAAATCCGGCGGGACCGCATACGTAGACGTGTCGCCCGTCGGGTTCAGCCCCGAGCGCGATCGACATGTCCAACAGCTGCCCAGCCGGACCGTCGTTGAAATGGAAGTGGACGTGATCGGAGAACGCTCCTTCGGTCAACTCCTGAAAGAACGCGGCACGTGAACGCTCTCGGACGGAGTAATGCAGATCGAAGGCCGCTCCGCGCTCGGCTAAGGTATAGGCCATCGCCAACAGCGGAGTGATGCCGATGCCGCCGCCGAAGAGCAGCGACCCTTTTGCCGCCGAGACGAGCGGGAAGTGGTTCCTAGGCATGCCGATTTCGACAACGGCCCCTTCGATCAGCTCGGCATGGGCCGCTATCGATCCGCCTCTGGAATTCGGATCCAGAAGTATTCCGAGGCGATACCGGCCCTTTATGCCGGGATCATTGCAGAGGGAATATTGCCTGATGGGCCCGCCGCCGATCCGCAGGTCGACGTGCGCGCCAGCGTCGAAGTCCGGCAGCGGATTGTCGCCCATTGCCTCGAGTTCAATAGCGATGATGTCTTTCGCTATGGCCGTACGAGTGCGAACTCGCACTCGCCGCCAACTATCCGTCGGTCGGTCAGTTTCGGCCACGGCACCCAGCCGCGATATGCTCTCTGACATTCTACTCCCAGCCTTCTTCCCCGCCACTGCCACTCACCGGTAGCAGCCCTTCGGGTCTGATCCAGTTTGTCAGCGGCCGACCTTCCGCGAAGGCGGTGAGCTCCTGAGTGTAGATACGGCGAACGGCGACGATGCCCACGTCCGAAGCGCCAAGATGCTCGATACCCTTGCGACGATCCGCAATCACGCCCTGTCCGACCTGAACGACTTCATCCTGGGCCAGAGGCACATGGTGGCACATTGCCGCGATCTGATCATAATGAAGCTCACCAGTCATCACCCGCTGCGCGACCTCGTGCGCCTCGGCCTCTGCCGCCGCGAAGTCGCGCCAGCGCGCGCGCATCGCTTCGGTCGGCTCACCATCCATGTAGACAGCTATGCAATGGACCTGAAGATGGATGTTGTCGTCCACCGGGACCCGCCAGTCCAAGAACATTTGCCAGGGCGCATGATGCTCGCTCTCCGCTTCGCCCTGCTTCCGGATGTTGTCAGGATGCACGGCGAACATGCCGACGTTGGGCATTCCGAAGAGTACCTGGCGGCGACGACCGTCGGGCGTGATCGCCACGTTGCGGAAGCCCCAAGAGGTCACCTCGTTGGTGATCTTCGGAACGGCATCGAGCTGCAGGTTCTTCAGGGCTGAACCCTGATGCGTGAACCACACATGGCCCTCGTCGACGAAGTTCTCGAGATTCTGGAACCAGTTGCAGGGTCGCGTGTCGATCTGTGGCGACACCATCTTCGCACGCTCCCATTCGGGATACCTTGGAAACTCGGGCGGCTCGCCTTCGCCGAGGAATACGAAGACCATGCCGAGATACTCCTCGGTCGGATAGCCGCCGATCTTAATGTTCTTCTTGTAGCCCTCGGCCTCCAGGGGCTGGTCGACGCATTGTCCGTTCGGACCATAAGCCCAGCCATGGTACGGGCACCGGATAGAGTCGCCCTCAACCCATCCGGTGCTCAGCATGACGCCTCGATGGGCGCACCGGTTGTCGACACAGTGAACCTTGCCTTCCTGACTGCGATATACCGCGAGCTTCTGGCTCATAATCAAAAGCGGGATCGACCTGCCGCTTTCAACCTTACGCGCCTCGACTACCGGCTGCCAGAACTGGCGCAGGTATCTGCCTGCCAACGTTCCCGGCCCCGTCCGGACAAAATCCACGACTCCTTCATCGGCCAAAGGTGCCTGAGGGAGATCCGAACGACCTTTAACCATGTTCATTGCAGTTGCCACTTGGCTCACTCCTTGAGAGCAGAAATTGCTTCGTTCGCGAGACGTTGCCCGATTTGAGGGCTGCAGCCTGCGACGCCGACCGCGGCCGTGATAGAGCCCGCCTCTCGTAGGGGTGCCGCTCCGGGCATCGCAAGGAGCCGGAAAGGCACCGTCGACAGAAGACGGGCGAGCTGGCCTTCCTGCGGGAACGTCTCGACGATCTCATCCGACGGCATCTGGAAGTTCACGGCTGCGGCGGCGGTCTGCACGGCGACGTCGACAGCCATAGGTGGGCACCCGGACATTCGATCGATCCGGATCGGATCTCCGAAGCGGTCCACGACCGCGACGGCGATCGGCAGGCCTTGCGCATGCGCGTGTTCAAGAACGATGTCGGACAGCCTCGTCGCTTTATCAAGGACCGGTTGCGAACCCGCCGGTGGCACCTCGTCCAGTCCGCTTCCCCGGCTTCCTGCGATTGGCGCTTCGCCGTAAGATTCGATCCATCGCGTCAAGTCGTCGCCGTGTTGCGGACTGTAGCTTCCGCCGACTGCATAGCTGATGACGATGTCTTCCAAGTTGCCCGGCACACCATCGATCAGAAACGACGTGGGGTCTACCGACGGCAATTTGTTGAACGGCCCAATCCCAAGCCCGGTGGCGATCGCCCCGGTCACCACACCATTTCTGCGGAGCGGTACGCCCCCGGCTCCTGGGAACGGGTTATCACGCAGGACACGCTGGTAGGTGGAGAAGATCCCGGCATGGAATTTGGCCATCCTCGAGGCGAACTGCGCACTAGGCTCGCCATTGACGGCCGTGGCGAATGCCTTCGCACGTACGAGCGGTAGTGCTCCGGCGGGTGCACCGTCCATCCTGACGGCACACACCGGCGTTCCAGAAGTATCTACTACGATAAATGCTCCGGCCTGTCTGAAAGCGGCTGCCTTGCCCATCGCCCTTCCTAGCGACTCTCTCGCATCCGACAGTACCGCGTCGCTCAGCCAGTTCATCACGCCAATCTCCCTTCAGCAGCGGCCAACGTGAAGCATAAGGCTTGCCATCTCGATACCGGTTCTTTTTAGATCGCGATCGACCGTAGGGCAAGGGTTGTTTCGGATCGCTGCGGGCGGCAAGATCACGCAGGACCGGCAAGGTCGCGAAGGAAAACTGATGGAGATTGGTCTTAGGGAGCGACGCAAGGCCGAGAAGGTCGCGGCCATCACCAAGGCTGCTCGCGAGCTCTTCATGACGCATGGTTTCCACGAGACGCCCATGCGCGAGGTCGCGAGGCTAGCCGATGTCGGTTTCGGCACGGTCTCGGCTTACGCCACGGACAAGGCTGGACTGGCTGCGATGCTCTTCGTGGAGGATCTCGAACGCCTGGAGCCACTTTTCACAACGGTAGACCCGGACGCGTCCATGCTGGATCAAGTGATGGCGTATTTCTCAACCACCTTCCGATTCTGGGCCAGTAAACCGGAACTCAGCCGCATCGTCCTTCCCAAGCTCGGCAATACGATCAATCCGTATGTGGCAACCATCTTGAAACGCAGATCTATGCTGCGCGCCTCGATGATCTCCTGGCTTTTCCAGGCGAAGCAGGCGCGGAGGGTTTCGGCTGATTGCAACATCGAGCAAGCCGCCGAATTGCTGTTCGCCTTGTACATCGGTTCCGTGAACGAGTGGTTGAGTTCCGGCCTCGACGACGTTCAGAGCGGAATCGATCGTCTGCGCTATCTCATCGAGATTCCTGTGAACGCCTTCGAACGTACACGTTAGTGGTGATCGTTAGAGATTGCCGGGCAGCGACGGCCGATCGGCTTGCGTTGTAGCGCGCAACAGGTCGCGGCTTATGACTTCATGCCGGTCGCCTTGACTTGCTGGACCGCAAGCGTCGCCCGAGAGATAGTCACGGGTCGGTTCTCATCGTCCTTTATGCGGATGGTCCAGACCTGCGTGCTGCGGCCAAGCCGCTCCGGCGTCGCCACCGCATGCACGATGCCCGTCCGCCCCGAACTCAAATGATTGGCGTTGATCTCCATGCCGACCACGTAGTGAAGGGCAGGATCAAGCGAAAGCGTTCCTGCAACGGAGCTGACCGTCTCCGCCAGTGCGACGCTCGCACCGCCGTGCAGCAGTCCGAACGGTTGCCGCGTGCGCGAATCGATCGGCATGCTCGCGGCCAGCCAGTCCTCTCCCCAGCCGGTGAACTCGATGCCCAGGTGAGAGGCCATCGTCCCGTCGCTGAGTTGATTGATCGCCGCCAAATCGATCGTGCGGAACCAGATCATCCCCGCTTGCCTTCTTACCTCGATCACGAGATCAGCCGAAGCCGAACAGGCCGGCGGCGCCCATACCGCCCCCTATGCACATCGTCACAACTGCAAAACGCGCCCCACGTTTCGCGCCCTCGATTAGGGCATGCCCGGTCATCCGCGCGCCCGACATGCCATAAGGGTGACCGATCGCAATCGCGCCGCCGTTGACGTTGACACGTTCCGGATCGATGCCCAACCTATCGCGGCAGTAGATCGTCTGCGAGGCGAACGCCTCGTTGAGTTCCCAGAGATCGACATCGGCGACGCGCAGGCCATGCCGCGCGAGGAGCCGCGGTACAGCCAATACGGGACCTATTCCCATCTCGTCCGGCTGGCATCCGGCGACCGCGAACCCGCGAAAGCTGCCGAGCGGGTCGAGACCGAGATCCTTTGCCAGGCCGAGCTCCATCACCACGCAGGCACTAGCTCCGTCGGACAACTGGCTGGCGTTACCCGCCGTAATGCTGCCTCCGGGACCGGTAACCACCTTGAGCGCGGAGAGCCCCTCGGCGGTGGTGTCGGGGCGATTGCTTTCGTCCCTCAGCAACGCGACCAACTCGTGACGACCATCGGGAGAATCGGTCTGCGGAAGCTCTTTTCTAGAGGTGAACGGTACTATCTCTTCGTCGAACCGACCTGAGGCCTGCGCCGCCGCGGTGCGTTGCTGGCTCGCGAGCGCATAGGCGTCTTGCGCGTCCCGGCTTATGCCGTACCGGTCAGCAACGTTCTGAGCGGTTTCGAGCATCGTCATGTAGATGTCCGGCTGGCGCTCCAGCAGCAACGGCGAGCGGTTCCGCCATGTATTCGTATGGGCGTTCTGCACGAGCGAGATGCACTCAAGCCCACCGGCCACGAAGCAGTCGCCCTCACCCGACAGCACCCGCTGCGCCGCGATGGCGATTGCCTGCAGGCCGGAGGAGCACATTCGGCTTACCGTCAGGCCCGGCACGGTCACCGGCATCCCTGCGGCGAGCGCGATCTGTCGGGCGATGTTCGCGCCGGTCGCCCCCTCGGGTCGCCCGCAGCCCATAATGACGTCTTCCACCTCGGAACCGTCGAGACCGGCGCGGATCAACGCGTGGAGCACGGCGTGGCCACCCAGTTCGGCACCATGGGTGTCGTTAAAGGCGCCCCTGTAGGCGCGCCCGATCGGGGTGCGTGCCGTGGAGACGATGACGGCTTCGCGCATGTCGGACCCTTATAGCCCGAGCACGCGCTCGGCCGTGCCGTGAAAGAACTTCTCGAGGAACTCGTCCTTGAAGCCGAGTTCGTTCCATTCACGGAGTAGCCGGGGATAGGGAATGCTGGGATAGTCGCTCCCGAACAACATCTTGTCCTGTAGGCGACCGCGCATGTCCCGGATGATCTGCGCCGGCAGGTATCTCGGCCCCCAGCCCGACATCTCCCAGTAGACGTTCGCCTTGTGCAATGCGACCACGGTGGTCTCGTCGATCCACGGATAACCCGGATGCGCCATAATGATGGTGAGATCCGGGAAGTCCGCGGCCAACTCGTCGATCGCGGCCGGATGCGCATGGCGTGTCTTCGCGCCCATGCCACCCGGCATTCCGGCACCCATGCCCGTCATACCAACGTCGATCATGACCGGCACCTTCAGAGCGGTTATCTCCTCGAATAAAGGATAGTATCGCCTGTCGTCGACGCTGAAATGCTGCATGATTGGGTGAAAGTGGAAACCGATCATGCCAAGATCGCTCACCGCGTGGCGCGCCTCACGGATGGCGAGTTCGCCCATCGCCGGTTCCACCGCGCCCCATGCGCCGATTATCACGTTCCTGTTGCGGTCGCGCATGCCGGCGACATAGTCGTTGGAGCATGGCGGCGTGGCGATGGTCGTGGAGAGGTCCAGCGCCACCAAACACGCCTCGATGCCGTTCTCCTTGAATTCGGCCGCGACCGCCTCCTCCTCCTTCCACGTCCATTCCCGCTTCCAGTATCGTGCGAGCGCGTCGACGTACGGACCCTGGCACTCGATCCAGGGTTTGGTGTTGGGATAGCAGTGAAGGTCGATGATGCGCATCTCGGGTCTTCCTATTGGCCGGTCCAGCGGGGCGGACGCTTTTCGGCGAAGGCCAGTGGTCCCTCGATCGCGTCGCGGCTTGATCGGCGGATGTCCTCGGCCTCATAGCGGGCGGCCATCGCGGTATGAAGCGGCATGCCCAGTCCTCCCGCTGCGGCCTGGCGGATGGCACGAATCGCAAGCGGCGCGCAGGCGATTATTTCCGCAGCCCACTCGGCCACTGCAGCGTCGAGCCGATCGGCCGGCACGACTTCGTTGACCAATCCCAAATCGAAGGCACGCCCCGCGTCGATGCCACGGCCGGTCAGCAGGCAGCCCATTGCGATCTTGAGAGGCATCTGTCGCGGCAGGCGGTGAACGCCGCCTGCCGAAGGTATGAGCCCGCGTTTCGGTTCGGGCATCGCGAAACTCGCACCGCTGGCTGCGACGATGATGTCGCAGGCCAACGCCAGCTCGAACCCGCCGCCCAGTGCCAGACCCTGGACGCGCGCGATAAGCGGCTTGGGATAGTCGAAGCGATCGGTAAGTCGCGTGATCTGGCGCCAGCGAGCGGCGACGGTATCCGCATCCTCGCCGCCACCGGCTAGTTCCTTGAGGTCGCGCCCGGCGGAGAACGCGCGCTCGCCCGCACCGGTAAGCACGACCACTCGAACGACCTCGTCAGCAGCCAACGCGTCGAGCGCCTGGCTAAGCGCTAGATGGGCATGGCTGTCCATCGCGTTCATACGCTCCGGACGATTTATGGTAAGAGTGCCGACGCCATCGGCCACTTCGCAGAGGATGGGTTCAGACATGTCAGCGGGTTTCGATACGGGCCTGCAGACGCCGGACTAGATCGACGAACGCAGGCTGTTGCAGCGAATGCAGCTGCCGTTCGGTCTCGTGAACGAAGGTGGAGACGTGGTCGGAAACCACCGCAAGCCTAAGCGACGCCTTCGTCTCCAAGATCAAATCCCGGGGTAGGGCGTCCGCGCGACCTGTCAGCTCCAGCGCTGTGGTAAGCAGGCCGCCCGCCGGCGCGACCTGCTGGACGAGGCCGATACGATGCGCCTCGTCGGCGCCGATCGAGCGGGCGAACAAGAGAAGCCTTGTCGCCTCGGCCCAACCGACCGCCCGCAGCAGCATCCAGCCATGGCCGCCGCCAGGATGCAATCCGATCTTCAGGAAGCGTGTGTCGAAAAGCGCGTCTTCGTCCGCAACACGTATGTCGCAGGCTAGCGCCAAGTTCATTCCCGCGCCGATCGCGGCACCGTTGACAGCGGCGACGGTCGGCAGCGGGCTGTCCGCAACGTTGATAAATGCCTGATAGACTGCATGAAGCGCCTCCGTATGGCCGTCCGCTGCCGCCTGCAGATCGGCCAAATCGGCTCCTCCACAGAACGCGGGGGAGGCGCCGGTTATTATGATCGCCCTGGCCTCCGTATCGGCGTTCGCTGCCGCCACCGCCTTGCTCAGCTCGCGGCACAGCTCGGGCGAGAGGATATTGCGCCTTCCAGGGTCCTGGAGCGTGAGCACGATCGAAGAACCGATACGGCGGCTTTCCACCAGGCTCATACCGGCTGGCCCATACGCTCGATGACGATCGCAACCAGATCCTTCTTGGAAACCTTGCCAAAGTTACTGAGCGGTAAGCTCTCGAACCGCTCTATGCGCTCAGGATATTTATACTTGGCGAGCTCGAACGGATCGAGAAAGGCGACGAGATGAGAAAGGTCTAATGTTTGACCTTGCCGCAGCACCACGCAGGCGCAATTCTTCTCGCCTAGCACCGGGTCAGGCATAGGTACGCATGCCACATTCTCGACCGCCGGGTGGCGTAGGATTAATTCTTCGATCTCCTCTGCACTGATCTTCTCCGCACCGCGGTTGATGAGATCCTTCTTGCGGCCTTCGACCATGTAGTTGCCGGACGGATGCTGCCGCAACAGATCGCCCGACCGGTAGAAGCCGTCCGTCGTGAAGGCACGGGCGTTGTGTTCGGGTGCCTTGTAGTAGCCGCGAAGCGTGTAGGGACCGCGGCAGCAGAGCTCGCCCACTTCGCCGAATGGTACCGGCTGATCGTCTTCGTCGAGGAGCAGTATCTCGTCGTCAGTACAGATCTTGCGGCCCACCGTCTCCATGCGGACGTCTGGGGGATCGTCCAGCCGTACGAACATCAGCAATCCCTCCGCCATGCCGAAGTTCTCCTGGACGATCACGTTCCGGAAGACGCTCGCCGTGCGGCGGCGGACCTCCGGCTGGAGCCGCTGACCTCCGCTCTGGATCACCCGCACCGAAGTCAGATCGTGTTGCTCGGCAAGCTTGCTCTCCGTCCACCGGATGAGAAGCGCAGGAACGGCATGGATGTGGGTCACTTCGTGTCGCTCGATCAGCGGAAAGACGTCCTCGGGGCCAGCAGCGGTATGCAGCACGGTGGCGGCTCCTGCCATGAGGAATCCTTGCAGACCTGGACAGGCGAGCGGCAGATTGTGGCCAATCGGCAACACGTCCAGCAGGACGCTGCCTTGGTCGATTCCGCATACGGAGGACGCCATCCTGCTGTTGTAGGCATAATCGTTGTGAGTACGCGGGATCAACTTGGGGATGCCGGTAGTCCCACCCGATAGCAGGAACAGCGCAGGATCGACTGGATCGATGACGATGCGATCGAGGTCGGTCTCGGGCCTTTTTGCCGGCCGATCGATCAGATCGGCGAGCGAGACGAAGCCCTCCGGGGCGCGGCCCATTACGATGCCGTACTTCAGTGACGGCGCACCATGTCGGATGCGCTTCACCATTTCGGTAAAGCTGAATTCGCGGTGTGCATCCGGTGTTATCGTTGCCACCGCGTCCGACGTCGCCACGAAGAAGCTGATCTCTCGGAAGCGATGTGGCGGCAAAGCCAAAACCGGTATCGCGCCGATCTTCTGCAAAGCCAGATGCAGATAGCCGAACTCGATCGCGTTCGGCATCTGCACCACCAGGCGGTCGCGCGGTTTGATGCCGAGATCAAGGAGGTTGAGCGCCAGGTTGGTCGAACGCAAATCGAGCTCGCGGAACGTCACCGTCCGGTCGACATCGATTAGTGCCGTCCGATCGGCGAAGCGTCCGCAGCTGTCTCGAAATACGGTTCGCAGCGGCTCGTCGCGCCAGTAGCCCTTGGCACGATAGCGTTCGGCGAACTCGTCGGGGAAGGGGATCACACCGTCCATCAAGCTTTCCTCAGCTGACGAAGCTGTACCCGCCGTCGATGACGACGGTCTGGCCGCTGGTGAAGAGGAGCTGGGTAGCCAGCGTGAGAACGGCCGCACCCACGTCTTCGACCCGAGCATTGCGCTTCAGTGGGGTTTGGCCGGCCCGCCGCGCCATAAGCTTCTCGTAATTCTCGCCCAACGTCCGCTCCATCCAATCCCCTTCGAGCCAGCCAGGCGCAACCGCGTTTACGCGGATCGTGGGCCCAAGCGCACCGGCGAGCGTGCGCGTCATCGAGATGATCGCGGCCTTGCTGGCCGAATAGGGTAGGGGCTGCGGACCAGGGCGCAGCCCGACGATGCTCGCAGTGTTCACGATCGTGGCACTCGGCATCGGCTTCAGCAGGCGGGAGGCATGCTTGCATACCAAAAAGGTGCCACGAACGTTCACGGCGAAAACACGGTCGAAATCCTCGATGGTCATTGTATCAAACTTACTCGGCGGTACGTCGCTGGTGACGCCGGCGTTGTTGACCAGCAGGTCAAGTCTACCCTCGAAAAGCCTGTCCACTTGGTCGACCATCGCAATAACGTCCGACTCTTGGCTGACGTCCGCCTTGATCACTCCGGTGCGCACGGCGCCAGACTCCCGCGCCAACCGCTCTGTCTCGCGCGCTTCGGATTCGCTGCGGCTGTAATTGACCGCGACATCATACCCGCCGGCGGCGAGGCTGACGACGATCGCCCGTCCAATGCCGGTAGCGGCCCCGGTGACGAGAGCCGTCTTTCTTTCCGCTGCCACATCCATCTCCGAGTCGATCGTAAACTATTTAGAGCGAGATCGATACGCGAGTTTGAAAATTGCACAAGACCCCGCCGTGACGAACAGCCTCTTCGCGCAGACCGTCTCGGTCGGCAGGTAACGAGCTACGGGTGCGTGTTCGGGCACGCGCCACAGGCCGTCCGTTACATTGAGCATTATATCGCATCGGGTGTTTCGATCGATCGCAGAATGTCCATCAAGGCCGCCTCGGATTTGCCGAAGACCCTGCGCTGCACCGCGATCACGAGAGGGAGCGCTTCCGCAACGGTCGTGATGCCCTGCGGCGAGAGCATCACGATCTTACTCCGCAAGTTGCTCGGAGCGGTTCGCCTCGTCACGAGAAGCTTGTGCTCAAGTGCTTTGAGCACACTCGATAACTGCATCGGGTGGATGCCGCTAGCGGCTGCGAGTGCTGACTGCGTCAGCCTACTCCCATCCGCCGCAAGCCAAGTGCCCATCGCGAGAATAGCGAACTGAAGATGGGTGATGCCTAACGAAATGAGCGCACGGTCGACCTCCCGCTGATACCGATGCAGCACCCGCCAAAGCACGAACCCCACCGCCTGTTCGGGGGAAAGGAGCGAAACCGGGGCGGATCCATTCCGGTCGCTATCGGATCGAATCATCATTCTTTGTTCATTACGCCGAGACGGAGACGAGGAATATGCACTTGGCGCCGTGCGTCGATAGACGCGTTCACTACTAAATGCCGAAGATAACGTAGAAGATCGTCGTGCGCGAATGGATCGAAGATCCCTATCGGTTCGTGGAGCGATGCTTCTACGGCCTTGGCGCATTTGGAGGTTGAGTATGGCCGAGGCGGTCGGATCATCGTCTTCCTCCCAGAAGCGACGATCATCCGATGCTCTCCATGGTGGTCCCGATACTTCGCGGATCGTCTGCTGCCCGCCGGAACGCCAGGTCAGCTGCGGCGACGCGATTTCGAATCGATTGATCCGGCCCGTTATAGCCGTCGATGTCGAATCATCGTGCAGGGGTTGACAGTCCGATAGTCGCCCCTGCCGGGATTGATACCGGTCTTTGGGAAAGGCACGTCGCTTTTCGCTCGCGACCGCCAAGCTTCGTCGGCACCCGGAACGGCGACGTCGGCAAAAGGCGCATAGCGGCAAATCGGGCTACCAGTCCCGTGCAGCGTATGATCTACCGCACGATCTAGACTGTTCCCTATGGCGCACCCACGCCGCAGCTCTGATCATTCGTCGGTCGACCAAGACGATTGCAGGTGAGTCCACCATAGACGGGGCTTAAAATTAAGCTGTGAGAACGCCGCGCGCCATTATTCGGCACAAGAGGAGCACGCGCCAGATCCGTCTCGGCCTCACCCTCGAACTGCGAACTGAATCCATCGGCGTATCGCATACTTCGGTATCAGCAGACCCACGCCGGCAGCCAATGCCAGCCAAGCGACTGGATGCAGATCCTTGATCGCGAAGTTCGCCGCGAGCAGCGCGATGATGAAACGTACACAGCAACCGACGACAGCCAAGGAAAGAGTCAAATCGATCGCTCGAAGCAGCGCCGTTTTCAAACGCGATTCCGACGGTCGGTACATTGCCCAAACCAACATAAGGATCATGACCGCCGGCCTCGCGACCGTCCCGGCCGGGATCGAGACGTTTGAGTCGAAGAGACGCCCGATAACGAACGGAATCGTTGCCCAACACAACACACCGACGATCGAAAGCGGGACTCCGACGTCCCCGTTGAATCCGTCGTTGTCCTCATATTCGGTCATGGCGCTGTCAAAATACAGGTTTGCGGGCACCAGCCGCCGCGAGGTCCGCGCCTTTGGCTTCGATGCGCGCACTCAGCGCCTTCTGTTCGAGCATTCCGCCCTCGAGAAGGAAGTCGACCCTGGTATCATCGGAGACGACGGTAAGGTGCGGGCTGTAGAAGCAGGTCGGGTCGCCTCGTGCGCACCAATCCGCGGTCATGTGGCTAACGGACGAGTTGGATCGTGTCGGCGGGCCGTATCGCTCCTTCAGTACCGCTAGATAGGAAGGCGGAGCGTTGCCGTTCGTGGAAGTCGAGTACGCCATAGATGTGAGGACCGGCCCCCGTTCCGTCGCCAAAAACCTCACGTCCCAGCGATCGCCTTCGTCGTCCTTGAGAATGACTTGCTTGATCACGCGAGTCGGCATTCGCCGCACCTTATGCAGGCGATCGGCCACGATGTTCGCTACTGACGTGTCGAAGGAGTCCATCCGGTCGCCATTGAGCGTGTCCGAAAATGGCTGAAGCTCCCGCAGCATTCCAGTGCGCAAATGACGGGAATGTGCGATCCGCTCCACCTCCCTCGCCGACATGCCGAGTTTGAAACTTGCGACCTCGAATGTCGCGATGTTGGATTTAACTATCGGCCGGATGGCCAAGTCCGAATCGCTCCCATTGGCCTCGCCGTCGGATGTCGCCTGTAGGACCAGAATGTCGGATGATGTCTTTGAAAACGGTTGGGCGGAAGTCGAAGTCGGTCGCGTTCTGACCTGAGCAGATGAACCAGCCGCCACGGATGCGGTAGATAGAACGGCAACGATTTGCCCGACCCAAGATGCCATCTTCACAACCGTCTCCACGCGATCAAAACCAATTGTAGGCTATAGCCCGTGGTTTAATGGTGGTCCAGACGGTCGCTGCGCGCATGAACGCACGCTCGATCCTCGGCTGGAACATCAGGAAGCTGCGTCTGGAGCGCGGGCTTTCCCAGGAGCGGCTTGCTGCCGACACCGGAATTGACCGCGCCTACGTTAGCGAACTCGAACGCGGCACGGTTGCCGCGAGCGTGGATATGATCGGACGCCTCGCTGCCGCTTTCAAGGTCGAACCATCGCAAATGCTGGATGCTCCGACAGATACGTCGAACCCGCCGCCGAATCTGCGAAAAGGGCGCAAGCCGGGCTGATATTCCGCTTGCATTCGAGGAGTGATCCTGGCGCGGCATTAAGCCTGCGCCTAACCGGTACCCGACTCTGTTCGAATCAGGGGCATAGGCTCGGCCCGGTATAAGATCGGCAGCCACGCAAGTCGGTCGCCCGAACAGCAAGTGACTGTGTTCGCCCGCACTGGCCATCCGCCGCGCCCCTTCCGTTCATGCGCGTGAGTTCGCGTGCCTGCAGCCTTTCGCCGGGATGACTCATCGTCCATCTCTACCTATGAAGCAGGCCACAGAATTTATGGATCCGATCGTATTCAGTAGGTATCCATTGCCGCCGCGCATGTGCCATATCTGTGAACAACGGGAGAATGCGAATGGCCAACGTTTACGTCGAGGCCCGTCCGAAGGGTCGTCAAGAGGGCAGCGCCGTGACCGACTTCGTTGTCGAGGATCATGCCGACCACATCCTAGCCACGAAAGGGACGCAGCGTGAGGCGATCGACTGGGCCAAGAGCGAGGGCCACCGACCGCTGATCGCTCGCGTCAGGCATTTGAACGACAAGAAAAAACCAGACCACTGGCGCGAGGAATGATCCCGGCGACGGCCGTGCGATTGATATGACCTCGAATTATCGTGTCCAAGTTGCAAAGCGGCGACCAAGAGCAACGAGAAATCTGCCACCGGACTTTTCAATCCTGAGATCTGTCTGACCATAAAGCCTTGCCTACGCAACCGCTGCGGCGTGGTCGCCCCAATACGGCGTACCCGTTCACGCCGTGGTCGTATCGCGCGAGCTACGGAATAGCTGATAGATCAGGTATCAGATGTCGGTCGCTCGGCACGCGTACGATCTATCTCATCGGGTGTTAAATGTGCCGCAAGAAGTAGTCTAAACGTTTCCAGGCGTGCGGTCCTCGGAATGTCTCGTACGAGATGATCGTCCTTTCAGAGTGAAACCGACGTACGTCGCAAAAACGAATGGGCGACTTCATTAGTGGAGACGCGGCGACGGAATTGCACGCGCCATTGCGACGTCCGTTGCAAATGGCATGGACGGGCATGCAGCGGCGAACGCGGGGGCTTCGCAATGGCGGATCAGGGGGTCTCGCGAATTCGAATTGCGTCTTTTGCGGGTCGGGCAGACCGCATTTCGCTTGTCCCACCTTGTCGTACTAGCGGTAGATGGTAAGTTGATTTCATGACCGGGGCAGAATTCGAAGCATGCCGGCTTCAGGATCGGCGCGAGGGATCGCCTTCGTGCGTCCTCCTTGCACGCGGCACGTTTGTCGCTCTCCGCGGCATCGAGGGCGATGATGCACTTTGCGAGCACGGCATAAAGATACCGCTTGCCCGACTGGTACGGGTAGGCTCGACTTTCGTCGAGCGTCCCACATCCCGATCGACGCGAGATCGGGCGAACGCATAAGGAGGTTGGCCTGACCCCACTCGTTGAACGGATCTGCTCATTCGTGTTGCGCGTATTCGTTGCGTTCCATCGCAGTCTCGTAACAGCTCATGACAGCCTTCTCGATTGTGCTGTTCGCGACGGTCATGGCGGCCGAGGGCAAGCCTGTCGTAACATGGGGAACGACCCGTGCGGCCATTCTCCGCTCACTTGTTGCGGGGGCCCGCGGCCGAGCATTTCCCAAGCCCCGCGCCTCATACCGCCCTTCACCGTCATGACCGTCGACGGCGGGATCGTGTCTCAAAGCGTTGCGTGCGCGACGATCGCCGCTGCTAACGGACAAGCTGATCGTAGTAATGTGGAATGTCGGCCACCGAACCGCCGCCGCCGACCGTAGTGACGGAGCTGGTTGATGGACTCCCCTAGCTTCTGGACCGAAGAACTTGTCCTGTCGGCCTCGGACCTCATCGGAGCCGAGGCCGACGCCGTCTTCGACGAAGCCGAAACCGCATTTCTGGCTGGCGACCGCGCGGCTTGGCATCGGGCTTTGGAACGCTACCTCCATCTGATACTGGCGCATGCACGCCTCTTCGATGGTCAAGACCACCTGCAGTAACGGGCGTTGATAATCACGCTGACAGACTGGATGTCGTTTCGATCTCGGCGTCCATGAAGACCTAAAAGGGCCAGCCGGCTCTTGCCCGAACGCGCGCCGCCGATGAACAAGGTCGATCGTGTCTCGGTCAATCTCGCTTGCCCCCGCCGCCGCACGCCGATAAGGCGTCGATCGTGACAGGTTCCCAGAGATGGGATGAAAAGGGAACCCGGAAGCAGACAGTCGGTCTGTAATCCGGGGCTGTGCCCGCAACTGTAACCGGCGAGCCTTCGCCCAATTGCCACTGGGGTTTACCCCCCCGGGAAGGCGGGATGAAGGTGCTGACCCGGGAGCCAGGAGACCTGCCTGTCGCGGTCGTACCTTCGCGCGGACGGGGTGTTCCGGGCGATCGAGGTGAACCCCTCGCGTGTCGACGTCGTCGGGGTCGTGCGCGCGGGTGAATTCCCGTGTCTTCGCGAATGCTGATGCGCCACCGGTGCATGCGGCCCCTTGTTGTTGACCAAGGGAACCGCCATGCGCTTACTTTACATCTCAATCGCCACCACCGGCCTCGTCCTCACCGCCTCAGCGCGCGCCGACGACGCCCCCGATACCATCGTCGTCACCGCCGACCGGACCCCCGAGCCGCTGTCGCGGGTCGGCCAGTCGATCACCGTCATCGACGCCGCCGAGATCGCGCGCCGCCAGGACAACACGGTCGTCGACTTGCTCCGCACCGTGCCGGGCGTCAGCTTCGCCCGCAACGGCGGCATCGGCACCCAGACCTCGGTTTTCATCCGCGGCGCCGAGAGCGACCAGACCGTCGCGCTGATCGACGGCATCAAGCTGAACGACCCGTCCGCCCCCGGCGGCGGCTTCAACTTCGGCAACCTTCTCGTCGGCAATATCGCCCGCGTCGAAATCCTGCGTGGCCCGAGTTCGGTGCTGTGGGGCAGCCAGGCGATCGGCGGCGTCGTCAATTTGATCACCGTCCCGCCGACCGACGACCTCCACGTCAATGCGCGCGGTGAATACGGCTACCGCAACACCGGGCAGGGCGTCGCCAACGTCTCGGACAAATTCGGTCCGTTGTCGGTAAGCGTCGGCGGCGGCTATTTCCGCACCGACGGCATCTCGGCGTTCGACGAGCGCCGGGGCGGCACGGAGAAGGACGGCTATCGCAACTATGGCGCGAACGCCAACTTGAACCTTGCGCTGAACGACAACGTGTCGGTCGACCTGCGCGGCTGGTATTCGGACAGCCGCGCCGGGTTCGACGGCCTCGTGCCCCCCAACTACGGCCTCGGCGATACGACCGACTATGGCACGACGCGCGAGATCGTCGGCTATACCGGGATCAACGCCGCGCTGTTCGACGGGCGGCTCCACAACCGGCTCGGCTTCGCGATTACCGACACGCGCCGCCACAATTATGACGGGACGACCGCCAACGCCGAGACCTTCGCCGGCAACGGGCGCAACGAGCGCTTCGAATACCAGGGCGTCGCGAACATCATCACCGGCGTCGACGCGACCTTCGGGGCCGAGCGCGAACGTTCGCACTTCACGACGTCGAGCTTCGGCGGACCGGTGACGATCGGGACGCAGACGTTGACCAGCGGCTACGGCCAGGTCGTCGTCACGCCCATCACCGGCTTCACCGCGACCGGTGGCGCGCGCTACGACAGCCACAGCCGCTTCGGCGGGACGACGACGCTCGCGGGCAGCGGCGTCTACACCCCGAACAATGGCGGCACGACCTTCCGCGCGAGCTACAGCGAGGGGTTCAAGGTGCCGTCGCTCTACCAGCTACAGAGCGAATACGGGAACCAGCTGCTCCGCCCCGAACGCTCGCGCGGCTGGGACGCCGGGGTCACCCAGCGCGGCCTTGAAGGACGGATCGAGGCGAGCGCGACCTACTTCAGCCGCACCAGCAAGGATCTGATCAACTTCATCTCGTGCAATACGCCGCTGACCGGGATCTGCGTCAATCGCCCGAACGGCACCTACGACAATGTCGCGCGGGCGGTGAGCAAGGGCGTCGAGCTGACGCTGCTCGTCCGCCCGATCGATGCGCTGACGCTGCAGGCGAACTACACCTCGCTCGACGCCGAGAACCGCTCGCCCGGCGACGTCAACTTCGGCAAGCAGTTGCTCCGGCGGCCGAGCCAGACCGTCAATGCCCTGCTCGACTATCACTGGAGCTTCGGGCTCGACACCGGCGCGACGGTCACCCACGTCGGACGCAGCTTCGACAATGCGTCGAACACCCGGCGGCTGCAGGGTTATGTCGTCGCCGACCTCCGCGCGGCGTATCCGCTGACGAAGCAGATCGCGGTCACCGCGCGCGTCGAGAACCTGTTCGACGAGAAGTATGAGACGACCTACGGTTACGGGACGTTCGGGCGCGCGGCCTATGGCGGCGTTCGCTTGAGCTATTAGCCCATGACCACCGCGCTCGCCTCGATCGATCCGTTCCGTGGGCACAGTTGGCGGATCGACCTCGCACGGCGAATGTTCTCCGAACCGTAATCCGCGTGGATCGACCCGCCGACGGGAATAATCACCGTAGTCGTAGAAGAATGCGGTGATCGCCTACGATCGGCGGCGGTTGGCGTCTCGAGAGGCATCGCGCGCGCTGAAACGTCCGACCGCCGGAACTTTCGGTGTCGACGATTCGGAGCAAGTCGTGGCCGTTCCCAGAAGCGAACCCGGGCTCCCGTTGCTCGCTGCGGTACTCGCGCCGCCGCGGTGCCCGTCGTCCGGCCCGACTACCGTAAGCATCTGACGGCGCTGAGCGATGCAGAGGTCGCTTCACTCCCGGACGTCCATGCGGGCACCGACGATGTCTTGTGGTGACTCTTCCGAACAATTCCGACAGGCATCGTTCAATTGCGAATGCCTGCGATCCCTAGCCGCGAAGTCGAGTCGCGTAATCGTCGAGGAGGCCTTTATCTGTGGAACGCGCGCCTCGCCAAGGCATTCCTGTTCCCGCTGCAGATCTGCGAAGTCACTATTCGAATTGCCATAAACGAAGCGTTGGCCACGGTATATGGGGCGGACTGGATCCTCGCGCCGGCGTTCGGTCTCAACGAGCACTCGCGGGCGTCGCACGATCGGGCGCTGCAGCGTCTGATCCGCCGCGCCCAGCGGCTAGCCCTGCCGCCGCCGGTTTCCGACGATCTCGTCGCGGCGTTGACGTTCGACTTCTGGTCTAACCTGCTCCGCGACGACTACGACGATGTTTGGACGATCCCGGTATTGGCCGTTGCGTTCCCGAACCTGCCCCATGGGCAGGGCCGCAGGCAGGTTCAGAAGATGGCAGCCGAAGTGAACGAACTGCGTAACCGGATTGCGCACCACGAGCCGATCCACGACCGTCAGAATCACGGTGCTAAGTTCGCCATTGTTCTCGATCTGATAGGATTGCGGTCGGGTCAAGTCCGTGAGTTCACTCGGCGCCACTCGACTGTGATGGCGGTTGTCCGGGTACCTCTCACCCGACAATCGCGCTTCCCCGGCCGTCCGTTGGCACAAATGAATCTGCGACCGCCGCCCGTGATTCACCATACCGATACGATAGACGTCGTCATTGTTGCACTCCGGGCGGCACGGCCAGATCTCGCGTTGATCCCCGACGCCGCCAGAGCGCCGCCCTACGCAGCGCTTACGATCGCTACCGTATCGGCATTGATTGTTGATCGGGCCCGCACCGCCGGGGGCCTCGTGGACCTAACTGAACTTACTGCCGGCGAAGTCGTGGTTGCGTACCCGCTAGCGATCGATGAGATAGATCTGCGGGCATCAGGCGGAGACGCACTGTCGATGTTCTTCCCGTCCGATCCAGCCGCGCCCAAACCATCGGCTCTCCTCGTAAGGTCGGCAAACGGCGATCTATCGGGCGCGCTCGTCCGCCCCGATTTCCGCCTTTAATCCAAGCCACGGCATTCCGAGGTGACATCTACCGCTGTCGACGCCCGAATACACGTGAAATACTCTCGATGGCTGTAGTCACTATGGACGATTTCTCCCCGATGGGAAGTGTTCCGCTTTTGGCCGGCGGAAACGCCGCTACCCAAGCTATCGGCGAATCCCCTGCATCAGGCGCACGTTAAATATCGTCCGCTATCACGGCGCCCGATTTCCCTTCATCGAATTCGGCCGGCATGTGCGGCTTCTGCGCTCCGGCGCGATGCTCTATCTCGCCGATCAGGAGCCGTCTCAGGTTGACATCATCGACGACAACCATCGCACGATGGTGGCCTCGTCAAGGTCGATTTTGGCGCGGTGACATCGTCGTTACGTCGGACGGCAGGGGACTCCGAGTCGCGAACGATGACCTTGCCATCGGCAGCGACACCCCGCGGGCGGGGGGCAACAGTTTCCGTCATCGATAATTCGCGAAACTTGAGCGTAGCTCCTTTCCCGGTAGGTACGCAACCGTTTGGCATCGCAGTCAGCCTGATGAGTTTACAGTGTACGTCGCCAGGCCGTCGGGTAACACGTTAACCGGTTGTCCACCAAGGACGACAAACCGATCGGGACGATCACGGTAGGCCGTATTCCGTCCCGGGGGAGGTCATTGGTCCTGTTCGATCGCGCTGAGCGAGTGCTTTCAAGCTCGATGCGGACGCCTCGCATCAACCCGACCGTCGAAGGATCGAACATGCTTAGTCGCTCATCCGAGATAGCTGTGACCATTGACTACGTCGGGCATCCTGACTTTGGTACACGGCAGGCTAGGAGCCTAGTCGCGTGTGAAATGCTATTATCCATTACGGGAAAAAGACATTGTAACTGCGAGCGACTACCAAGAAGACTACCAAGTCTCGCGAAATACGCGCTCGAGGTTTGTGCCCAGCACCTTATCTGCGATGCGGGAGGAATACCCCCGCTTGGTCAGTTCGGAAGCTATCACTTGCCAGCGAAATGGTCCGTTGAGACCTTCGACATACGGCAGGGGCCCTTCCTCGGGCGCCATGATGCCCGCCGCCTTCCGCTTGGCTTCTCCCTTATTCCAATCAGCCAAGTTTGCCGCCGAGGTATCTATACCGAGAAAATCTGTGTCGCTGCCGATGCCGACATGCTCCTCGCCGCAGACGGCAAGCGCATGGGTCAAGTGTCGCATGTAAATGTCTAATGTCGGATTCGCTGGGTAATTGCCAAGGTACGACAAATCATAGATCCCAACCGTTCCTCCGCAGGCGGCTACAGCTCGCAACAGCTTGTCAGACTTGTTTCGCGGATGCGGGTGAACAGCGTAACATCCGGCATGGGTGATAAGCGCCGGGCGGTTGGTGACTCTCAACGACTCAGAACTGGTCAGCTCGTCAGAGTGACTTAGATCAAGAGTAATACCGGCCGCGTTCATCCGCGTGATCGCCTCTCGGCCCGCTATAGTCAGCCCTGTACCATCTTTGGTCATTACGCCGCTGCCGAACGCAGACTGCAGATTGTAGCTCAGACCCATCACGAGCACGCCGCAGCTCCGGAAATGATCGACGCGCTCTGGACGCCCCTCATGCATATCTGCGGATTCGAAGGAGAAGATGACAGCGACGTGACCGCTATGTTTTGCTGCTCCAATGTCGGCGACAGTTCGCACTCGTGAAAAGAGGTGCGAATTTCTCGCGATCGACATCTCCGTGTCACTGATATCACTATTGGCATCGGCGAAACTACCATTAGAACCGCCGAGAGTTTGCTTCATGGCGGTTAGGCCGGATATTCGTACCCTGGCGGCTGTTGCGGCGTCCACTAATGCATTGCCGTTAATTATTGAAAGAGCCAAATTGCCATCAATGACCGTAGCCTTCCGATATCGCTCTCTGTCTAACTTCGTGGTGGCCCACGCTGCTGATGGAGCGGCTACGATCGCGCTGCATGCCGCCAGTATATGACGTCTATTAAAACCAAGTATCATATAAGTTCTCATCTAAAAATTATAGCAATCGCAGCTCAATGTTTCACGTTTCTAGGCAAATCTCGAAGTTAGACTGTCGTTGACCTAAGATCTTGAGCTCCAGTGTTTCGCCGATCGTGCATCGATTTAGCAGATCTTCGATTGTATCTGACCAAAAGTCCGCTCGATTTACCCGAACGTCGTCAAAGCTACTCATAATATTGTTTTGATTCGCTGCGGAAGCGAACGGATCACTATAATCTGCAGCGCTAATCGGGATCAGGCTGTCGGAGTGATCGCGAAAAGTCAGCCGTTGGTTGAAATGTAGCAGATGATATCCAATGTCGCAGAGCGAAACACGCGCAGTGCCGATTTGCAGGAGGGCCGTTAAGAGTTCCTTGGTGAACCGGGTTTGAAACCTGCTGCCCGCCGTCCCTATCCGTGCGAACTGACCTACCGTCACATTAGCGCGTCCTCAAACGTCGGCAAGGTAATCTGCCGGAATCGGGGCAACGGCGGGAGCCATCGACGCGGTCGTCAATACCTTCGGTTAACTGAACGACCGTCGGCTCAGCGTTCCGACAAAGTGGCGCCAAGCGGCATCAATGGATCGGTCACAGATTGATCATCCTTCTGCTTTCGATCGTCGAAGCGCGATGGCGGCGGGTGGTCAGCCTTTGATCAAGCCGAACCAAGGAGGTTCTTGAAGAAGTTCCCATCCGTTAAGAGGTCGAGGACCTCATCGCCTCGTCCGTTGAGCACCGCCGTTGCGCTCCATAGGCTGAACCCCTTCACCTCCGACGCGGTGACGACCGGAGGCATGGACAGCTCCTGAGCGTCAATGACGACATCCAGCAGCGCGGGACCGGGATGGGCGAAGATGTCGGCCACCGCCGCTTCCAGCTCACCGGGATCCTCGACGCGCTGCGCGTGCAGACCGATCGCGCGCGCCACGGCGGCGAAGTCCGGATTTTGGAGGTCGGTACCGAAATCCAGGAAGCCCGCGCCCTTCATCTCCAAGGATACGAAGCCAAGCGACCCGTTGTTGTAGACGATCACCTTCACCGGCAGCTTTAACTGGACGAGCGTGAGCAGTTCGCCCAGGAGCATGGCGAGGCCGCCGTCGCCCGACATGCTGACCACCTGCCGGTCGGGAGACGAAGCCTGCGCGCCGATGGCCTGCGGCAGAGCGTTCGCCATCGAGCCGTGCGCGAGCGACCCGACCAAGCGGCGGTGACCGTTCATTTCAAGGTACCGCGCCGCCCAGATCGACACGGCGCCGACGTCGAAGGTGAAGATCGCATCGGCCGCCGCGCGCTCATTGATTACCTTGGTAAGGTATTGCGGGTGGATCGGACCCTCACCCGGCTTGCCGGTGGCAAGGTCGTTGAGGCCCTCGCGCGACTTGGTGTAATGCGCTAGGCTAGCGCGCAAATGTGCGGGCTCGGCCCGTCGGCCGAGCAAGGGCAGCAGCGCCTCGATCGTGGCGCCGACGTCGCCGATCACGCCAAGCTCGAGCGGTGCGCGGCGCCCAATGTTCTCGGGCCGGATGTCCACCTGCGCGATCCGGGAGTGCTCGGGGAAGAACTGGCGATAGGGCAGATCGGTGCCGAGCATGAGAAGCGTGTCGCAGTCCATCATCGCTTTGTAGCCGGACTTGAAACCGATCAGCCCGGTCATGCCGACGTCATAGGGATTATCCCATTCGACATGCTCCTTGCCGCCAAAGGCATGGACGATTGGGGACTGGAGCGCCTCGGCCAACCGCATCAGCGGCGCGTGCGCACCGGCGCAGCCACGGCCGCAGAGCAAAGTCACCTTGCGCCCCGCGTCCAAGAACGCGGCGAGCGCCGCCAGTTCGGCCGGGGCGGGCGTCACTACCGGCGCAGCAAGCCGCAGGCCCGCAGGCTTTGATCCAGACCCGACAGAGGAACGGAGCGTGACGTCGCCGGGGACCACCACCACCGACACGCCGCGCCGGCCGATGGCGCTTCGGATGGCGGTCTCCAGCACGCCCGGCAGCTGCTCGGGTTGACTGATCAGCTCGCAATAATCGCTGCACGCGCGGAAGAGTTCGTCGGGCTTGGTTTCCTGAAAGTAGTTGCGCCCGATCTCGGCCGAGGGGATCTGTGCAGCGATCGCCAGCACCGGAACCCGGGTCCGATGACAGTCGAACAGCCCGTTGATGAGGTGGGTGTTGCCTGGCCCGCACGAGCCCGCGCAGACAGCCAATTCGCCTGTGACAGCCGCTTCCGCGCCTGCTGCGAAGGCCGCGGCCTCCTCGTGGCGGACATGCACCCACTCGATGTCGGCGTGCCGGCGAAGCGCATCGGTGATACCGTTCAGGCTGTCGCCGACGAGACCATAGATCCGGCGAACGCCCGCCGCGTGGAGCGTCTCGACAAACTGATCGGCTACCGTGTGCGACATGGGCGTTCCTTCGTTGATCAACCGGGTCCAGCACGAAAGCCCGTCGGTAGGCGGCGACAGACTATGGACGACGACCGGCCATCCTGACGATCTGACACCGAGAACAGCAAGCCTCTTTTGCGATTGCCCACCCTTTACCACTAGCGAGACTGTTCGAGGTTGTATAGCGTTTGATCATCAACCTTGAGGCAAAGTATCATGTCGGCGAAAAAGAATAGGTCGAATCTCGGGGGCAAGCGTACCGCGCCCGACCGGCAGCGGTACGACGTTATCGTGGTCGGCGGCGGGGCGGCTGGAATCGGGGCGGCGGTCGGAGCGGCGCAGGCAGGCGCGCGGACGCTGCTGATCGAGAGCGCGGGCTACCTCGGCGGGGCGGCGACGCAAAAGAGCGTGCAGACCTATTGCGGGCTCTACACCATGCACGCTCCACCGCGGCCTGCGGTATTAGGGGTGTCCGCCCAGGTAGTCGCGAAGCTGCGTAGGCTCGGCGGCGTCGAGGGACCGGTCAAGTTCCGCGGTACCTTCCTGCTGCTCGACTGTGAAGCGGTGAAGTTTGCTTGCGACCAGGTCTGCGCGGAGGCAGGCGTCGACGTGCTGCTCCACGCCGCCACTGTCCGCGCTCAAAGGGACGGCGGCGTCCTGAAGACGGTGACCTATCACGATCACAACGGCGATCACGAAATCGAGGGGGGGGCGTTCGTGGATGCTAGCGGCGAATGCGATCTCGCCTTTTTTGCAGGCGCGTCGACCCGGTACGGCAACGAAGGCCTCATCAACTTGGGTACCCTAGGGACGCGGTTCGGTGGCATCGGCCCCGAGGCGAGCCTCGACGCGGAGGATTGGACCGCGGCGATTCGCGCAGCGCGGCGGGCCGGCGTCGGGCCTTTGTCGAAGGACACGTCGCTGGTCGCGCGGGTGCCGCTGTCGGGTGACGTCATCACCTATCTCGTAAGCCAGGCATACGACGCTCGCGACGCGGCCTCGATTAGCGCCGCCGAGCGGCTCGGGCGCGAGCAGGCCTGGGCATACCTCGAAGTGGTGCGCGGGATGAGGGGATGCGAGAACGCCTATCTAGCGGTGACCGGTCCGAGCTTCGGCACGCGCGAGAGCCGCCACGTCGACTGCGTTCAGCAACTTACCGAGCAGCATGTGCTTGACGGCGCGCGCTTCCCCGACTCCATCGCGCTCGGCGCCTGGGGAATGGAGTGGCATAGCGCGGAAACGAGCGAGAGCGAGTTCCGCTACCCCGGCGGCAACGGCGTCTACGAGATTCCGCTCGGCGCACTTACCAGCGCCGATACTCCCAATCTGTTCGCAGCTGGGCGGTGCGCCGACGGGGACCGGATGGCTGGTGCGAGTCTCAGGGTCATGGGTACTGCATTCGCCACCGGTCAGGCGAGCGGCGTCGCGGCCGCTGAATTCGCCCGCCACGGCCAAATCGGGGACGTCGCGCGCATTCAGAACGCGTTGCGTGAGCAAGGCGCACTGATTGACGGCGATGATCTGCCGGATCCGGTTCCGCTCGTCAGCGCCTAGGGGCTCACCTGGGCATCGTTACATCTGGGCGGACGGCTTCCCGCTCTCTTTCGGGGTCCGATACCAGCGCTGCACCAGCTCCGGTTTCCACTCCGCATATTCGACGACGTTGCCGTCCGCATGGATCGCATACAGATAGCGACCCGTCGGCCCCTCGGCGATCGGCTTGCTAATCGTGGCACCGCCAGCCTCCAGAGCCGACTTCGCGGCGTTGAGATCATCGACGACAATCGGGCCCTGGCTGTTGCGAATGGGGGCGAGGCTCTGCTCGGAGCCTGCCACGAGCAAGATGTCTCCGATCGCGATGAGCTCCCAATCGTTCATTGTCAGCCGCATGTGAGGCTCGCCGCCGTGCAAGCTGCGTAGAGTCGCCAGCGAGGCTTCCGCATCGGTGGTGAACAGGCGCATGTATGTCTTCAGGATCATTGGATCGCTCCCATAGGTTAGGACGAGAAGAAGTCGCGAGGCGCGCGGTCGAGAACAACCGGCTGCTCCTCGGCGACTTATTGACCGCAGTCGGCCATCAGGATGTCGGTGACGTGGTCCACCACATTGAGCATGGTCGTGGCGGAGGCGTTGCAGTAGCCGTGATCGGCACCAATCGCGAGCACGGGCATTGATAGTCGAATGGCGCCTAACCGTCGGTTGTCCGCAGCGTCGATCTTTAACTTCGCGATAGTAGGCGAAGGAGGCGCGGCGTGCACCGGACCGGCTCAGGGCATCCGCATAGATGTCGAGATCAACATGCGTGATGCTCGACGGGTCGACGACGCTTACCGTATCACGTCGAAGGAGGTATTCAACGAACAACCGCTCGCGGCCGGTGACCAGAGCGGTCGCCAAGTCGCTCTGCATGTTGAAGCCGAAATGCCAGCTGCCCCCGTGGGCGACATTTATCGCCTGTTCCTGTCCGAACGCCAGCAAGCCACTCTCGATGAAGATGAACTTGACGACCTCGGCGGGCCAATGGGCGGCGTAGGCGTATCCGACCTGCCCACCGATCTCGTGCCCGACGAGAGAAATTCGGTCGATGCCGAGCGCCTTCATTAGCTACCGCGCATCCGCAGCGACCGCTTTCTGGTCGTAGCCATCCTGCGGCTTCGAGGAGCCTTCGATACCGCGGGGGGGCGCGATTACACGATAGTCTTCGGAAAGCAGCGGGATGAGCTTGCGCCAAGCGTGCGATGTTTCGGGCCAGCCGTGTAAGATCTGCGACCCGTCGCCGCGTCCCACGTCGCGATAGGCAAGACCGACGCCGTTTACCCGAAGGCGGCGGCGCGCCTGCGAATGACGGTCGCCGTGTATCGGACCGGCTTCACCAGACGTCGTGGGTCCGGCCAATGCCGTCTGGTCGGGGTCCGGTCGGGACATAGGCTCCGGCTCGAATGGTTGAAGACTGTCCGCTCAACAACACCCTTACGATTCTGGTCCATCTCGCGCCCAAGGCAGGCCAATCTCGGCGGTATGGCCCACCGCTCGCAGCTCCCGCGCGGTTGCGCCATCCCGGGCTTGGATCGAAAACCCTTCGACGACTGTCGCTAGGAAACGGGCGAGCACCTCGGTATCCGCATCATGTTGCAGCTCGCCGTCAGCCAGACCAGTGTTCAACAGTTTCAGTAGGTCGCGCCGCTCGCGATCGCGGAAGCCGCGGGTCTCAAGGGCGAGATCGTGCTCGGCCGGAGCAAACTCGATGAACCCTGAGGCGATCAGGCACCCGCGGGGCCTTCCAGGCCTAGTGACGACCTTCACCGCGAGATCGAAGAAGTCGTTCAGCGCTGCCCGCAGCGGACCCCCTGTCGGAACACGCCATAAGGGCTCCTCGTGTTCGAAATACCTCTCGCGCGCACTCCGATAGAGGTCAGCCTTGCTTCCGAAAGCTGCGTAGAGGCTTGCCGGCCCGATCCCCATCGCGGCGGTCAGGTCCTTGATACTGACGCTCGCGAATCCACGCTCCCAGAATAACAGCATGGCGGCTTCGAGGGCGCGTTCGCGGTCGAAGCTCCAGGGCCTGCCGCCCTTTGATTTTGAAACTGATTTGCCCGGCACAGCTTCGGTGTAGACGGTTGCGCGCTTCCGAAAAAGGGCGTTTGGTATGCTGGACTGGCTGCTCGGCTTAAGCCCTTTTCTGCATACGTCGCATGGTTACGTGGTTAGCTGAGCCGAATTCTGAGGCGGGTGGCTACCAGGGGTCGGTACATACAACAGACCCAGATACACGCTAAGTGCCGGGAGGCTCGCTCCTATTATGGAAAATACTTATTTATTGTACATCGCTGCATGCAAATCCGGGTTTGCCGTCCATCGAACTGTTGAACGGCAAGAAGTGGGAGTATTCCGTTGAAGAACTCGGCGGCTGGTTGGTTCGAGCCGGAGGCCAACTGCTCGTCGCAGCCGTCTCCGGCGTCAGCCGGCCATCGCTGGTTGCGGCATCGGGATCAGCTTGGCCATCTTCCGGAGATTTTGGGCGGTGGCGGCGAGGAGGAACTCGTCCTTGGCTCCGCATGGTCCTCGTAGGCGTAGCCGGTCGAGCTTGAGTATGCGTTTGAGGTGGGCGAACAGCATCTCGACCTTCTTCCGTTCGCGCCGTGAGACCAGGTAGCCGTTGGTTCGGGCGATCGCGCGCGCCACGTCGCGTGCATCTTCATGGACCGAGCGCATGATCTTTCGCGCCGGTGCATCGGGACAGCATTGCGGCTTGAGGGCGCAGCTTTCGCAGTCCCGCCGGTTGGCGCGGTAGCGCAGGTTGCCGTCGCGATCGACCCCGTTGCGCGGCGTGGTGAAGTTGCGGTTGTAAAGCTTGAGCGATTTGCCCGCCGGACAGGTGTAGGCATCGCTGGCGTGATCGAAGGCGAAGTCGGACCTTGAGAACGTCCCGTCGCTTCGCTGCGATTTGTCGAACACCGGGATGTGTGGCGCGATGCCCCGCTCGTCGACGAGCCAGTGCAGGTTGCCGGCCGAGCCATAACCGGTGTCCGCGGCCAGCCGCTGCGGGCAAAGTCCGAAGGTCTCATGTGTCCGGTCGATCATCCGGCGCTGTGCGGTGACCTCGGCCTGGCGGATCGCGGTCGTCGCCTCGACATCGACGATGATGGCATGATCGAGGTCGATCAGATAGTTGGTGCAATAGGCGAAGAAGCACAGCCCGCCGTTGGCACCGGTCCAGCGCGCCGCCGGATCGACCGGCGAGACGACCTTGGGCACCACGTCGGTCGCGGCACCGAACGCATCGTCGTCGAGCACCGCAAGATATTCGGTGACAGCGCGGCTGGTCACGTCGGTCTTCAGCGTCCGCGATCCCCACACGGTGTTCTGACGGCTGGCATCGGCCTTGATCAGGCTCGCGTCGACCGCGAAGCCCTCGCCGCCGACCAGCCCCTCGTCGAGACAGCGCTGCACGACATTCTCGAACAGGTGCCGCAGCAGATCGCTGTCCCGGAACCTGCCATGCCGGTTCTTCGAGAACGTCGAGTGGTCCGGCACGTCGCTGTCGAGGCCGAGCCGGCAGAACCAGCGGTAGGCGAGGTTGAGATGCACTTCCTCGCACAGCCGACGCTCCGACCGAATACCGTGCGTGTAGCCGATGATCAGCATGCGGATCAGCAGCTCGGGATCGATCGAGGGGCGTCCTGTGGCACTGTAGTACGGCTGAAGATGCGCCCGCACGCTCGACAGATCGACAAACCGATCGATCGACCGCAGCAAATTATCGCGAGGAACATGCCGCTCGAGCGAGAACTCGTAAAACAACGCCGCCTGATCAACCTGCCGCTCACCCATCATCGCTGTATCTCCTATCGTAAATACATTGAATCAGAGGCTTAGCGCCCTTTCAAGGAAGAGTTTTTCAACAAAATAGGGAGGGTTGCGGACGTTCGTTTACGGGGAGGCGGACGACGATAGCGAACATTGCGCGCCGCTGCCGCCTTTCCCGAAAATGATTAGGAAAAGAGAATGCGCGCGGCTTCCCAAAACTCGTCACGAGGGCGTAAAAGGGAAACTCAAGTGTCAATCATGGTTGGCGAATGATGGTGCCGCAGCAGCTCCATACGCGCCACGCGCCGACTTAGTTCGCTACCAGTCTTATACTATGGGCAATCGGACTGCTGCGACTGCTCGATGCGAAGCGTTGCTCTTGCGACGCGTTGAATGATCTCATCCTCGCTTCCGTCAAGTTCGTCGCGGACGCGCCCGTCGAGGAACAGCACCGTCAAACCGTGGGCGAGCGACCAATAGCCTACGGCCTGCGCGCGGCTGTCGTCGCCCGGACCGGCGAGCCGATCGACGCGAGCCTGAAGGATGCCGAACGGCCCCTGCTTCGCAATGGCCAACTCCGCGTCTGCCGCGAGCCGTCGCGGTCCGAACATTAACCTGAACCGGGCAGGTGCCTCCAACCCGAAGCGAACATAGGCGATCGCTTGCGCCTCCAGCTCCCGGCCCGGTTCGGCCGCAGCATCCGCTGTTGCGAGCGCCTCTCCGAACGCGGCGAAGGCCTCCACCGCCAGCGCGGTGAGCAGCGCCTCCTTATCGGCGAAGTGGCGGTAGGGCGCCCGCGGGGAGACGCCTGCCCGCCGTGCCAGCGCACGCAGTGACAGGGCGTCCTGCCCGCCTACATTCAGCAGGACGGCCGCGTCTTCCAGGAGGGCGCGCCGGAGAGTTCCGTGATGATAGGCTTGATGGCCGAACAATTCCGCCTCTTATATTTAAGTATGCAATGCATACATGAGTGTTGCCGAACACGCCGTCCGGTGGCAACCCGTATCTGGAGGCTGGCATGATCAAGTTCACGATTCTTCTGACCCGCAAACCCTCGCTGACGCACGAGGAGTTCATCGACCACCATCGCAACCGGCACGCGGCGCTGTTCATGTCGGTGCCGGTCGCGCAGCAAACGGTCCGCCGCTATGTCCAGCAGCACGCGATCGACGCGAGCCTGCCGGGCATGCCGCCGACCAAATATGATGGCATCACCGAGCTCTGGTTCGACGATGTGGACGCGCTCGCCCGCTGCTTTTCCGATCCGGTGTACCTCGAGAAGATCAGGCCGGACGAAGAATCGTTCCTCGATCTTCACGCCTGCGATTTCATGGTGTCGACCGAGAACCCTGTCGCCTGATTCCGCTCCGACCCCCGGTCGCGAAGCACTCGACCGACCGTCTACGAAAGGTTGACGATGAAGTTCGCGCACACCGATCCCCTGCCGGTTCCGACGTGTGCCGTCGACCTCGGCGAATAAATCTTCGGGAGGACCGACGAGGAGTACCGCGCCAGCGCCAAGGGCCATCACGCGATGGGCGTCATCGGTGGCGCCAAGCTTTTCGGCCTCATCAACGTCGAGGAGATCGCGGGCATGCTGATTATGCAGCACTACCGCACCGAGACGGCGCTGCCCGATCATATCCATTTCGTCTCCGCCGCAAGCGAAATTTTTCTGGTCTACCCGGTGCTAATTCACGATGCACGTCTGGTCGGACATGACTGTCGCACCCGCTGGTGACAATGCGTCCGAGTTGCACTGTTCCATCTGGGGGCATGCTAGGGGGCACCCGTCATCGAAGGTAGGTGCCCAATCTGTAATAAAACAAGGTGTTGCTTCAATTAATCGATTCCCACCCTCTCCGCCACGGGCTTTACTCAATAGGTCGATGCTTCTGAACCAGGCAATTTTTACATGCTTGTGCGTGCGGTCCTCTTCGGCGCCTGAGCGAGACGATTGAACACAGGTGATGCGCGATTTGGTGGATGGGCCATACGTCAACTCTGGCAACTGCCACGGTGCGGCGCTATCCCACGTGTGGTTCTTGGCGCAGCCGGCACCGGTGGTGCAGGCCGCCCTGCACTGACGGCAGGACTTATCGATTGGAATTCAATGTCTACGCCGCTGCAGTCTGATGAAATCGTCGAACCTAATCGTTCTATCCTAATCGACTGGATCCAGGCTCTGCGGAGGCGCAAGTTTCTCGGCCTGGCGCTCCTGATCGTTTTTGTTGGGGCTGCAATCGTCTATCTTCATATTGCTACGTACAAATATGCGGCGATCTTGACCGTAACGCCGGCCGACCAGAATGCGCCGAAAGCCACCGGCGGCCTTGCCAGTATCAGCACGATCGTCGGGGTCGATTTGAATAATCAGGGCGGCCCGGCGTTCGGGATCTATGCCGAGGCGGTGACGTCCTACCCGGTCGCCGAAAAATTAAGCCGCAACGAAGCATTGATGCGGGCCATTTTCAGCCAATCGTGGGACGCAAGTCAGCGACAGTGGCGCGAGCCACATTCGGCGCTGCGCAGTCTGTCTGTAACTGTCAAAAGCTTGCTAGGCGTGCCGATCAAGCCATGGCAGCCGCCGGGTGCAAGCGAACTTCAGGCCTATATTCAGAAAAGCATTGTCGTCCTCGAAAACAAGAAGAAACCATTTATTCAATTGTCGTACGAGAACGAAGACCCGCAGTTCGCGGCTGAACTGCTGCGCGAGACAAATGCCGCTACCGACAACTTCCTCAGGCAGCGGTCGCTGACGCGGGCGGCAATCTACGTCAGATATCTTGAGCAGCGGCTCGCACAGATCCAGGTTGAGGATTACCGCGTATCAGTCCTGCAGGCGCTCAGCACCTATGAAAAGACGCGCATGATGGCGAGCGTCGACGCCTCTTTCGCGGCCGAAAGTTTTGGCGGTATCTGGGTTTCGCCGAATTTTACGACGCCGAATCCGTGGCTGGTATTGTTGCTCGCTGTGGTGCTTGCGCTGGTCGTGTGGATCGCGCTGGCAATTGCTGTGCTTCCACTGTTCAGCATGATTCGACGCAGTATTCGCCGGCAGCAATTTATTGAGAGTATGGAGTAACGTCCGGGCCTTGGTGTGCGGTCGGCAGTGCCGGCGCGTTCGACGACGACGAACCGTTACGCCTCCAGCATCCAGCGTAGGGTTTCGTCGAACGGCCGCCTCCGCGTGGCAGGGGCGATGCGGCGAAGCCGTGCATTGTCACCGGCAAGATGCGCGATGTCGCCCGCACGGACGAAGGCTGGGTTGGTGTGCACGTCGATCGAATGCCCGGTGATTGAGGTGGCCATCGCGAGCACGTCGCCGATGCTGTAAGCGATCCCCGAACACAGGTTGACCGTCTCTGCGATGCCCGCCTCGACAAGATCGGCATAATCGGCGGCAACATCGCGAACATCGGAAAACTCCCGCGCGACGTCGAGATTCCCAAGCTCGATGACCGGCGCGCGTCGCCGGAAAGCCGCGACAATCTTGGGGATCAGGAATTCCGGAGCCTGGCCGACACCCGTATAATTGAACGGCCTGACGACGGTTGCCGGCACCCGTTCGGCCCATGCGGCGGCGACGAATTCCATCGCCAACTTGCTGATTGCATAGTCGTTCGATGGTCGCGGCGGCGTCGCTTCAGCAATCGGCGAGTCGGGTGTGTTGCCGTAGACGCTTGCACTGCTGGCAAGGACGACCGCGCGCAAGACCGCAGCGTGCGGTGCTAGCGCCGACAGCAGATTACGTGTCCCGACGATGTTGACTCGGTAGATCGCCTCGACATCATTGCTGGCGACAAAGGCGACCGCTGCAAGATGAACGACGTGCGTCGGCGCGACGGCTTCGACCACCGTCGCCAATGCTGTGGCATCGAGGAGATCGACCTGATGCCAGTCGGGCTGCGTAGACGCCGCCCGCGTGGTGCCGTGGACCTCGAAGCCGCGACGGGACAGCTCGGCAGCGACATACTGCCCGGTAAAACCCTCGATGCCCGTGATCAGCGCCCGACGCGTCACCTCAGCGCGCCGGCGCGCTGCCCGGGGCGTGCCGCGCGAGGTCGGCTTCGACCATCATCGTGCAGAGCGTCTCGAGCGAAGTCGAGGCTTCCCAGCCGAGATCGACCCGCGCCTTGGTCGCGTCGCCGATGAGCATCTCGACTTCGGCCGGGCGGTAAAAGTTTGGATTGACCCGGACGACGACTTTTCCGGTAGTACGGTCGCGGGCCAGTTCGCTGTCGCCCTCGCCCTCGAAGTCGAGTTCGAAGCCTGCGGCGGTCGCGGCGAGGCTGACGAAATCGCGGACCGTCTCGGTTCGTCCGGTGGCGAGGACATAAGTGTCGGGCGTGTCGGTCTGCAACATGCGCCACATACCCTCGACATATTCCCCAGCAAAGCCCCAGTCGCGCCGGGCGTCGAGATTGCCGAGTTCAAGGCAATCAAGCGTCCCGCGCCGCAACCGGGCAACGCCGTCGGTTATCTTGCGAGTCACGAACTCGATCCCGCGAAGCGGCGATTCGTGGTTGAACAAAATCCCGCTCGACGCGAACATCCCATAGGCTTCGCGGTAGTTTATTGTCAGCCAGTGAGCATATAGCTTGGCGACCGCATACGGGCTGCGCGGATAAAAGGGTGTCGTCTCGCTCTGCGGCACCGCCTGGACCTTGCCGAACATCTCCGAAGTCGAGGCCTGGTAGAAGCGGATCGCCGGATCGATCACCCGGATCGCCTCGAGCAGGTTGAGTGCGCCGATCCCGGTAATTTGCGATGTTGCCGCCGGAATTGCGAACGACACTCCGACAAAGCTCTGGGCCGCGAGATTATAGACTTCGGTCGCGCCCGCGTTGCGGACCAGCGAGATGCACGAGCCTGGGTCGGTCAAGTCGAACTCGACCGCCGAGAAGTTGGGGTGATCGAGAACGCCGAGCGCCGCCAGCCGCCAGAAATCGACCGAACTCGTCCGCCGATACGCACCACGTACGGCATAGCCTTGGCCGAGAAGCAACTGGGTCAGGTACGCCCCGTCCTGTCCGGTGACGCCGGTGATCAGTGCCTTTTTCATTCATTCTCTCGTTTATTGTTTATTGGCGGGAGTTCGGCGGCTGTCCCACCGCACCCCCGAAGTCTGCACAAGCCACGCCAGAATACTGCCGACCGCCGCGGGCGATACGCGCTCGTCACCTGCCAGCGCATGACCGACGACGTAGAATCTGGACGGCATCATGGTGCCATGCGCTCAAACAAGGCGCGGTATTGCGCGGCGACGTCGCCAAACGTGGGTCCCGGTTTCGCGGTTGCGGGAAACCACCGGCCTGACCGCTGGAGCGCATCATCGAGCACGGCGACAAGCGAAGCGTGGCTGAGGGGGTCGAAGAACAGCGCGTCCGAGGCGAAGAATTCCTGGTGCACCGCGATGTCCGAACACACCACGTTCACGCCGAGCGAGACCGCCTCGGCGATCGGCAGGTTCAGACCCTCCGCAAGACTGGGCGAAAGCAGGAAACGGCAGCGCCGCATCCAGCCATAAAGCGTCGCATCGTCGACATTGTGAAATATCTCGACCTTGACCCCGGCGGCAGCACAAAGCGCGGCGCTGCCCTCGGCGAGCGCGCCGACGACACGCAGGCCGATCCCAAGTTCGCGAGCCCGGCTCGCCGCCATCGCCGCCGCGGCGAATGCGGTATTCTTGTGCGGGAGCGCGTTCGTCACCATCAGCACGAAATCGTCGTCGTCTACATGTGCAATCGCGGCGTTTGCGATCGGCAACACCGTCGGGCCGGCAATTACGGAAAGTTTCGCCGGATCGATCACGAAATTGCGCTCGACGGCGGCGCGCGTTGCTTCGGAGATGCACACGATCTGGCGCGCACCCGCAAGCAGCCGTCCCATCATTGCCCGCAGCAGCGGCAGGCGTGCGTCGTCGCAGTAGACATGCTCGATGTTGATGCAATCGAGCACCGTGACCACGTGATTATGCGCAAACAACGGGCCACGATGTGCCGGTGACCAGTAAATCGCGTCGGATCGGCCGCGCTCGGCGAGTTCCTTGAAGCGCGTCAGCCGAGACCATGGTTCGGTGATGCTGATTTCACCCGGCCAATCGAGGTTCGCCATGATGCCGTCGTAATAGCGACGGGCACCGCGCGACGACCGCGTAATTGCCGTGCCATTGATAATCAGGTCAGTCATCGTGCGACCGCGATTAGCGGGGCGTTGCGGCTGGGTACCATAGACTCTCCGACAGAACGGAAAAACCGATTGCGCAGCACTGTGGCCGTGACCAGCAACATCGTCGTCCCGGCGAAATAGCCTGTACCTCGAACCAGAAGCTCGACCAGAAAACCGGCAAATACCGCGTGCGCAAACAGCATCGGAGCGGGCACCATCCCCGGTAGCCGGGCGCCCTTGCGCAACACGATCACCGATCTGACAATTGCCGTCAGCAGCCCGGCAACGATGATCATCCCGAGATAACCGAGCTCCCCGACCAGCTTGGCTAAAACAAAACCGCCATCGAGAATGTTCATTTCGTTGCCGGTCAGCGCGTAGATGATCTGTGATGTCGGCGAATTGGTGCCCTGCAGGCCAAGTTGCTGGAAGCCCTCGCCCCAGCCGTGGGTCGCGGTAAGCGCCTCGCTGGCCAGGTCCCACCCCTGCAGGTAAACCAGCGTCGACAGGTTCTGGTTCGCATCGCTGAAGTCGAGTCGATCGAGGAAGTAACTGAGGTCGAGCACGGTCAGCAGCACAGCCAGCGCCGCGACGACGATCACCGGCAGGACCAGCCCGCGCATACAGATGAGCGCAACGATCAACCAGCCGAGCGCGAGGGTCAGGCTCTCGAGCCCAAGGATCAGCACAAGACCGAGGCCGAGCAGCATCAGGCGCCGGCCGGCCTGCGCAGTGACACAGGCGTAAAGATAAAAGGGCATGAAGATCAAAGCGAAATGCGACGGCTCGGTGAACGGGTAGATCGGCTTCGCATAGCCGTTACCGGGGTAGATCAGCGAAAAATCGAGGCCGACGATCGGCAGCAAAGCAACCAGACACAGCGCCGCGAAGACGCTGTGAACCACCGCATTGAAGTGCTCCGGCGACACGGACTGGATCGCGACCGCCAGGGCTACTCCCCCCAGGGAGAGGATGAGCAACGGCGCGAATGATGCCAGCGCGTGTGGAAAATCGACCGCGTATAGCAAACTGGCGAAGAGCAGATGGACGCTCAGCACGAGCATGATCGCGATCATACTTGCCGTGGCGCGGGCGAGCGGTTCGCCAAGTCCGACCGGACAAGCGGCAACAATCAGTACGGACAATATGCCAGCCAGCGTCGCACCAAGCGTTAGCGACGTCGTCACGCCTGCATAGAATACGACCGTCGGCGCAAAGGTAACGAGCGTCAGCAGCAAGCCCACGGGCACCGATTGGCCCGGCCTGCGCTTGGTCGCAGCCGTCATGCGGGCGTCGGCCGCGGTTCGCGGGCGAGCGCCTTGACGAACTCGTCGATCGTGCCCGGCACGGCCGCAGCCAGCCCGCCGAGCGGAGTCGCCGCATTGAGCAGCCTGCGGCGGATGACCGCCGCCTGGTGCAAGGCAGCGAAGCGCGCAAAGCGCGGCAGGCTGAAGTCATGCGCTTGGGCGATCCGCCGCGCACTCCGGACAACCTCGCCGTGCGACATGAAGCCGAGCCGGCAGACGTACGCCCACATCGCGCTATAGTCGAAGTCGACCCCATCGTAGAGTTCGGGGAACAGATCGACCGCCAGCAGCACGGCATCGGGAATCATGTTCGCGGCTGCGGGGACGCCAGTCGCGAGCGTCGGGTGGAATCGATAGTCACCGTATTCGGCGATGAACCGGTCGATGTTTACGCGCGCCTTGCGCTGGACAAAGCCGAGGCCATTAGACTGTGCTGACCGGCCGTTCAAGGTCACCGTCGTGCCAAGGTTGATCGCTTGGTCGGCGTAGGCCGGGATCGCCATCGCGGTAAACACGTCGGGCTGTGTCGAATGAAACACGCGCCCGGTGCGGTCACGGATCTTGCTGAGGATCGCGCGCGGAATGGCGCTGTGATAGGGCGACGGCAGTTCGTAATATTTCCACGCCCCGCGCCGGACAATGTCGCGCGCCTTGGCCTTGAGATCGAGTGTCGATTCCGGGATCACCGGCGCGAGATAAGCTACTTTCGCGGGCAGCTCGCCGACCGGCCAGTCGTAGATGTGCAACGGCCACATGTGGATCGTCGGTTCGGACAGCGCGCGCAGCCGCGCCAGCAGCCGGTCGAGGCCGCCCGGCATCACCGCATCGTCATCGCCGATGATCACGACATAATCCCCGCGCGCCTGCTCGAGCGCGAACTCGTAGTTGCCGCACATCGACAGGCGCGCGCCGGAATTGAGGTAACGGATGCGATCGTCGTTTTCCGCCGCGGCGGTCACGACTTCGCGCGTGTTGTCGGCGCTCATGTTGTCGCTGACGACGATCTCGAAATCGCGGCTGGCCTGTGCCGTCGCGGTCGCCAGTGTCGACACCAGCGTCCGCGCACGCTCGCGGGTCGGGATGATGAGGCTGAGCAGCGGTGTCATCAAATCTCTTGTGATGTCCACGCCGCCGCAGCGAGCGTATGTCGTTCTGCCGGTCCTGCGATCGCGTATTTCAGGGTCTGGTTGTCATCGACCATAAGGTTCGATTGATCGCCCTGCCAAAAGGTACCGCTCGTCGGCCAATCGGAGGGTTCATAAGCGACGCCGTTGCGACCGACAACCACAACCTTGAGGCCACGGCGATCGAGTTGCCGGGTGAAGTTATTGCGCCCGTTCTCGAAACGGGCGGTCGCCAGCCGCGTCGCCGTGCGGGGAACGGGCAACGCAAGCAAGGTAGATCGCGCGATCGCGACGGCGTTCGTGCGGAGATGGGGGTTCGGGAATGGCGCGAACAGCAGGCGGTGGCGAAGCGTGTTGATCGATGATCTGCGGATCATCGATCGCAGTCCGCGTTCACCGGGTGTGCGGCGAACATAGCGAAGATGCTCCTCGAGCAGGCTTTGAAAAGAGCCGCTTGCGCCCGCCGCACCGACGTCCGGTACCGACAGCGGAGCGACCAGATGTGACAGCCAGCGATCCCCGAGCACTACGCTGCGTGAGTTCAGAAAGCAGAATGTTTGATGATCGAGCGCCGTGGCGAGCCGCCAGTATGTCCCGATGTCGAAGCCGAAGTTGGGGACCTCGATCGCCTCGTGGGGGATGCCGTCGAGCAGGCCGATATACGCTGCGGGCAGGCCGTTCTCGAAGCCTTTGACCGCGAGGACCAGCGAGTGGCCGATACCGGCGGCATGGCGGCGGTACGACGCAATGAAATCCTGGAACGGGGCGATGCCGAACTGCGCCAAGACGATGTGGACCACCGCGATCGAGGGCTGTTCAACCGACGGATGCCTAGGTGCGGTCATGCGCCAACTGCCCGTTGAGCAAGCACCTCGCGCAAACGTGCGACGTCGTCGAAGTAAACCGCATGCTCGCGGAGCCAGTCCTCGCCGCGGTCCCACCAGCGTAGCTCTAAGAGAAACGCGATATCGGTCTCGGGGAAGCGCATGCGCAACAGCTTGGCGGGCACTCCCCCGACGATGGAATACGGGGCGACGTCTTTCACGACCACAGCCCCGGCCCCGATGATCGCACCGTCCCCGATCGACACGCCGTCGCGCACGGTTGCTTTCGCGCCGATCCAGACGTCGTTGCCGATCGAAGTTGTCCCGAATTCGGTGAACCGGTCCTGATGTACAAACGACCATCCGATCGACGGACGCGCGAGATAGAAGATCGGATGCGACGAGACATAACCCCGAGACGGGTGGCTCCCCGATCCGATTTGAATGTCAGACGCCATCGAGCAATACCGGCCGACCGCGGCGTGCACGACGGTTGCTCGTGGTCCGATGTAGGAGTTGTCGCCAAAGCTTGAGCTGATGATGGTCGCATCGGCTCCGATACGGACGTTCGCTCCGAAGCTGCTGCCGCTGACTTCGCTCCGACTGCCCAGCACGAGGCCGGGGTGTCGCCGCTGAAGCAGCAGACGCTTCAGTCGCGAGCGCATGGACTCAAGCAAGGCGCGAGCCTCTGAACTGGGTGATTGCTGCCAGCAGCGCTGCCCGGGTCGATGGCATCGCGGCGAGGCTGGCACCGAAGGCGACGGCGGCGGCGGCGACGATAAGAGGAATGCTGAGTGCTAGCGGTGCACTGGTCGGAAGCACCAACCGAAGACCTCCCAGGACAACGAGCGCGATACCAGCGGGAAGGCCGACGTCGAGCAGATACCACCGCCATTTCTCGGTCCGGAGCAGCCGGGCGTGCATGATCGGTACCTCGATGAGAAAGTATCCGGCAGTGAGGACGATCCAGACCGACGCGGCACCGATCGGCCCGTAGCGCGAGACCATGATCCACAGCAGCGGGACGAAAATCGCAACAGCAACGATGTTCTTGTAAAGCGACAGCTTCACCCAGCCGTATGCCAGCTGGAGGGCAAGCGGAAGGAGCATCAGCGACAGGAAAATGTTGCCGATGACAAGCAGGCGAAGCAGGGGCGCGGCCGGATCGACGATCTCTGGATCATGGACGTAAAGTGTGAGCAGTTCGCGTGCGAACAGGGCGAGGGTAAGACCCGCCGGAATAACCAGCGCCGACGTCAGCTGGGCACATTTGTGGTAGGTCTTGACCAGTTCGCCGGAAAGCTCGTCGGCAACGAGCCGCGACAAACGCGGAAACACCGCCGCATAAATTGCCATCGCCGCTAGATTGAGGCTCGCGGCGACCGTCCCAGCCAGCGAATAGGTGCCGAACACCGATAATGGCAACAATCGGCTCAGCATGAATTTGTCGAGTTGGTTAAGGATGACCGAGAGAATGGTGATGCCGAATATGCCGGCGGAAAAGCTGGCCATGCTGGCGAGCGCCGCCGGCCGAAAGGCAGGAGACGACGATGTGGTCGGCAGGCCCCGCCAGACCGCGACAACCATCAGCGTGATCTGCGCTGCGGCGGCAACAAGCTGCCAGGTAAAAAACGCTGTGATGGTGGGGCTGATGAGCCACAACACGAGAACCGCCCCGCCCCCCTGAAACGTCGCGTAACTGGCGGTCAAGAGGTTGAGCTGAACCTGACGCTCGAGTCCGGCCAGTGCGCCGCTGTAAAGCGTGACCGGCCAGCGCAGCATGATCACGAGCCCGATCATCCGCACTGCAGCCGTCGTCGTCTCGAGACTGAGGGTTTGCGGGTGCAGCCATCCGCTCGCGAGCAGCGGTGCTGCCATGACGACCCCGCCGCCGAGGACGATCCCGATGCTCCAGTAGATGACCTCGAGCGTCCGGACGATGTCACGGACCTCCGTCTTGTCTTCGTCGGAAGCGCGCTTGGCCAATTCGCGCGTGATCGCGACGCTGAGCCCCATGTCGAGGACGAAGAACAGCGCAAGGAGCGAGACGAAAAAGCCGATCAGCCCATAGGCCTCGATGCCAAGAAAGCGGATGTAGAATGGCACGAAGGCGAAGCCCATCGCGCCGGACCACGCCTTGCCCGCGACATTGGCGATAAGGTTGTTGCGCAGTGTCATTGCCGGGTCACGCAGTGCGCGTTTCAGATCCAAGCGGTGCACCGCACAGCGCCTCGAGCTTCGTCGCGCGGCCCCAGAACGCCAGCGGTTCGTAGTCCGGATACGGATAGCGCCCAAGATCGGGAACGATCGTCCAGTCGTTGGCGGCGATCCAGCGCTCGACCAGCGCGCGGATCGAGACCGGCACGCCTGAGCAGATGTTGACGATGCCGTCGCCGCAGCGCCCAGCGAGCATTGCAATCCGGTCTGCTGCGGTTTCGATCGGCAGGTAATCACGCAACTGCTCGCCCGCCGACATCGCGAACTTGCTATCGTCGCGTGCCACGGCGGCGTGGAGAAGCGAGTAGATCGACGTCGGCGCCTGGCCGTCGCCGTAGGAGTAGAACAGGCGCGCCCACGTCAGCGCAAATGGCTTGGCAGCGCGCAGGAATTCGAGTTGCCGCAGCAACGTCAGCTTGGCGAAGCCATACGGGTTGGTCGGAAAACCGTTCATATCCTCGCCAAGCTCGCCGTCCTGCATGCCGTATTCGTAGCAGGTCCCGGCGACGAGGAGGCGTTCGGCTCCGCTCTCGATCAGCCCGTGCAGGAATGCGTATTGCAGGGGCAATTCGCCCTCGAAATGGTGGAGCGAGCGGTAGTTGGGCAATCCGCCCCATGCCAAATGGATGATCGCGTCGGGACGCCCGAGGCGGTCGAACGCGTCGCCGGGCTCGGCGATGTCGAGCGCGACGTGTTCGATCTCCGTCGGCAGGTCGCCGGGGCGATGCCGCGACGACGCCACGACCTCGACGCCGCGCCGCGCCAGAGCGGCAACGACGTGCCGTCCGACGAAACCGCTGGCGCCGGTAACCGCGACCTTCACGTCACGGCGATTTCGGGAATCGCGGTAACGAAACGCCCGCCCCAATCGCGGATATAGGCGAGCTGCTCGACGATCTCGCTGCGGAGGTTCCACGGCAGGATGATGACGTAATCGGGCCGCATCGCCTTCAGATGGTCCTCATCGACGATGGGAATCCGGCTGCCAGGCATAAAACGGCCCTGCTTGCCCGGGCTCCGGTCGACCACCCACGGCAGCAGGTCGGGCCGGATCCCGGCATAGTTGAGCACGGTGTTGCCCTTCGCGGCGGCGCCATAAGCACCGACGCTACGGCCGTCGCGCTTTGCGTCGAGCAGGAAGCGGACGAGTGCGTCCTTGATCGTGTCGGCGCGCGCCTGGAAGTTCTCGTAATAAGCGGCGGTCGTCATGCCCGCGTCGACTTCGGTCGCGAGCATCCGTGCGACCGCTGCCGTCACCGGATGCGTCGCGCTGTCGGCACGTTGGGCGAACACGCGCAGGCTGCCGCCGTGGGTCGAGACTTCCTCGACGTCGAACACCTGCAGGCCGTTGGCGGCGAAGATCGCGCTGACTGCGGTGAGCGACAGATAAGAAAAATGCTCGTGGTAGATTGTGTCGAACTGCGCCTCGGCGATCAGCTTCAGCAAATGCGGAAATTCGAAGGTCGCGACGCCGGTGGGCTTGAGCAGGACCGCAAAGCCGGCGGCGAAGTCGTTGATGTCCGGCACGTGCGCGAGAACGTTGTTCGCGGCGGTCAGGTCGGCGGCATGACCATCGGCGACGAGGCGCGTGGCCAGCTCGACCCCGAAGAAATCCTCGACCACCGGGATGCCCTTGGCACGCGCGGCAGCGGCAGTGCTCGCGGTCGGCTCGACGCCGAGGCAGGGGATGCCGCGCGCGGCGACGTGCTGCAGTAGATAGCCATCGTTCGACGCGACTTCGACAACGTGCGAACTGCTGTCGAGGCCGAAGCGGGCGATCATCGCGTCGACATACGCCGCGGCGTGCGCCAGCCAACTCGTCGAGGTGCTGCTGAAATACGCATAGTCGTGTGCGAACAGCTCCGCCGCGTCAGCATGATCCTGCGTCTGGACCAGCCAACAGTTGGTGCAGGTGAAAACCGTCAGCGGATACGACTTCTCAGCAGCTAGCAGCGCACCCTTGGTCAAATAGGCGTTCGACGGCGGCGACGCGCCGAGGTCGATCAGCTTGAGCGTGACCTCCGCGTGGCAGTGGCGGCACTTCATGCATTTACTCCGGTAAAATCTTCTTGGATGACGGGATGTCCCGCATCACGCGCCGAAATCGTCGTCACAGCGAGCGGCCACGCAATCCCCAGTGACGGATCGAGCGGAGAAAGCCCAGCTTCAGCGTCAGGAGCATATGCGCGCGAGTGAAGATAGAGGAGCTCGCACCCGTCTTCCAACGCTTGAAACCCATGGGCGCAGCCCTGCGGAATCAACAGCGCGCGGCCATTGTCGGCGGATAGCTCCTCGGCGTGCCAGCGCAGAAATGTCGGCGACCCCGCACGCAGGTCCACCGCGACGTCAAATACGCGACCGCGGATACACGTGACGAGCTTGTCCTCGGCATGCGGCGGACGCTGGTAATGGAGTCCGCGCATGGTCCCAGCCGTTTCGGTCAGCGTGTGATTGATCTGCGCGACCGGCAGCGCGAAGCCGGCTTCGCGAAGCTCATCGGCACAGAACATCCGGCTGAGGAAGCCGCGAGCGTCACCAATCCGTTGGCGCTCGATGATGACAACCCCTGCGAGCGGGGTCGGTGTGACGGTGAAGCGGGCCATTAGGATGCCGCGTAGCGCGTGATCTGATCGCGGCAAACCTCGGCCATGACCTCGCCGTCGCGCCAGCGCCGATGCCACTCGACCGTAGCCTCGAGCGCAGTCGCCAGGTTCCAGCGCGGATGCCAGCCGAGGATATGCCGCGCCCGGCTGCTGTCGAGCTTGAGATAGCCGGCTTCGTGCAGCGCGATCTTTTCCTCTGCCTGCCACGTTGCACCGGGCGTCGCGGCGCAAAGATGGTCGAGAATCCATCGGACGGGGCGGGCATCTTCATCGGCAGGGCCGAAATTCCACGCGGTGTCGATGCCGTCGCCGTCGGTCGCAAGCCGCTTCGCCAGCGCCAGATAGCCCGCGACGGGTTCGAGCACGTGTTGCCATGGCCGCGTCGCACCCGGGTAGCGCACATTAAGCGCCTGTCCGGCGTCGGTGCTGCGGAAGAAGTCGGGGATCAGCCGGTCGGCCGCCCAATCGCCGCCGCCGATGACGTTGCCCGCACGCGCACTGGCGACGCGGACGCCCGCAGCGGAGAGAAATGAGTCGCGCATAGCGGCGGTGACGATCTCGGCGCATGCCTTGCTCGCGGAATAAGGATCGCGTCCGCCAAGCGGCTCGTTCTCGCGATAGGCCCACAGCCATTCGTTGTTGGCGTAACATTTGTCAGTCGTCACGCTGACCACGGCACGAACCGTCGGGCTGCTGCGGACCGCCTCGAGCAGGTTCGCGGTTCCCATGACGTTCGTCGCAAAGGTTTCGATCGGCTCGCTATACGACAGCCGGACGAGCGGCTGGGCGGCAAGATGAAAGACGATCTCGCAATCGGCTGCGACCAGCGCCGCGGTCAGCTTCGCGGAATCGCGTACGTCGCCGATTGTGTGGCCAGCAATCCGGTCAGCCATACCCGCAACGTCGAACAGCGAGGGGGTGGTCGGCGGTGCCAGCGAATATCCGTGGACCTTCGCGCCAAGCTCGCTGAGCCAAAGCGACAACCAGCCGCCCTTGAAGCCGGTGTGGCCGGTAACGAAGACCGACTTGCCTGCCCAGAACGCGTCGCTCACGTCCAGCACTTCCACGGTGCCGTCCCCGACGCCCACAATTGCTCGAGGTGGTTCTTGTCGCGCAGCGTGTCCATCGGTTGCCAAAAACCGGTATGCATGTACGCCTGAAGCTGACCAGCGGCGGCGATCCGGTTGAGTGGTTCCGCCTCCCAGGTCGTCGCGTCGCCGTCGATATAGTCGATGCACGCCGGAGACAGGACAAAGAAACCGCCGTTGATCCAGCCGCCGTCACCGCGCGGCTTTTCAACGAAGCCACGCACCTCTGAGCCGTCCATGTCGAGAGCGCCGTAGCGGCCCGGCGGCTGCACGGCGGTCACTGTTGCAAGCTTGCCGTGCGCGCGATGGAACTCGATGAGAGCGGTGATGTCGATGTCAGCGACGCCGTCGCCATAGGTGAAGCAGAACTCGCTTTCGCCCTTCAGATGCTCGGCAACCCGTCGCAGGCGACCGCCGGTCATCGTTTCGTCGCCGGTATCGACCAGCGTCACGGTCCACGGATCCGCCTTGCGGTTATGGACCGTCATCTCGTTGGTGCTCATGTCGATCGTCACATCCGACATGTGAAGGAAGTAATTGGCAAAATACTCCTTGATCACATAACCCTTATAGCCGCAGCAGATTACGAAATCGGTGATGCCATGATGCGAATAGAGCTTCATTATGTGCCACAGGATCGGGCGAACGCCGATCTCAACCATCGGCTTTGGCTTCAGATGTGTCTCTTCGGAAATTCTTGTGCCGAGACCGCCTGCAAGGATCACCGCTTTCAAACCACAAAACTCCCTAGTGCGTGCTGTAGTGCGTTTCGCGACGAGCGGAACGCGATCGACGCGCGCCCTTAGCATTTGTCTGCGCGCCGAGAAAGCCGGACTCCCGACTTGATCTTTAGGTCATTGTCGGGACGCGGTGGACGGGCGCAGCCCCGCAACCAGCCGGCGGACGAGTCCGTCCCATGCCTCTCCGCCGCGCCAGCCGCCAGCTTTCTCCGCCACTAGAACAGCTACTTCGACACCGACGCGGCAAATCGCGTACGTCTGGCTTCGTCGCGCGGAGCGAGGGAGACGATGTGGCGGTTGCGAAGGTTGCGGATGCGCGTGATGGGGCCGGGGCGGTTGAGGCCGGGGTGGCGGCGTTGACCCATCTCCAGCGGCTCGAGGCGGAGTCGATCCAGATCATGCGTGAGGTCGTTGCCGAGACCGAGCGGCCGGTTATGCTGTATTCGGTCGGGAAGGATTCAGCGGTGATGCTGCATCTTGCGCGTAAGGCGTTTTATCCGTCGCCGCCGCCGTTTCCGTTGCTCCACGTCGATACGACGTGGAAATTCCAGGCGATGTACGCGCTGCGCGACAGGATCGCGCGCGACTATGGTTTCGAGCTGATCGTCCACAAGAACCCCGATGCCGTCGCGCGCGGCATCAATCCGTTCGATCATGGCTCGGCGCTGCATACCGACCTGTGGAAGACGCAGGGGCTCAAGCAGGCGCTCGACAAATACGGCTTCGACGCGGCGTTCGGCGGGGCGCGGCGCGATGAGGAGAAGAGCCGGGCGAAGGAGCGGATCTTCTCGTTCCGCTCGGCGAACCACGTCTGGGACCCGAAGCACCAGCGCCCCGAGCTATGGCGGCTGTATAATGCGCGCAAGAACAAGGGCGAAAGCATCCGCGTCTTCCCGATCTCGAACTGGACCGAGCTCGACGTCTGGCAATATATCCACCTCGAGAACATCCCGATCGTGCCGCTGTATCTCGCGGCGATGCGGCCGACGGTCGAACGCGACGGCATGATCGTGATGGTCGACGACGATCGCTTCCGCCTTCGGCCCGGCGAGGTGCCGGTCGAGCGGTCGATCCGCTTCCGCACGCTCGGCTGCTACCCGCTGACCGGAGCGGTCGAGAGCACCGCCGCGACGCTCCCCGAGGTGATCCAGGAGATGCTGCTGACGACCACGTCGGAGCGGCAGGGGCGGGCGATCGACCATGACCAGAACGCGTCGATGGAACGCAAGAAGCAGGAGGGGTATTTCTGATGGCCGCCCCAGTCGACGCGATCGACGCCGCCGTGATCGATCCCTCGTATCGCGCGCAGGCGCTGATCGCCGAGGACATCGACGCGTATCTCGACCAGCACCAGCACAAGTCGCTGCTGCGCTTCATCACCTGCGGCTCGGTCGACGACGGCAAGTCGACGCTGATCGGGCGGCTGTTGTACGATTCGAAGATGATCTTCGACGATCAGCTCGCGCAGCTCGAAGCCGATTCGAAGCGCGTCGGCACGCAGGGGCAGAACATCGACTTCGCGCTGCTTGTCGACGGTCTCGCCGCCGAACGCGAGCAGGGCATAACGATCGACGTCGCCTACCGCTTCTTCGCGACCGACCGGCGCAAGTTCATCGTCGCCGACACGCCGGGGCACGAGCAATATACCCGCAACATGGTCACCGGCGCATCGACCGCCGACCTCGCGGTGATCCTGATCGATGCGCGCAAGGGCGTGCTGACGCAGACCCGGCGGCATAGCTTTCTCGTCCGGCTGATGAACATCCGCCATGTCGTGCTCGCGGTGAACAAGATGGACCTTGTTGGCTATGACGAGGCGGTGTTCGATCGGATCGTCGCCGACTATCGCGCCTTCGCCGCACGCATCGGTATCGACGTTTTCACTGCGATCCCGATCTCGGGCCTCGCGGGCGACAATATCGCGAGCCGCAGTGCGCTGACGCCGTGGTACGACGGCCCGGTCCTGATCGAGCATCTCGAAAGCGTCGACATCGACGCCGAGCGGCTGGCCGCCGGCCCGCTGCGGCTGCCGGTCCAGTGGGTCAACCGCCCGAACCTCGATTTCCGTGGCTTCTCGGGCCAGATCGTCGCCGGTTCGGTCGCGCCGGGCGATGCGATCCGGGTGCTGCCGTCGGGGGCGACGAGTACCGTCGCGCGGATCGTCACGCTCGACGGCGACCTGCCGCGCGCGGTCGCGGGCCAGTCGGTGACGCTGACCTTCGCCGACGAGATCGACTGTTCGCGCGGCGACGTCATCGCCACCGCCGCCGCCCCGCCCGAGGTCGCCGACCAGTTCGAGGCGACCTTGGTGTGGATGGACGACGCGCCGCTGTTGGCCGGGCGGCCGTACTGGCTCAAGATCGGGACGCGGCTGGTTTCGGCGCAGGTGACCGAGCTCAAATACGCGATCAACGTCAAAACGCTCGATCATCTCGCAGTGAAGCAGCTCGACCTCAATACGATCGCGGTCGTCAACATCAGCCTCGACCGGACCGTCCCGTTCGATGCGTATGAGCAGAGCCCCGACATGGGCGGCTTCATCCTGATCGACCGGATCACCAACGCCACCGTCGGCGCAGGGATGATCCGTTTCGCGCTGCGCCGTGCCCACAACATCCACTGGCAGGCGATGGACGTGAACAAGGCCGCGCGCGCCGCGCTGACCGGCCAGCGTCCGCGCGTCCTGTGGTTCACCGGGCTGTCGGGGGCGGGCAAGTCGACGATCGCCAACCTGCTCGAAAAGCGTCTCTATGCCGAAGGGCGCTTCACCTACACGCTCGACGGCGACAACGTCCGCCACGGCCTCAACCGCGACCTCGGCTTCACCGACCCAGACCGGGTCGAGAACATCCGCCGGGTGGCCGAGGTCGCACGGCTGATGGTCGACGCGGGGCTCGTCGTGCTGGTGTCGTTCATCTCGCCGTTCCGCGCCGAGCGGGCGATGGCGCGCGCGATGTTCGGTGAAGGCGAGTTCGTCGAGGTGTTCATCGACACCGCGCTGGCGGAGGCCGAGCGCCGCGACGTCAAGGGGCTGTACAAGAAGGCCCGCGCGGGTGAGCTCAAGCACTTCACCGGGGTCGACAGCCCGTATGAGGCTCCCGAGCAGCCCGAAATCCGCATCGACACGTCGGCGATGACGCCCGAGGAGGCGGTCGAGATGCTCGTCGGGGTGCTGGCGCGCGGCGGGACAGCTTAAGCGATTTTCGCTGTCCTACAGGGGCGGGCAGGGGGTACGCCTCCGGCTTCGAGTCGGGTTCCGTCAGGCCGGTGCCGTGTTCTTTCTCATTGTTGGTCGCGATCTTCCCTTCCTGCTCCCCTTCCCTTTAGGGGAGGGGCCGGGGGTGGGGGAGTCGCCCCGAACACCTTAGGCTGGAACAGCCCCACCCCCGGGCCGGCGCAAGTGCGCCGTCTCTCGCCCCTCCCCTGAAGGGGAGGGGAGGCAGTAGAGCGTATTCAAAAGGGCCAAAGTCAGAACGCAAATCGATGTCACATTCCGTGAACTTCGTGTGACCTTTCACCACCGCGAACCGCTTCGCCGGTGTCAATTCAGGGAACTCAGCCGAGTCAGCGAGAGGAAATATTCCCGTCTTTGCAACGAGTTACCCCAGCCGGGCAGCGTGCCACGCGATATGATCGGCCATGAACGTCGAGATGAAGCCATAGCTGTGGTCGTAGCCGGGCTGGATACGCAGGGTCAGGTCGATCCCCGCCGCGCTGCACGCTTCGGCGAGCAACTCGGGTCGCAACTGGCCGGTGAGGAAATTATCGGCGTCGCCCTGGTCGACGAGCATCTCGGCGACTCGCGCGCCGTCGGCGATAAGCGCACAGGCGTCGTATCTGCGCCACGCTGCCCGGTCGGGTCCGAGATAACCACCGAGCGCCTTCTCGCCCCACGGCACCTGCATCGGCGCGACGATCGGCGCGAATGCCGAGACGCTGCGGAAGCGGTCGGGGTTGCGCAGCCCGATCGTCAGCGCGCCGTGGCCGCCCATCGAGTGGCCGGTGATTCCCTGCCGGGCCATGTCGACAGGGAAGTTCGCAGCGATCAGCGCGGGCAGCTCGTCCTCGATGTACGCGCGCATCCTGAAGTTCGCCGCCCACGGCGCTTGGGTGGCGTCGACGTAGAAGCCCGCGCCCTGGCCGAAGTCGTACGCTGCATCGTCGGGGACGCCGTCACCGCGCGGCGACGTGTCGGGCGCAATGAAGACGATCCCGTGTTCGGCACACGCCGCGCGATATTCGCCCTTGTCCATGACGTTGGCGTGGGTGCAGGTCAGTCCGGACAGATACCACAATACCGGCAGGCGGGTGCCCGGTTCGTGCCGCGGCACGAACACCGCGACGGTCATCGGCGTGCCCGTCGCGGTGCTGTCGTGCCGGTAGACGCCCTGGATGCCGCCGTGTGCGCGAACTTCGCTGAGCGTCTCGAATGGCATCAGGCGGGCATGCGGTGCAGCGCGCACAGCTTGTTGCCGTCGGGATCGCGCAGATAGGCGAGGTAGAGCGAGCCCATGCCGCCGGTGCGAACGCCCGGAGGATTCTCGCACGCGGTGCCGCCATTGGCGACGCCCGCCGCGTGCCATGCATCGGCCTGCTCGGGGCCACGCATCGCGAAGCCGACCGTGCCGCCGTTGGCGTGGTGAGCGGGTTCGCCGTTGATCGGCTTGGTGATGATGTAGATGCCGCCATTGTGCATGTAGATCAGCCGGCCGTGTTCATCGGTGATCGCGGGCTTGCCGCCGACCGCGCCGAACAGCGCATCGTAGAACGTCTTCGACCGGTCGATGTCATTGCTGCCGACCATCATGTGACTAAACATCTTCTATCTCCCCTTGGTTTAGTAGACGACTACGCTGCGGATACTTTCGCCGCTATGCATCAGCTCGAAGCCCTTGTTGATCTCGTCGAGCGTCAGGACGTGGGTGATCATCGGATCGATTTCGATTCGCCCGTTCATATACCAGTCGACGATCTTGGGCACGTCGGTCCGGCCCTTCGCCCCGCCGAACGCGGTCCCGCGCCAGTTGCGCCCGGTGACGAGCTGGAACGGGCGGGTCGAAATCTCCTTGCCGCTCTCGGCGACGCCGATGATGATGCTCGTGCCCCAGCCGCGATGGCACGCCTCGAGCGCCTGCCGCATCACCGTCGTGTTGCCGGTACAATCGAAGGTATAGTCGGCGCCGCCGTCGGTTAGCGCGACCAGATGCCCGACGACGTCGTCGTCGATCTCGTTCGGGTTGACGAAGTGGGTCATGCCGAAGCGGCGGCCCCAATCCTCCTTCGCCGGGTTGATGTCGACACCGACGATCTGCCCCGCACCCGCCAGCCGCGCGCCCTGGATGACATTGAGGCCGATGCCGCCGAGGCCGAAGACGATGACGGTGTCGCCCGGCGCGACCTTGGCGGTGTTGACCACCGCGCCGACCCCAGTCGTCACGCCGCATCCGATGTAGCATGCGGTCTTGAACGGCGCGTCGGTGCGGATCTTCGCCACCGCGATCTCGGGCAGGACAGTGAAGTTCGAGAAGGTCGAGCAGCCCATGTAATGGAAGACCGGCTGGCCTTTGTAGCTGAACCGGCTGGTCCCGTCGGGCATCAGCCCCTTGCCCTGCGTCGCGCGGATCGCGGTGCACAGGTTGGTCTTGCCGCTGAGGCACGACTTACACTGGCGGCATTCGGGGGTGTAGAGCGGGATGACGTGGTCGCCGACCGCGACCGATGTCACGCCGGGCCCGACCTCGCGGACGATGCCCGCGCCTTCGTGGCCGAGGACGCTCGGGAACAGCCCCTCCGAATCGAGGCCGTCGAGCGTGTAGGCGTCGGTGTGGCAGATGCCGGTCGCCATGATCTCGACGAGCACTTCGCCGGCGCGCGGTCCTTCAAGGTCGAGTTCGACGATTTCGAGCGGGGTTTTCGCCGCAAACGCTACCGCTGCCCGTGTCTTCATCGTTGTTTCCGATCTCGCTTGCGCCACCGCATAGGCAATACGGTGCGTCGCAGCAATCGCTGCTCGACAGGCCGCGACGATGCGGGTTGACTGGCGCGATGAACCAGCTCGCCGCACCCGTTGCCCCCGCTTTACCTGCTGACGCCGGACGTGCCGACCTCCGCTATCTCGGGCGGCTCCTTGGCGACGTCATCCGCGAACAGGAGGGCGCGGCGGTGTTCGATGCGATCGAGGGCATCCGCGCCGCCTCGGTCGTCACCCACCGCGACGGCGACGCGGCGGCGGCGGCCGACCTCGGCGCGCGCCTCGACCGGCTCGACCTTGGCGACACGCTGCGTTTCGTCCGCGGCTTCCTGCTGTTCTCGATCCTGAGCAACCTCGCAGAGGACCGACGGTCGTCACCCGAAACCGCGCCGGGGGCGACGCTGGCGGGGGCAATCGACACGTTGCGCGGGCAGGGCATCGACCGGGCGGCGGTCGCGGCGTTGCTCGATGGCGCGCTGATCGCGCCGGTCCTGACCGCGCACCCGACCGAGGTCCGCCGCAAGAGCGTGATCGACCGCGAACGTGCGATCAACAGCCTGATGGCAGCGTGCAGCGACGGCTTCTGCGACGCCGAGACCGAAGCCGAGCTGATCCGCCAGATCACCATCCTGTGGCAGACCCGCCCCTTACGCGCGGTTCGCCCGGTCGTCGGCGACGAGATCGCCTCGGTCCTGACGTACCTCGGAAACTTCATCACGGTGCTGCCGCGGCTGCAGGCGCGCTGGGAGGCGGCGACTGGCACGACGCTGCCGCCGTTCCTGCGCCCCGGCAGCTGGATCGGCGGTGACCGCGACGGCAACCCGAACGTCAATGCGGCGACGCTCGAGACCGCGCTGGCGAAGGCGGCCGAGGTCGTGATCGGCCATTATCTCGATGAGCTCGATGCGCTGGGGGCCGAGCTGTCGATGTCGGCGGCGAACGTCGTGGTCACGCCCGAACTCGCCGCGCTCGCCGATGCCAGCGGCGACACCTCGGCGAGCCGCGCCGACGAGCCGTACCGCCGTGCCTTGTCGGGGGTCTATGCACGCACCGCGGAGAGTTTTGCCGCACTCGCGGGACATGCGTCGCGCCGCCCGGGCATCGTCCCCGCCATCGCCTACCCGCGCGCCGCCGACCTGCTCGCCGACCTCGCGACAATCACCGGATCATTGACCGCGCACGGCGGCGAGGCGCTTGCCGCCGGGCGGCTCGACCGGCTGGTGCGCGCGGTCGGCATCTTCGGCTTTCACTTGGCGACGCTCGACCTGCGCCAGAACGCCGATGTCCATGCACGCGTCGTCGCCGAATTGCTCCGGGTCGCGGGCGTTCCCGGCGACTATGAGGCGATGGACGATGATGCCCGCGTTGCCGTCCTCGGTACCGAACTCGCCAGCCCGCGGATGCTGTTCAACCCGTTCGCCACCTACGGCGACGAGACGCTGAGCGAGCTTGCGGTCGCCCGCGCCGCCGCCGCCGCGCACGCCGCGTTCGGCCCCGACGTCATCCGCGCCTACATCGTGTCGAAGACGAGCGGCGTCGCCAACCTGCTCGAAGTCTATGTCCTGCTCAAGGAGGCCGGGCTCTACATCCCCGATGATCCGCCGCACTGCCCGATCATGGCGGTGCCGCTGTTCGAGACGATTCCCGACCTCGAAGCCGCGCCGCAGGTCATGGCCGACTATCTCGATCGCCCGAAGGCCGCCGCGCTTGCTGCTGCGCGCGGCTATCAGGAAGTGATGATCGGCTATTCGGACTCGAACAAGGACGGCGGCTATTTGACGTCGAACTGGTCGCTCCACGAAGGCGCGCTCGAGCTTGCCGAGGTCTTTGCCGCGCGCAATTTGCGGATGCAGCTGTTCCACGGCCGCGGCGGGGCGGTCGGTCGCGGCGGCGGTCCCGCCTTCGCCGCGATCCGCGCCCAGCCAGCGGGCACCGTCGCCGGGCGCATCCGCATTACCGAGCAGGGCGAGGTCATCGCGTCGAAATACGGGACTCCCGCCGCCGCCGAGGCGAGCCTCGAGACGATGACCGCCGCCACTGTCCTCGCCAGCCTCGAACCGCCGAAGCTGGCCCCCGCCGACTTCGCGCGCTTCCGTTCGGCGATGGCGTCGATCAGCGCCGCCGCGAACGCCGAATATCGCGACCTCGTCTACGGCACGCCGGGCTTCAACACCTTCTTCCGCGCCGCCACGCCGATCACCGAGATCGCCGAGCTCAACATCGGCTCGCGCCCGGCATCGCGGACCAAGTCCGACCGGATCGAGGACCTGCGCGCGATCCCGTGGGTGTTCAGCTGGGCGCAGGCGCGGATCATGCTGCCGGGATGGTACGGCGCGGGCCATGCGTTCGCCGGGTTCGCCGACCGCGGGTTGCTCGCCGAGATGGTCGCGGCATGGCCGTTCCTCGCCGCGACGCTGTCGAACCTCGAGATGGTGCTGGCGAAATCGAACATGGGGGTCGCCGGCCGCTACGCTGCGCTGGTCCCCGATGCGGCGCTGCGGGCGAAAGTATTCGGGCGGATCGAGGGTGGCTGGACCCAGACCCGCGACGCGCTGCTCGACCTGACCGGCGAGGCGTATCTGCTCGAACGCCAGCCCGCCCTCGCGCGGTCGGTCCGGCTGCGTCTGCCGTACATCGATCCGCTTAACGAATTGCAGATCGAGCTGATCCGGCGACGCCGCGCGGGTGAAGACGATCCGCGCATCGCCGAGGGGATCCACCTGACGATCAACGGCATTGCCGCCGGCTTGCGTAACAGCGGGTAGCGCCGTGATTGCCGTTAGCGCCGGGCTTCGGCGCTGCGGCCGGCCAGAGCAGCGTCGAGACGGCGACTCGCTTCGGCGGTCAAATCTATGTTGTTGGCGTAGAAATATGCGCTGTTGCGCTCCATGACGACCGCGCAGTGTTTCTCGCGGAACAAGGCTTCGACGATCGGGTCAAGCGTGGCGTCGATCGCCGCCTGGGCCGCGACGCGGGTCCGGGCAACCTGTTCGTCGTGGAGGCTCCTGGCGGTGGCAACGTCCTGCACCCGGATCTCAAGCTCGGTCAGGCGAATCTGATAGTCGGTCGCGGACAGCTTGGAGCGCTGTCCCGCCAGCGTCTGGTCTTCGAGTTTGAGCATTGCTTCCTGCCGAGCCAGCGAAGCGGCCGCCGTCTTCTGCAGCTCATCCAGCTGATGGATCGCCGAATTGCCGGCGCGCGAGGAGGCGATCGCGGTGCCCCGTGAAAACAGGCAAAACCCGGGAGGCACCGCGGCCGGTGTTTCGGCAACGGCTTTGCTGGCGACCGTTAAGGTCGCCAGCAAGGCCAGTTGGAGCGCGATCTTCATCGACAGTCGATGTCCGTGCTGCGGGGCGGTGCTAGAAGTGGATGCCGGCACCGACGTTGTAGCTGGGGCTGTAGCCGCGAGCGTCGACCGAGATCGCCGCCTTGACGACCGGGAGATGCGCCCCGTCGAACACCTTCGACACACCCATCGCGAAGGCGACTTCGCTACCCTGTCCGCCGATCGAGGCACCGATGAAGCCCGAACCGGGGTTGATCGACTGGGGTACCCCGGCGAGTGCGGCACTCTTCGCACCCGTTGCATCCATGCGGCGGCGGAGGTCATAGTTGAGCCCCGCGATCTTGAGGTCGGTGTAGCCTTCTGCCGACGCCAGCGTGGCGTTAGACGCCGCCTGGAGCTGGCCGACGTTGACCGCGTCTCCGGAAGCGACACCCGCCGCGACATTATGGATGGTCGTCGCGGCACCGCCCGAGTTGAGGGTCAGGCTGGCATGCGAGGCATCGTCGTAGCCGACGGTATTCGCCGTCACCACGAGCGCCCGGCTGACCGCGCTATCGAGTGCCGCGACCGCCCCGCCGACGGTGTTCACAGCGGCTCCCTGCACGGTGTAGGTCGGCGCGGTATAGGTGCCGGTCGCGGGGTTGAAGGCCGCGCCGCCACCGAGCGCTGCCGTGTCCCCGGCGACATGCGCGTTGGTCGAGTACAGCTGCGCGCTGTTGACCGCATCGGTCGAACCCGCCGCGAGCGTCCCTGCAGCGACGTTGTGCACCGCCACCGGCAGCGCAGCATTGCTGCCGACCAGCGTGACATCGTTAGTGACAACGCCCCCGTTGGAGACGGTCGGCGTCGCGGCGTTCGAATATTGGACTGGGCTGATCGTCGACCCAGCGATGTTGTTGCTGAGCGTCGTGATCGCTGCAGTGTTCGCGCCGACCTGCTGGTTGGTGGCGAACAGCTGGCTGCCGTTGACGGCGTCGGTCGACGTTGCCGCGAGCGTGGCGGGCGCAACGTTGCGGACCGTGGTTCCAGCTGCACCGCCGAGTGTCACGACATCTTTTGCCGGGGTGTCGTACAGGACGGCAGCGTTTGCCGTCGCAGCGGTGGCCCCGCTGACCGCAGCAAGCGCGTCGCCGACCGACGTATAGCTCGCACCGTTGATCACATAGGCCGGTCCGGTAAGGGCCCCGTTGGCGGGATTATAGAATGCGCCGCCGCCGAGGCTGGTGGCAAAGACGCTGCCCAGGGAGTTGGACACGCCGCGGAGCTGGGAGACGTTGACCGCGTCGGTATCGGCACTGCCCGCTGCCACCCCGGTAATCTGGCGATTGCCTAAAACCGCCGGAAGTCCGGTCACTGGATCGGTAAAGGGAAGCGACTGGGCGATGGCAATTTCGCCGACAGAGTCTTGTGACGGGGCGAGGCCGAATGCCGAGTAGCCCGCAGCAGCACCGCGAAGAGTCGCCGAAGCGCCACCAAGCGCGACACTGCCTCGCTGCGTTGCCTGTGCTCCTGTGCCAAGCGCGACCGAACCGGCGCCCGAAGCAATGGCACCTTGTCCGAGTGCCGTCGAAGCGTACGCGCTCGCGGTGGAACTTGTGCCCACCGCCACACTGAAGGGTCCATCGGCCGTAGCTGCATAGCCCGCCGCCGTGCTCTGCTGGCCGTCCGCGCTGGCAAGATTACCGAACGCCGACGCACGATCGCCCATCGTCGTGGTGTTGTTACCGACCGCCAGTGTATTGGCACCGCCGGTCACGATGTCCGAACCGAAGGCAAGCGAACCGTCACCGGTTACCTGGTTACGATTTCCGAAGGCGAGCGCGCCGACGCCGTTGACGACGTTGCTCGTGCCAATTGCGATCGAGCCATCGCCTGTCGCCTGGTTGGTCTGGCCGATCGCGACCGAGCCGACCCCGGTGGCAAGGTTCGTGTTGCCAAGCGCGACCGCACCCAAGCCGGTGGCCTGGTTGTCCTTGCCCAGCGCGACTGCACCGTCGCCGGTCGCAACGTTCGGATCGCCGATTGCAACCGCGCCGTCGCCCGCCGCAGTATTGAGAGACCCGATCGAAACCGATTTCCCGGCCATTGCGGTCGATCCATCGCCGATCGCCACCGCGCCCGCCGTCATCGCCTTGGCGTTGCGGCCGGCAGCGAGGGTGCCATCGGCATTGGCAACCGCGCTCGGCCCGATTGCGGTCGAGTCCGTTCCTAAGGCCTGCGAGTCGGCAGCAGCGGACGTCGCATGGAAATACCGGCTGGGGACCGTGGCGGACGCGCTATCGATCGCCGTCACCGCACCCTGAACGCTGGTGTAGGTATTACCGCGGAAGACGATGCCTGCGTTTATCTGATTGGTCAGGGGATTGTACGACGAACTGCCACCGAGCGCCGCCGCTGCGGTGCTGCCGAGGCCGAACAATTGCGCGCCGTTGACCGCATCGCTGCTGGTCGAACCGATCAGTCCTGCCTGCAGATTGGTGATCCGCTGCGGAGTGCCGCCGTGTGATGCGCTATACGCTCCCAGCCCGCTGTCGTAGAGCAGGGCATCGGTTTGCAGGGCACCGACGTTGGTGTTCAGCGCGTTGATGCTGGTCGTGTTGCCGGCGACCGCAGTATTTGTCGCGGCAAGCTGCCCGGCATTGACCGCGTCGTTCGGCGCGACTCCGTTCGTAACACCGGAAATGGTGCGTGTGCCGGCGGTACCAGCAACGCTGATGCTGGTGCCGCCGGTCGCAGCGCCGACGGTCAGCTGACCGACTCCCGGTGAGCCGCCAACCTGCTGTACCAGACCGGCTGTGCCATTGGTCAGGTTCGTGATGTTGCCGGTATTCGTGGTCACCTGGGCGTTGGTAGCGAACAGTTGTGCGCCGTTGACCGCATCGGTCGATACAGCGTTAAGCGCGCCCGGAGCGACGTTCGTTACCGTGACGGGACCGGGGGCGCCCCCGGCCAGTGTTACGCTGTTCAACCGCGCGCCGAGCCCGTTGACGTCGTATTGCACCGCGCCAGACGCAAGCGTGCTGACGCTCGCCAATTGGCCGACGCTCGCCGCGTCGGTCGGAGCAATGCCCGCGGCTATTCCGGTCAGCCGCCGAAGGCCGGCCGTGCCCGCAAAACTTACGGACGTTCCGTCGGTCGCCGCACCGACAGTAATCGGCGCACCCGCAACCGCCTGCTGGACGAGACCCGCAGTGCCGTTGTTCAGGTTGACGATCGCCGTCGTGTTGTTGGTCACATTGGTGTTCGTGGCGGCGAGCTGGCTTCCGTTGACCGCATCGGTCGACAGTGGGGTCAGGCTGCCCGCGGCGACGTTGGTCACCGTGACCGGCCCGGGGAGGCCTCCGGCCAGCGTCACGCTATTCGTGCGCACCCCGGCAAGCGTGTCGTAATTAACGCCGTTGGCAGTGGCCGCTCCGACCGCTGCGCTCACTTGGCCGACGTTCGCCGCGTCGGTGGCGGCGACGCCCGCGGTCACGCCACTCAGTGTTCGTGTGCCTGCGGTGCCCGAGAAGTTGACGCTGCTACCCGCGGTTCCCGCGCCGACGGTCAGGCCGCCGATACCCGGACTGCCGCCGACCTGTTGGAGCAGACCAGCGGTCCCGTTGTTCAGGTTGGTGATCGCCGTCGAGTTGTTCGTGACATTCGTGTTCGTGGCGGCGAGCTGGCTTCCGTTGACCGCATCAGTCGACAAGGGCGTCAGGCTGCCTGCGGCGACATTGGTCACCGTGACAGGGCCGGGCACGCCCCCGGCCAGAGTCACACTGTTGGTGCGAACGCCGGCGATCGTGTCGTAATCGACGCTGTTCGCGGTTGCCGTGGCGGTTGTGCTGGCGAGTGCTGCCAGCTGCCCAAAGTTGGCGGCATCGGTCGCAGCGACGCCGGCGCTAACACCGCTCAGCCGCCGCGTGCCGGCCGTGCCGGCAAAGCTGACCGATGTTCCGTCGGTGGCTGCGCCAACGGTGAGCGGAGCACCCGCCAACGCTTGCTGGACGAGGCCGGCGGTGCCGTTGTTGAGGTTGGTGATCGCCGTCGAGTTGTTGGTGACGTTGGTGTTCGTCGCGGCGAGCTGGCTCCCGTTGACCGCGTCGGTCGACAACGGCGTCAGGCTGCCTGCCGCGACATTCGTCACCGTCACCGGGCCGGGAAGGCCCCCGGCGAGCGTCACGCTATTCGTGCGGACGCCGGCAACGGTGTCGTAATCGACGCCGTTGGCGGTGGCCGCTCCGACCGCTGCGGTCACCTGGCCGACGTTGGCCGCGTCGGTGGCAGCGACGCCTGCAGTTACACCGCTCAAGGTTCGCGTGCCTGCGGTGCCGGCGAAGTTGACGTTGGTACCGGCAGTGCCAGCGCCGACGGTCAGGCCGCCGATGCCCGGGCTGCCGCCAACCTGCTGGAGCAGACCCGCGGTGCCGTTGTTCAGGTTGGTGATTGCCGTCGTGTTGGTCGTCACATTAGCATTGGTCGCCCCCAGTTGGGTGCCGTTGACCGCATCGGTCGACCCGGGCAGCAGGCTGCCAGCCGCCACATTGGTCACTGTCACGGGCCCGAGGGCGCCACCGGCAAGGGTGACGCTGTTAAGCCGGACGCCCGCGACATTGTCGTATTGCACGTCATTGGCGGTTGCCGCGGCAACCTGCCCGACATTCGCCGCGTCGGTCAGCGCGACGCCCGCGCTGATACCCGCCAGCCGCCGGGCGCCGGCTGTACCGGTGAAGTTGACGCTGGTCCCATCGGTCCCAGCACCGACAGTCAGCGGCGCGCCGGCGACTGCCTGCTGGACAAGGCCGACCGTGCCGCTCGTCAGGCCGTTGGCCAGATTGGTCACATCGGTGTTGAGGCCCGCGACCGCCGCTCCGGTGTTTGTCGCCAAGCCTGGTGCGCCAACGGCCCCGGTTGCACTGATATTCGCGACTGCATAGGCCGGAGCCGAAAGGGTGCCGGTCCCGGGCGTATAGGTCGCCCCTCCGCCCAGGCTTGCCGCCGCGGCGTTGCCGAGCTGGGTTGTCGCCGCCGTCTGGTTGGTCAGCGCGCCCTGGACCGTCGTCGCCGTCGTGCCCGCAGCGGTCGTGTAGGTCGGTGGCGTGTAGACGCCAGCTCCATTGAAGCTGCCGCCGACGGTTGCCGTCGGTCCCGCCAGCTGTCCGGCGTTGACTGCATCGGTCGGCGCGACTCCGGCGGTGACGCCGCTCAGAGTCCGCGTGCCTGCCGTTCCGGTGAAATTGACACTGGTGCCGTTGGTTGCTGCCCCGACGGTCAGCGGCGCTCCGGCGACGGCCTGCTGGACGAGACCGGCGGTGCCGGTGTTCAGGGCGTTGGCCAGGTTGGTGACGTCGGTGCTGAGCCCGGCGACCGCTGCGCCGGTGTTGGTCGCCACCCCCGGCGCGCCAACGGCGCCGGTCGCGCCGACATTGGCCACGGTATAGCTTGGCGCCGACAGCGTGCCCGTTCCGGGCGTATAGGGCACCGGCCCCGACATTGGCTGCAGCCGCATTGCCCAATTGGGTCATCGCGGCGGTCTGGTTGGTCAGCGCGCCCTGCACCGTCGTCGCCGTCGTGCCCGCGGCGGTGGCGTAGGTCGGCGCCGTATAGGTGCCGGCGGCGTTGAAGCTGCCGCCGAGCGTCGTCGCCAGATTGTTCGCCGTACCAGTAAGCTGGGCGACGTTGACCGCATCGGTCGGCGCCGAACCGCCCGACACCCCAGTAACGCGGCGGCCGCCGACTTCGACCTGGCTGGCCGGTGCGACTGTCGCTACGTTGAACGCGGCCCCGGTCGGAGCGGCAATGATCGTCGAGCCAGCGCCCAGGGCGACCGAGTTGGCGACGGTCGTCGTGGCACCTGCACCCACCGCAACCGATCCGGTCGCGCTGCCCAGAGCATTTCTGCCTATGGCCACGGTGCTGGCATTTGTGACGCCAAGGCCAGCACCTGTACCGATCGCGACGTTGTCGTTACCGCTGACGTTGGTGCCGGCAGCGTTCACAACGCCGTCGGTCGTCCCGATGGCAACGTTGCGAGTACCGGTGACGCCTGTGCCAGCACCGTTGTTGACCCCGGCACCGGAGCCGATGCCGATATTTTGCGCCCCCGTGACGTTCGTCCCGGCTGCATAGCCTAATGAAATAGCACCGGTCGCGCCTGCTCCGGAGCCGAGGCCGGCGACCTGTCCGATGGCGATCTGCTGATTAGCATTCGCCGCAGCGGCCGAGCCCAGAGCGATCGTACCGACGCCCGCGGCCTGTGAGCCCGAGCCGATCGCCGTGGCCAGCGCGGCCTGTGCCGACGCCCCTGTGCCGAGCGCGATCGCATTCGGCGACGCTCCGACGATGTTGGCACCTGTACCGAGAGCAATCGAGTTGGTCGCGAGAGCGGCCGTCGACGCGGTATTGCCAAGTGCTATCGAGCCGATCTCGCCGGCATTGGCCGACAGTCCGTCGGCGCCAAGGCCGTCGATGCTGTTGCCGCCGATGGTAATCCCCTTCGGCGTCGCAATCGAGAAGCCGCCAGCCTGCTGGCTGCACTGCGTCCCTGCAAGCGTGCCGCCGCCAACGAGCGGAACACCCAAAGTGATTGCAGCGCCCGCCGTCACGCCAGTCGTTGCGGTGCTGATGATATTGGGGATCAAGCCATTCAAGGTCGGCCCGATGAGGGCAATGCCGGTGAGCGGGGCATAGATGCCGGTGACAAGAGGAGTCAGTATCTGATCCAGTTGTGACGGCTGCAGGCTAGCGCCAAGGCAGGCATTCACGAGCGGCAATGCTGCCCTTGTCGGCTGCGCTACCAATATAGATGTTGCTACACAAGACAGACTAAATAGAAATCTTGCGTTTTTTTTCCGCGAGCGAGTCAACTTGACAACTGATAAACGCGATATGATCATTGCAAGTCCTTAGGGTTAATCTTACGCAACGCAACATCTACATTTTTGTCGCCGGACGCTTTCCAAGCTCGAGTAGCCTAAAACAGGAATCGTCAACCGACTACGAACAATTTTGCAATTAAGAACGATTGACTCGTCGTGCGATGAATTTGAACGACGGACGCCAGCTAGCTAAAGCAAAAAAGCCATTTGATTCTTATAACTTAGGAAGGACGCAAAATTGCCGATACTATCCTTAAGTCAGATCGCAGAAAACCAGAGTCGTGGCATGTCCATTAATACTTCGAGATTGGAGGAACTAGCCAAACCACAAAAGGTAGCCGAGACTATTGTTTAGAGTGAAAGTCCACGCAATCGTTTGCGCACAGGTCATCTAGCATAACAAAGTACACTGATCACGAGTCGAGTCGTGTCAGGTCGTTGCAGAGTTGCCGGATGCGCAATTTGACCTGACCATAAGTAGAGGACGTGCCTGTCAGGGTGTTATTGGAGATGGCGTGCAGCAGACGCGATTAAGCGGATAATGAGTTGAAACTGCTACATATCCCCAATATGTGTCGGCGATTTTCTGGTCGAGAAAAACTAGATTGGACCATAAACAACAGTTACCACGATTTGTGTAACTTTTAAGAGTCTATTATCAGATATTCGATAGAGGCACCGCAGTAGTCGTATGGAGAGGTGTAATGGCTTTGCGTAAGTTAGTGAGCGTTCAGATTGCCTTTATCGCCGCCATGATCGGCATGGCGAATTTGCCGACCGCAAGCATGGCCGCAACGGCCACTACGACCATGGCTGTATCATCCGTTACGGTCGCCGCATGCATCGTCGCCGCAACGCCGCTGGTGTTCGGTACAATCAATTTGATTGGAGCTTCACCGAACGATAATACCTCATTAGTAACGGTGACTTGTACACCTGGCACCGCTTACAATGTTGGCTTGGATAACGGTGCCAATTTTGGAACAACGAGGCGGATGAAGTCGGCAACGGCTGCTGTGTATGTCCCGTATAACTTGTATTCTGATACGCTGCGGGCAACGCCGTGGGGCAATACCGTCGGAACCAACACGGTAAGCGGGACAGCAGCGGTAACTCCGACCGTGTTGACGGTCTATGGGCGGGTGCCCGGCGGGACGACGCCGGTACCCACCGACACATATCTCGACTTGGTAACGGTTACTATAACCTATTGATTGAAGTAAAAGTGTATCGTCGAGTTTATCTGTTAGCGATAGTCACCCTCTCGGTGTCGAAATTCACTGGAGAGGCAAATGCGCAATCGCTGCAGGTATCCCCTGTGACAGTGGCGATGTTGCCGGACAAACGTAGCGCGGCACTTGAGATCACGAATACATCGGCATTGCCGGTGGATATTCAGGTTCGGCCCTACGATTGGCAGCAGGTCGATGGCCGAGACGAGTTGATCGATAGCGCGACATTACGGGTCAGCCCATCGATCGTCGAGATTGCTGCCAACACGACCCAAACGATCCGAGTCCTGGCTCCGACCGGTCTGCGGACGAGCGAGAGTTGCTGGCGTCTTATCGTCGATCAGCTGCCGCAGCCTTCGGCGGGCAGCGGCCTTCAGATCAGGTTGCGAATGTCCGTGCCGGTGTTTGCATATTCAACAAAAGTTGCCGCCGGCGACATTCGCTGGCGAATAATCGGCGGTAAGCTCGAGGGAACGAATTATGGCCGTCGTCATGCGCGGCTCGATGAGCTTTCTGTGAAAGAGCCTAATGGCGCGGCTGTACCGCTTTCGCTCGACGGAAGGCCGTACCTATTGCCCGGAACGTCTCGGCGGTGGGATCTTGCGATTGCTCCGGTGCCGGGACTGACTGTCGTTGGTCGTGACGGCGTTGCCGCTTTCTCTGCGCAGATTGCGCTTGAATCGGTGCGCTAGGCTTGCTGCATTTGGCTTGCTGCACCTCGGCGTGGCCGGCGGGGCTGGGGCCGTCTCGATGCCGCAAGTGTTTCTTCTTGTCATTAACGGCGTCGAGCAGCGTGAGGATGCCACCGTCATCCGGCTTGCTGACAACCGCATTGCCATGAAACGCCATGAACTGGCCGGCCTCGGTGTTCCGGTTCCCGATGGACCGGACGACGATGTGCCGCTCGATTCGTTGCCCGGTCTGTCGGTGGCGGTCGATGTACCGCATCAGACCCTGCGGCTTGATTTCGCGAATCACGACAAGACACGCAACCGTATTGCATTGGCTCCGGCTGCGACGAACCTGCCGATGACGCCGAGCAGCGCGGGCGTGCTGCTCAACTACGATCTGGAACTCGATCAAGACCGTGGCGGACTTGCTGCTCAAGGCTTGTTCGAGGGACGCGTCTTCTCGCAGTTCGGCACGCTTTCGACGAGTGCGCTGGTCAACAGCCGCCCGATTCTCGGGCAGGGGCCGGTTATCAGGCTCGACACGACCTACACCGTGACCGACATCGCCCGGCTCCGGCGCTACAACGTAGGCGACCTGATCTCTGGCGGACTGCAGAGCAGTCGTTCGGTACGCCTCGCGGGCTTCCAGGTAACCACCGACTTCTCGGTTCGGCCGGACCTCGTTACCTATCCCGTGCCTCAGTTGAGCGGCAGCGCCGCGGTGCCCTCGACGGTCGACATCCTGATCAACAGCAGCAAAGTCGGTGAAGGGCGGGTTGCGGCAGGCGACTTTGCCATATCGGGCGCGCCGGTCATCAACGGCAACGGAACCGTCGATGTTGTCCTTCGCGACGCCTTAGGCCGAGAATCGCGGACGACCTTCAACGTCTACGGCGTCAGGACCTTGCTCGCTCCGGGCCTCAAGAGCTGCACGCTCGATGCGGGTGCCGTACGCCGGAACTACGCAGTCGAAAGCAACGACTATCGCTTTCTGGCGGGCACCGCGACCTGCCGGGCCGGAGTAAGCGACCGGCTGACCGTCGAAGGACACGCGGAGGCCGCCAGCGACCTTGCTCTGGGAGGGGGGGGTGCGCTGTTCGGCTTGGGCCGATTCGGAGTGGTCTCACTCAACGCTTCGGTAAGCAGCGCAGCGACCGGATCTGGTGCCATGTCGGGCGGGCAGCTTGCTATTGGCTACGAACTGATTGCCCGACCGATCAGCTTCAACCTTTCGGCAATCCAGGCGACCGCCGGCTACCGCGACATCGCGGCACGCGCCGGTGATCCGCCAGTCCGGTCGACCATCAACGCACTCATCGGCATCGAGTTGGGGCGTTTCGGGAGCCTGAGCTTTGGCGTCAATCGGGGCGATACGTCGGCCCCCTTCGGTCCCAAGGCGCTGGCGTTCGAGCAACGATCGCAAGCGATATCAACGCGCTTCGATCGCGCGACGCTCCTTACCGCGACTTACATCGCCAATGTCGGCCACGGCATCAACGTATTCGCCAATGGCCTGCGTGATCTAGACCGCCGCGGTTCGACGCTCGCTGTCCTTGGTGTCAGCATGGTCCTTGGTAAGCGGACGAGCGCTTCGGGGTCGATAACGAGCCAGGCCAATAGCACGGACGCCAGCGTGCAACTTTACGATCCAGTGACCGAGCCCGGCGATTTTGGCTACAGACTGCAGGCAGATACGGGCGCTGCAGCCAGTATCTCCGCCCAGGCACAGTACCAAGGGAGCTGGGGCGAAGTTAACGCGGGCCTCGAAAGTGTTCGGGATCAGGTCGCCGGCCGGGCCGGAATCCGTGGCTCGATCGTGTTTGCCGACGGCGGGGTGCTCGTCGGGAACACCCTCGACAATAGTTTTGCCATCGTCGACAGCGGTCTGCCCGACGTTGCGGTAACCCGCGACAGACGTCCGGCCGGCCGGACCAATGCCCAAGGCCGCCTGCTCGTGCCGGACCTTCGCGCATACGAAAGCAATCAAATCGCGATCGACCCGCTCAGCCTCGCCGATGACGCGCTGCCCGCAGCCTATGCCATCAGCGTCAGGCCGGCCGACCGAATCGGTGTGATCGCTCGGTTCGACGCGCATCACGTTCGCGCGGCGCGCGTCCGCCTGGTGGACGCGCTTGGCGTGCCGGTGGCGCCGGGAAGCCGCGCCACGCTGAATGCAAGCGGCCTATCGGTACCAATCGGCTACGATGGAGAGGCGTATCTCACCGGTCTCGCCGATGACAACCGCGTTACTGTCGCATTTTTCGACGGAAAATCGTGCACAGCGGTTTTCACCTCGGGGCAGTCGCCTCCGACCATCGTTGGACCATTGGTATGTCGGTAACTCCAATCTATGTCCGCCGCATATCCCGGCTGAATATGGTTCAAGATTGTTGGGGGCTATTTTAGCATATTACGCTGTGATCCGCAGGAGAGATGGGTGCAGCCTCGCAAGGCGATAATGATTGCCGCGCTCGTCGGGATATGCGGCGTGCCGGGCACCGCTATGGCTGCATGTCTGGTTGTAGCTACGCCCATGATCTTCGGGACGCTAAACCTTATTGGCAACGCCGCGAACGACGCCGCAGCGACCATCACCGTGACGTGCGGGGTCGGGACCAGCTATAATGTCGGACTGGACAACGGGGCTAATTTCTCGGCGACTCGGCGCATGAAGTCGGCAACGGCGGCTGCCTACGTACCCTATAGTCTATACTCGGACTCGCTCCGCGCGACGCCGTGGGGCAACACCATAGGATCGAACACGGTCGCGGGTACCGCCGGCGTATTACCGACTATCCTGTCGGTGTATGGCCGCGTCCCTGCCGGGACCGTGCCAGTTCCTGTCGACGCCTATCTCGACGTGATAACGGTCACGATAACTTTTTGAGGAGCGTCGACGCATTTGCAGCGCTCGGGTCCGTGCGGTTGCAATCAGGCGATACCCTTAGCCGATAATCGATGCCTTGAGACGCGGTCCCGCAAAGTCGAGGAATGCCCGTAGCTTCAAGGTCAACAGCGACGGGGCCGGATAAACAAGATGGACCGGCAGTGGCTCCGGTTCGAACGATTGCAACAACAGCAGGAGCTTGCCGTCGGCTACCGCCTCGGCGACCTGATAGGACAGAACGCGCGTGATACCGGTACCGGCGACCGCGGCGGCAATGGCAGCATCGGCCGTATTGACCGCAAAGCGCGAGCGTACCGGCACGGTGACGACCTGCTTGCCGCGTCCAAAGCTCCATACGGTATTCGCATACAGGCCTTCGAACATGACGCAGTCGTGGCTGGCTAGCGCGGCCAGCGTTTCGGGTGTCCCGCGAGCGGCGAGATAATCCGGGCTCGCACACGTTACCCGGCGGATTTCCCCGAGCCGTGTCGCCACCATCGCGCTGTCCGGCAACGGGCCCACCCGGACCGCAACATCGACATGGTCGTCGATTAGACTGACGACATGATCGGCGAGCACCAGCCGCGCGTCGATCTCGGGATAAGCCTGCAGGAAGGCAAGAACGACAGGCGCGACGTGCATCCGCCCGAACATGATCGGCGCGGTGATCGTCAGATGGCCTTGCGGCGCACGATATTCACCCGACGCCGCGCGTTCGGCTTCCTCGACTTCATCGAGAATGCGTCGGCTGGCGACGACATAGATCTGGCCGGCCTCGGTCAGCAACAGCTTGCGGCTGGTTCGCACCACCAACTGAGTGCGCAGATGCGCCTCCAACTCTGACACCTTCCGGCTGACCGTGGCGAGCGGCATGCCGAGCTTCCGGGACGCGGCCGACAGGCTCCCGCCGTCGATTGCGGCGATCAACGTGGCCATTGCATCGAGGCGGTCCATCAATGCTCCCGATCAATGGAAGGAAGGCTGTCGATATTACCGGATACTGCGCAAAATCGGAAGCGCCTAATCGACTGTCACCGGGCGCTGCAGCCCGCCAGCGACCAAGAGGAATGCTCCGATGTCCCGTATCCCGACGCCCGCCACGATCGCCGATGCACCCGTCACGTCGCAGCCGCTGCTCGAGGCCGTCAAAGCTCAATTCGGCATTGTGCCGAATATGTTCCGGCTGATTTCAACGAGCCCGCATGCGCTCGAGGCCCACCTCGGCATGCTCGGTGCGCTCGGCAAAGGCGACTTGGCCGCCCCGACGCGTGAGCGGATCGCGCTTGCAGTCGCCGAAGTGAACGGCTGTGGCTATTGCCTGTCGGCGCACACGTATATCGGCAAGCACATCGCCAACCTTGACGACGCGGAAATGACCGCCAATCGCAGCGGCGCGTCGAACGACCCCAAAGCCGACGCCGCAGTCCGCTTCGCCGCCAAGGTGGCACGTCAGCGTGGCCGCATTGGCGAGCCCGACATCGCAGCGGTGCGCCGCGCCGGCTACACCGACGCCCAATTGCTCGAGATCGTCCAGCACGTCGTGCTGAACACCTGGACTTTCTACGTCAACGAGATTTTCGGCACCGAAATCGACTTCCCCGTTGTCGAAGTCCGCAAGGCCGCCTGAGCCACTGGCCAGATGCCCCGACCAATCTGCTGCCTCCGCTTGCAGCCCTCCAATTTCAAAGGACCTGACAATGACCCGTAAATCCCGCCTCCTGGCGGCCGCCTTGAGCGCTGTCGTTACCGTTTCGACGCTCGTCATGTCGGTTGCCGCGTATGCTGCGCCCACAACGATCATCACGACCCCCGTTGCCGCGACCCAGGTTCGCTACGGCACGATCAAGGTCGATGGCCTGACCATCGCCTATCGCGAGGCGGGTGACCCGCGCAGCCCAAAGCTCGTGCTGCTCCATGGCTGGCCCTCCTCATCGCATCAGTATCGCGATCTGATCCCGGCATTGGCGGGCCGGTTCCACGTCATTGCCCCGGACTATCAGGGCTTCGGCAACAGCGCGCATCCCGATCCGGCGACGTACCATTATTCGTTCGACGCGATTTCGGTGACGGTCGAGAAGTTCCTCGCGGCCAAAGGTTTCGACCATTACGGCCTGTTTGTGCAGGACTATGGCGGCCCGGTCGGCTTCCGCATTGTCGGCCGCAATCCCAAGGCGCTCGACTGGCTGATCATCCAGAACACCAACGCGTATGAAAACGGCCTCTCGCCGGCGTGGGACGGCTTCCGCAAGGCCCTTTGGGTCAACCGCACTGCGGCCACCGAGGCACCGCTTGCCGGGTTCAACACGCTCGATGCGATCAAGAACACGGTCTATCTCGGCGGCTCGAGTCATCCCGAGCTGATCGCCCCGGAGAGCTACGAGACCGACGCGGCCTCGGTCGCCGGGCCCAAGAACCTGCGGATCCAGCTCGACCTGTTCTACGACTATCGGAACAATGTCGCGCTTTACCCGACGTGGCAGAAGTTCCTGAGAGACAAGCAGCCGAAGACGCTGATCTTCTGGGGTCAGCATGACCCGTTCTTCACTCCCGAAGGCGGTGAATCGTACCTGAAGGATCTACCCAAGGCAGAGTTTTACCGGCTCAATGCCGGGCACTTCGCCACCGAGGATAATCTGCCCTTCATCGCGAGCCATATCCTGAGCTTCTACGATGCGCACGTGAAGCCGAAGAAGTAGCCGACCCGGCGCCGGGATCTCGGATGCGTGATCCCGGCCGCCGGTCACCGAAGGAACGTTGAAATGCTTGATGGTCGAGGCTCCACAGTGAATGTTCCGGCGAGCGATATCGCCTTCACCGCGACAGTGAAGGCGATGCAGACGGCGCGCGGGTCGCGAGCCGCTTACGCCCGGCAGGAGGCGCTCGGCGGTTTTCACACGACGATCGACGAGAATCTGACGCAGTTTCTGGCGCAGGTCGACACGGCCTACCTCGCGACTTCCAACGCCGCCGGGCAGCCCTATGCCCAGCATCGCGGCGGTCCCAAGGGCTTCATCCATGTACTCGACGAGCGGACGATCGGCTTTGCCGACTTCAGCGGCAACAAACAGTATATCTCGGTCGGGAATCTAGCCGAGAATGACCGGGCGTTCCTGTTTCTGATGGATTACGCCCATCGCCGCCGGATCAAGCTGTGGGGCCGGGCGCGGGTTGTCACGGGAGATGTCGAGCTGACTGCTCTGCTGATGCCTCAGGATTATCGAGCGCGGCCCGAGCAGGTGATCCTCTTCGAGATCGAAGCCTGGGACGCCAACTGCCCGCAGCACATCCCACAAAAGATCGACGCTGCCGATGTGACGATCGCGCTAAAACGCCTTGAGGACCGTGTCGCAGCCCTCGAAATCGAGAACGCCGGTCTCCGGCACGAGCTTGGAAGGACCACGCCATGAGCCGCCCCCCACTACCGCCGTTCTCCGACGCCACCGCTGCGGAAAAAGCGCGGCTCGCCGAGGACGCCTGGAACAGCCGCGACCCCGCGCGCGTCGCCTTGGCCTATACGCCAGGGAGCCAATGGCGGAACCGCGCCGAATTCGTCACCGGCCGAGATGACATCGAGGCGTTCCTATCACGCAAATGGCAACGCGAACTCGACTATCGCCTGATCAAGGAGGTCTGGTCGCATACGGCAAACCGCATCGCCGTCCGCTTCGCTTATGAATATCGCGACGACAGCGGCCACTGGTTCCGCGCCTACGGCAACGAGAACTGGCAATTCGACGCCGACGGGCTGATGGAACGGCGCATCGCCAGCATCAACGAACACCCGATCGCCGAGGCCGATCGTAAATTTCTCTGGGCCTTGGGTCGGCGGCCCGACGATCATCGGAGCCTGAGCGATCTGGGTTTCTAACCGGCCCGAGGCCGAAATTGCTGACGTTTCTGTCGGTAACCGCGCGTCTAGCGCGGTCGAACTCATCGACGAAGCTAATCCTAACGACGGCAGTGTCGTGGTCTGAACAATCGAGGAAAATATGACACATAAGATCAGTTGCTTTGGCGCGGTCGCCGGTGTCGCTCTCTGCTTCGGAACCGCCGGCGCTGCCGTACCCGTGGCCGGCGCGAGTATTTCAGCGGCTGTTGCCAATCCTGGCAGGCCCGATGCCGATCGTGCGACAGATGCGTTACGGCATCCCGCCGAGGTGCTTGCCTTCCTGCACATTCAACCGGGCAATACCGTCGCGGATATTTGGCCCGGCGACTACTGGGATCGATTATTCTCGGACGTGGTCGGTCAGTCCGGACGAGTCTTTGCTGTCCATCTGGTCGAAGGCGACACGGACGACAAGATCGCGACGCCGCCGGCTGGGTCGACGGTCCTTGAGGGGCATAAGAACGTCGTGACCGTGGTTTCCCACGTCAACACACTCCGCCTTCCGGCGAAGGCCGATCTGATCTGGATCCGCAATAACTATCACGACCTCTACGACCCGTTCATGGGGCCCGCCGACATTGCGGCATTCAACAAGGCAGTTTTCCAAGCGTTGAAACCGGGTGGCCGATTTGTCGTCATCGATCATGTCGCGCCCGCTGGTACAAAGATCGAAGCGACCAATACCACCCATCGGATCGACCCCGAGGTCGTCAAATCCGACATGGCAGCGGCGGGTTTCCGGTTCGTGGGCGCGAGCGACCTCCTGCGCAATCCCGCCGACCCCCATACAACAAGGGTCTTCGATCCCACCGTCAGCGGCCACACCGACCAGTTCTTCTTCGTTTTTCAGCGCCCCAAGTGATCGGTTGCCGCTAGCGTGGTATGGCCGTCAGGTTTCGCTGCCGACAAGTCTCACAGGCACGTGTTCGCTGACGTCGTCGCAAGGCTGAATGCCATACGACGGTCGGTCGACCGGGATACGGCCGCTTTGGTAGTGTTAAAGACCTGCAGGTAGCAGCATCATGGGACGCACGTCGATTGCACCGGTGTGTTACAATGCTGAAAAATCTGTACGCGCCACGTGCGATGTCGTTGATAAGCACGATGCCGCCGCCAGCGAGCCACTTAGCCGGCAAGTCGGCGAATCCTAAGGAAGTCCTTGATTTCGGTAAGCGCAGCGCGCGCCGGCGCCATTGACAGACATTCCGCAGCGATTAACCTGACCGCCGGGCTGGGGGTTTCAATGACCGAAATGATGACGTCGCGGGCGCGCGCTGTGCGCTTGCTAGAAACGTGCAGTCTGGCAGCATTGCTGGTGACGGGGCAGGCGGCGAACGCCGCATGCTCCCCCAATCCGACCCAATCCGGGACCGCGACGACCTGCGCCGAGACCGAGTCCGCCGGGCTTGTCATTGGCACCAGCGCGACGGTCACAGTTTCCGCCGGCGCTTTGGTCACCGCGCCCGCGGGCGTCGATGCGATCGCAATCGTTCCTGGTACCGCAGCAGGAACATATGGGCTGTATGCGACGATCGAGGTTGACGGCCGGGTCGACGGCGGCACGGCGAACGGGATCAGCCTCACGAGCGGCGCGCTTCAGCCCGGCGGCTATCTCTTCGCCGGCAGCTCCGGCGCGATCACCGTCGCCAGCGGCGGCAGCATCACTGGCGCAACGGGCATTACGGTCGGCGCAAACCCCGGCAACCCGTACGGCACGGCGACGCTGTCGGTCGACAACAGCGGCACGATCGGCGGCTCGCGGCTTGCGCTCGGCAGCACGACGCCGACGCTCGCCTATTTCTCGAGCGTGACCAACGAGGCCGGCGGCACGATCGGCGCGATCAACGCCGCGATCGGCTCGCTGACCAATCGCGGAACGATCACCGGCGACGTCGTCGTGACCGGCATCGGCCAGTACGGCCAGGGCAGCCAGGTCGACACGAGCGGCGGCGGGACGATCTCCGGCAGCCTGACCTTGCCCGGCAGCAGCCAGCTGACGGTCGACTTCGGTACCGCTGCCGCCCCGATCAGCGGCATCGGCGGCTCGATCGTTACGACCGGCTCCGCGAACACGCTGCAGCTCGATTTCGCCGCCGACACGACACTGGCGACGCCGCTCGTGCTCCCCGCCGGCTTCAGCGCGGTCACGTATCAACTCGCGAAGGCGGCGACGCTGACGCTCGCCAGCGGCTATGCCGGTACCACGGCGCTGACGCTCGGCGGCGACGGGACGAAGACCGCGTTCGTCAACAACGGCACGCTCGCGACGGCCGGTCCGGCGATCACGGCGGGGACCTACGGCATCAGCTCGGTGACCAACGCCGGGGCAATCAACGCGACGTTCGCCAGCAACACCTACGGCTTCGCGGTCAGTCTCGGCCAGGTCGCGTTCACCAATAGCGGCAGCATCATCGCGACCGGAGGCGGCGGTCTCAACGTAAGCGGACCCGCCACCAACAGCGGCACGATCACTGCGAGCGGCATTGCGGTGCAGGAGTTTTCGACGAGCTTCGCCAACACCGGGACGATCACCTCGACCGGCGGCACCGGCTTTTTCGGCTTCGGCTCGAACGACCAGTTGACCAACAGCGGCACGATCACCGGCGCGCTCGTCGGTGCCGACCTGTCGAACGAGACGTTGGTCAACACCGGCACGATCTCGTCGCCGAACATCGGCGTCGGGCTCGAGCCGTATGCGACGCTCGACAACCGCGCCGGAGGGACGGTCAGCGGCGGGATCCGGGCGCCGCTTTACGGCTCCACGTTCAACGCGAAGGTAATCAATTCCGGGACGATCAACGGCGACGTCAACTTCGGGAGTACCGGCGCTTACTCATATTACGGCACCAACAACACCTATGTCGCGGCGACCGGCGGCATCCTCAACGGTAACCTTGTCCTTGGGGACGGCAACGACACGCTCGTCGTCGCGCTGGTGAACAACGGACCCGGCGCGTTCGCCGGCATCACCGGTACTGTAACCGGCGGCGGCACCAATGACCGGCTGCGCTATCTCGTCCCGACGTCGGCGACCGCGGTGGTGCCAGCGGCCGGCGGCATGTTCTCCCAGATCGGCTATGAGCTGTCCGGCGGCGCGACGCTGACCTTGACCGCAGCGGCGCAGGCCCGGTCGATCGACTTTGCCGGCACCGGCTCGGTCGACCTGACCGCCGACCTCAGCGCGACCGATAAGACGATCCTCAACCTCGCGGCGGTTCCCGCAGCGACGCCTTATCCCTATCCGGCCAACGCGCTGGCGGTCACCAGCCACGGCACGCTGAGCGCGACGCGGAGCGCCGCCGGCGTCTATTCGGCCAGTCCCGCGATTGTCTTGAGCGACGGCGACAGCTTCACCAACACCGGAACGATCGTGGTCACCGACCTGACCACGGGCGCTTACTCGCCGCTTATCGGGATCAGCGGCGGCGGCACCGTGACGAACAGCGGGACGATCACGCTCAACAACAGCGTCGGCATTTCGCTGAGCCCGTACGGCGGCGTCGCTCTGACGGTGATCAATTCGGGAACGATCGGCCAGACCGGGTCCGCCGCCAGCCAGGGCATCGTCGGCGCAATGACGGTCGTCAACAGCGGGAGCATCGTCACCGGCGGCGTGGCGGTCACCTTCTCCTCCGCGTCGGCGGGCGCCGCGCTGACGAATTCGGGAACGATCCGCAGCACCGGCGACACCGCCGTTAGCGCAGCAAGTTACGGCGCGGCGACGGTCACGAACCTCGCGGGCGGCTCGATTGCCGGTCAGGGATCGGCGATCGTCCTTGTCGGTGGCGGGGTCGTCGACAATGCCGGGACGATCGTCGGCAACGTCGTCCTCGGCTGCGGGTCGGGCGCCGCCAGCTATTGCTACTCGGGCACGTCGAGCAGCTACATCGCGCGCAGCGGCGGCACCTTGCAGGGCAATTTGACGTTCGGGGCCGGTGACGACGTTTTCGTGTCGTCCGACGGCACCACGGGCGTCACCGGCACGATCGACGGCGGCAGCGGCATCAACACCTTCGCGCGTACGTATGCGACGACCCAGACCGTCTCCGCCGCGACGCCACCGTTGCTGAACTTTCAGCAAAGCGGGATCGGCGCGAGCGGCGCGACGACGGTCATCACCGTCACGGGGCCGGCGGCGGGTCTCGACACCGGGCTGCTGTTCTTCGGCGATGGCGCGATCGTTAACCAGGCGAACGTCAACGCCGCGCCGACCACTAGCGCGCGGCATGTCGTGCTGCTCGGCGACACGACCGGCCAGACAGGAATCGGCGCGACGCTCGCTTTCACCACCACAGGCATCCTCGCCGACGGTGTGTCGGGATCGGCGCGCAGCTTCGACAACCGCGGGACGATCGGGTCGGCGACGCTATTGCAGCCGGCCGTCTCGTTGACTGCCGCCGGCGACGGCTTCACCTTTACCAACAGCGGGTCGATCCTGACGAGTGCGACAGGCGGCTGCGACGCCTGCAGCCAGCCGATCGCGGTGCTGGTGCAGACGCTTTACGGGACCGTGCTCAAGACGGCGTCCTTCGCCAACGTGGGGACGATCTCCGGTGGCATTTTGCTCGATCTGGCTGCGACCGATATCACCATTACCAATAGCGGCTCGACGTCGGCAGCGACGCAATCGCCGTATGGTTTCGCTTACGCCATTGGCAGCATTATCTACGCGTCGGGCGGCAACAGCTCGGCCGCACACTCGCTGACCTTCACCAACAGCGGCACAATCGCAGGCGGCCTCGAGTTGTCTGTGGTCGCCGACACCCTGTCGATCACCAACTCGGGGTCATTGAGCGCATCGCCGAACAGCCAACTCCAATTGACTGGATCGCCGGTCTATACGTACGACCCGACAACCTTCCGCTCTACCCGGACCGACACTTCGGCGGCGACGCTCGTCAACAGCGGCACGATGTCGGGTGGCGCATTTCTCGACACCGCGGCGAAGGCAGTGACGGTGACCAATAGCGGGACCATTGTGGTTCCCGGTGCGACGCCGACCGGATTTGCCGCACTCGCCGTATCGCAGAACACCTTGACCAGCGCGACGACGACCGTCGGCAACAACGGTACGTTCAGCAGCGCAAACGCCGGGGGCGCGGCGCTGATCATCCAGTCGACCGCCGCTCCCGACGGCACGACTGCTTTCGGAACCAATGCCACCGGCGCGACGAGCACGGTCACGGTCGCCAACAGCGGCGTCATCCGCGCCGACGGCGGCGCCGTCCTCGTCCCGGCCGACGCCACCTTCAACCAGCCCGCACAACTCGTCGCGGCGACTGCGCTGACAGTCAGCGCGGCGAGCGATGCCCCGTCGCAGGTGACGATCACCAACGCCGCGGGCGGCATCATCAGCGCGATCGGCACCCCGCAGCAGGTGACGTCGAGCGGGAACGTGGCGGCGACCGGCGCCTTCGCGACCGGCGGGTCGGTCGCCGTGCTCGCGTCGGCGAGCCGCGTTACCATCACCAATGCCGGGCAGATCGTCGGCGGGGACGGTTTTACCGCTCCGGCTGGAACGACGATCGTCGTGCCGCTGACGCCGCCATATGCCGGCACGACGCTCGCCGGAGCAATCCAGACGGTCGGCGCGATCGACACGCTGGTCAACACGAAGACCGGGTCGATCATCGGCTCGATCGACCTCGGCGCGGGCGACGACCATGTCGAGAATTACGGCACGATCAAAGGCAACGTCACACTCGGCGATGGCAACGACAGCGTCGTCGAATCGCTCGGCGGCGTCCTGACGGGGACGATCGACGGCGGGACCGGGACCAACACGCTGACCCTCGACACGACGGGCGGCGGACTGCTCGACCAGACTTTGCTCAACCGCTTCATCGGTTTCGCGGCCCCGGTCGTGATCGGCAACGGGACGATCACCACGACCGGCCCGCTCAACCTGCCGACGCTGATGGTCAGCAGCGGCACGCTGACGATCGCCGCCGGATCGACACTTCAGACCGCCGGGCCGGTGACGATCACCACCGGCGACGCAGCGGTCGCCATCACCAACCTCGGCACGATCGCCGGCGGGGTCGTCTTCGGTAAGGGCAACAACGCGCTGACCAACGCCGGGACGATCGGCGGCGCGGTCGTGTTCGGAGCGGGTAACGATACGCTCACCCTCCAGCACGGCAGCCGGACCGCGAGCATCGACGGCGGCGGCGGCAGCAATGCGCTCGTCCTCGCTGCGGGCGGGTCCGACGCGACGCCCGACGAATTCAACCTGTCGCAAGTGACGAATTTCCAGTCGACGCAGGTGACGAGCGGCGTCGCGGCGCTGTCGGGGACCTTTGCCACCGGCACGCTGACCGTCGCGGCGGGCCGGTTGATCGGGCGCAGCGGCTCGACGATCACCGCCCCGGTGATCACGGTCGCCCCGGGCGCCACCTTCGGCAGCGCGGGTACGGTCGTCGGCAATATCGCGGTCGCCGGGACACTGTCGCCGGGCGCGTCGCCCGGAACAATGACCGTCACCGGCAACGTCTCCCTCGCGAGCACGTCGAACAGCCTGTTCGAGCTGACGCCGGCGGTGAGCGACCAGTTGCTCGTCTCCGGCACGCTGACGATCGCCAGTGGCGCGACGCTGACGCTGACCGGCAACCGGGCGCTGACCCCCGGCGCCCCGCTCGACCTGATCGTCGCCGGCGGCGGGATCACCGGCACCTTCACCACGATCGCCAAGCCGGCGGCGATCCTCGGCTTCGTCCGCCAGTCGGGCAGTCGCATCCAGCTGTTCGGCGAGTTCGCCATCGACAGCAGCTTCGCGCCGCAGACCGCGCGGACCGTGGCATACGTCAACAGCCTGCTCGTCGGCGCGACGGCAAGCCCCGCGCTGCTCACCGCTGTGCCGCTCCTGCTGACCGCGGCGGGCGGCACCAGTGCCCCGGCATTCGCCGCGCTGAACGCCGAGCCCTACGCCTCGGCGAGCCGGATCGGTACCGAGAACGGCCTGTCGCTCGCCACCGCGCTGCGAACCGCCGGGGACAACGCGCTGTATTCGCGCGACGGCTGGTTTACCTTCGGCGAGGGGATCGGCGCGTGGCGGCAGTTGCGCGGCGACGCCGCGACGGGCGTCTCGCGCGCCGACGTCTCGAGCGGCGGCGCGATCGGCGGGATTGGCATCGCGCGCGGCCCGGTGTCGCTGACCGCGTTCGGCGGCTATCTCGACAGCCGCCAGTCGATCGCCACCCTCGGCGCGCACAACGTTGCCGGTGGCGCGACCGCGGGCCTCGCGGGGACGCTGACGAGCGGCGCATTCCGGGCGACCGCGACGCTCGCGTACGACGGCAGCGACATCCGCACGACGCGAACCGTGCCGGGCGCAAAGACGGTCGCGTCGTACTCGCTTCACGGATTTGTAGCCGACGCGACGCTGGCCTATGCCCTGCCGCTCGGTACGCTGCGCCTGACCCCGCTGGCCGGCTTCACGCACGTTGCAACGGTGCGCGGTGCCGCCTCCGAAACTGGCAGCGCGGCCTTCGACCTGACGGTCGCGGGAGTGACCGATACCGCGAACTTCATCGACGGCGAATTGCGACTAACGACGATTGCGAAGGCTCGTTTCGTGCCGTGGTTTGCAGCCGGCGTGCGGCATGAACTTGACGGGCGGGTGCGAACGGCGACGGGAGTATTGACCGGGTCGACCACCTCGCTGACAGTTCTAGGCGTACCGGTCGCCGCAACGGTGGCGAGCGCAAGCGCCGGGTTCAACTGGCATCTCACAGCACCATTGGCCCTATTCGGCGTGTATCGTGGCGAATTTGCCAGCGGCGAAACCGGTCACAGCGCGATGATCGGGGCTCGCTATTCGTTTTGACGCGGCTCCAGGTCGCTCTCTTCACAGCCGTGTGTGGCACGATCAGCGTGTGCGATGGTGTGGGTGCAGCCCTGCGGCTCTGATTGAGCGCTAGAGCAACTCGGCCGGATCGCTGAGGGAGTGGGAGATTACGATCTACAGCGTGGTAGGATCCGCCACCCGATTTCGCACCAGACACCCTCTCCATCACGGGCTATGGCTTGCAGCAGTGAACCCCGACCTCACCAGCGGCTCGGTGCATCAGACAGCGATGTTGTCAGTCGTCGATTGTCATAAGTTTGTCCGAAGGGGCCAAGGGTTGCGATTATGTCGACTATAGCTGTCACGGGCGGGACAGGCTTCGTCGGGAGGGTGGTCATCGGTAAGCTTCTCGACGCTGGCCATGACGTCATATCCTTGGGGCGATCAGCCAATGGTCAAATTGTTGATCGGGCAAATCCGCGTGCGTCCGCTGTCCGCCACCTAGTCGCAGGAGACTTAAACAGTCCCGATTATGGCGCAATTATTCCAGCCGGCGTCACGGCTGTCATCCACGCCGCGGCGCGCGTGCATGTGATGCGCGACGATGCCGCCGACCCATTGACCGACTTCCGCCGGGCCAATGTCGACGCAACCCTCTCGCTTGCTCGCCACGCCGCTCGTCGCGGCGTCGAACGGTTCGTTTATATCAGTTCGATCAAGGTCAACGGCGAGCGGACGGAGCCGGGTCGCCCGTTTCACAGGGACGATGTGCCGGCACCGCACGATGCCTATGGCGTATCAAAGCTTGAGGCAGAGATTGCGTTGCGCACGCTGAGCGAGGAGACGGGCCTCTCCGTGACCATCATTCGCCCGCCGCTGGTCTATGGGCCTGGCGCGAAGGGCAATCTCGCCCTGCTTGCCCGGCTGATCAAATCAGGGCTACCGATTCCGCTCGGTGGAGTTACCGACAATCGCAGGAGCCTCGTGTCGGTTGAGAACCTGGTCGATTTGGCGATCCGCTGCACGATGCATTCCGGAGCAATCAACCAGACTTTTCTCGCTGGCGACGGTGACGATTTATCGACCTCCGCGCTAATGCGGCTGATGGCACAGGCCATGGGCCGTAAGGCGCGGTTCGTGGCGGTGCCGCCATCGGCAATTCGACTGCTCGCCCGATGCGTTGGACGGCCTGGAATTGCAGAACGGTTGTGCGGGTCGCTGCAAGTCGATATTGCCCCAACACGGCAACGCCTCGACTGGACGCCACCGTTGTCGGTCAGGGCGGGGCTCGCGGCGGCTTTCAGCCCCGCATAAGAAAGCAGATAGGTTGTAGAATGCAGGACGTGCTGACGCTTATCGGCCGGACGAAGCCCATTTTCGACATCGATATCGCTGTCCACGATCCCGAGTTGCGCGACATTGTATCGGGTAGCCGCTTCTTGGTGATCGGTGGGGCCGGCACGATTGGCCAGGCGGTTGCGCGCGAGATTTTCAAGCGCAATCCGCGCGTGCTGCATGTCGTGGACATCAGCGAAAACAACATGGTCGAGCTGGTCCGCGATATCCGCAGTACGCTGGGTTATGGCGAAGGCGACTTCAGCACTTTCGCCATCGATTGCGGCACACCCGAATTCAGCGCCCTGATGCGCGGCACCGGCGGCTATGATTATGTGCTCAACCTCTCGGCGCTAAAGCATGTGCGCAGCGAGAAGGACCCATTTACCCTGATGCGGCTCATTCAGGTCAATATCCTTAACACCATCGATACGCTCGCGTCAGCCAGAGCTAGCGGGACGTCGAAATATTTCTGTGTGTCGACGGACAAGGCGGCAAACCCGGTTAACATGATGGGCGCATCCAAACGCATCATGGAAATGTTCCTGATGCGCGCCAGCCTCGACCTTCCGGTCTCCACCGCGCGTTTCGCCAACGTCGCTTTTTCCGATGGATCACTGCTGCACGGATTCAATCAGCGCTTCGCCAAGAGACAGCCGATTTCAGCACCGCGCGACGTTCGACGCTATTTCGTCACCCCTCAGGAGTCCGGCGAGCTGTGCTTGATGTCCTGCCTGCTCGGGGAGAACCGCGATGTCTTCTTTCCCAAGCTCAGCGAGCATCTGCACCTGATCACATTTGCGGAGATTGCCGAAGCCTATTTACGGCAGTTAGGCTTCGAGCCGGTGCAGTGCACGACCGAAGACGAGGCGCGCAGCCGTGCCGCCGAACTTATCCCGCAACGACGCTGGCCGTGCTATTTCTTCGACAGCGATACCACCGGGGAAAAGGATTTCGAGGAGTTCTTCACGAGCGCCGAGACGCTCGACATGGCCCGCTTCGACGGTATCGGCGTCATCAAGAACGCGCCCGACTTCGAAGCCGCGCTGCTCGACCATTTTGCCGTCGAGATTGGCCGGCTACGCGCGTCTGGTGTGTGGACCAAGGCAGATATCGTGGCGCTGTTCCACACGATGCTGCCGGACTTCGGCCACAAGGAAACCGGCAAATATCTCGACGGGCGGATGTGACCATGCAGCGCGTGCTCGATATCCTGCTTTCCGGACTGGCGCTGATCCTCTTGTCCCCGCTGATTCTTCCGATAGCGATCGCGCTTCGGATGACCGGCGAGGGCGAGGTCTTTTATGCGCAGCGTCGCATAGGGCGCGGCGGAGAGCCGTTCAGCCTGCTGAAATTTGCGACGATGCTGAAAAACAGCCCGAACATCGGCACCGGCAACATCACGGTCAAGGGTGACCCACGCGTCCTGCCGTTCGGCGGGTTTCTACGAAAGACCAAAATCAACGAGCTCCCCCAGCTCATCAACATCCTTCGTGGCGACATGAGCATCATCGGCCCGCGCCCGATGACCGAGGACAATTTCCGCGCCTATACTCCCGAAACCCGGTCGGCGATTGCTAAAGTACGGCCGGGGCTATCCGGCATTGGATCGGTTATCTTCCGCAACGAGGAGGAAATGCTTCATGCCAGTGCCGATGCACGATATGTACACACTCATGTAATCGGTCCGTACAAGGGCGCGCTTGAGCAGTGGTACGTCACTCGTCAAGGGCTGTCTCTGTATGTCGCGCTCATAGTTTTGACAGCGTGGGCGGTGGTGCGGCCGCAGTCGCGACTTGTTTGGCGGATGTATCCTTCACTGCCCAAACCTTCGCCCGAGTTGTCGGTGCTGTTCGAGGCCGCCGCCGGTTGAGCTGTTGCTTCCTCATCGCGCCGTACTCAAGCGACACCACCTGCCTGTCAACGATGCGCGTCGCCTTGCGGTGTGTCGTTGAATTGCCGATCTGGCACTATTCCCAAACTCATCTTTCGGCCGCAGCGCGATCGATACCCGAGGTGCCGTGCGTATGATCACCATTTCCGTCGTCAGCCACGGGCAGGGTGGAATGCTCGACCATTTGCTGGCCGACCTCGAACGTGTGGCGTCGACGTCGCCAATCGAGCTCATCATTACCGAAAATATCCCGGACGATTATCAACTCACGAATGTACCGACGTCGTGCCCGGTACGCTTCATTCGGAATGCCGAGCCTAAAGGCTTCGGGGCTAATCACAATCAGGCTTTCGCCCAGGCCTCTGGTAATCTGTTCTGCATCCTCAATCCCGACATTCGCATCCAAGACGATCCGTTTCCCATCCTGCAAGCGGAGATTGCCCGGTCCCATGCCGGGGCCATCGCTCCTGCGATTGTTGCACCAGGTGGATCGATCGAAGACAGCGCTCGCCGGTTTCCGACGCCATGGTCGCTCGCGATAAGGATGAGAGGCGGCCACGACGGCAGGTATAAGTTTGCCATCGGACAGGCGTCGATGGCTGTCGATTGGGTGGCAGGCATGTTCATCGTGTTTGAATCATCATTGTTTCGAGCCATTGGCGGGTTCGATACGCGGTTCTTTCTATATTGCGAGGACATCGACATTTCCGCCCGCATCTGGACTGCGGGCCGATCTGTCTATGTCTGCCCGCTCGTCGCCGCAATTCACGATGCGCAACGTGCCAGCCGGAGAAGCTTCAAACATTTGAAGTGGCAAGTCGTTAGCTATCTCCGTTATTTTGTTTATCATCCATTCTTTAACTTGCCGCCAACATCGGCTTTGACTGACTGAGTGATGCTTCGGCAAGGCGGGGCGTTGACCTAGTTGGTGTGGCGATGCTGACAGCGCGCCTCGACGTGCGGATTAAACAGCGATCCTCGATTGATTCGTGCTCATGGTGCGTGAGTCCCTCCGCGGACTAGGCCCGCTCCGGCGGCAGGATGCTGCCTCTGCAGCTTCCGACCGTTAGATCACACTCCGATTGCTCCATTATCCACGGGTCGAAGCGTACATATGACTTCGCCGTCGCCGCCAACATGGCAGGCGACGGAATAGCTCTCAGTTTTTATAAAATGGTGCGCCCGGAACGATTCGAACGTCCGACCCTCAGATTCGTAGTCTGATGCTCTATCCAGCTGAGCTACGGGCGCGCTGAGGGGGCAATAGGGGGTGCGGCGAGCGGATGCAAGTGCGCGTTCGGCTTGCGGGGCGCGGGCGTGCACCTTACGAGCATCGCGATGCGCGCATTCCTCCTCTTGCTTGCTTTCGTCGCGACCGGCTGCGCCGGAAAAGACGGGACGTGGCCCAGCCTCGCGCGGCGTCCGATCGAGGGCTCGAGGCCATCGGCTGCTGCCGTTGGGACCCCCGTCGCTACGGCCGCTGTCGTAACTGCTCCCGCCGCCGTGCCGCCGCCGGCGACAGGCGCCGGAGCTGCTATTGGCGACGTGCCGGCGCAGCTGGCGACGATCGACCGCGACGCCGAGAACCTCGGCACGCGGATCGGCGAGCAGCGGGCGGCAACGGCGGAGGCGGCGAAGTCGGCAAAAGGGACGAAGGCCGACAGCGAGGAGTGGGCGAAGGCGCAGCTCGAACTGACGCGGCTCGAACGCCTCGGCAACCAGCTCGGCGACCTGCGCGGGAAGCTCGACGGCATCGCGGGGAAGCTTGCGGCGGCGGCGGGCGGCGGCGCCGATGTTGCCGCGCCGCTCAAGGCGACCGGGGCCGTGATCGGCCGGGTCGATGCGCTTCAGGCTGAATATGACGCGAGCTATTCTGCGGCGTCGATGGCGGCGACCGCCGCTCCCTGATTGCCAAAGACCGCGCGGCGGACCGCGCGGGCGACGCAGTCGGCGGCAAGCGTACCGATGATCGCGAGCGCGACGGGGTCGACCCCGGTCGCTGGTCCGGTCGAGATGGCGAAGATCGTGTCACCGTCGAACGGCGTGTGGATCGGCCGGATGGCGCGGGCGAGGCCGTCGTGCGCCATCATCGCGACGCGCTGCGCCTGCGCGCGGGTGAGCGGCGCGTCGGTGGCGACCGCGCCGATGCAGGTGCTTTGCGCGGCGAGCCCGCCGGACCGCGCGAGCTTGGGCAGCGCGACGGCATCCTCAGGTGGCGCGCCGGGATAGACTTCGCCGAAGCTGTTGACCGCGACCAACGCGCCGACGGTGAAGCCGTGTGCCCTCACGCTGACGCTGCCGATACCACCCGGGCGGCTGCCGGCGATCGCGCCGAACCCGGCTCCCACCGCGCCGCTCGAGTCGGGACGGGCGCACGCTGCGAGCGCAGCCCGGCCGAGCGCGCGATGGGGTGGCTCGGCCCATGTCTTGTCGCCGCCGTTCGCCATGTCGAACAGGCACGCCGCAGGGACGACGGGGATCGGCAGCGGCCCCGCCGCGAGACCGACGCCGCTCTGCGACAGCGCGACCGCGACGGCATCGGCGGCGGCGAGGCCGAACATCGATCCTCCGCTCAGCACCAATGCATGGACGCGTTCGACGAGCGTATGCGGTGCGAGCGCGTCGGTCTCGCGCGTCGCCGGGCCGCCGCCACGGACGTCGACTGCCATCGTCATCGGCGCGTCGGGCAGGATGACGGTCACGCCGGTCAGCGCCGCGCGGTCTTCGGCATGGCCGACGCGAAGCTCCGGCACATCGGTGAAGCAGTCTGCCGGCGCGAAGCCATCGAGTTGTTCATCGGCCATTGTGCTACCGTGACGCATCGGGGCATCGACGGCCAGCCGTGTAGCGTAACTATCCGGCGCGCGGTTGGTTATCGCTGCGACATCGATTCGGGTGCGCCCTGGGAGACACGATTTGGCGACGGCGCATATCAACCGGATCGGCACTGCCGTTCCGCCGAACGACGTCCATGCCGCGTTCGTCAACTTCGTCCAGCACTTCATCACCGAACGGCGCGAGGCGGCGGTGTTCAAGCGGATGGTCAGCCGGGCGGCGATCGAGCATCGCTATTCGTATTTCGTCCCGGTCGAGAACCCCGACGGCTTCGAGGCTGACACCGAGGGCTTCTATACTCCCGACGCCTTTCCCGGCACCGCAGCGCGGATGGCGCGCTTCGCCAAGACCGCCCCCGGGCTGGCGATGCAGGCGATCGATGCGCTCAACCTCGACGGGGAGCGCGAGCGGATCACCCATCTCGTGGTCGCGTCGTGCACTGGCTTCATCGCGCCAGGAATCGACCAGCTGATCGTCAAGGCGGCGGGGCTCGATCCGGGAGTCGAGCGGACCGGGGTCGGCTTCATGGGCTGCTACGCCGCGGTAAACTCGCTGCGGCTGGCGCATCACTTCGTCCGCTCGGACCCATCGGCGCGGGTGCTCGTGGTCAATCTCGAGTTGTGCACGCTCCACTTTCAGCAGACCGCCAACCTCGAGCAACTGCTGTCGATGCTGCTGTTCGGCGACGGCTGCGCGGCGACGCTCGTCACCGCCGACGAGACCGGCATCGCGCTCAAGGACTTCCGCGCGACGACGATCGAGGATTCGGGGGAATCGATCACCTGGGCGGTCGGCGATCAGGGCTTCGATATGCATTTGTCGGGGGAGGTCCCGGGCAAGATCGCCCGCGCCCTCAAGCACGAGTATGAGCGCAACGACGATCGCGGGCTGCTCCGCGGGACGCGGCCGTCGGACTATCCGTTATGGGCGGTGCACGCCGGCGGGCGGACGATTCTCGACGCCGTCGAGACCGGGTTCGACCTCGCTCCCGACAAGCTAAATTGGTCGCGCGGCGTCCTCCGCGACTTCGGCAACATGAGCTCGGCGACACTGATGTTCGTCCTCGACCGCATCCTCCGCGGCATCGGCACGACGGTCGAGAGCGCCACCGACGGCTTCGGCGTCGCCTTCGGCCCTGGGCTGGCGGCGGAGAGCTTCCGCTTCCGGACGGTCTAAATGCGGAGCTTCGCCGAACGATCGCCCGAGTCCGAGATGATGGACGCCGACGGTGTGACTGCGGCCGACTTCGCCGCGTGCCTGCGCGACCTCGCGACGGTCAACACCGTGACGCTGGCACGGCCGCCGACGCTGAGGTGGCTTGCTGAGTCGACCGCGACGATGAACCCCGGGGACACCTTCACGCTCGTCGATGTCGGCTACGGCGAGGGCGACATGCTGCGGGCGATCCACCGCTGGGCGACCGCGAAGGGGTTCCGCCCGCGGCTGATCGGGGTCGACCTCAACCCGTTGAGCGAGCCTGCGGCACGCGCCGCGACCGACCCCGCGCTGGGCATCGACTACCGCACCGCCGACGTCTTCGACTTCGACCCTGCCGAGCCGGTCGACTTCATCGTCAGCTCGCTCGTCACCCATCATTTGACCGACCGCCAGGTCGGCCGCTTCCTGATGTGGATGGAGGCGAAGGCGGTCCGCGGCTGGTTCGTCAACGACCTCCGCCGCCACTGGTTCGCCTACTACGGCTTCACCGCGTTGGCGGCAGTGATGCGCTGGCACCGCTTCGTCCGCCACGACGGGCCGGTGTCGGTGGCGCGGAGCTTCGTCCCCGACGAATGGGAACGCGCGCTCGGCACCACCGGGATCACCGGGGCGACGGTGAGCCAGGTCTTCCCCTTCCGGCTGTGCGTCGAGCGGCTCAAGCGCACGTCGTGGTAGCCACGACCGTCATCGTCGGCGGCGGGCTGGCGGGCGGGGCGGCGGCGGCGCTGCTGGCGCAGGCAGGGCAGCGGCCGCTGCTACTCGAGAAGACGGCGGGCGAGCACGACAAGGTCTGCGGCGAGTTCCTGTCGACCGAGGCGCAGGCGCATCTGGCGGCGCTCGGTTTCGATGCCGGACGGCTCGGCGGGAGCCCGATCGACCGGGTCCGGCTGGTGTCGGGGAGCCGGAGCGCCGAGGCGCGGCTGCCGTTCACCGCGCTCGGACTGACCCGGCGGCGGCTCGATGCGGCGCTGCTCGATCACGCGGCGGCGGCGGGGGCGAAGGTCGAGCGCGGCGTCACGGTCCGGCAGGTCGACGGCACCGCGCTGACGACGACCAGCGGCGCGCTGACCCCGGCGAGCCTGCTGCTGGCGACGGGCAAGCATGATGTCCGGGGGGCCAAGCGCGATACGACCGGGACGCTCGACCATCTGATCGGGTTCAAGCAATATTACCGGGCCGATGCGGCGACGCTCCGTGCCCTTGCCGGGGTCATCGAGATCGTCCTGTTCGACGGCGGCTATGCCGGGTTGCAGCGGGTCGAGGACGGGATGGTCAACCTGTGCCTCCTCGTCGGGCGCCCAAGGTTCGATGCGGCGGGGGGCGGCGAGGGGCTGCTCGCCGACCTGCTGCGTGAGCCGCATCTGGCGCGGCGGCTGGGCAATGCGACCCCCCTGCTCGACCGCCCGCTGACGATTTCGGGGGTGCCGTACGGCTTCGTCCACCGCGGCGAGGACAGCGCGTTCCGCCTCGGCGACCAGGCGGGGGTGATCCCGTCGTTCTCGGGCGACGGCATGTCGATCGCGCTCCACAGCGCTCGGCTGGCGGCGGCGGCGGTGCTCGGCGGGGCGACCCCGGCGGCGTACCATGCGCGCTTCCGCCACGATGTCGCCGCGCAGATCGGCCGGGCGACGTGGCTCCAGCGGGCGGGCGAGACGGTCGCCGGGCGGCATCTGCTCGTGGCCGGGATCGGGCTGGTGCCGCCGTTGCTGCGCTGGGCGGCGGCACTGACCCGGGTGCCGCCCACCGCGCTCCGGCGTGCCGGGCTACAGATTTAACCTATTCCGCTAAGTTCAAAACAAGTTCACACAAACGCACGTGTTTTGCGTCTTCCATTTCCGCTCTAGGAAAACGACTCCGCAAGAAATTTCTGTGTAACGCACACTTTCCCGCACTCGATTTTACTTAGCCTATCCGGTTCATAATGTCAAGCCCGGAATGGTGGTCTCCACCCCGCTAGGCACGCCCGCGCAATTACGCCATCATCGGTAAAACCGTCCTGGGGAGGACATCGATCGTGGCAAGCATCGCACCGGTGACGAGCGGCGGCGCAGTCGTGCCGCCGAAGGCACTCGACCGCGCCTCGTGGAGCTGGGCGTTGTTCCAGGGCGTCCGCGATCCGTACGTCGTCCTCGTCACGATCTACATCTTCGCGCCGTATTTCGTCCGCGATGTGATCGGCAATCCGGTGCAGGGGCAGTTGCTCGTTGCGGCGGCGGCGAAGTACGGCGGCTGGATCGTCCTGCTGACGGTGCCGTTGCTCGGCGCGGCGGTCGACCGGATGGGGCCGCGCAAGCCGTGGCTCGCGGCGACGCTCGCGCTGATGGTGCCGCTCGTCGCCGCATTATGGTGGGTCACGCCGGGCGGGGTGATCGGGCCGCTCGGCGCGCTGGCGATCTTCGCCGCGATGAACGTGCTGATCGCGTGGTCCGATACGCTCCACAACGCGCTGCTGTTGCCCGCTGCCGGGATGGCGCGCGCCGGGGCGGCGTCGGGCGCGGCGCTGGCGCTGGTCAACTTTACTTCGGTGGTGATGCTCGCGGTGATCTTCGGGGCGTTCGCCCTGCCGGGTAAGGTCGCGTGGAGCTTCATCCCCGCGCACCCGCTGTTCGGCCTCGACCCTGTCACGCATCAGACCGACCGGATCGTCGGGCCGCTCGTCGCCGCGCTGATGCTCGTCGGATCGATCCCTCTGTTCGCCTTCGTTCCCGACGTCGCGTCGACCGGCACGCGCATCGGCGCGGCGATCCGTGGCGGTGCGGCCGACCTCATCGCGCTGTTCCGCGAGGCGCGGGGCAACCGCAATGCGCTCATCTACCTCGGCAGCGTCCTGTTGTTCACCGACGGCCTGACCGGCATCCTCGTCTTCACCGGCATTTATGCGGGCGGGGCGATGGGCTGGGGGTCGCTCGAGCTGCTCGCCTACGGGATGATCCTCAGCTGCTTCTCGGTCGTCGGCGGCATTCTCGGCGGCTGGCTCGACCAGACAATCGGGCCGAAGGCGGCGCTGAAGATCGAACTCGTCGGGGTGATCGTGTCGCAAATCCTCGGGCTCGGGCAGGGCAAGGACCGGATGTTCTTCCAGGCGTTCGACCCGCATGCCCACGCCCTTGTCTGGAACGGCCCGCTGTTCCGCACCCAGCCCGATATCGCGCTGCTCGTTTGCGGCTTTCTCGGTGCCGTCAGCGTGACGGCGGCGTACGCGTCGCGACGGACGATGCTGACGCGGGTGGTGCCGCCGCATCGGGTCGGAGTGTTCTTCGGGCTGTTCGCGATCGCCGGCAACGCGACGATGTGGCTCGGCCCGCTGCTCGTCGAGATCGCGACCGGCGCGACCGGGTCACAGCGGCTCGGGCTGCTGCCGATCTCGGGGCTGGTGCTGGTCGGGCTGGTCGTGCTGATGTTCGTCAAAGGCGGGGAGCGTCTGGCGCCGCGCTGAGCGTGGTCAGCCGATCGTCTCGCCCGGCTGGACGCCCCACAGCTGGCTGCGCAGGATATAGCCCGACTTGCCGCCACGATCGACGCGGCACCATGCCTGGTCGCACAGCACGACACGGACAAGCGCGCCCGGTTCGATCCGCCAGACCGGGTTCGACTGGAGGTCGGCCCCGGCGAACATCGTCCGGACCTGCCCGGTGACGACCGCGGTGCGGGTGCCGGCGATGAGCTGCTTGTTCATCCAGCCGGTGCTGCCGCCGATGTCGCGGATCTGCCGCCAGATGCCGTATTCGCGGATCACCTCGACCGGCAGCCCCTTGCGGACATAGACCCAGCTGACCGGGTAGCGATCGCCCGGGCCGGTGCGGAGATACGCCCTGTCGGACTTGAGGCTGACGAAGCGCGGCACCGGCAGCCCCGACACGCCGCGCGTCGCGTCGCCGTCGATCGGCGCAGGCTTGGCGGCGGGGGTAGCGGCAGCGAGGGCAAGAACGGCGAGGAACATCATCGCACTATAACGACTCGCAACGCTAAGAGGGAGCGCGAAGGTTGACGCCTATCGCCGCCGCATCTAGCCCTTGTTCATGTCGCGCGCCCGCCCGAAGGTCATCGTCACCCGCCGCCTGCCGCAGGCGGTCGAGACGCGGATGGCCGAGCTGTTCGATGTCGAACTCAACTTCGACGATGTCGCGATGGACGCGGGCCAGCTCGCCGACGCCTGCGCACGCGCCGACGTGCTGGTGCCGACCGTCAGCGACGACCTGACGGCGGAGATCATTGGTGCCGCCGGGCCGCGCTTGAAGCTGATCGCCAACTTCGGCACCGGGGTCGACCACCTCGACCTTCCGGCGGCGCGGGCGAAGAATATCGTCGTCACCAACACCCCGGGCGTCCTCACCGACGACACCGCCGACATGGTCATGGCGCTGATCCTCAGCGTCCCGCGGCGGATCGGTGAGGGCGAGAAATTGCTTCGCGCGGGCGAATGGACCGGCTGGTCGCCGACCGGCATGCTCGGCCACCGCGTCACCGGCAAGCGATTGGGCATCGTCGGCATGGGCCGGATCGGGCAGGCGGTCGCGGTCCGCGCGCGCGCCTTCGGCTGCTCGATTCACTATCACAACCGCGAGCGGCTGCCGGCCGCCGCCGAGCAAGCGGTCGAGGCGACGTACTGGCCGACGCTCGCGGCGATGCTCGCGCGGGTCGACATCGTCTCGATCAACTGCCCGCTGACGCCCGAGACTCACCATCTAATCGACGAGGCGGCGCTGCGGCTGATGCAGCGGCACGTCTATCTGATCAACGTCGCCCGCGGCGAGATCATCGACGAGGCGGCGCTCGCGGCGTGCCTCGCGCGGGGCGGGATCGCCGGGGCCGGGCTCGACGTCTTCGAACGCGAGCCGGTCATCACCCCCGAGCTGCTCGACATGCCCAACGTCGTCCTCGTGCCGCATCTCGGCTCGGCGACGTTCGAAGGGCGGCAGGCGATGGGCGAGAAGGTCATCGCCAATATCCGCACCTGGTCCGACGGCCACCGCCCGCCCGACCAGGTTCTCGAGGGCTGGGCCTAGTCACGGACCGTTCACGGAACGACCGGCAAGACCGGTGGTTGTGACTGAAACGTTTTCGGAAGGACCAACGAATGACCCGCCTGCCTTTAGCCCTTGCCGCGATCACTGCGCTCGGCGCGATGACCACTGGCTGCACGACCGACCGCTACGGCGACCAGCACGTCAACGGTGCCGGTAAGGGTGCCTTGATCGGCGGCGCCGGTGGTGCCGTTGTCGGTGCGTTGACCGGTAACCCGCTGCTTGGCGCGGCAATCGGTGCCGCCGGTGGTGCCGTCGTCGGTGCCGTCGCCGACGACCACAACCGCTATGAGGATCGCAACGGCCGCCGCTATTATTACGAGAGCGACAACCGCCGTTATCACTACGAGAACGGCCGCAACCGCGTCTACGATCCGTATTGATCGCCTGAACCTGTTGCGAACGAAAAGGCCCGCGCCATCACTGGCGCGGGCCTTTTTGCATCTTCCGGCTGTCATCCCCGCCTTCGCGGGGATGACAGCTCTATTGTCAGAAGCGCGCGCGGATCGTCGCGCCGTAGGTCCGCGGCTCGGCAAGGAACGCCGAGAACAGCTGGTTGCCGGTACCGCCGAACGCCTGGACCTGCGCGACCGACTGCGAGCCCTGGAACGGCGTGTTGAACGCGACCTGCGTGTAGTTCTGGTTGAACACGTTCTGGCCCCAGAACTCGATCGCCCAACGCTGGTCCTTGCCGCGGATGCCGACGCGGGCATTGACCGTGGTGAAGCTCGGCTGGCGCTTTTCGGGGAACAGGTCGGAGCCGGTGTTGTAGCCCGAGGTGAAGCGGCTATCGACATAGAACAGTGCGCTCAGCCCGTCGGTGTTCGGGATGTCGGGGGTGAAGCCCATCGACGTCGTCACGACATTCTTCGGCGCGTTCGACACCTGGCTGCCCGGCAGCAAGAACAGCGCGGCGGACAACGGCGCGCCGCCGCTGCTCGACACGAGGTTCCGCTGGTACTTGGTTTCGGCGTAGGTGTAGCCGATCGAGAAGGCGAGGTCCTTCGCCGGGTAGATCCCGGTCTCGATCTCGACGCCCTGGCTGATCACGCCCGGCTTGGTCCCGCTGGTGCATGCGCCCGTCGTCGAGGAGTTGTCGCGGTCGGCCCCGTTAAGGCCCGTCGCGCACGAGCTGATGTTCTGGACGATGAAGACGCTGCCGTTGAAGGTGTTGAGCTGGAAGTTCTTGAACTCCTCACGGAACGCCGCGACGTTCGCGGTGAACATGTGGCTCTTGAACTTGAGGCCAGCCTCGTACGAATCGACCTTCTCGGCTTCGAACTTCAATTCGTCGCCGCTGGTGTTGGCGTTGGTCCGCGGCGTCAGGACACCGTTCAATCCTCCGAGCGGCGAGCGGTCGAGGTTGAACCCGCCCGCCTTATAGCCCTTGGCATACGACGCGTAGAGCAATGTCGAATCGACGGGCTTGTACGAGACGACCGCGGTGCCGGTGAACTGGCCCTCCGACAGGCGGCTGTTGAGCTTGAGCAGGTTCGAGTCGACGCTCGAGTTGCCGGTGCAGGTCAGCGTGATGATGCCGCCGGCGAACGCCGCGAGCGCCGCGTTCGACAGGAACGGCCCGAGCGCCGCCTGCTGCGCCGGGCAGACGGTGTTGTTGTTGTTGAAGTTGGCGTCGAAGATCTTCCGCTCATGCGTGTAGCGACCGCCGAGCGTCAGGCTCAGCTTGTCGGTAACCTTGATGATATTGTGGGTGAAGATCGCATAGTTCTCGCTGTCCTGATTATAGACGTCGCGAACCGAGCCGAGATTGTTGAGCGTCGACAGGCGGTTGAGCCCGGCGATGATCGCGGGGGCAGCGGCACCAAACGCACCGCCGAACACCGCGCGGCCGGTCGGGCTGAGGCAGCCCGCCGCGGTCGGATCGCGCAACGCCGCAACCGGGCTGACGGTGGCGACGAGGCGGCACGACGCGAACGCGCCGTACTGGGTGCCGAACTTGGCGTTGTCGACGACCTGGAGCTTCTCCTTCGAGTAGAAACCACCGACGAGCCAGTCGAGCCGGTCATCGAACAGCGACCCCTGCGCGCGGACTTCCTGGGTGAAGGTGCGGAAGCGGCGATAGGCGTTGCCGTCGTCGGGGCGGTAGGTGATGTCGACATTGGTATAGTCGATGTCGCCGGCGCCGCCCGCCTTGTAGACGCGATACGCGGTGATCGCGGTCAGCTTGACCTTGCCGAGATCCCAGTCGAGCTGGCCCGACAGGCCGCCGTCGGTCGTCGTGTTGCGATAGGTGCGGTTCGGGGTGACGGTGACCTGGCGGCTGTACGGGTCGGTCGGGAAGACGCCGCCGAGGCTTTTCAGGACATCGACGATGCGGTTCGACGCATCGGTGGTGACCGCCATGTCGGTGTTGAAGCCCGGCGTCGTCGTGTTCGGGGTGGGATCACTTGTCTCCCTCGTCGCGACATAGACCGCGGCGCAGCACTTTTCATCGCGGTGGGTGTAGTCGCCGATCAGTCGCAGGCTGATGTCGCTGGACGGGGTGAACAGCAGCTGGCCGCGGACGAAATAGCGGTCGCGATTGTTGTCGCTGCCGTCGGTGCCGGTGATGTCCTTGTAGAAGCCGTCGCGCTTGACATAGACGCCGTCGATCCGCGCGGCGAGCTTGTCGGCGATGATCGGGCCGGTGATGCCGGCCGACAGGCGGTAATAATTATAGTTGCCGTAGGTCGCCTCGGCATTGCCGCCGATTTCGAACGACGGCTTGGCGGTGACGATGTTGATCAGGCCGGCCGACGCGTTGCGTCCGAACAGCGTGCCCTGCGGTCCGCGCAGGACTTCGATCCGGTCGATCTCGCCGAGCTCGTTGAGGCCCGACCCGGTGCGGCTGCGATAGACGCCGTCGATGAACACCGCGACCGACGATTCGAGTCCGGGATTGTCGCCGACGGTGCCGATGCCGCGGATTCGTGCCGAGGCGTTGGCTTCGTTGCCGGTCGACGAGACGAGGAGCGACGGGGCGAGCTGGTTCAACGCACGGACGTCGTTCGCGCCCGAATTCTTGAGCGATTCGGCGTTGACCGCGCTGACCGCGATCGGGACGTTCGACAGCGCGGTCGAGCGGCGCGTCGCGGTGATGATGATGTCACGCGTATCGGCGTTTTCGCTCGCGTTGCCATCGGCCACTGCGGCGGCGGCGGCGCTGGCGCCCGGAGCGGTATTTGCCGGTGGCGCGGTCGGGTTCTGGACGGCTGCGTCCTGCGCAAAAGCCATGGCGGGCATGGCGAACGCGCACGCCGACAATAACAGAATATGCTTCACGGTAACTCCCAAGGATATTTGTTACGGTCTTAACACCGCTCGGCGCGGCGCTTACGGGAGGTTGCCGTGTGCGGCAAGCAATCGTGTCCGCGACCGTACTGATGGCCCCGGGCATGTGGCGAATACGCCACAGGTGCGTGGCGACGGTGCGCGGTGGCAGGCGCGGCAAATACCGTTATGGTCCGCGCAGCTTATGTGACGAAGGAAGCGTGAATGCGGACGACCACGGTGTTTGCGGCGATGTCGGCGGTCCTGCTCGGGAGCACGGCGCTCGCGGCACCGGCGGTGCCGGCCTCGCCCGTCGCACCGCTCGCGTATACGATGCGGACGCTACCGAATGGCCTGCGGGTCTTCGCGATGCCCGACCCGACGACGGCGAACGTCGCGGTCGAGGTGATCTACGACGTCGGCGCAAAGAACGACCCCGCCGGGCGATCGGGCTTTGCCCACATGTTCGAGCACCTGATGTTCAAGTCGACCCGCGACCTCGTCCCCGAACAGCTCGACCGGCTGACCGAGGACGTCGGCGGCAACAACAACGCCAGCACCCACGACGACTTCACCGAGTATCACGAGACCGTCCCGGCCAATCATCTCGAGCCGATCTTGTGGGCCGAGGCCGAGCGGATGGGGTCACTCGTCGTCGAGCCGAAGGTCTTCGCCAGCGAGCGCAACGTCGTCGAGGAAGAACTTCGCCAGGGCGAGGCGCGCCCGTACGGCACGCTGTTCCAGACCTACCTCCCCGCGATCAGCTACTCGGTCCACCCGTATGCGCGGTCGCCGATCGGCAGCATCGCCGATCTCGACAGCGCGACGATCGACGACATTCGTGCCTTCCATGCGGTCTATTACCGCCCCGACAACGCCGTCCTCGTCGTCGCGGGCAACTTCAAGCCCGCCGACCTCGACCGCTGGGTCGACAAGTATTTCACCAACATCCCGACCCCGGCGCGGGCGATCCCGCGGGTGACGACGGTCGAGCCGCCGCGCACCGTCGCGACGACGCACACCGTCTATGCACCGAACACGCCGCTGCCCGCGGTCGCGATCAGCTGGGCGGTGCCGCCGTCGAAGTCGCCCGACGACGCCGCGCTGTCGGTGCTCGACGCGATCCTGTCGGCGGGCGAAAGCTCGCGGCTGTACGAAAGCCTCGTCTACCGCGACCAGCTCGCGTCGTCGGCGGGGGCGAACCTCGACGACCGCCAGGATACCGGCGTGTTCGCGGTCTATGCGATCATGGCGGGGGGCAAGTCGGCGGCCGACGGCGAGGCGGCACTGCGCCGCGAAGTCGCCCGGCTGCGTGACGCGCCGCCGACCGCCGCCGAACTCGACGTCGCCAAGAACCAGCTGCTGACCGCCGCGATCAAGGAGCGCGAAACGCCGCTCGGCCGCGCCAACACGCTCGCCGAGGCGGTGATCGTCGACGGCGATCCGGCGTCGGCCGACCGCTCGGTCGCCGACCTCGCTGCGGTAACGGCCGCCGACGTCCAGCGTGTCGCGCGCAAGTATCTGCAGGATTCGGCGAGCGCGGCGATCCGCTATCTTCCCGCCGAGGGCGCGAAGGGTGCCAAGGGCGACACGATCACCGTCGCCGCGACGGTCCATCCCGCGCCGCTGACGGTGCCGCCGGGGGTCGTCGTCGTGGTCCCGGCGACCGCGGCCGAGCGCATCGCGCCGCCGCCGCCAGCGGCCCCAGTCGCGGTGCCGGTGCCGGTGGTTGCCGAACGCACGCTGCCGAACGGGCTGCGGGTCGCGGTCGCGACCCGGCGCAACGTGCCGTTGATCGCGGCAGTGCTCGTCACCAATAGCGGCGCGGCGAACGATCCGGCGGGGCGTGGCGGCACCGCCGAGCTTGCCGCGACGCTACTGACCAAGGGCACGGCGACGCGGTCGGCGACGCAGATTGCGCAGGAGATCGAGGCGCTTGGCGGCAATATCGGCGCGGGGGCGTCGTGGGATGGCACGACGCTGTCGATGACGGTCAAGACCGACCGGATCGGTGCGGCGATGGCGGTGTTCGCCGATGTCGCGCGGCATCCGAAGTTCGCCGCCGACGAGATCGAGCGGGCGCGGACACAGGCGATCGACGACGCCGGGATCGCGTTGACGAGCCCGCCGAGCCTCGCGCGGATGACCGCGACCAAGGCGGTGTTCGGCGACACGACGTACGGCCATATCGCCAGCGGGACGATCAAGTCGTTGAAAGCAATCACGCGCGCCGATCTGACGGCAGCCTATGCCGGATGGAATCCGGCGGGGGCGACGCTGATCATGACCGGCGATATCGACCTCGACGGCGCGGTGGCGCTGGCGACCAAGGCGTTCGGCGACTGGGCTCCCGGGAAGGCGGAGACACGTCCGGCACCCGCCGCCGCGACCTACCCGAAGCCGCGGACGATCGTCGTCGACCTGCCCGGGGCGGCGCAGGCGTCGGTGGTCGTGGCGCGACCCGGATTGGCGCGCGCCGACCCGGCGTATTACTCGGCGATCGTTGCCAATGCGGCATTGGGCGGTGGGTTCTCGTCGCGGCTCAACATGGAGATCCGGGTCAAGCGCGGGCTGGCGTACGGCGCAAACAGCGGCATCGATGCGCGCCGCGGGGTCGGGTCGCTGACCGCCTCGACCGCGACCAAGAACGCCAGTGCCCCCGAGGTCGCCGGGCTGATCGCGAGTGAATTGAAGAAGATGGGCACGACCCCGGTGCCGCTCCCCGAACTCCACATCCAGCAGGCGGTGCTCAACGGCGGCTTCGGGCGGTCGGTCGAGACGGTGTCGGGGCTGGCGGGGCGGCTCGCCGGTCTGGCGATCGACGGCATTCCGCTCGGCGAGCTGGCGCAGTTTTCACCGTCGGTCAACGCGGTGACGCCGGGGACGATCACCGCGACGGCGGCGACGCTGTTCGACCCGGCGCTGGCGAGCACGATCATCGTCGGTGACGCCAAGCAGTTCCTGCCCGAACTCGCCAAGGCGGGGATAACGGCGGAGGTGATTCCGGCCGCACGGCTCGACCTCGATTCGGCGACGCTCGGCAAGTGAAGTCGCGGGAATGATTGGCGTCTTCGCACGCGAACAGCTGGCGCACAGGCCCGCACGCGAGATGCACAACGGCGCATGGATCGCGCACGCCGAGACCGCGCAACGGGCGGAGGCGATCGTCGCCGCGCTGCCGCCGCTCGCCCCGGCGCGTGATTTCGGCCTCGAGCCGATCCTCCGCGTCCACGCCGCCGAGTACGTCGACTTCCTGCGCGACGCGTTCGCCTTGTGGCAGGCGGCGGGGCGCGAGGGCGACGCGCTGCCGTACGTCTGGCCGGTCGTCGGGCGGCGGCCGCTCAAGCTCAGCCGGATCGACGCGCTGCTCGGCCGCTTCAGCTTCGACGCGGCGACGCCGATCGCACCTGGAACGTGGGAGGCGGCGTATTGGGGCGCGCAGACCGCGTTGACCGCGCTCGCGCCGCTGCTCGACGGCAGCGCGCGGACCGGCTTCGCGCTGTGCCGCCCGCCCGGACACCATGCCGGGAGCGACTATTTCGGCGGCTATTGCTACCTTAACAGCGCCGCGATTGCCGCCCGGGCGGCGCGCGATGCGGGCCATGCCCGCGTCGCGGTGCTCGACATCGACTATCACCACGGCAACGGCACGCAGGACATTTTCCTGACCGACCCGACCGTCTTCTACGCCTCGATCCACGCCGACCCGGCGACCGACTATCCGTTCTACTGGGGCCATGCCGACGAGGCGGGCGAGGGGGCGGGAGCGGGTACGACGCTCAACCTGCCGCTGCCGCGCGGGACGGGGATCACGCCCTATCTCGCGGCGCTCGACACCGCGCTGGCGGCGCTCAAGGCATATGATCCGTCGCTGCTGGTCGTGTCGTTCGGGGCCGACACCTTCGCGGGCGACCCGATCTCGGGGTTTGCGCTGGCGACGGCGGATTACCCCGCCGTCGCCGCGCGGATCGCGAGCCTGTCGCTCCCGACCCTGGTCGTCATGGAAGGCGGCTATGCGACCGCTGAACTCGGGGACAATGTCGCCGCCTTCCTGTCAGGCGTCGCTTAGAATACCTTCGCGCCGAGGACGCGATGGTTGTGGCCGCGATGCGCGTTGTGCTTGAAGCGCGCGATGTGGCGGGCAGCAGCGTCCTGCATGTCGTGGATCTTCTTCTTGTCCATCGCGCTCAGGTGGCCGCCCTTGCGGTCCTTGGTGTGGAGCTTGGCGCGGGTGATCAGGTTCTGCTCCTGGCGCAGGACGCGCGCTTCGTGGGCGCTGATCGTGCCGCTGCGGACACCGGCGTCGATCGAGTTGCGCTGTTCGATCTGGCGGGCGTTGATCGCGGCGGCCGCAGGCATGGCGACACCGGCGGCCATGACGGCGGCGGTGAGCGCGACGAGATATTTGTTCATGAAATGCGGCTCCGTTTGACGTGACGAGACGTCACGCCCCGCGCAACGTTCAACGGGAGCGGAACGATCCGCGAGGCTTGCCGATTATGCCGACGAAGATTAACCCTGCTGTCACATTCTTCGACTCGAAGGACCAATATGCGCCCGACTTCGCTTGCCGTCTCCCTTATCGCTCTCGCGATTTCAATCACTTCCGCAACGACCGCCAGTGCCGCTCCGCAATACGGAGACTTCGGCGTCGACACGGCGGGAATGGATAAGTCGGTCAAGCCCGGCGACGACTTTTTCAGCTACGTCAACGGCGCGTGGGTCAAGAAGACCCAGATCCCCGCCGATCGCGCGGGCTGGGGCAGCTTCCAAATCCTCGACGACCTGTCGCGGGCCCGGACGCGCGCGATCATCGAGGCGGCGGCGAAGGGCGGAAATAGCGGCGACGCCGATGCCAGGCGCGTCGGCACTTATTATTCGACCTTCATGGACGAAGCGGCGATCGAGGCGAAGGGCATCGCCGCGATCAAGCCCGAGCTCGACCGCATCGCCGCGATCTCGACCCGCGCCGACCTCGCTCGTGTGCTCGGCAGCGACGAACGCGTCGCCGTCCCCGGCCCGTTCTACGTCGGCGTCGAGCAGGACCCGAAGAACCCCGAGCGCTACATGGTCGGCATGGGCCAGAGCGGCCTCGGCATGCCCGACCGCGACTATTACCTCGTCGACACCCCCAAGTTCGTCGAGACGCGGACCAAGTATCTCGCGCATATCGCCGCGATGTTCCGCCTCGCCGGGATGACCGACGCCGACGCGCGGGCGAAGGCGGTCTACGACCTCGAAAAGGCGATCGCGCAGGCGCACTGGACGCAGGTCGAGAACCGCGATCCGATCAAGACGTACAACCTCCGGTCCCCCGCCGCCCTCGCCGCCGAGGCTCCTGGACTCGATTGGCCGGTGTTCCTCGCCGCCGCGGGTGTCGGCAACCAGACGCGCTTCGATGTCGCCCAGCCGTCGGCGTTCACCGGCACGGCGAAGCTCGTCGCCGACCGGCCGCTCGCGGTGTGGAAGGACTATCTCGCGCTGCGGACGCTCAAGGCGCGCGCCGACGAACTGCCCAAGGCATTCGTCGCCGAAAACTTCGCCTTCGACGGCACCGTGCTATCGGGCCAGCCCGACCAGCGGGCGCGGTGGAAGCGTGGCGTCGACGCGGTCAACGACGCGATGGGCGAGGCGGTCGGCCAGCTTTACGTCGCGAAATACTTCACCCCCGACGCCAAGGCGAAAATCGACGCGCTGGTCCACAACCTCCTGTCGTCGATGGGCGAGCGGATCGACCAGGTCAGCTGGATGTCGCCCGCGACTAAGGTCGAGGCGCGCGCCAAGCTGGCGACGTTCAATCCCAAGATCGGCTACCCGACCAAGTGGCGCGACTATTCGAAGCTCAAGGTCGTCGCGGGCGATGCCGTCGGCAATGCGACCCGCGCCGACGCGTTCGAATACGACCGCAACCTCGCCAAGCTCGGCGGTCCGCTCGACCGGACCGAGTGGGGCATGACGCCGATGACGATCAACGCCTATTACAACCCGCCGATGAACGAGATCGTGTTCCCCGCGGCGATCCTCCAGCCGCCGTTCTTCGATCCCGACGCCGACCCGGCGGTCAACTACGGCGCGATCGGCGTCGTCATCGGCCACGAGATCAGCCACGGTTTCGACGACCAGGGCCGCCAGTACGACGCCAAGGGCGCGTTGCGCGACTGGTGGACCTCGGCCGACGCCACAGCCTTCACCGCGCGGGCGAACAAGCTGATCGCGCAGTACGACGCGTATGAACCGCTCCCCGGCACCCACATCAAGGGCGCGCTGACGCTCGGCGAGAACATCGCCGACCTCGCCGGGCTGCGGATCGCGTACGAGGCTTACCAGCTGTCGCTTCACGGCAAGCCCGCGCCGGTGATCGACGGGCTGACCGGCGACCAGCGCTTCTTCCTCGGCTACGCGCAGGTGTGGCGCGGCAAGCGGCGCGACGCAGCGGTCCTGTCGCAGCTGACGTCGAACCCGCACTCGCCCGAGAAGGAGCGCGTCTTCGAAGTCCGCAACTTCGGTCCGTGGTACGACGCGTTCGACGTCAAGCCGGGCGACAAACTGTATCTCAAGCCCGACGACCGCGTCCGTATCTGGTAAGGGTCGGCGCCGGCGCTGTTAACGCGCCGGCGCTTATTCCATCACCGAATGTTCGGGATCGATCACGATCTTCTTCGGTGACTTGAGGACGAAGATCAGCGGGATCGCCGCGATCGACAGCCACATCATCAGTGTGAAGTCGTCGAGATAGGCGATCATCGCCGCCTGCTGGTTGACCGCCGCATCGACCAGCGCAAGGACGGTGTCTCCCGCCGACGCCATCGCCGCGGCGATGCTCGGATCGGCGCCGGTGATGGTGAACGGGCTGATCGCCGCGCCGACATCGGCGTGCGCGATCTGCGTCTGGCGCGCGAGGACGCCGACCGACAGGCTGACCCCGACCGACCCGCCGAGGTTGCGCAACAGGCTGAAGAAGCTCGCGGCCTCGGTCCGCAGCGCTGCGGGAACGGTCGCGAACGCCAGCGTGTTGAGGGGGACGAAGATCAGCCCGACGCCGAAGCCCTGGACGAGCCCCGACCACAGGAACGGCCCGGTGCCCATGATCGGCGAAAAGCCGGTCATCCAGTACATCGTGATCGCGACCAGCGACATGCCGGTGATCATCATGATCCGCGCGTCGACCCGGCCGATCAGCCGCCCGACGAGGAGCATTCCGGCCATCGTGCCGACCCCGCGCGGGGCCATCGTCAGCCCCGAGATGACAACCGGATAGCCGTAAAGCTGTTCGAGCATCGGCGGCAGCAGGGCGCTCGTCGCGAGCTGAAGCATCCCCACCAGGAAGATGAAGGCGAAGCCGGTGACGATGTTGCGGTCCTTGAGCAGCGCCGCGGGCAGGATCGTGTCGCGCGCGGTGAAGATGTGGACTCCGAACACCCATAGCCCCATCACGCACACCGCCGCCTCGATCCGCACCTCCCATGACGAGAACCAGTCGAGCTGCTGGCCGCGGTCGAGCATCAGCTGCAGCGCACCGATGCCGATGCCGAGTGCGAGAAAGCCGAATGCGTCGAACTTGCGCATGAGTTTTTCGGGCGCGGGGAGGACCGCGAGCGCGCCGAACAGCGCGAGCAGGCCGAAGGGCAGGTTGACGTAGAACACCCAGCGCCATTCGAAATTATCGGTCAGCCAGCCGCCGAGCACCGGCCCCATCACCGGCCCGACCATGACGCCGACGCCCCACAGCGCCATCGCCTGGCCGTGCTTTTCCTTGGGGTAGGCGTCGAGCAGGAACGACTGGCCGAGCGGCACGAGGAACGCCCCCGACGCGCCCTGGAGCAGGCGGAAAAAGACCATCTGCTCGAGCGACTGGGCGAGCCCGCACAGCATCGACGCGACGACGAAGCCGCCGATGGCGAAGACGAACAGCCGCTTGCGCCCGACCTTGCCGCCGAGCCATGCGGTCAACGGCGTCGCGATCGCAGCGGCAACGATGTACGACGTCAGCACCCACGTCACCGTGTCCGACGCCGCGCCGAGGCTCGCCTGCATGTGCGGCAGCGCGACGTTGGCGATCGTCGAATCGAGGACGGTGATGAACGTCGCCAGCATGACGACGCACGTCACCAGCAGCGGATTGACCGCTTTGTCGGGCGCGGCGGCGAAGGGCAGCGCGGTCGATGCCATCAGGCGGTCACGCCGCTGATCCGCCGTCCGCTCACTTGTCCTGCTTCACGTAGACCGTGACGTTGGCCGACAGCCCGGCGATCGGCGGCAGGCCGCGATGATCGTCGATCGCGATGCGGACCGGAACGCGCTGGACGACCTTGACCCAGTTCCCCGTCGCGTTCTGCGCGGGCAGGACCGAGAACTCAGACCCGGTGCCGCCGCCGACGCTGAGAACGTGCCCGGTCAACGGCGTCGCCGGATAGGCGTCGAGCTTGACCGTCGCCTTCTGGCCGATCCGCATATGGTCGAGATCGGTCTCCTTGAAGTTCGCCTCGACCCAGTCGTGGCCGCTGAGCAGCAGGCTCATCGTCGGAATGCCGAGCGCGACGATCTGGCCCGGCTGGACCTTGGTCGTCTGGCTGGCGAGCCCGTCGGCGGGGGCGATGACCGATGTCCGGCGCAGGTCGAGCGCCGCCTTGTCGCGCGCCGCCGCCGCCGCAAGCACGAGCGGATGGCGGTCGATCGGGCCCGCCGGGGTGCCTGCGAGCGCGGCACTGGCATTGGCTTCGTCGGCGAGCGCCGAGTTCATGTCCGCATGGCCCTGCGCGAGCGTATGCTCGGCCTGCTGGAGTCGGGCGCGCGTCGTGAAGCCGTCCTTCATCAGGTCTTGCTGGCGCTTGAGATCAATCTCGTCATACGCGATCGCCTCGCGCTTGCCGGCGACATCGGCACCCTTGCCGGTGAAGGTCGAGCGCATCCCCGCAACCTGCGCGCGCGCCGTTGCAAGGTTGGCGGTCGCCTGTTCGAGCGCGATCTGGAACGGCTCGGGGTCGATCTTGAACAACACCTGTCCCTTGTGGACCTGCTGGCTCTCGCCGACGTCGACCTCGATCACGCGCCCGGTGACGTCGGAGCTGATCGAAACCTTGTCCTGCGAGACATAGGCGTTGTCGGTCGACACCGACCGGCCCGAGGTCAGCCAGAAATAGACGCCGCCAGCGATGACGACGAGCGGCAGCAGGATCATCAGCAGCGGGCGGCGAGCCCGTTCCCACAACGTCCGGCGCGGGGCGGCGACCAGCTGGTCGCGTCCAACCACATCGTGCATCACTTGACTCCCGACTTCTTCACACACGGCTCGGCGCGTGAAGAAAGATTTGCGCGAATAACTGACAACGCCACCATCGCGGCTGCGAGCCCATCGGGGTCGACCCCCGCCTGCGCGTCTTCGACGACGCCCTCCCCGATGCCACGCAGCTTCTCGAGCAACGGATGTGCGGTCGGCGTCAGATGGAGCCGCCACGCCCGGCGGTCGGCGGGGTCGGCGCGCCGCTCGACCAGCGCCGCCTCCTCGAGCCGATCGACCATCCGGCACAGCGTTATCGTCTCGACTTCGAGATAATCGGCGAGGCCGGTCTGGTTGATCCCCTCGTTGCGCGACAGGGCAAACAGCACCTGCCACTGCGCGCGACTGACGCCGAGCGACCGCGCCTTGGCATCGAACCGCCGCCGCAGCAGGCGACTGGTGTCGCTCAGGAGGAAGGCAAGCGAGTCCTGTTTCATATATATTAGATAATAGCCATGCTTGTAATCAGCAAGGCGTCAAATGCTGCAGCGCGGCATATGTTCCGCTCGAGCGGCGCGGACACGGCGCAGCTATAGGCGCAGGCCGAACGACCTGCGCCTTATGCCCGACGATTTGTGCTGATTAGTAGGGCGGCGTAATCGTCGCGTCGGGGGTGATCTGCGGCAGGATTGACTGCGGAACATCGCCGCGCTTCCGCGCCGCGCGATACTGGTCCTGGATTGCCTGGTTGCAGCCGGTGCCGCCGCCCGGGCCAACAGCGCTGCACGACCCGATGCCGCCGCCAGCGCCGCCGGCGTCGTCGCCGAGCAGAAGCTTGCGGTTGGCAACGTTCGGCGCAAGCGCCTGGGCGTCGCTGCGAACTGCCGGCGGAATTCGGTAACGGTCTTCGTCGGGACGGCGCGAGCAGACGATGATCTCGTCGGGATCGGTCGACTTGGGACACGGATCGGTCCCGAAGACTTCGACGACCTTCTGCCGGGGCAGGCTGGTGTCGGTCGGCGCAGCCTTGAGCATAGATTGCGCTGCGACGGGCGTAGCCGCGGCGCTCGCCAGTATCATCATCAAGGCGATCGTCGCACGCATCATTCGGTCCACTTCCGCCGGTTACCACCTCCCTGTAGCAGAGGTGCGCGGTCGCTCAATCGGCGATCGTTCTGGCTCGGGACATAACGCGCTGGCGGCAGCGGCGATCCGGCGACGATCGCGATTGCCGCGGCGCACGGCTTCGTCCACTTTGGCGTGGTTAATTGCTTCGGAGTAAAATCATGCGTGTCGTCGTGCTGTTCAACCTCAAGCCCGATACCGATGTTGCCGCCTACGAAGACTGGGCGCGAACGCGCGACATTCCCGGTGTGCGCGCGCTGCCGTCGATCGACGATTTCCAAATTTACCGCACGACCGGCCTGCTCGGCGGCAGCGCCCCCGCGCCGTATCAATATGTCGAGATCATCGACATCGCCGACATGGAGGGCTTCACGACCGACGTCGCCGGCGCATCGAGCCAGGCCATCGCGCGCGAGTTCAAGGCGTTTCTCGGGGCCGAGCCATTCTTCATGTTGACCGAGCCTCTCGTATAGGAACTAGCGCGACGAAGCGACGTTATCAGGCGACGAGTGGAGAGCTCCAAGGAGTTGCCTGATGTCGCCCCTGCTGATCGCGATGACCTTGCTCGGCTGCAGCGACGCTGGTGACCAGTGCCAGGCGGTGCGGGTTCTCGCCCCGCGGTATCAGACTGTCGATGCGTGCAATGCTGCGGCAGAGGAAGTCCTGACACGGACGACCGATGTCAGCTATCCGGTCGTCGCGGTTCACTGCCAGAAGGCCGATGCCCCGGTGGTCGCGCTCGCGTCGCGCTAGTCGAACAGGCTCGAAACCGAACTTTCCTCGCTCGTCCGCCGCATCGCTTCGGCGAGAAGCGGTGCAATGGTGATCAGCCGGATCTTTTTCGCAGTCTTGACGACATCGAGCGGCGCGATCGAATCGGTAATGACGAGCTCGGTCAGTTCGGATCCTTCGACCCGCGCGACCGCGCCGCCCGACAGGACGCCGTGAGTGATATAGGCGGTGACGCTCGTCGCGCCCGACTGCATCAGCGCGGCGGCGGCGTTGCACAGGGTCCCGCCCGAATCGATGATGTCGTCGACGAGCACGCAGGCGCGGCCCGAGACGTCGCCGATGATGTTCATGACTTCGGATTCGCCCGGGTTCTCGCGGCGCTTGTCGACGATCGCCAGCGGGGCGTTGCCGAGGCGCTTGGCCAGCGCGCGGGCGCGGAGGACGCCGCCGACGTCGGGTGAAACGATGGTCAGGTTGGTCTTGGGCAGGCGCGCGACGATATCGGCGTGCATCACCGGCGCGGCGAACAGATTGTCGGTCGGGATATCGAAGAAGCCCTGGATCTGCCCAGCGTGAAGATCGACCGCGAGGACCCGGTCGGCCCCTGCCTTGGTGATCAAATTCGCGACCAGCTTCGCCGAGATCGGCGTCCGCGAGCCCGACTTCCGGTCCTGCCGGGCATAGCCGAAATACGGCACGACGGCGGTGATCCGGCGCGCCGACGCCCGCCGCAGCGCATCGATGCAGATCAGCAATTCCATGAGGTTGTCGTTCGCCGGGGCCGAGGTCGACTGGACGACGAAGACATCCTCGCCGCGCACGTTCTCGTGGATTTCGACGAAGACCTCCTCGTCGGCGAAGCGGCGGACGCTGGCCGACGTCAACTTGAGGTCGAGGTACGACGCGATCGCCTGCGCCAGCTCGGGGTTGGCGTTCCCCGCCAGAATCTTCATGCGCACGGTCCCCTTGATGCGCGGCGTCTTAGCGGCGGCGTCATCGATCGGCAACACTTGCTACGCCGACGGACGCTCACTGTTATCGGTCCAGCGCGATCAGCGCGAGATTCCGCCCGTAATCGGCTTCGCCGGCGTGCGTCGTGCGGCGATAGCTGAACCAGTCGCCGGGGTTGGCATAGGTGTCGCGCCCGGTAGCCTCGATCCGCGTCAGACCCTCGGCCGCAAGCCGCGCGGCGACGAAGCCTTCGAGGTCGAACTGGAGGTGGCCCGGACGACCGGCAGTGAAGAAGCTTGCGAACGACGGATCGACCGCGACGAATGGGTCGGCGTAGCTCAGGCTGACCTCGTAGCTCGCGCGGGCGATGCATGGCCCGATCGCGGCGGCGATGCGGTCGCGGCGCGCGCCGAGCGCCTCCATCGCAGCGATCGTCGCGGGGAGCACGCCGTACAGCGCGCCCTTCCACCCGGCATGCGCCGCGCCGATCACCCCGGCGGCGACGTCGGCGAACAGGACCGGGGCGCAGTCGGCGGCGAGGACGCCGAGGACGACGCCGGGGCGGTCGGTGACGAGCGCGTCGGCGTGCGGGCGATCGGCGTCGACGGTCGCGGGGTCGGCGATGACGACGATCGCGCTGTGGATCTGGTGGACCGTGGCGAGCGTCGCGCCGGGAGCGACCGCGGCGACCGCGCGCCGCCGGTTCTCGGCGACCGCCGCCGCGTCGTCGCTCGACCCGAGCCCGGTGTTGAGCGAGGCGAAGATGCCGGTCGAAACGCCGCCGCGCCGCCCGCAGAAGCCGTGTCGCGTGCCCGTCAGTGCCGCGGCGGTGACGAACGGGACGGTCATGCGGCGGCCTCAGTGCGGACATCGAGCGCGAGGCGGCAGATGATGTCCTCGTCGGCATGGTCGCCGACCATGAAAGTGTACGGCATGACTTCGACGAACCCGGCGCGCGCATAGAAGCGGCGGGCGCGCGGGTTGTCGACGAAGACCGACAGCCACAGGTCGGCGGCACCCTGCTCGCGCGCGGTCGTCGCCGACCAGTCGAGGAGCGTCGCGGCGATGCCGCTGCCGTGCCACGGTGCGTCGACATAAAGCTGATAGAGCTGGGCCGCGGTTCGTCCGCCGCGCTCGACCGCAAAGGTCAGCGGCCCGATCCGCGCGTAGCCGATGGCAACGCCGTTGACCTCGGCAAGGCGCACCGTCGCGTCGCCCGCCAGCGCCGCCGCCCATCGCTCTTGTGTGTGATTATCGAGGAAGATCGCGAGGTTCGCCGAGGAATACAGATGCCCGAAGGTTGCGGTGAAGGTCCGCGCGCCGAGGTCGGCGAGGCGTGCCGCGTCGGCGACGGTCGCGGTGCGATAGGTGACGCTCATGCGAACCCCGCCGGCGCAGGCCAGTCGCGCCCGGTCAGCGCCATAACCTTGAACAATCGCCCCATCGCCGTCTCCCCGGTAAGCCGCGCGACCGCCGCGTCGATCGCCTCGCGTTGCACCGCAGTTGCCCGGCGACGCAAGGTCTCGGCGCGCGCGTCGATGCCGATCGCGCGGAGAAAGTCGCCTTGCCTGATCGGGCCCGACGCAGCTGCGCACGCCGCCGCCGCGAGCGCGGTGAAGTCGACGTGCGCGGTCAGGTCGGCCTCGCCGGGGTCGACGAAAGGGTCGGCGGAGGCGTGGTCGCGCACCGCCTGGAGCGTATCGCCGGTGACCGGCCCGCTGTGGCCGTAGTCGATGAACAGCGCCGCCCCGCCGTTAAGCGACAGCCGCGAGCCAATCTCGGCGGCGATGGCGGTCGACGCGGGGGAGGTCTCGACGACGCTGCCGACGGGGGCGTTCCACAGCGACGGCGGGACGAGCGGCGTCGCATCGGCGTTCCCGAGCGCTGCTGCAAAGCCCGCGTCGCCCACCGCCACTATACGCTCGTGCCAACCGGTCGTGCTGCGAACGAATTGGCGCACCGGCAGCGCGTCGAAGAACTCGTTGGCGACAAGAAGCAGCGGCGCATCGTCGGGCACGGCGTCGAGGCTATCGTGCCACCTCGCGTTCGCCACCCGATCGCCCTGTGCCGTGCGCAGTAGCGGACTCGTCTCGACGAAATCGACCGCCGGAGCCCATCTCGCTGCAGCCATGCTGCGCAACATATCCGCCATCAACGTGCCGCGTCCCGGCCCGAGTTCGACAAGCCGAACCCGGTCTGGCGACCCCGCGCGACGCCACACATCGGTCAGCCACGCGCCAATCAGCTCGCCGAACATCTGGCTGATTTCGGGTGCGGTGGTGAAGTCTCCGCCAGCGCCGAACGGGTCGCGGGTCGCGTAATAATGTGCGTTGCACAGGCCCATCCACCGCGCGACCGGCATCGGCCCCGACGCCGCGATCGCGTGCGCGAGCCGGTCGCCGAGCGGCGTCACGCCGGGATCGGTGCCCCGGCAGGGATCGCTCGCGCCCGGCTCGACCATATCAGATACAGACCGAGGAAAACCATCGGCAGGCACAGCCATTGCCCCATCGTCAGCCCGAACTTGAGATAACCGACCTGGATATCGGGCTCGCGGAAGAACTCGATGCAGAAGCGGACGAGGCCGAAGCCGAACGTGCCGACGCCGACGAGGAACCCCGGGTAAAGACGCGCGCGCGTCCGATAGAACAGCAGGTTGAGCACGACGAACAGCAGGACGCCCTCACCGGCGAACTCGAACAACTGGCTCGGATAGCGCGGTGCGGTGCCCGCGCCCGGGAAGATGATCCCCCAGTCGCTGCCGGTGACGCGCCCCCATAGCTCGCCGTTGATGAAGTTCGCCAGCCGCCCGAGGCCCTGACCGAGCGGGGCGACGCACGCGACGTAATCGCAGATGCGCAGGCCCGGCAGATTGTTGGCGCGGGCAAACAGGAAGATCGCGGCGGTGAAGCCGATTGCGCCGCCGTGGAACGACATCCCGCCCTCCCACAGCCGCAGGATCGCGAGCGGGTCGGCGGCGAATTTGGCGAAGTCGTAGAACAGAACATAGCCGATCCGTCCGCCGAGGATGATCCCGACCGTCGCCCAGGTGATCAGCGCATCGGCATTCGCGCGGCTCATCGGGGCCGCCCACGAATCGAGCATCCGGCCGAGCAGCCACCAGCCACCGAGGATGCCGCCGATATAGGCGAGGCTGTACCAGCGCAGCGCGAAACCGTGGAATTCGAAAAGAACCGGCGAGAGGCCGAGGCTCGACCAATCGAGCGCGATCCGGGCATGGTCGAGCAACGTGATTTCCCTTGTGTCGCGACGTCGCGGCACCATAGTCGGGGAAAGCGATAAGACAATTGGGTGAGGCCTGCCGTGACCGACACGCTCGAGACGTTCCGCCAAGAAACCCGCGACTGGCTCGCCGCGAACTGCCCGCCAGAGATGCGGTTGCCGATCGCGAGCGACGCCGACGTCTGCTGGGGTGGGCGCCATGCGACGCTGACCGGGCCGCAGCGGCTCTGGCTCGACCGGATGGGCGCGAAGGGCTGGACCGTCCCCGAATGGCCGGTCGCGTACGGCGGCGGCGGCCTGAGCAAGGACGAGGCGAAGGTGCTGGCGAGCGAGATGCGGGCGATCCGCGCGCGGTCGCCGCTGTCGTCGTTCGGCATCTGGATGCTCGGGCCGGCGCTGCTCAAATACGGTTCGGAGGAACAGAAGCTCGAGCATCTGCCGAAGATCGCGCGCGGCGAGATCCGCTGGTGCCAGGGCTATTCGGAGCCGGGCGCAGGGTCCGACCTTGCCGCGCTGCGGACCTCGGCGATCCTCGACGGCGACGACTATATCGTCAACGGCCAGAAGGTGTGGACGAGCTACGCCGACAAGGCCGACTGGATCTTCTGCCTCGTCCGCACCGACCCCGCCGCGCCGAAGCATCTCGGCATCAGCTTCCTGCTGTTCGACATGGCGTCGCCGGGGGTCACGACTTCGCCGATCAAGCTGATCTCGGGCTATTCGCCGTTCTGCCAGACCTTCTTCGACGATGTCCGCGTGCCCAAGGGCAATCTGATGGGCACCGCCGGCAAGGGGTGGGACATCGCCAAGTATCTGCTGACCCACGAGCGCGAGATGATCGGCGACCTCGACGACGGCCGCCGCTCGCTCAGCCAGATCGCGGTCAAGGCGCTCGGCGAGGACGGGGTCGCGCCGCTGCGGACCGACATCGTCCGCCACGAGATCAATGCGCTCGCGTTCGGCCTGACGATGGAGCGGGTCAAGGACGAGGCGAAGGCGGGGCAGGGCGTCGGCGCACTGTCGTCGATGCTCAAGTATTACGGGACCGAGCTGAACAAGCAGCGGCAGGAACTGCTGATGTCGGTCGCGGGGTCGGACGGCCTCGTCTGGGAAGGCCCGGGCAAGGGCGAGGGCGACCTGTCGCGCCACTGGCTGCGCAGCCGGGCAAATTCGATCGAGGGCGGCACCAGCGAGGTCCAGCTCAACATCATCGCCAAGCGGGTGCTGCAGCTACCGGGGGCGTGAGATGAATGGGCATCGGGCGATCGAAGTTACTGCGGTAGAAATGGCTCGCGCTGCGGGCATCAGCGACCGTGCGTTTCGCAGCAAATTGCGCGCTGCACGGTTGCTTTGGCACGTTCATAACGAGAATTGGACGGTCGAAAGCGGCAGCGCGGAACACGCTGATATGCGACGTGTGCTCAAGTCGCTGCTTGTGCGCTGAACAGGAAAAATATGGCTTTGGTACTGACCGACGACCAGACGATGATCCGCGAGTCGGCGGATGGCTTTTTCGCGAGCGAGGCTCCGGTCGGGGAACTCCGGCGGCTGCGCGATGCCGCTGATGCGACCGGGTTCGACCGCGGGTTGTGGCACAAGATGGCGGAGATGGGGTTCGCCGGGGTGCTGGTGCCCGAGGCGCACGGCGGGTCGGGCTTCGGCTATGTCGCCGCCGGGCTGCTCCAGGAGGCGGTCGGCCGCAACCTGAGCCTGTCGCCGTTGCTGTCGACCGCGATCCTCGGCGCGACTGCGTTGCTTCGCGGCGGTTCGCCCGAGCAGCAGGCGCAGTATCTGCCGCAAATCGCCAGCGGCGAACGCCTCTTCGCGCTCGCCGCCGATGAAGCGGTCCGTCACACGCCCGACCACATCGCCACCCGCGCCGAGGCGTCGGGCAACGGCTTCAAGCTCAATGGCACCAAGACCTTCGTCCTCGACGGCAACGTCGCCGACACGCTGATCGTCGCGGCGCGGACCGGCGACGACGGGAATGACGGCATCACGCTGTTCCTCGTCGATGCGAAGGCCGGCGGGGTTGCGGTCGAGCGGCGGTCGATGGTCGACAGCCGCAACGCCGCCACGATCACGCTGACCAACGTCCAGGTCGACGGCGCCGATGTCCTCGGCAGCGTCGGCGGCGGCTGGGCGATCCTCGACCGCGTTCTCGATGCCGGGCGCGCGTGCCTCGCCGCCGAGATGCTCGGCGTCGCCGGCGAGAGCTTCACCCGCACCGTCGACTATCTCAAGCAGCGCGAGCAGTTCGGCGCGAAGATCGGCAGCTTCCAGGCGCTCCAGCATCGCGCCGCGCATCTGTTCTGCGAGGTCGAGCTCGCCCGTTCGGCGACGCTGCGCGCGCTGACCGCGCTCGACGCCGACGAGGAGCGCGTGCCGCTGTTCGCCAGCCTCGCCAAGGCCAAGACCGGCGAGGTCGCCAAGCTTGCGACGAACGAGGCGGTTCAGATGCACGGCGGCATCGGCATGACCGACGACTTCGACATCGGCTTCTTCATGAAGCGCGCGCGCGCGGCGCAGGAGACTTTTGGCGATATCGCCTTCCACGGTGATCGCCTCGCGACGCTGATGGGGTACTGAGCGCGCCGTGATTACCGTCCGACGGGCGACGGTTGCGGACACCCTAGTCGTCTACGATCTCCAGTGTCGACTATGGCCCGACGACAACAGCAACGAGGACGGCGTCGCAGCACTTCTCGCGAGAGATGATTTCTCCGTGTTTCTCGCCGAACGCGACGGTGTTGCGCTCGGCCTGGCCGAAGCGACGCTGCAACATTATGTCGACGGCGCACCCGACGGTCTCAGCGGCTTCCTGCAAGGAATCTTCGTCACCGGCTACGACCGCCGCGCAGGAATCAGCAAGCTGCTGCTCGTTGCGGTCGAAGATTGGCTGCGCGCCTGCGGCGTCGGCTACCTTGGCTCGGACAGCGATTTGGACAATTCGCCCGGCGCGGCTTGGCATGAGGCGACCGGCTTCATCGAGGTGGGTCGAACGATCAATTACGCGAAGCGATTGTAAAGCGTTCGCGGGCGTTACATCAGGGGCATGAGAGACGTGGAATCGAGCCACGCCCCCTTGGGAGTTCGCCGATGACATCCGTCCTTGACCAGCAGATCGACGCCGTCGTCGCGCAGATCACCGCCCCCGGCGGCCAGCTTGCAGTCGGCCACGCGACGGTACGCGGCGCCGATTATCCGGTGTTCGACAACGCCCCGACGAACATGCGCGACTATCTCGCCTTCTTCTTCACCGCCAATGCAGCCAAGGAGTTCCTCGTCTACCGCGACGAGCGCTACACCTTCGCCGAGATTTACGCACAGGCGCAGAAGGTCGCCGCCGTCCTTCAGGCGCGCGGTATTGCCAAGGGCGACCGCGTCGCGGTGGCGATGCGCAACTATCCCGAATGGATCACGAGTTTCTGCGGCATCCACATCCTCGGCGCGGTCGCGGTGCCGATGAACGCGTGGTGGAAGGGCGAGGAACTCGCGTTCGGTGTCGCGCATAGCGGCACAAGACTCGTCATCGCCGACGAAGAACGCGCGCGGCGGCTGGCGGCGATGCCCAGCTTCACGGTGCCGGTGCTGACGGTCCGCACTTCGGCCGAAGTCGCGGCGGGGCTCGGCCTGTCACGCCTCGACGATGCGCTCGTCACGGCCGGCGCCGCGCCGTGGTATTTGCCGCCGATCGTGCCCGAGGACGACGCGACGATCATGTACACGAGCGGCTCGACCGGCATGCCGAAGGGCGCGGTATCGACCCAGCGCGCGATCGTGTCGGGGTCGCTCAACTATCTCGTCACCGGACTGGCCCTGCTCAGCCTGACCGCCGCGTCGGGCGCGCCGGCTCCTGAACAGCAGGTGATGCTGCTTAACGTCCCGCTGTTTCACATCACGGGGTCGGTGCCGGTGTTGCTCGTGTCGATCGCAATCGGGCGCAAGATGATCATCATGCACAAATGGGACGCGGGCGAGGCGCTGCGGATGATCGCCGAGGAGAAGGCGACGTATTTCGTCGGCGTGCCGACGATGAGCCTCGAGCTGATGAACCATCCCGACCGCAATAAATACGACCTGTCGAGCCTCGTCGACATCGCCAGCGGCGGCGCCCCCCGCCCGCCCGAGCACGTCGATCGGCTCGAGCACACCTTCCCCGGCAAGCACCCGGTCCAGGGCTATGGCCTGACTGAGACCAACGGCGTCGGCGCGGGCATCTACCGTGACAATTACCTCGCCAAGCCGGCATCGACCGGACGCGCAGCGGCTCCGCTGGTCGAGATCGGCATCTTCGACGATGCGATGGTCGCGCAGCCCAGCGGGACAGTCGGCGAAATCTGCATAAAGTCGGTCGCCAACGTCCGCGGCTATTGGCGCAATCCAGAGGCGACCGCGGCGGCGTTCATGCCGGGCGGCTGGTTCCGCACCGGCGACCTCGGCTATCTCGACGCCGACGCCTATCTGTTCATCGTCGACCGCAAGAAGGACATCATCATCCGCGGTGGCGAGAACATCAGCTGCCAGGAGGTCGAGGCCGCGCTCTACGCCCATCCGGCGGTGGCCGAGGCGAGCGTCTTCGGCCTACCCGACGACCGGCTCGGCGAGCTCGTCGGCGCGGTGGTCTATCCGAAGCCCGGCGCGGCACTCGAGGCGGAGGCGTTGACCCAGTTCGTCGCGCGCGACCTCGCTTCGTTCAAGGTCCCCGCGCACATCTGGTTCAGCGACGAACTGCTGCCCAAGCTCGGCAGCGCCAAGATCGACAAGGTCGCGCTGCGGCAACGCTACCGGCAGCTCTTTGCAGAAACCAGTCACATCTACTCGGCACCTGCGGTATAAGGCGTCCTGGCTAGGAGCATTTTCGATGTTCACGAACATGGTCGAGGGAACCGCCGAGGACTGGGGGCATATCGCCCGCGAGCACGGCACCCATCAGAAATCGGCCGCCCCGCTCCAGATCATGGAGTCGCTCGCCCGGCTCGACGCGATCGAAGTCGGTTTCGCCGCGTCGCAGCTCGGCCACAGCCTGATGGCGGCGACGCTTGCGCGGCGGGCGGGGGCACCGGACGAGGAGATCGTCGCGGCGCTGTGCCACGACCTCGGCAAATTGATGAGCATCCCCAACCACGGCGCGATCGCCGCCGAGATCCTCAAGCCCTACGTCCGCGACGACATCTACCACGCGGTCAAGCACCACCAGGCGTTCCAGGGCCGCTATTACTATGAATATATGGGGCAATCCCCGACGATGCGCGAAGATTTCCGCAGCGAGCCGTGGTTCGCCTTTGCCGAGAAGCTCGTCGACGAATGGGATGCCCCGGCGTTCGACCCCGACTTCCCGGCAGACAGCCTCGCCAGCTTCGAACCCGAGGTGACTCGCGTCTTCAGCGCGCCGAAGCGGATATTCTGACGGTCTAAACCGTCGCGACTCGTCGCGACGGCAGGCGGACCAACACCAGCGCGGTCGCGACCAGCGCCATCCCGAGCGCCTCGACGCCGCTGACCCCTTCGCCGAAGCGGAGCGCGCCGATCGTCGCCGAGATCGCCGGCTGGACGAGCAAGGTCAGCCCGATGACGAGCGGCGGCAAATAGCCCATCGCGAAGATGATCAGCCCCTGGCCGATCACCTGGCTGCCGATCGCGAGCAAAATCAACGGGGTCCAGTCGTGCGGCCAGAACCCGGCCCCCGGCGCGGTCATCGCCAGCGCTGCCGGGAGCAGCGCAATTGCCCCGAACGCTGTCGCCATCGCCAGCAGCGTCAGCGGCGCGACCTGCGAGCGGACGCGGTCGACGACGATGAAATAGGCGGCGTAAAATGCTCCGGCCGCCATGCAGATCAGGTCGCCGACGAGATGCGTGCCCGACACGTCGGCGCTGCGCCCGAGGAGCAGACCGATCCCGGCGGCTGCGCACAACAACGCAGCAATTGCGGAGCGTCCCGGCAGGGTGCGGGTGACGATGAAGCCGTAGGCCGGGAGGATGAAGCTCGCCGAATTGCCCATCAGCGTCGCGTTGGCCAGCGTCGTCCGCTTGATCCCGAGGTGCCACAGCGCGAGGTCGGCGGCGAAGAAGGCTCCCGCCAGCGCGATCACGCCGACCGCCGAAAGTGACGGCCGCACAACAGCCGCACCGCTGTCCGCACGGCGCACTCCCGTGGCGACACGCGCCAGCACGATGAGTGGCCCAATCGCGAGCGCAAGCCGCCAGAATGCCGACGACACCGGCGCGACATCGGCGAGCCGGACGAGCCACGGCCCGAAGGCGAGCGCGGCGCTGCCGGTGAGCATCGCGGGGAAGGCAAGGCGGGCGGGGGTCATGCGCGCGGGGGTATCGGGCGGGGACGGCGGGGGCAAGGGGCGCTCCTTGCTCGATCCTCCCCGGCTTCGGGGAGGGGGACCGCGCGCGTCTTCAGCGCGTGGTGGAGGGGCGGTGGGGCAAGCTCAGACTGCGTGCTCGCGCCGCCGCCCCTCCGTCGCGCACCCGCGCGCCAGCTCCCCGAAAGGCGGGGAGGATCATGTAGTCTCACATCGCCGAGATACCGCCGTCGATGTACAGCTCGGTCCCGGTCACGAACTTCGCTTCGTCCGACACCAGATACACCGCGCCCCACGCGACATCGTCGGGCTCGCCGACGCGGCCGAGGGGTATCTGCCGTCCGAGCTTCGCCAGTCCTTCGGCGCGCTCGATGCCGCCGACGAGATTGTCGAGGATCGGCGTGTCGATGAACACCGGGTGGATCGAGTTGCAGGTGATATTGTAGCGCTGCCTGGCACAGTGGAGCGCGACCGACTTCGACAGATGCCGGACCGCTGCCTTCGCCGAGTTGTACGCTGCCATGTTGGCGCTGGCGATGACCCCGGCGATCGACGAGATGTTAAGGATCGAGCCGTGCCTGCCGTCGCGGGCGCACGACGCCGCCATCAGCGGCAGCGCAAGCTTGCAGCCGTAGAAGACGCTGTCGAGGTCGACGGCGTGAAGGTGCCGCCAGTCGTCGAAGCTCGTGCTTTCGACCGTCCCGCCGGTGCCGATGCCGGCGTTGTTGACGAGGATGTGCAGGCCGCCGAAGGTCTTCTCGGCGAACGCCAGCGCGGCGGTCCATTCGTCGGGCGAGGTGACGTCGTGCGCGATCGCTGCCGCCGCATCGCCGAGCGTCGTGGCATGGCGCTCGGCCCCAGCGCCGTTGAGATCGGTCAGCACGACTCGCGCGCCCTCGGCGACGAACTTTGCCGCCATCGCCGCGCCGAGCCCCGACGCCGCCCCGGTGACGAGTGCCACCTTTCCCGCCAGCCGACCGTTTGCCATGTGCATCTCCCTGATTGTGGCGACCCTTAGCGCGGACGCTCACGAGAGCAAACCGAACAGCGCATGCTGCGCCGATACCGTGCAGCAACGCCGCGCAGCAATCTGCACAATAAGCCTTGCGCCTCGCCGCGATTGTCGTAGCCTTGGCTGAATAACGGGGCACAATGCCTCATCCGCGGGGGTGGAAATCATGAAGAACATCTGGCTGGCGTCGTGCGCGTTGATCGCGGCGAGCGGAGGCGGCGGCGCGGCGGTCGGCCAGACGGCACCACCGGTAGCGCCGGCCACTGCTGCTGCGACCGCGTTCGACGCCAACGACATCATCATCACTGCAACGCGCCGCAGCCAGGTTCTGTCCGACGTGCCGATCGCGGTCAGCGCGGTCTCGGCCGAACAGCTGCAGAATTCGGGCGGCAGCGATATCCGCCAATTGAACCAGCTCGCGCCGTCGCTGCTCGTCTCGTCGGCGACCAACGAAGCCTCGGGGGTCGCGCGGATCCGCGGCATCGGCACGGTCGGCGAAAATCCGGGGCTCGAATCGTCGGTCGCGGTGTTTATCGACGGCGTCTATCGCAGCCGGACCGGCGTCGGCTTGACCGAACTCGGCGAGGTCGACCGCATCGAGGTCCTGCGCGGACCGCAGGGGACGCTATTCGGGCGCAACGCCTCGGCGGGGCTGATCAACATCATCACCAAGGGGCCGTCGTTCGACCTCGGAGGCAATGCCGAAGCAAGCTACGGCAACTTCAATTATTACCGCCTCGCGGGCAGCGTCACCGGGCCGGTCGTCGGCGACAAGATCGCGGCGCGGATCGACGGCGTCTACGTCAAGCGCGACGGGCTTCTGCTCACCGACTCGATCTCGGGGCGCAAGACCGGTGACCGCGACCGCTACCTGATTCGCGGGCAGTTGCTGATCAAGCCGACCGACGACCTCAATATCCGGCTGATCGGCGATTACAGCCACAAGGCCGAGGAATGCTGCGCGGCGGCGTTCCTCAGCCCAGCACGTAACCTGTCGCGCGACGCACAGGGCAATCTCGTGTCGTCGCCGAACAGCCTGATCCCGATCATCAACGCGCTCGGCGGCGTCATCAACCAGTCGACCGGCAGCACCCCGTTCAGCCGCTTCGACTCGATCACCCCGGGGGTCAATTATCACCAGCGGAGCAAGGATTTCGGCCTGTCGGGCGAGGTCAACTGGGATCTCGGCGCGGTCAAGCTGACCTCGATCAGCGCGTACCGGGTCTATGAGGCGAACAACGGCTCCGACGCCGATTTCGAAAACCTCGACATCCTTCGCCGCAACGATCTCGACCGCAAGTTCAAGACATTCACCCAGGAACTCCGCCTTCAGGGGACCGCATTCGCCAACCACCTCGATTTCCTCGTCGGCGCCTATTACGCCCATGAGAACCTGACGGTGCGTGACGACCTGAAGTTCGGGGCCGATGCCGAACGCTATTCGAATTGCGTCCTCGCCGACAATTTCGCCCGCGCGCTCGGCGTCGGCGCGGCATTGGTCAACGTCGCCGACTCGAGCTGCTTCAACCGGACGACCGCGGCGGCGTTGCTCGGCAGCGCGGCGGTGCCGGCGTCGGTCAAGGGGCAGATCGCGTTGCTGTCGGGCCTGTCGTCGCCCGCGAATTCAATCGGCGGCTTCCGTTCGGTGGCCAACGCGATCGGCTTTCCCACGGCATCGCCGCTGTTCGGCGGCACCGGCGTCGTCCGCGACGTGTTCGACCAGACGAGCCGCAACTATGCCTTCTTTACCCACAACGTCATCAGCATCGTCCCCGACAAACTCCTGCTGACGATCGGCGCGCGCTACACCAACGAACAGAAGACGCTCGATACGAGCTTCAACCACAACAACATTTTCTGCGCGGCGCTGCGGGCGTCGCCGCTCGCCGCGCTGGGCGGGCTGCCGTGCGCGATCAACGGCACGAGCGGGACCGGCTTCACCACCGCGACCGACCCCGGTGCGACGAAGAACGAGGACCGCGTCACCGGTGCCGCGATCTTGTCGTACAAGCCGTCGAAAGCGGTCCTGACCTACGCGTCCTACTCACGCGGGTATAAGGCGGGCGGGTTCAACCTCGACACGTCGGCACTCAACGCCGCCAAGCCTCAGGCGTCGAACCTGCGCTTCGAACCCGAACTCGTCACCAACTACGAGCTCGGCGCGAAGCTCGACCTGCGCCAGTTCAAGCTCAACGGCGCGCTGTTCTACGAGGAGTTCGACCAGTTCCAGCTCAACACCTTCAACGGCGTCAATTTCGAGGTGACCAACATCCAGGGCTGCGCCGACAGCGTTGCCGGCGGGACCAACACCGTCGCGACCACGGTGACGTGCGCGTCGAACCGGGCGCGACCGGGCGTCGTTTCGAAGGGTGCCGAGCTCGAGGCGTTCATCTATCCGGCGAAGGACGTCACCTTCACCGCGGGCTTCACCTACCAGGATACGAAATACGCGAAGAACCTGACCGGGCTCGGCGGCATCCCGCTCGCCCCGACGCTGTTCCAGTTGCCCGGCAGCCAGTTGTCGAACGCCTCGGTCTATACGACGACGGGATCGGTGGCGTGGACCCCGGCGATCGACGAGAACTTCTCCGCGCTGGCGTATCTCGACTTCCGCTACCAGTCTGACCTCAACACCGGCTCGGACCTCGACGCCGAGAAAATGCAGAACGGCTTCATCCTCGTCAACGCGCGGATCGGGCTGTACGGCAAGGGGCATCGCTACGGCATTGAGCTCTGGTCGCAGAACCTGCTCAACCAGCAATACCAGCAGGTTGCCGCCGACGCCCCGCTTCAGGGCGGCGGCACGATCAACGCCACGGCGAAGTACGGCACCTCGACGAACCAGCTGTATATCGTCTTTCCCGCCGAGCCGCGGACCTTCGGGGTAACCGTCCGTGCGAAATTCTGACGCACGAACGAAAAAGGAACATCATCGGGTCTAGCCGGTTTTCTTGTCGATCAAAGGAGACCGACAATGGCCGACGAAACCGCCAACCCGAAGACCAACCCGACGTCGAACGCGGAGAAGGATCCGCACGACTGGACGACGGGGGCCGAGCCGATGACCGGGGCGCAGGCGTCGTATCTCAAGACGCTGAGCGAAGAGGCGCACGAGGAGTTCGATCCCGAGCTGACCAAGGCCGATGCCTCGTTGCGCATCGACGAGCTTCAGGAGACGACCGGGCGCGGCAAGTAGCGCCTACGACGCCGCCGCGACCGCCGCGTGAACCGCGGGCAGGTCGTCGGCGTGCAGGTCGCCGGTGAACCGTGCGCGGACGAAGCCGTGCCCGTCGACGACCCAGGTTTCTGGAATGCCGGTCGTGCCAAGCGCCGCTTGGACCGCCGAGTGCGGGTCGAGCTCGACATGGTCGAACTTGCTGTGCGTCGCCGCGATGAACGTGGCGGCGTCGCCCGGCGTATCGCGGACGGCAATGCCGACGATAACGAGACCCGCATCATGGAGCGCTGCTAGCTGAGGTGCCTCGGCGCGGCACGGCACACACCATGACGCGAACAGATTGACCAGCGTGACGTGTCCGGCGCGGAGCCCGGCGTCGGTCAGCGGCGGTGTGCCCGACAGCGAGGCGAGCGCGAGCGGGGGGAAGGGCGCGCCGATTGCGGGGTGGTCGACCGGACGCTGTGACCAGCGATAGCCGAGCAGAACTACCGCCAAGCCCAGCGCGACCGGGGCAACAATGCGGCTCGGTCGCCGCCACAAGGTCATCGGCTCAACCGACGCGCCCGACCTTGTGAAGCGACCCCGCGACCTCGGGGGGCATGTATTTCTCGTCGTGCTTGGCGAGGACAGTGTCGGCCATGAACACGCCGCCGGGGCCGAACCGCCCTTCGGTAATCACGCCCTGCCCCTCGCGGAACAGGTCGGGGACGATGCCGGTGTAGCGCACCGGGACTTCGCGGGCGTTGTCGGTGACGCGGAAGGCGATCGTCAACCCGTCGGATTGCTTCGCCACCGACCCGCGCTCGACGAGCCCGCCGAGGCGGATCGCGGTGCCGGGTTCGGGGGCGTGGGCGAAGACATCGCTCGGCGCATAGAAATACGTCGCCTTGTCGCCCAACGCACTCAGCGCCAACGTGCTTGCGCCACCGAGCGTAATCAAAGCAGCACACAGCAGGACGAGCCGCTGATGCTTCGGCTTCAATTTGCTCATCGACGCTTCGCCTTCGCTGCTGCGGCCTCGGCGCGCCGCATCGTCAGCCAGCTCCACGCGAGGACGCCGACCATCCCGGCGATCGTCAGCGCATAGCTCGGATAAACGAATTCAGCGTGGTTCACGCGTAAGCCTCCGCAAGCCGCCGTCCGCGCGCCTCGACCATTTGGCGGGCAAGCGCGGCGCGCATCCGCATCAGCACGATGCCGCCGAACAGCAGACTGAAACCCGCGAGCGAGGTCAGCAGCGGCAGCAGCATCGCCGGATCGATCGTCGACTTGGTCAGCGTGATCGATGGCCCCTGGTGGAGCGTGTTCCACCATTCGACCGAAAACTTGATGATCGGCAGGTTGACCACGCCGACGAGCGCGAGGATCGCCGCGCCGCGGCCGAGGGTGACATCGCCCCCGTGGCGCTCATCCTCGGCACCGGCGAGCGCGAGATAGCCGATGTACAGGAACAGCAGCACGAGCATCGACGTCAGCCGCGCATCCCACACCCAGTACGTCCCCCACGTCGGCTTGCCCCACAGCGAGCCGGTAACGAGGCAGATGGCGGTAAACAAGGCGCCGACCGGAGCGATCGCGCGCGCTGCGATCGCCGCGAGCGGGTGCCGCCAGACGAGCGCGACGGCGCTGGCGATAGCGAGGCCGAGGTAGCCGCCGCTCGCCAGCCACGCAGCGGGAACATGAACGTACATGATGCGAACGCTGTCGCCCTGCTGATAATCGGGCGGCGACGCGAACAGACCGATCCACAGCCCGACCGCGGCGAGCACGAGCCCGCTCAACGTCAGCACCGGCGTGCAGACGCGTGCGATGCGGAGGAAGCGGGCGGGATTGGCGAAGCGATGCATGCGATATCCATTTAACATCGCGGCCGGCGATTGGCACCCCGGCCGCGACGCCATGACGTCAGGCACGAATCACGCCGCCTTGCACGCCGTCTTGTCCTTGTTGCCCGCCTTCGAACAATCGTAGTGAACGACCTTGCCGTTCTTCTGCGTCGCGGCGACGAGGTTCGGGTTGGCCGGCTTCGCGGCGGCAGCCCGCGGCGCAGCTGCCATTGCTGGCTTGGCCGCCATCGGCGTCGCGGCGAGCGGTGCGGTCGGCTTGGCGGCGACGACCGGCGGGACGACGACGTTCTTGCACGCTGCCTTATTCTTGTTGCCAGCCTTGGTGCAGTCGTAGTTCATCGCCGCCTTCGCGGGCGCCGGCGTCGTCGCGGCGGGAACCGCGGGCCGCGTCGTCGCGGTCACGCCTGCCGGGGTCACGTTCTTGCACGCGGCCTTGGTCTTGTTACCGGCCTTGGTGCAATCGTAGTTCATGCCCTTGACCGGCGTCACGGCCTGCGGCGCGGGCGGTGCGGCATGAGCGGCTGCGGCGGCGAGGCCGAAGGCGGCGGCGAGCGCGAAAATCTTGAGCGTCATCGAATATCCCCTCCGTGCGACACCGGCTGATCCGACCGCACGATGGCATTAATGCTCCGCGAAAGCTGCACCCGCAATGTACCAAATTGTCTATTCGAGCGCGGATTTCAGCGCCGCCGCCGCCGCGAACGGCGTAAGCGCGACGAGGACGAGGCTGCTCGCGGTGAGGAGCTTGAGCGCGCCGTCGCCGCCGACCCCGACGCCGAAGATCAAAACCGGCAACGCCAGCGGCAGTGCGATCAGCCCGGCGAGCGCGCCGCCGCCGCGCAGCCCCGTCGTCAGGCTCGCGGCGAGCAGCGCGAGCGCGGCGAGCGCGGGGGTGCCGAGGAGGAGGGCGAGCGCGAGTTGGCCCATGACCGCGAACGGGACGCCGAGCAGGATGCCTGCGACCGGCAGCGCGAGCAGCAGCGGCCCGGCAAAGCCCAGCCAGTGCGCGATGAGGCGCGCCGCCGCCCACACTTCGAGCGCGATGCCGCGCGTGACGATCTGGTCGAGCGTCCCGTCGGCGCGGTCGGGTTCGACCAAAGTCTCGACCGGCAGCAGGCTGGCGAGGAGCGCCGCGACCCAGACCACGCCGGGAGCGATCCGAGCGAGCAGCCGCGCGTCGGGGCCGACCGCGAATGGAAACAGCGCGCCAACGAGGACGAAGAACAGCACCGGCAGCACGAGCGTGCCCGGCCGCCGCAACGCCAGCGCGAGATCGCGGCGGACGAGGGTGAGGAAGATCATGCGCCGAGCCGGAGGGCTTGCGGGCGGTCGATGCCGATCTCGCCGTGGGTGACCGCGACGACGAGTCCACCCGCCGCGCGATGCCGCTCGATCGCTGCCGCGAGCAGCCCGAGCGACGCGGTGTCGAGGCCGACTCCGGGTTCGTCGAGCAGCCACAGCTCGGCCCCCGACGCCAGCGCCCGCGCCAAAGCTGCGCGCCGCCGCTGCCCGCTCGACAGAATACCGGCAGGGAGGTCGACAAGCGGCGTCAGGGCGAACGCCGCCACCGCCGCCGCGACCGCCGCTGGTTCGGCACCGTCGAGCCGCGCCCAATGCGCGAGCTCGTCGGCAAGCGTCACCCCCGGCTTGAGCGCGACGTCATGCCCCGCCCACGCGACCCGATACGGATTGTCGATCGTCCCCGCCGCCGGGGCGAGCAGGCCCCCGAGCAGCCGCAACAGGCTCGACTTGCCCGCGCCGTTGGGTCCTTCGACCTGAAGCGCCTCGCCGGGGCGGAGGGTAAACGATACGCCGTCGAACACCCGCCGCCCGCCGCGGTCGCAGGCGAGGTCGGTGGCGATGAGGACGGTCGAGGATGGCACGGACACGTCTCCCCCTAGCCCGGCCATGAGCGAACCGCTACAGCGCGGCATGCCCGTTCCCCGCCGCACGCCCAGCCCGACCGTCAAGGCGATCCTCGACTTCGCGCCGTTGCTCGTCTTCTTCATCGCCAATCGCGTCGCCGATATCTACGTCGCGACCGGCGCGGTGATGGCGACGACTTTGCTGTCGATGGCGATCGCGCACTTCCGCTATGGGCGCATCCCGCCGATGCTGTGGCTGGTCGGGGTGATGGTCTTCGTCTTCGGCACCGCGACGCTGCTCCTCCACGATCCGGCGTTCATCAAGATCAAGCTGACGGTGATCTACGTCCTGCTCGCCGCCGTGCTGATCTTCGGCGCGGTGACCGGGCGGCCGCTGCTCAAGCTCGTCCTTGGCGATGCTTTTACCGGGTTGAGCGATGCCGGCTGGGCGAAGCTGACGCGCAACTGGATCGTCTTCTTCATCGCGCTCGCGGTGCTGAACGAGGTGCTTCGGCGCAACCTCTCGACCGACGATTGGGTGACGTTCAAGGTGTGGGGCGTGACCGCGCTGACCTTCGTCTTCGCGCTGGCGCAGACGCCGATCCTGATGCGGCATACTCCGCCGACGGAGTAGGGCCGCCTACTGTCATCCCCGCTTTCGCGGGGATGACAAACTAGAGGATTACCGCGCCTTCAACGCCGCCTGTGCTGCCGCGAGCCGCGCGATCGGGACGCGGTAGGGCGAGCAGCTGACGTAATCCAGCCCGAGCGATTCGCAGAACGCGATGCTCGCCGGGTCGCCGCCGTGCTCGCCGCAAATCCCAAGCTTAATCAATGGCTTGGCTTCTCGTCCACGCTCCGCCGCCATCCCGATCAGCTCGCCGACGCCCTCGACGTCGATGCTGACGAACGGGTCGCGCGCGTAGATGCCCTGTTCGACGTACGCGGTGAGGAACTTCGATGCGTCGTCGCGGCTGATGCCGAGCGCGGTCTGGGTCAGGTCGTTGGTGCCGAACGAGAAGAAGTCGGCGAACGCGGCGATCTCCTTCGCGCGGATCGCGGCGCGCGGCAGTTCGATCATCGTGCCGACGAGATAGTCGAGCGTGCGCCCGGTTTCGGCGAACACCGCCTTCGCCTCGGCGTCGATCGCGGTGCGGATGATCTCGAGCTCGCGTGGGGCCGCGACGAGCGGCACCATCACTTCGGGAACGACGCTCTCGCCCGTCCGCACCGCGACGTCGACCGCCGCCTCGAAGATCGCGCGCGCCTGCATCGCGTAGATTTCGGGGTAGGTGATCCCCAGCCGGCAGCCGCGATGTCCGAGCATCGGGTTGAATTCGTGCAGCTCCGCCACCCGTCGCTTGAGCGCGTCGACCGACAGGCCAACCGCGCTCGCGACATCGGCGAATTCGGTTTCGACGTGCGGCAGGAATTCGTGGAGCGGCGGGTCGAGCAGGCGGATCGTCACCGGCAGGCCCGCCATGATCTCGAAGATCGCGACGAAATCGGCGCGCTGTTCGGGGAGCAGGACCGCCAATGCCGTCCGGCGGCCCGCCTCGTCCTCGGCGAGGATCATCTGGCGGACGGCGGTGATCCGGCTCGCGTCGAAGAACATATGCTCGGTCCGGCACAGCCCGATGCCCTCGGCACCGAAGCCGCGCGCGACGCGGCAGTCGAGCGGAGTCTCGGCGTTGGTCCGCACCTTCATCCGGCGGTGGGCGTCGGCCCATTCCATCAACCGCCCGAAGTCGCCGTGAAGTTCCGGCTCGACCGTCGCGACCTTGCCCGCCATCACCTCGCCGGTCGACCCGTCGAGGGTGAGCATGTCGCCCTCCTTGATCGTCCGGTTGCCGACGCGCGCGGTCCGCGTCTTGAGATCGACCGACAACGCGCCCGCGCCGCTGACGCACGGGCGCCCCATGCCGCGCGCGACGACGGCGGCGTGGCTCGTCATGCCGCCGCGCGAGGTCAGGATCCCGCGCGCCGCGACCATGCCGTGAATGTCCTCGGGCGAGGTTTCGGTGCGGACAAGGATGACGTCTTCGCCCAGCCCGGCGCGGCGCTCGGCGGTCTCCGAATCGAACACCGCGACTCCGCTCGCGGCTCCGGGCGACGCAGGCAGGCCCTTGGTCAGCACGTCGCGGTGCGCGTTGGGGTCGAGCGTCGGGTGGAGCAACTGGTCGAGCGCGGCGGCGTCGACGCGCAGCACGGCTTCTTCCGACGTGATCAGCCCCTCGTCTGCCATGTCGACTGCGGTCTTGAGCGCGGCCTTGGCGGTGCGCTTGCCCGACCGCGTCTGGAGCATCCACAATTTGCCCTGCTGGACGGTGAATTCGATGTCCTGCATGTCGCGGTAATGACCTTCGAGCAGGTCGAAGACGCCTGCCAGCTCGGCGAACACCTCGGGCATCGCCTCTTCCATCGACGCGGCCTTCGCGCCGGCGGCCTCGCGTGCGGCGCGGGTCAGGTATTGCGGGGTGCGGATGCCGGCGACGACGTCCTCGCCCTGCGCGTTGATCAGGAATTCGCCGTAATGCGCCTTGGTGCCGGTTGACGGGTCGCGGGTGAAGGCGACCCCGGTCGCCGACGTCGCGCCCATGTTGCCGAACACCATCGCCTGGACCGTGACCGCGGTGCCCCATGCCTCCGGAATGTCGTTGATCCGGCGATAGACGCGCGCGCGTTCCGACCGCCACGAGCCGAACACCGCGCCGATTGCGCCCCACAACTGGTCGTGCGGATCTTGCGGGAAGGCGTGGCCGAGCTCGGCGGCGACCTTGGCGAGATAATCGGCGACGAGGCCCTTAAGGTCGTCGGCGGTCAGTTCGGTGTCGAGCGTGACGCCGCGGTCTTCTTTGAGGATCTCGAGCGCTTCCTCGAACAGATAATGGTCGATGCCGAGGACGACGTCGGCGTACATCTGGATGAAGCGGCGGTAGCTGTCCCAAGCAAACCGCGCGTCGCCGCTGACCTTCGCCAGTCCCTCGACGGTCGTGTCGTTGAGGCCGAGGTTGAGGACCGTGTCCATCATCCCCGGCATCGACACCCGCGCCCCCGAGCGGACCGAGACGAGCAGTGGGTTGTCGGCCGAGCCGAAGCCGACGCCGGTGACGATCGTCTCGATGTGCTTGAGCCCCGCCGCGACCTCGTCGTGGAGCGACGGCGGGAAGTCTTCGCCGCTGTCGTAATAGACGCCGCACATCGCGGTCGAGATGGTGAAGCCCGGGGGCACCGGCAGGCCGATCGACGCCATCTCGGCAAGGTTCGCACCCTTGCCGCCGAGCAGGGTCTTCATTCCGGCGTCGCCCTCGGCGGTACCGCCGCCGAAGCGGAAGACGAACTGGGTGGCGGCGGGGGCGGGGGCGGTGGCCATCACGGGGTATCCAACACGAAGTTCAAAATAAGTTCACACTAAAGACGATGTTTTGTCAGTCGGTGATCTTCGAGAAATCGGCGACCGAATGGACTGCGGTGCGAAGCCGCGCAAGCAGCGCGAGGCGGTTGCGACGAACCTCCTGCTCCCCCGAATTGACCGTCACGCTGTCGAAGAACGAATCGACCTCGGGCCGCAGCCGAGCGAGCGCGGTCATTGCTGATTCGAAACGTTCTTCCGAAACGTCCGCCGCGACGATCGGCACGATCACGTCAAGCGCGGCGTTGAGCGCAATTTCTGCTGGTTCGACAAGGAGTTCGGCGTCGACCTCGGGGTCGATAGGCCCGTCTTTGAGTTCTTCGATACGCAACATGTTCACACCCCGCCGATACCCCGCGAGGAGACTACGCCCATCGGGGGTCTGTAGGACAGCCTGAAGTGCCTTAACCCGCGCCAGGAGGCGAACGAGGTCGTCCTCCCCGCCGAGGGCGAAGACCGCATCGATGATGTCGGGGCGGACACCAGCTTCGCGTTGTTGGACTTTAAGGCGGTCTATGAAGAAATGAAAGAGTTGCATCCCAACCGGTTGGCCGCCGATGCCGCGTGCTGCGGGCCTCGATGCTTCGCTGATGGCTAAAGGAAGCGACAGCCGAATACGGTTGGCGAGTAAGATGGATAAGACGCCCAGCGCGGCGCGACGCAACGCGAAGGGATCGCGCGATCCTGTCGGCGCTTCGTCGATTGCGAAGAACCTGGCCAACGTATCCAGCTTGTCCGACAGCGCGACTGCTACAGTGACCGGCGCGGTCGGCACCGTGTCGCTCGGCCCGACTGGTTTGTAATGATCGCGGATCGCGGCAGCGATTTGGGGGTCGAGGCCCTCCGCCAGCGCGAGGTGGCCGCCGGCGATGCCCTGGACTTCGGGGAACTCGCCGACGGTGGCGGAGACGAGGTCGGCCTTGCACAGCCGCGCGGCCGTTTCGGCGAGATCGGCGAGCGCTTCCCTCTCCCCTTGAGGGAGAGGGACGGCGCGCCCTTGCGCGCCAGGGTGAGGGTGAGTGGCGGGAGAGTGGCTTACGCCATTCTCACCCTCACCCTGGTCGCGCGAAGGGCGCGACCGTCCCTCTCCCTCGAGGGGAGAGGGAGAAGGAAGGACGGCGCCGCTTTCGACGAGCCAGCGGGCGAGTTTGGCGACGCGGTCGACCTTGTCGGCGACGGTGCCGAGCTTTTCGTGGAAGACGATGTCGGCGAGCTTCGGCGTGAAGCTGGCGAGGCCGCTGTCGCGGACCCGCGCGATATCGGCGTCCCAGAAGAACTTCGCGTCGGACAACCGCGCCGCGAGCACCTTCTGGTTGCCCGCAACGATCGCCGCGCCGCCGTCGTCGGCCGCGATATTGGCGACGCAGACGAACGCCGGGGCGAGGTTGCCGCTGGCGTCGGTGCAGGCGAAATATTTCTGGTTGGTCCGCATCGTCAGCTGGATGACTTCGCGCGGCACGTCGAGGAACGCCGGGTCGAAGCGGCCGAGCAGCGGCACCGGCCATTCGGTCAGCCCGGCGTTCTCGGCGACGAGACCGTCGTCGGGAATAACAGCCGAGCCCTCAGCGGTCGCGGCGGCCGCGGCACCGCGCACGATAATGTCGCGGCGTTCGGCGGGATCGAGCATGACGTGCGCGGCGCGAAGCTGGTCGACATAGGTCGCGGCGCTGGCGATCTCGATCGGACCGCTCGACAGGAAGCGGTGCCCGAACGTCGTCCGCCCGCTCGTCACGCCCGCCGCCGCGAACGTGACCACCGCGTCGTCGAGCAGCGCGACGATGCCCGACAGCGGTCGGACCCAGCGCGGGCTGGCGGTGCTCGTCGAGGCGTCGCCCCAGCGCATCGATTTGGGCCAATCGAAGTCGCGGACGATCGCCGGGATCAGCTCGGCGATGATCGTTGCTGCTCCGCGCCCGGGGGTGACGATCGTCGCATACAGGAAGCGCCCCTTCGGCGTGTCGCGCTCCTCCATCGCGTCGCGGGCGAGGCCGGTCGATTTGACGAAACCGGCGACGGCCTGCTCGGGGGCGTCGGCGCGCGGACCGCGGCGTTCTTCGCTGACCGGGGTGCTCGCGGCGTCGAGGCTGGTCGCGTGGAGGACGAGGCGGCGCGGGGTGACGGACGCAGCGATCGGGCCGACGGCGAGGCCGGCGGCGGCGAGCCCGGCGGTGAAGCGGTCGCGCAGTTGGTCGATCGCGCGGGGCTGCATCCGCGCGGGGATTTCCTCGGTAAGGAGTTCGAGGAGGAAGTCAGGCAATGCCGGTCACTGCGTAAATCACGCCGCCCACCGCGCCGCGTTCTTCGCCACCCAGCCCTCGCACACCGCCTTCGTCAGGTCGCGCACGCGGCCGATATACGCGGCACGCTCGGCGACCGAGATCACCCCGCGGGCGTTGAGCAGGTTGAAGATGTGACTCGCCTTGATCGCCTGGTCGTAGGCGGGCAACGGCAGGCCACGCTCGACGAGCGCGCGGCATTCGCCGGCAGCGTCGGTGAACTGGCGGAACAGCAATTCGGTGTCGGCGGCCTTGAAGCTGTACGCGCTGAACTCGCGCTCGTTCTCGCGGAAGACGTCGCCGTAGGTCATGTGCGCGTTGTATTGGAGGTCGTAGACCGAATCCTTGCCCTGGATATACGTCGCCAGCCGTTCGAGGCCGTAGGTGATCTCGCCGCTGACGGGGGCGCAGTCGATACCGCCGACCTGCTGGAAATAGGTGAATTGCGACACCTCCATACCGTCGCACCACACCTCCCACCCGAGCCCCCATGCGCCGAGCGTCGGGCTCTCCCAGTCGTCCTCGACGAAGCGGATGTCGTGCTTGCGCCCGTCGATGCCGATCGCGGCGAGGCTGCCGAGATACGCGTCGACGATATCGGGCGGCGACGGCTTGAGGATGACCTGGAACTGATAATAGGCACCGAGCCGGTTGGGGTTTTCACCGTAGCGGCCATCGGACGGGCGGCGGCTCGGCTGAACGTACGCGGCGCGCCACGGCTCGGGGCCGAGCGCGCGGAGGACGGTGGCGGGGTGGAAGGTCCCGGCGCCGACCTCGATGTCGTACGGCTGGAGGATGACGCAGCCGCGCTCGCTCCAATACTGCTGGAGCGTCAGGATCATGTCCTGGAAGGTCAGCGGCGTCGCCGGAGATGGTCGCGGGTGCAACATGGGTCGCGCGGGGTGTAGCGGGCGCGGGGAACGGGGGTCAAGTTGCGGCCGACCTCCGCACCGCGCGGGGAGAAACGCGTTAGCGCTTCGCCGCCTTCTTCGCGACCTTGCGCGCGGCGTATTTCGCGTCGCGTTCGGCCTTCTTCGCCGCCGCCTTCATTTCCTCGGTGATCAGCGCGTCCTCGGCGGCCTTGCGCGCAGCCGCTTCCTTGGCTTCGCGTGACGCGATCACAGCAGCTTTTTCGCCGGCGATACGGTCCTTGAGCGCCTGCGCCTTTTCGATCTTCTTGGCTTCCTGCGCCGCGGCGCGGGCGGCTCGCTCGGCGAGTTCCTCGGGGGTGGCGACGGGGACGGCCTTGAACTTGTCGAGGACGGCCTGACGCGCGGCGGTGGCGGTGGCCTTGCGGTCGTTGAAATCGGGTAGCTTGAAGGCCATAAGTCTCGCTTGGTTGGATGGTGCCTCGCACATAGTGCGCTGCCGCATGACTCGCAACTATGTAGGCGGGGAGACGGCAATGCGATCCGACAGACTGCTGGCGCTGACGGACGGCGTCATCGCGGTGATCATCACGATCATGGTGCTCGAATTAAAGCCCCCCGAGGGCACCGATCCCGCCGCGCTCGGCCACCTGGCGCTGATCTTCCTCAGTTATGCCCTCAGCTTCATCTACGTGGCGATCTACTGGAACAACCATCACCATTTCTTCCACCTCGCGCCGCGCGTCGACAGCGCGATCCTGTGGGCGAACTTCAACCTGTTGTTCTGGCTGTCGCTGATCCCTTTTGCCACCGCTTGGACCGGTGAGCATCCGTTCGCGCCGGTGCCGACCGCGGTCTACGGGGCCGCGCTCGGGATGACCGCGCTCGCATGGTTCACCATGCAGACGGTGATAATCCGGCAGCAGGGGCCCGAGTCGCCATTGCGCGCGGCGCTTGGGCGCGACCTCAAGGGCAAGGCGTCGCCGTTCCTGTATCTTGCGGGGATCGGCATGGCGTTCGTCGCGCCGGTGGTGGCCGACCTGATCTACGCCCTGGTCGCGCTGATGTGGCTAATCCCCGATCGCCGCATCGGCCGGGCCGCCATCGGCGAGACAGGTTCCGTTCAGCCCAAGCTGCGCCTATAGCGCCGCGATGCGCCTGTTCCCCCTGCTCGCCGCCGCCATTGTTGCCGTCCCGCTGGCACTGGCCGCTCCCGCCGCCGCCGAACCCGCGATGTGGCACGTCCACGACGCCGATACCGATATAACCTTGTTCGGCACGATCCATGCGCTGCCCGCAGGGAGCAAGTGGCTGAGCCCGAAGATCGCCGCGCGGGTCGACGCCGCCGATACGCTGGTTCTCGAAACCGTGCTGCCCGACGACCCCGCCGGGCTCGGGCCGCTCGTGGCGATGCTTGGCGAGAAGCGCGGCCTGCCGCCGCTCAGCGCACGCGTCGCGCCGTCGAAGCGCGCGGCTTTGCTCGCGGGGGAGACGGCGCTCGGGCTGCCGGCGGCGCGACTCGACGGGATGAAGACATGGCTTGCGGCGATTGCGCTCGGCGACGGCGCGGTCAGTCAGCTCGGCCTGACCGCGGGCGACGGGGTCGAGGCGACGCTGACCGCGCGAGCGAAGGGCCAGAACAAGCCGGTGATCGGGCTCGAGACCCCCGAAGCGCAGCTGCGGCTGTTCGATAACCTGTCCGAAACCGATGCGCGCGCGTTGCTCGATTCGACCGTCGACGATCTGTCGACCGCGCGCGACGATACCAATGCGCTCGTCGCTTACTGGCAGGCGGGCGAGACCGAGGCGCTGGCGAAGGATTTCGACAAGGGTTTCCAGGCGACGCCGAATCTCGAGAGCGCGTTGCTAACCAACCGCAACAAGGCGTGGGCCGACTGGATCGCGGCGCGGCTGGCAACCCCGGGCCGGGTGTTCGTCGCGGTCGGCGCGGGGCATCTCGGCGGCCGGAACAGCGTCGTCAAGCTGCTCGAGGCGAAGGGGCTGACGGTCGAGCGGCTGCCCTAGGGTCCGAAGCACGGCGGCGCGGGCGACAGGTCGCTGCGCAGCGTCGCGACGCGGACATGGCGGTGATCGCGCGCCGCCGCGAGAACATCGTCGAGCAAAACCTGTCCGAAGCTCCAGTCGCCGAGGCGGCTCGCCGCGTTGATATGACCGATCGCCCCGGCGTCGACGAAGGCGCTCCCCCAGCGCGTCGCGAAGCACTGCGCGCGTCCAAACTCGACATACGGGTCGTCGCGGCTGGCGACGACGGTCGAGCGGAACGGCAGCGCAGCGGCTGGAGCGGGGGCGAAGCGCGTGATTGCGGCGCACGCATCGCCGCGTTCGACATCGCAGGGCGCAACGAGCAGTGCGCCGACGACCCGCCGCGAATCGGGCACGCGCTCGGCCCAATGCGCGACCGCGACGCAGCCAAGGCTGTGTGCGACGAGGACGACGGGAGTATCGGCAGCGTCGATCGCGGCATCGATGCCGTCGACCCAGCCGACGACGGTCGGCTCATCCCACGACGTCTGCTGAACTATCCGCGCCCGCGATCGCGCGCCGGCCCAGATCATCTGCCAGTGCCCGGCTCCCGAGCCGCCAAGCCCGGGGACGAGCAAGATCCGTGTCTGCCGCTCGTCGCGCATCACTGCGTCCTTCCCGGTTGCAAAGATGGGCGAGGGTGCCAGGGCCGACACCCTCGCCCAGTTGGTCAGGCATAGTGGGCGGAGACCCGTGGGTGATCGCCTGACATTCTAGTCATATCCTAGTAGTACGGTAGGAATTGGATAGAATTTGTTGGCAGGGGGCGATGCGAAGTTGCGGGACGGCGAGGCTCGGTTGTGATCCACCAATCACCGTCGCCTTGGAAGAAGGCAGCGGCCTCGTACGACTCGCATTGCCTTCACCGCCTTTCTCCCCTATGGCCCCCAATCCCGCGCCCGCATCCCTGGAGGCGCGCGGGGTTATGGAGAAAGCACATGAGCGAAGCGATGAAACTCGCGGCGTCGGTGCGCGAGCGGGCTGGCAAGGGAGCCTCCCGTGCCGTGCGTCTGACTGGTCGCGTACCTGCCGTTATCTACGGCAACAAGACCGCCCCCACCACGATCCACGTGCCGTTGAAGGAGCTGACCAAGCTCCTGTCGACCGGGCACTTCATGAATTCGGTTGTCGAGGTCGAAATCGACGGCGTCGTCGAGCGGACCCTGCCGCGCGACGTCCAGTTCCACCCGGTCAGCGACCGTCCGATCCACATCGACTTCCTGCGCCTTGCCGCCGGGGCGACGATCGATGTCGCGGTTCCGGTCCACTTCACCGACGAGGACAAGTCGCCCGGCATGAAGCGCGGCGGCACGCTCAACGTCGTGCGTCACGAAATCGAGCTGTCGTGCCCGTCGGATGCTATCCCCGACCAGATCGAAATCTCGCTGGCTGGCCTCGACATCGGCGACTCGGTTCACATCTCGGCAGTCAAGCTGCCCGATGGCGTGACGCCGGTGATCGACGATCGCGACTTCACCATCGTCTCGCTGGTCGCGCCGTCGGCGCTCCAGTCGGCCGATGCTGCCGCCGACGAAGCCGTCGCTGCTGCCGCTGCCGCCGAGTCGGCTGCCGCCAAGATCGCCTAACGGTTCGCAGGGGTCGGCGAAGTGCAAATCTTCGCCGGCCTCGGCAATCCAGGGGCTGTCCACGCCGGCCAGCGCCACAATATCGGTTTCATGGCCGCCGACGCGATCCATTCGCGCTGGCGGTTCGACCCGTGGAGGACCCGCTTTCAGGGCCTCGCTGCCGACGGGCGGATCGGGACCGAGAAGGTCGTGCTGCTCAAGCCCGCGACGTTCATGAACGATAGCGGCCGCTCGGTCGCCGAGGCGCTGCGCTTCTACAAACTAGGCACCGACGCGCTTACCGTGCTGTACGACGAACTCGACCTCGTGCCGTTCAAGGTCCGGGTCAAGCGCGGCGGGGGTGCGGCGGGCCACAACGGCATCCGCTCGATCGACTCGCATTTGTCCGACCCCGAATACCGCCGCGTCCGCCTCGGCATCGGCCACCCCGGGCACAAGGACCGCGTGCTGGGCTACGTCCTCGGCAATTTCGCCAAGACCGAGATCGAGGACCGCGAGGCGATGCTCGACGCCGTCGCCGCCGAAGCCGAATGGCTCGTCACCGGTGACGACGTGCGCTTCACAAACGACGTTGCGCTAAGGCTCGGTTGAGCGCGCCGATCGCGTCGGAAAGGTCGTGGAATTTGTCGGCGCGGAGATAGTCGAGCGCGGTCCGGCGCTTGTCATCGGTCGCGCGCGGATCGGCACCGGCATCGAGCAACACGATAGTCATCGCGGCGTCGCTGTTGTCAGCCGCGAGGATCAGCGGCGTCTTGCCCCCCGGACCGCGCGCCTCGATATCGGCGTGCGCCGCGATCAGTGCCAACGCGCTTGCGCGGCCTTCGGACGAACCGCGCGTCGCCGCGCAACCCAAGGGCGTCGCCGTCACCGGATTTGCCTCGTACTGGCAAAAAGCGCGGACGTTCGGGTTCGCACCGGCTTTTAGCAATGCGGTCAGAACAGTGATCGCATCGGCGTCGACCGCGCGGTGCAGTGGCGAGAGCCCGTTGGCATCGATCGCGTTCAGGTCAGGCTTGAGCGCCGCCAGCGCCGCTACCGTGGGGGCGGCGCGCGGACCATCGCGGGTGTCGACGACCAGAGCTTGAAGCGCGGCCGTCGCTGCCGCCTTTTTGTCGGCAAGGCGTGGAGCGAGCAATCGGATTGCAGCGACGTCGCCCGAATAGCCCGCGTTGACGAAGGCCTCGAAGACCACCGCTGGTGGCAGCGGCTTGGCGATCAGCAGTTTGACGACTTCGGGGTGCTGGTAGCGGACGGCAAAGTCGAGCGCGGTCCCGGCCGCGCCATTGCGCGCGGGATCGGCGCCGGCCGCCAGCAGCCGCGCCACCGTCGCGACCGACCCCGACTGCGCCGCAAGCATTAGTGGCGGTTGTGCCGGGTCGGGCGCGGCGTCGACGGCCATCCCGGCGTCGAGCAGCAGCCCGACGGCGCGCGCGTCGCCGTCGGTCGCGGCCTTCGCCATCGCCTCGGGAGTGAAGGCAATATTGAGCTTGGCGAGCTCGGCGCGCGGGTCAGGCTTCGGCGGATGGAGCAGGGCGACGAGGGTCTTGGTCGCGCCGGTAAACTGCGCGAGCGCGCCGACCGTCGATGCGAGCAAGAGCGCGATGACTACCCACGGTGCATTCCGGAGTCGATCGATCAACGCCAGCAGCTTTGCGCCCATCCCAGTCCCCCACGCCCGCCACCCCTGCCGGGGAAACTCGCATGCGCGCGCGGTCGCCGCAACGGCTGGCGTTTGCGAGGGGAGCGCGGTAACGCATCCCGGCATCGCGGCCCCGCCGCCACCCCTTTATCACCAGGACAGACTATGGGTTTCCGCTGCGGTATCGTCGGGCTGCCGAACGTCGGCAAGTCGACCCTGTTCAACGCGCTGACCGAGACCGCGAGCGCGGCGGCGGCGAATTATCCATTCTGCACGATCGAGCCGAACGTCGGCAACGTCCCCGTCCCCGACCCGCGCCTCGACGCGATCGCCAAGATCGCCGGCAGCGCCAAGATCATCGAAACCCAGCTCGGCTTCACCGACATCGCCGGGCTCGTCCGCGGCGCGTCGAAGGGCGAAGGCCTCGGCAACCAGTTCCTCGGCAATATTCGCGAGACCGACGCGATCGTCCACGTCCTGCGCTGCTTTGTCGACGACGACGTCACCCATGTCGAAGGCCGGATCGATCCCGTCGCCGATGCCGAGACCGTCGAGACCGAGCTGATGCTCAGCGACCTCGAATCGCTCGAGAAGCGCGTTCCCGCTTTCATCAAGAAGGCGACGCAGGGCGACAAGGAAGCGAAGATCGCGGCGAGCATCCTCGGTGTCGCGCTCGACCTGCTGCGTGAAGGCAAGCCCGCGCGGCTGGCGGTGCCGAAAGACGAGGAGGAGGAGCGCGTGCTGGCGCAGGCGCAATTGTTGACTGCGAAGCCGGTGCTGTACGTCTGCAACGTCGAGGAAGCGTCGGCGGCAGGCGGCAACGCGCTGTCGGCGGCAGTCGCCAAGATGGCGGCGGCGAGCGGAGCGGCGTCGGTCGTCATCTCGGCGGCGATCGAGTCCGAAATCGCGCAGATGGACCCCGCCGACCGCCCCGACTTCCTCAGCGAACTCGGGCTGACAGAGACCGGCCTCGCCCGCGTCGTCCGCGCCGGCTACGACCTGCTCGCGCTGCTGACCTATTTCACCGCCGGACCGAAGGAGACGCGCGCGTGGACGATCCCCGCTGGGACCAAGGCCCCGCAGGCGGCGGGCGTCATCCACGGCGACTTCGAGCGCGGCTTCATCCGTGCCGAGACGATCGCCTATGACGATTTCGTTCGCCTCGGCGGCGAAGCGGGCGCGCGCGATGCCGGAAAATTGCGCTCGGAGGGCAAGGAATATGTCGTCGCCGACGGCGATATCCTCAATTTCCGGTTCAACGTCTAACGCGCTACTGTGCCTCCCACACTGCCGGGGGGCTTCGGGGACAATGCGAGTGATCTTATTGCTTGTGGCGAGTCTCGCATTGGGGCGGCCGGCAGGGGCGTTTCAGGTTTACGGCGAGATCGGCAACAAATGGCGCGCGCTCGGCGCGTCGTCTGGCCCGCTCGGCGTGCCGGCGAGCGATGAGGGACCGGCGGCCGATGGCGGCCGGATCAACAGCTTCAAAAACGGCTTCGTCACGTGGCACCCGAAGTACGGCGCGCATGCCGCGTGGGGGCTGATCGGCGCGAAGTGGAACGGCCTCGGCCGCGAACTCGGGCTCGGCTTCCCGGTCACCGACGAGATGCCTGGTGCAAGCGGCGGGCGCTACAACGACTTTTCGAACAACGCGACGATCGCCTTCCTGCAAAAGGCCGGTACCCACGCCGTCATCGGGCTGATCCGTGCGAAGTGGATCGCGACCGGTCGCGAGGGCGGCACCTGCGGCTATCCGACGACCGACGAATTCGGCGTCCAGGGCGGCCGCCGGAGCAATTTCCAGTTTGGCACGATCAGCTGGATCGCCGGCGCGCGCGCCGCCAACGCGCAATGCACCGGCGTCGCGGTCAAGATCGACACCGCACCCGTCCCCGCCAAGGGGTAGGCTTTACTCGCCGTCGAAGGCGAGGAGCGCGTCGACCTCGACGCCAGCAGCGCGCAGCCGTTCGGCGCCACCGAGCGCGGGCAGGTCGATGACGAAGATCGCATGCGTGACGATTGCTCCTGCGGCGCGCAGGAGCTGAGCCGCTGCGAGCGCGGTGCCGCCGGTCGCGATCAGGTCGTCGACGATCAGGACGCGCGCGCCGGGCGTCACCGCGTCGGCGTGGATCTCGACGCGGTCCTCGCCGTACTCGAGCGCGTAGTTCACCCCGATCACCGCGCCCGGCAGCTTGTTCTTCTTGCGGATCAGCACCATGCCCTTGGCCAGACGGTTGGCGAGCGCCGCGCCGAAAACGAAGCCGCGCGCCTCGATCCCAGCGATGAGGTCGAACCCGGTCCCGACCTGCTCCGCCATCAGCTCGACCGACCGCGCGAAGCCCGGACCGTCGAGGAGCAGCGTGGTGATGTCACGGAACATGATCCCAGGGTGGGGAAAGTCTGGGATGGTGCGGACGAGGGCGCGAAGGTCGTCGTTCATGCGAGCACCCGTCCGGCGATGCAGCTCAACCGCTTGGCTGTAGCGGGCGGCCATTTTGCGCGGTCGGTGATGATCGCGTGGTCGAGCGCATGGCCGCAGCCGTGGCCGCACGCGAAACCGCTCCACCCGGCGGCGACACCGGCGACGAGCGCCGCCGCGCGCGTAGCGTTGGCGGTGAGGACGGTGACGATCGCGGCGACGTCGACTGCCTCCCCCTCGCGCCAGCTATCGTAGTCGGTGACCATTGCGACGGTGGCGTAGCAAAGTTCGGCCTCGCGCGCCAAGGCGGCCTCGGGGGCGGCGGTCATGCCGATGACGTCGAGACCGGCGGCGCGGTACAGGCGGCTTTCGGCGCGGGTCGAGAATTGCGGCCCTTCCATCGCGAGATAGGTGCCGCCACGAATGCAATCGGGCGCGGCGGCGGCGATCGCGTCGCCAAGGCTAGCGCAGAACGGGTCGGCGAGGCTGACGTGCGCGACGATACCGTCGCCGAAGAAGCTGTTGGCGCGCCCGCGTGTCCGGTCGACGAGCTGGTCGATGACGACGAAGCTGCCCGGCGGGAGATCCTCGCGGAACGAACCGCATGCCGACAGTGACAGAATCGCGGTGCACCCTGCCGCCTTGAGCGCGGCGATATTGGCGCGAGCGTTGAGGTCCGACGGTGCGATCGTGTGGCCGCGGCCGTGGCGGGGGAGGAAGACGAGGTGGGTATCCCCGAGGCGGCCGTGGAGGAGCTCGTCGGAGGGCGGGCCCCATGGCGTGTCGACGGCGCGCCACTCGGCTGCATCGAGCGGCAGGTCATAGAGGCCGCTGCCGCCGATGATGCCGAGGGGCATGCTGGTCTCCAAAAAAATATCCCCGCGAAAGTGGGGACCTGTCTCCGGCTGGTGGAGATCGGTCCCCGCCTTCGCGGGGATGATGACGGTAAGGTCAGGCCTATTCGGCTGGGACGATCCCCGGTCGCTTGCGCTTGAGGTCGGCCCAGACGCGCTGGTAGCTGAGGTAGCCGAGCGCGCTCAGGATGATCAGGAAGATCACCACGCCAACGCCGGTACGCTTGCGCGCCTCGAGGCTCGGCTCCGCAGTCCACGTCAGGAAAGCGGCGACGTCCTTGGCATTCTGGTCGACCGTCGACTTGGTGCCGTCGGTGTAGGTGATCTGCCCGTCGGACGACAGCGGCGGCGGCATCGCGACGTTCAAGGACCGGAAGTACGGGTTGTAATACAGCCCGTCGGGAACGGTCCAATCCTTCGGCGCGTCGCGGTAGCCGGTCAGCAGCGAATAGACGTAGCGCGGACCTTCCTCGCGCGCCTTGGTGATCAGCGCGAGGTTGGGCGGCAGCGCGTTGTTGTTCGCGGCGCGCGCGGCGGTGTCGTTGGCGTACGGCCCGGGGATCTTGTCGGCGGGGATGCCCTTGCGCGTCGTCGGGTCGCCCGACTTGTCGTCGATCGTCGCGACGTCGGACTGTTTCGCCAGCGCCTTCACCTGCGCCGGGGTGAACCCGATCTCGGTCAGGTTGCGGAAGGCGACGCGGTTGATCGAGTGGCAACCCGAGCAGATCTCCTTGTAGACCTGGTAGCCGCGCTGGAGCTGCGCGCGGTCGAAGGTCCCGAAGATCCCATCGTTCTGCCAAGTGATTTCCTTCGGCGCGAGATGGTATTTCGCCACCGGATCGGCCGGCGTGGCGTCGCGCGGTACGACCGCGCCCCACAGGAGCGCGACGCAAAACACCGCACCGACGAGAAAGGCGATCAGCTTGACCATGTCAGTTATTCCGCCGGCTGGCCGGACGCGGGGAGTTCTGCAATCCCTGCACCCTTGGGTTGGAGCGCGATCGGCGCGCCGGTGTTCGTCTGCTTCTTGAGCACCGCTTCGCTGATCGAATTCGGCAGCGGCAGCGGCTTCTCGATGCGGCTGACGATCGGCACGAGGATCAACCAATGGATGAAGTAATAGGCGCTGGCGATCTGACTGATCCGCAGCCACGGCTCACCCGCCGGCTTGCCGCCGCAGACGCCGAGAACCAGTATATCGACGACGAAGATCCAGAATAGCTGCTTCATCAGCGGGCGATAATTGTTCGACCGCACCGGCGAGGTATCGAGCCACGGCAGGAAGAAGAACATCAGGATCGCCGAGAACATGCCGAGCACGCCCCAGAGCTTGGCCGGAATGAACAGGAAGTCCTGCGTGAAGGCGCGAAGGATCGCGTAGAACGGCCAGAAATACCATTCGGGAACGATGTGCGCCGGCGTCGAGAGCGGGTTCGCCGGAATGTAGTTGTCGGGCTCGCCGAGCATGTTCGGCAGGAAGAAAACGACGACGCAGAACAGCGTCAGGTAGACGCCGAGGCCGAAGAAGTCCTTCGCCGTGTAATACGGATGGAAGGGAACGGTGTCGGCCTCCGACTTGACGTCGATCCCGGTCGGGTTGTTCGACCCCGGGATGTGGAGCGCCCAGACGTGGAGGATGACGACGCCGAGGATGATGAACGGCAGGAGATAGTGCAACGAGAAGAAGCGGTTGAGCGTCGCATTGTCGGGGGCGAAGCCGCCGAGCAGCCACGTGTGGATCGTCTCGCCGACGAGCGGTATCGCCGAAAATAGGTTGGTGATGACCGTCGCGCCCCAGAAGCTCATCTGCCCCCAGACGAGGACATAGCCCATGAATGCGGTCGCCATCATCAGCAGGAAGATGACCAGGCCGAGCAACCACAGCACTTCGCGCGGCGGCTTGTACGACCCGTAGTACAGCCCGCGGCCGATGTGGACGTAGACGACGACGAAGAAGAACGATGCGCCGGTCGCGTGCATGTAGCGGAGCATCCAGCCGCCATTGACGTCGCGCATGATGTGTTCGACCGAGTCGAAGGCGATCGTCGTGTTCGCGGCATAATGCATGCCGAGGATGACCCCGGTCAGGATCTGGATAACCAGAGCGACCCCAGCGAGGACGCCGAAGTTATAGAAATAGTTGAGGTTCTTCGGGACCGGATAGCCGGCGCCGAGACTGTCGTAGACCAGCCGCGGGATCGGCAGCCGGCTGTCGACGTACTTCATGAACGCGCCTTGCGGCTCGTAATGCTTGGCCCAGGGGAAGCTCATGGTGTGACCCTCAACCGATCGTGACTTGGGTGGGCGTCTTGAACGCGTACACCGGCACTTCGAGATTCTTCGGCGCCGGTCCGGCGCGAACGCGCGCTGCGGTGTCGTACTGCGACCCGTGGCACGGGCAGAAATATCCGCCGAAGGCACCGCGGTTCTCACCTTCGCGCGCACCGAGCGGGACGCAGCCGAGGTGGGTGCAGACGCCGAGCGTGATCAGCCAGTTTTCGTGGCCGGGCTTGGTCCGCTCGTCGAGGGTCTGCGGATCGCGGAGCGACGCGATCGGAACCGCCTTCGCCTCGGCGATTTCCTTGGGCATCAGGTTGCGCGCGAACACCGGCTTGCCGCGCCAGTTGACGACGACCGCCTGGCCGGGCTGAATCGCCGCGAGGTCGAGGTCGATCGACGCCAGCGCGAGCACGTCGGCCGACGGGTTCATCTGGTTGATCAGTGGCCACAGCACCGTGGCCGCGCCGACTGCGGCGAAAGCGCCGGTAGCGACGAAAATGAAATCGCGGCGGCGCTCGCCCGTGGGGGTAAGGTCGTCGGTCGGATGGGTTGCCATGCCGTGCCCTTGTCAACGCAAAACCGGGCAGCATTAGGGGCCACCCGAATGGATGACCCCTGATAGACGCGCGCGTTGCGCGAGCGCAACGGGCATTTTGGCGCGGATGTACGCTCTAGGCGGCGACGGCGGCGTAATTCTCGCTCGCGAAGTCCCAGTTTATCATGTGCATGAGGTACGAGTCGACGAACCCCGGGCGCGCATTCTGATAGTCGAGGTAGTAGGCGTGCTCCCACAGGTCGAGCGTGATCAGCGGGGTCAGGCCTTCGTGGACGAGCGCGGTGTCGGCGTCGTGCGTGCTGATGATCTTGAGCGCCGAGCCGTCATGGACGAGCCACGCCCAGCCGCTGGCGAAATGGCCGACCGCCTCCTTCTTGAAGGCTTCACCGAAGCTCTCGACGCCGCCAAGGTCACGGTCGATCGCATCCTTGAGTGCGCCCATCGGACTGCCGCCGCCCATCGGCGACAGCGAGTTCCACAGGAAGCTGTGGTTCCACGCCTGCGCCGCGTTGTTGAACAGCCCCTGGTCGCCCTTCGCCTTGGCGGCACGCACGACCTCGACATCGGACATGTTGGCCATTGGCGTGCCCTCGATCGCGGCGTTGGCCTTGTCGACGTACGCCTTGTGATGCTTGCCGTGGTGATAGCTGAAGGTGTTCGCCGACATGTACGGCTCGAGCGCGGTCGGTTCGAACGGCAGCGGGGGCAAAGTGAACATGATCGGATCCTCCAAGGTTGATTACGGGTCAGGCGGTTAATGGGGGCAGACAACGCCTCAATCTCACGGCTTAAGCAACCCGTTCACAGCATATTGTGGCGCTTGAGCGCATGGCGAAGCTGGTCGTAGGTCAGCGCCAGTGCAGTCGCGGTCGCGCGCTGGTTGTGGCGGCACTTCGCGAGCGCCGCGGTCAGGATGTCGCGCTCGTACGACGCCACCGCGAGACGCAGGTCGGCGATGCTGCTGTGGTCGATGATCGCAGGCGACCCGCCTGATTCAGGTGCGACGAGGGCGGGCAGCGCGGGCGCATCGTTCGCGGCGATGATCGACGGCAGATGACGAATTCCCGGCCGGTACGGCGAGTCGAACGCGTCGAAGACGATGTGCCCGACCGGCTCGACGGCGTCGCCCCAGCGGTACAGCGACCGTTCGACGACGTTCTTCAGTTCGCGGACATTGCCCGGCCAATCGTGCGCGGCGAGGGCATGTTCGGCGGCTTCGCTGAAGCCGGTAAAGCCCGCCCAGCCAAGTTCGACCGCCATCCGTCGCGCAAAATGTCCGGCAAGGACGAGGATGTCGTCGGCGCGCGCGCGGAGAGGCGGCAAGGTGACGACCTCGAAGCTCAGCCGGTCGAGCAGGTCGGCGCGGAACTGGTGTGCAGCGACGAGCGCGGGCAGGTCCTCATTGGTCGCGCCGACGACGCGGACGTCGACACGGATGACGCGGTTCGAGCCGAGCCGGGTCAACTCGCCGTATTCGACGACGCGGAGCAGGCGTTCCTGCGCGGCCTGCGATAGCGTCGCGATCTCGTCGAGGAACAAGGTGCCGCCGTCGGCATCCTCGAAGCGCCCCGGGCGTCCGCGGGTCGCCCCGGTGAACGCGCCGGTGTCGTAGCCGAACAGTTCGGCGTCGAGCAGATTTTCAGGGAGCGCCGCGCAGTTGAGCGTGATCAGCGGTCCGCTCCAGCGCGGGCTTAGCCGGTGGAGTCGCTCGGCGATCAATTCCTTGCCGGTCCCGCGCTCGCCGATCACCAGCACCGGGCGATTGATCGCCGCCGCGCGGGTGGCGTGCTCGATCGCGTCGAGGAAGCTCGGCGCGTGACCGATCAAGGCGGCGGGCGACTGCATGAACCCGATATTAGCGGATTTTCCCAATAGTTCGCAACTATTCCGCGTGGCGGAGCGGCTCTCATTTCCTCCGCTTAGCGATTACAATGGCTTAGTCTCCAGAAAGCACTTGGCACGGCTCCTGCATTGCATGTTGCATAGACGGGGATTGCCCCCGCCCAATCAGGAGACCCACGATGACCAGCAACTTCCCCTTCGCCCGCGCCGTGATCGGCATCCTCGGTTCGGCTCTGCTCGCGGTTAGCTTCGTCGCCGCTGCTGCCGGGCCGGCCTATGCTGCCCCTATCGCTGCCAGCCGCATCGTCTAAAATCGTTTCTCCCCAGGAGACCCACATGAGCATCTTCTCGCGCACCCGAGACATCATCGCCGCCAACGTCACCGAGCTTCTCGATAAGGCCGAAGATCCGGCCAAGATGATCCGCATGATCATCATGGAGATGCAGGAGACGCTGGCCGAGGTCCGCGCCGGGGCTGCGCGCACGATCGCCGACCAGAAGGAAATGGAGCGCGCCGTCGCTCGCGCCGAGGCCGCGCAGGCGAGCTGGACCGAAAAGGCCGAACTCGCGCTGTCGAAGGGCCGTGAGGACCTCGCCACCGCCGCGCTGCTCGAGAAGAGCAAGGCGAAGAGCTTCGCCGACGCGACCCGCGCCGACATCGCCCAGCTCGAGGACGGTCTCAACGCCAATGGCGAGGACATCCGCCGCCTCGAAGGCAAGATCCGTGAAGCGCAGCAGCGCCAGAACAGCCTGCTCAAGCGGATCGAGAACGCCGACACGCGGTCGCGGATGCGGGCGATGTACAAGGGTCCGCGGATCGAGGACGCTTTCGCCAAGTTCGAGGTGATCGAACGCCGCGCCGATCTCGCCGAGGGTCACGCCGATTCGTATGACCTCGGCGGCCCGCTGCGGACGATCGACGATGAGTTCGCCGACCTCCGCCAGACCGACGGAATTCAATCAGAGCTTGCGGCGATGAAGGCCCGGCTCGCAAAGAACGAGGGCTGACGGTCATGGAAGACGCGGTCATTCCGATCACGATCTGTGCGATGCTCTTCATCGGGCTGCCGTGGATCATTCTTCACTATGTGTCGCAGTGGCGGCGGACGAAGGGGATCACGATCGAGGACGAAAACCTCCTCGACGACCTTCACGAAACCGCCCGGCGGCTTGATGCCCGGCTCGACTCGATCGAACGGATCATCACCGCCGACAACCCCGGCTGGAAGGACAGCGCGCTGCGCGGCCCCGCCGACCGGATCGCCGACCGCCTGACCGACGCGGCCGAGCCGCGCCTCGCCACCCGCCGCTAAGGGGAACCGTCATGTCTGCCCGCCGCACGAGCTTCTACCTCGACAAGCGCAACGCCAAGGTTTCCGGGGTGTGCGCGGGAGTCGCGGACTACTTCGACGTCGACGTGCTCTGGATCCGCCTCGGCTTCGTCATGACGATGTTCTTCCTCTTCCCGCCGATCTTCTTCGCGTATTTCATCGTCGCCTGGACCGCCTCGCCGAAGCCCTATTCGCTCTATGAAGAGACGCCCGACGAGCGCGAGTTCTGGAAGAAGGTCCGCGTCGCACCGCAGCGGACGATCCGCGACACGCGGTCGAGCTTCCGCGAAACCGAGCGCCGGCTGCGCGACATCGAGGCGTACGTCACCTCGTCGAACAGCCGCCTTGCCAACGAAATCGACCAGCTGCGCTAGGCGCGCCGGACAAGGGGATATCTGATGACGACCAAGACGATCACGACTTCGGCGGACGGTTCGACCACGGTCGTCGAGAGCGACGAGGACGGCCCGCCGTCCCCACCGACCCCGACGCACAAGAGCCATCTGGGAGCGAATGATAGTTGGAGCGTCGGTGTCCATTCCTCGCGGCCCTTCGACGGTGGATCGTTCACCTTCGGCCTGATGGTGGGGCTGCTGCTCTATTACGTCCTCCAGACTTGGGCGCGCCGCCGCCGCCATCGCCCGGCCAAGCTCGACCGGCCTGAGGTTGTCGAGGCCGCAAGCGAGCAGGCCCGCATGGCCGCCGACGTCGCCGCGCTGGCCCGCCGCACCGCGACGCTCGAAACGATCGTCACCGACCCCGCGCAGCGGACCGCGCGCGAAATCGAGGCGCTGCGCTAGGCGCGGCCAGCAGGAGAGCGGCGATGGACCTCGATTTTCTTTGGGTATTTATTCCGCTCGCGGTGCTGGCAATCCCGGTCATTGCGCTGCTGACCAAGCCACTGATGAGCTGGATCGCGTTGCAGGAACGCAAGCACGAACTCGCGGCGAAGATCGCGGACACGACGGCGGCGGACCATGCCGCGAAGATCGAGCGGCTCGAGGCGCATGTTGCGGTTCTCAACCGAATCGCCACCGACCGGGCGACGGGTCTCGCCCACGAAATCGAGGCGCTGCGCGCGCCGTCACCGCTCAACTAAGGGGACACGCCATGGACAATTATATCTGGGGCGCCGTCTGGGTGCTGATCCCGCTGACCGCAATCCTCGCCGGCGTCGCGAAGCGTTGGCTCAGTTTCAAGGAGCGCCAGCTCGACACGACCGCCAAGGTCGCAGGCGAACAGGCGGCGCAATATGCGGCGAAGATCGAGCGGCTCGAGGCGCATGTCGCAGTCCTCAACCGCATCGTCACCGACCGCGGTACCAGCCTCGCGGCCGAAATCGACGACCTGCGCACGCCCGCGTCGAAGCTCAACTAACCCAACCGTTCACAGAGGAATCCGTTCGATGAACCCGTTCGAAATGGTCGTTTTGATCATTCTCATCGTCACGATCGGCAGGGTCGCGAGCGCGCGCTACGGGGTCGGCCGATCGGGCAGGCGCAGCCGCCGCGACCGTGACTTCGTCGATGCGCCGAACGCGGTGAGCATCGAGGACGGTACGCGGATGAAGTCGGAGATCGACCGCTTGAACGAGCGCATCCGCGTCCTCGAACGCCTTGCCACCGATCCGTCGAAGCGCCTGTCGGACCAGATCGACGCGCTCGGCACCCCGAACCGCGACCGCTGAACTAGTTTCGAAAGGAGGTCATCATGGTCCCCGCCGATTCGCTTCTGATCCTCGCCGCGAGCAGCCTCGTCGGGCTGGCCTTGCTGAGCATGGTCTTCGCGTGGAGCTGGAAGGCATGGCTCGACCTGCGCCGCCACCAGCTCGACGTCGGCGGCGGGCGGTTGACGGGGGATGTCCCCGCCGTTGCCAACCGCATCGACCTCGCCGACCTGCGCGAGCGGATCAAGAAGCTCGAGGCGATCGCCGCCGGAGTCGACTTTTAACCGCCTTGACCCCGCGCCGTCCCGAGTCCACCGAGCGGCGATGCCGCTTCCAACTACTTTCGAAGATGTCGAGGCCGAGTTCGAGGCATTCGACGACTGGGACGATAAATACCGCCTGCTGATCGACCTCGGCCGCGCGCTGCCGCCGATGCCCGACGCGCTCAAGACCGAGGCAACCCGGGTCAGGGGATGCGCCAGCCAGGTCTGGCTCTACCCGGTGCGCGACGGCGACCTCCTTCATTTTTCCGCCGACAGCGACGCCGCAATCGTCAAGGGCCTCGTCGCGCTCGTGCTGCTGCTGGTCCAGGATCGCCGCCCGGCCGACATCGACGTCGCCGCGGTCAAGGCAAACCTCGATGCGCTCGGACTTGCGCGGCATCTGTCGTCGAACCGGACGCAGGGGCTCGCGTCGATGCTCGCGCGGATCGGCGAACTCGCGGCATGAGCGACGTCGAGGCCGAGCGCGAGGCGCGCAACGCCCGCTTCATCCAGCGCTTCATGGACGGCGTCCCCCATTTGAAGGCGCTCGGCATCGGATATCAGGCGCACGGCGACGATTGGGCCGAACTCGTCCTGCCGTACTCGCCATCGCTGATCGTCGACGACGGCGTCATCGCCAGCGGTGCGATCTTCTCGCTGATGGACTCCGCGGCCGGCTTCGCGGTGTTCGCCAAGCTCAAGTCGATGGCCGGCCACGCGACGCTCGACCTCCGCCTCGACTATCTCCACGGCCCCGAGCCGGGGTTGACGATTGTCGGCCGGGCGATCTGCTACCGGCTAACGTCGAGCGTCGCCTTCGTCCGCGGCTTCGCCCATCAGGGCGACCCGGCGCTGCCCCTCGCCAATATGGCGGGCACCTTCATGTACGGCGGCGCGGCATGAGCCTCGAGCCGATGCGCGACTTGCTGCGGAGCGAGCGCGGAATACTCGACGTGCTGCCGTATCCGGCACTGCTTGGGCTGACATTCGAGCGCGACGGCGACGAGGTGCGACTGCGACTGCCGTTCGAACCGGCGCTGATCGGATCGCCCGAACGCCTCCACGGCGGGGTCGTCGCCGGGCTGCTCGAATTTGCCGGGCTGGCGGCATTGCTCCTCGCGCTGCCCGACGACGCGCCGCTGCCCCGGCTCAAGCCACTGACCGCGACGGTCGACTATCTCCGCGCTGGCGGGATGCGCGACACGTTCGCGGTAGCGACGGTGATGCGGCTTGGGCGGCGGGTGGCGAACCTGACTGCGGTGGCGTGGCAGTACGACCACAGCCGTCCGATCGCGACGGCGAAGCTCAACATCATCCTTTCCGCCGTCAGCGAATCCGAACCCGCAGGCTGATTTCAGCAGCGGCGGTCGCGCCGCGCGACGGTCGCGGCTGGTCGGTCTGAACCCGCCCGGCGAGTCCGAGCACGCCGATCCGCGTCGGCAATCCGACGCGCGCCTCGGCATAGTCGATCGTCACCGGCGTCGTCGTGATCGGGTTGGCGATCCCCGTCGCTGGCCGCGACACGAGTGCATGGTGGAGGCTGAGCGTGTAGCTACGGTCGCCCGAGTCGGTCAGGTTCGCCTGGAGCGACGCCAGCCGTGAATCGCTGTCGAGACTGAAGCCAAACGCCCGCCCGCGATACCGCAGCCCGTCGGGGTATTTACTGTCGGTATAGCTGACACCGTAACCGACGGTGCCGAAGCTGAATAAATCGACGGTTGCGATGCTGCTGACATATTCGCCGGTGACGCGGAGCGTGTTCTTGCCGACCGGAAACCACGCGCTCGTGCCGATCAGATAGCTCGAAAAGCTGTGGGTGATCGGGCTCGAATCCTCGTTCATGATCTGGGTGTAGATCTCGACCGGATGCGCGGCGATCATGCTGTGATATTTGAAGTCGAATACCGCTTCGCTCGCGGTCTTGCTCGGGTGGAGGTTGTCGTTGATCGGGTCGATCACATCGAGCGCATTGCACGGCTGGCCGCTGCCGCACAGGATCTGCGAGCGCGCGAAGCCGATCTCGAGTCCGCGAAGCGGCATGAAGGTGAAGCGGAAGGCATCGAACAGCGTATTCTTCGCGATTCGGCGGTCATCGAGCAGCCCGACCACGAACTCGGCGCGCCACGGTCCGATCCAGTTCAGCAAAGGAGTCTTGAAACGTTGCGTTCCGGCGCTGGCGATGCCAGCCTGCGGGAACGGGCGCGCGTTGGTCGAATAGCTCAGCGCCGAAATCCACCCCGGGCCCCACCAGTGGCCGACCTCGCCGACATAAAGCTCGGCGCCCTTCACGCGTTGCGCGAGATAGCTGCCGTCGAGATCAAGCGCAGCCCCACCGCCGTTGTTGCGATTGTCGCTGATCGCCCCCGCCGCGACGTGGAGGTCGCTGCCGCCGCTGGTGATGTCGACGATCTCCTGATCCTGCGCGTTCGCCTGCCCCTGCGCGTCGAACCCGCGGATCAGCGCGGGGCGGTTGGTCGATTCGCTGAAATTCTCGACGCGGGTCCCTTCGGCAGTCTCGCGCTTGATCCGCGCGAGCACGCGCCGCGCCGCCTCGCGGACATACGCGGGCTTGGTATAAAGGACAGGGTCGTCGAGCCCCGCCGCGACGCCTGCCCATGGGATCGGCCATTGCGTCGTCAAAACGCGAATTACCCCCGCGTCGTTGAGGATCATCAGGTCCGAGCGGAGTTGCGCGTCGCCGGCCTCGGCCCAAGGTGCGGCGAACGCAGGAGCACCGGCGGCAAGTGACAAGAATAAAGCGAGTGCCAGGACCCGGTTGTTGGACCTCACCGTTCCCTCGGGTGTGACGTCAGCGCCGTGGTCATTGTCATTGCGTTACGAGCCATAGGCGCGCGCGGGATGCATGTCGCGCATCGATGTGCAGTACCGCTCAATCTGGCCTGGCTTGGGCGCGTGCCTTGAACGCTTGGTCGGCGAAGTCGGAGAATAGCCCGTCGACTCCAGCGGCAAAGAACATGCGATATTCGGCGGCGGCATCGCCGTGCGCCTTCGGATCGTCGCCGCGGCGCAGCTCGACGGGCAGGAAATAATTTTCCGAGCGGAAGGTGTACGGGTGGACGAGCAGCCCGGCCGCATGCGCGTCGGCGACGAGACTGGTCGGCGCGAGCGAGCGACCGGCGGCATCGCGCGGGATGATCCGCGACTTCGCCGGGCCGATGCCGTCGGCGTACAGCGCGATCGCCTTGAGCCCGGCAGGGGTCATCATCGTATCATAGGTCGTCACGGCATCGTCGGCGGGATGGCCCTCGTCGACGAGCTGGATCAGCCGCAGCCCAGTCATCTTTCGGAGCGCCTTGAGATTAGCGACCTCGAACGACTGAATGAAGGCGGGATCGGTCTTCCTCGTATAACCGGCGGCGGCGAGTGCATCGACGAGCTTGCGCTCAAGCGGCAGGCCGATCGCGGCGAAATAGCTCGGGTGCTTGGTCTCGGGATAGACCCCGATCGTCCGCCCGGTTCGCGCCGACTCGGACTTCGCCAGCGCGAGGATTTCGGCAAAGGTCGGAATGTCGAACTCACCGTCCCACGCCGTATTGCCGGGGCGCAGCGCGGGCAGGCGCTCGCGCGCGCGCAGCGTTTTCAGCTCGGCGAGGGTGAAATCTTCGGTGAACCAGCCGGTGATGCTCGCGCCGTCGATCGTCTTGGTTGCATGCCGCGCGGCGAATTCAGGGTGCTTGGCGACGTCGGTGGTGCCGCCGATCTCGTTCTCGTGGCGCGCGACGAGAACGCCGTCCTTGGTCGGTACGAGATCGGGTTCGATGAAGTCGGCCCCGCCCGCGATTGCCGTCCGATACGATTCGAGCGTGTGTTCGGGACGTTCGCCCGCCGCGCCGCGATGGCCGATGATGATCGGTTGCCCAACTGTCGCAGCAGCAGCTGCCGCTGCCTTCACTGCGAGCAGCCCGATCGCCATCGCCAAAAGTACGCGCATGATGTCACCCCCGAAGTGTCGGGCAGCGATACGGCACGATTATGACAGTCGGGCGACACTTTGCCGCCTCCGGCGCGCGAGCGTGGTCAGACCGGCGAATACGTCGTCGCGCGGCGTTCCTCGGCGCGCTCGAGAACTTCGTACGCCGCCTGCGTCGCCTGGAACCGCCGCGCCGCTGCGGCATCGTTCGGCGCGACGTCGGGATGATTGGCCTTGGCGAGGCGGCGGTAGGCCGCCTTGACCGCAGCGAAGTCGGCGTCGGAGTCGAGTTCGAGCGCGGTCAGCGCATCGAGTTCGGCGCGGCTGCGGCTGCCGTCGCCCGCGCCGCCCCAGCCCCAGTGCTTCGCCTGGGTGAAGGTCGTCTCGGCGGACTCGTCGGCTTCACGGGCACGCGCGTCGGCGGCGCTAAGGCCCTCGAAGTAGTTCCAGTTGCGGTTGTACTCGCCCGCGTGCGTCTCGCAGAAATACCAGCGTTCGGGGCGATTCGGGGCCTTGGGAGCAGGGCGATCGCCAGGCTCGTTGCAGCCGTCGCGGTCGCAGATCCGCACCGTGACCGCAGCGTTGCCGGTGCCGCCATAATCGCGCCAGCGGGGAAAGCCCCAGTCCATGTTGCGTGACGGGCCGGCCATGGCGTTCGTCAGTGACCTCGCAACTTGCCGACGACACCCATGATGTCGTCCATGACGTTGCCGTCCTTGTTGAAGTCGAGCATCGACATCAGCGTTCCCGCCGCGCCGGTCGCGGGGGCCGTGCCCGCCGTAGTGCCGCCGGTGACCTGGCCGAGCAGCCCGCCGAGCATGCCGCCCAAGCCTCCGCCCTCGGCGGGGGCCTGGCCGCCGGCATGACCGAGCGCACCTGCCGCGAGCGTCGCGATCATCGGCAGCAATGCGGACAGCTTCGACGCGTCGAGCCCGGTCGCAGCGGCGGCGTTGCCGGTGACGACGTCGGTGACCTGCGACGAGCCGAACAGCGAGCCGAGGATATTGGTGCCATGCTCGACCGCGGCGTCGCTGGCGACCGTGCCGCCGCTTGCCAGTGCGGTCGCCGGAGCGGCGGCGGCGTCGAGCGCACCCGGCCCCTGTGCCTCGACCTGCTTCGCCATGCCGCCCGCGACCGCAGGCATCAGCGCGGCCATCGCCGATTGGGTCTGTTCGGGCGACAGGCCGACGCGCGCGGCCATTGCGGCAATCGCGTCTTCGCCGCCAAAACGGTTGATCAGGTCGAGAAGCTGTTGCGACATGGCTGGCCCCTTGGTCTCGGTCTTACATAAGGTGTGAAGGCTATCATGCCGATGTGACAGATCGCGACGCTCCGGGCTAGGGTTGGGCATGCCCGACGCTCTCAAGCCCGATCAGACACCCGATCTACTCTCGCGCCGCTTCGTTCCGCTGTTCGGCACCCAGTTCCTCGGGGCGTTCAACGACAATTTGTTCAAGACGGCGATGCTGTTCCTGATCACCTTCCATCTGCCCGGCGTCGACATCAAGAGTGCGGCAACGATGGTGACGGCGGCGGCGGGCGTATTCATCCTGCCGTTCTTCCTGTTCTCGGGGATCGCGGGCCAGTTGGCCGACGCGCGCGACAAGGCGGCGACCGCGCGCGCGGTCAAACTCGCCGAGGTCGTCATCCTCGGCATCGGCGGCATAGCGCTGATGCTCGGGTCGGTCCCGCTGTTGTTTGCGTGCCTGTTCGGCATGGGGACGCATTCGACGGTATTCGGCCCGGTCAAATACGCGATCCTGCCGCAGCACCTGCGCCCCGAGCATCTCCTGACCGGGACAGGGCTGGTCGAGGGCGGGACCTTCGTCGCGATCCTGCTCGGCCAGATCGCCGGCGGGCTGTTGCCGACCGGCTGGGCTGCCGGGGCGATGCTCGCGGCGGCGCTTGCCGGGGTTGTCGCGTCGCGCTTCATTCCGCCCGCGCCGCCAGCGGTCGACGCACCGGCGATCGACTGGAATCCAGTGACCGCATCGACCGCGGTCGTCCGCGAGGCCTTCGCGGTCCGTCCGGTATGGCTGGCGACGCTGGCGATCTCATGGTTCTGGGCACTCGGCGCAATCTTCACCACCGAGTTCGTTCCGCTCGTAAAGGGCAGCCTGCACGCCTCCGAGGCGGTCGCGACGCTGTTCCTTGCGGTGTTCACCGTCGGGATTGCCACCGGCTCGGCCGCGGTAGGGCGGCTCCTTCAGGGCCGGGTCTCGGCGAAGGCAGCACCCTGGGCGGCGGTGGCGATGGCGGCGGCAAGCCTTAGCCTGTTGCTGACGGTCCGCGACGGCGGACACGGGGGCGACATCGTCGGTTTCGTTACCAGTCCGGCGGCGTGGCCGATCCTGCTCGCGCTGTTCGTCCTCGCCTTTGCCGGCGGCGTATTCTCGGTCCCGCTCTACGGCATCCTCCAGACCGCGGGCGGCGCGGCGACGCGGTCGGGGGCGGTTGCGGCGAACAACATCGTCAATGCGGCGTTTCAGGTCGGCGGCACGTTGCTGGCGGGAAGTGCGGTCGCGGGAGGCGTCCCGATCGTCGTCGTTCTGGCGATGTGCGGGGCTAGTGCGCTCGTGTTGATTCCCCTTTTGCGGAGGCTTTGATGGCAGTGAAGACGGCGGCGATCCTTGGTCTCGACACCGCCGCAGGGGCGTATCTCGCACGACTCCTCGGCGCGCGAGGCTATGTCGTGCGCGGCACCGGGGACAAGGACCTGCTCACGCGACTCGGAGTGGCCGACGATGTGACACAGGCCGATGAGGCTGCTGAAGCGATCTCAGGGGCCAATGAAATCTACGACTTACGCGGCGACGTCGCGGCATCGGCGGATCTGTTCGCGCTGGGCGGGACAGCGAGGGTTTTCATCGCCGCCGACCCCGGCACCACCGTCGCCAAGCCTGACGGCCGCTTCGTTGCCATCGGCCACGTCTACCCGCACGAATCACGTTTCGGCCCGGGCACCACGGCAGTCGCCCGCATCGTCGCCGCAACCGCCGCCGGGATCGACCCCTATCCCGCCGATCTCGCCACCGCCACCGACTGCGGCTGGACCCCCGAATACGTCGACGCGATGTGGCGCATGCTCCAGCGCCCTGCCGCCGAAGTCCTTGAGATCGCTACAGGACGCCTGTTGACCGGCGAATACGTCGCGCGAGTCGCCGCCGCGTATTTCAAACGCCCCGCCGCCAAAACCGCCGCCTTAATCGCAATCGTACACGGCGATGCGGGCAACCCCGGACCGGCGTCATCGGCGCTCGGCTGGCGGGCGGTGACGTGGGGCGAGGATCTCGTCACCGTGCTTTGCGAAGGTATCGCTGCCGGGTAGGCGGCCGCCGACCCCACTTACCCGGCGCGGGCGTACTTGTCCTCGTAGCGGACGATATCGTCCTCGCCGAGATACGGCCCGCACTGGACCTCGATCAGGTGCAGCGGCACCTTGCCGGGGTTCTCGAGGCGGTGCTGCGACCCCGCCGGGATGTACGCCGACTGGTTCTCGCCGACGATCTTCTCGATGCCGTCGATTGTGACCAGCGCAGTCCCCGACACCACGATCCAATGCTCGGACCGGTGGTAGTGCATCTGGAGCGATAGCTGGCCGCCCGGCTTGACGACGATCCGCTTGGTCTGGAAGCGCTCGCCCATGTCGGTCGTCTCGTACGTCCCCCATGGGCGATGGACGACCGGCTGAAGCGAGTGCCGCGTGCTGTTGCGCGACTTGAGTTCGTCGACGACGGCGCGGACCTCCTGCGAGCGATTGCGCGGGATCACCAGCACCGAGTCGCGGGTCGAGACGACAACGAGGTCTTCGACACCGACGATCGCGACCGCCGGGCCGTTGTCGACGCGGACGAGGCAGTTGCTCGACTCGATCGCGACGACATCGCCATCGAGCGCATTGCCCGCAGCGTCGTGCGGCGCGATGTCCCACAATGCCCCCCATGATCCGACGTCGGACCAGCCCATTTCAACGGGCACGACGGCGGCGTGGGCGGTGTGCTCCATTACCGCATAGTCGATCGAGATGTTCGGGCTGCCGAGGAACGCAGCGCGTTCGGGGCGGATAAAGACGCCGTCCGTCGTCGCTGCGGCCATGGCTGCAGCGCAGGCATGGGCAACCGTGGGTCCATAGGCTGCAAGCTCATCGAGATAAGCGCGCGCGCCGAACAGGAAAATGCCGCCATTCCACGCATGACGGCCCCCGTCGACGAACCGTTGCGCGGTCGCCGAGTCGGGCTTCTCGACAAAGCGCTCGACGCCGCTGACGCCAGCCAGTCCATCGAGCGGCGCACCGTGTTCGATATAGCCGTAGCCGGTCTCGGGCCCGGCGGGAGCGATGCCAAAGGTGACGAGATGCCCAGCCTTCGCAGCCGCCAATCCAGTCTCGACGGCGCGACCAAATGCCGCCGTGTCGGCAATGACGTGGTCGGATGGGACCACGAGCAGCACCGCCGCCGGGTCATGCGACAGCGCACTAAGCGCAGCGAGTGCGATCGCTGCGGCAGTATTGCGGCCCTCCGGCTCGAGAATGATCGCGGCAGGCACGCAGCCGTGCTCGGCGAGTTGATCGGCGATGAGAAAGCGGTGCTCCTCGCCGCCGACGACGATCGGCGCGGCGTAGCCCGTCCCGCTCAGCCGTGCGACCGTTGCCTGGAGCATCGAATGGTCGGCGGCGATCGGCAGCAACTGCTTTGGATGAAGAGAGCGTGAAACCGGCCACAGCCGGGTGCCCGATCCTCCCGACAGCACGACTGGAACGATGAGTGTGGTAAGCTCGGTCACTATGGTCTCCGCAGGCTAATTCGTCAGTCCATCCCAGTCGCGATCGAAGTTTCCCTCGCGCATTGCGTCGGTCGTACCGATCAAAGGCTGACGAACGATCAACTGCGCGCCGCCGTCGCGAATCAACGGGCGATATTCGACGCCGATACTGCTGCGAACATGACGCGTGTAAAGCAGATCGAGCGGGATCGACAAATAGAAGCCCTTGTCGAAGCTGCCCTCGCCGAAACGCGCTGCCGAGATATTGGTAAACGTCGCGAAAGCACCGACGCGGACTCCCGATTCGAAGCGTCGCGACAGTTCAAAGGTCGCTCCGAAATCACGTGCAAGATAGCGCCCGACCTTCACCGACGCGTCAACATGATTGCCCGGCAAGGTGTAGTACGCCGAGACGAAGCCAGTGAACGTCCGGTACTGACGCAGATCAAACAGCTGGTCGTAGCCACGCTGGGCAACATACGCCCCTTCGATGCCGAGCGCGAAGCTCGAATTATATGGCCGCCACAGCACCTCACCGCCGACGCCGGCGAACATCTCCTCGAGCAGGCCGCCATAGGCATGGCCGTAGAGGTTCGGGGCAATGTTGAAATTATAGTCGGCTTGGAGATGAGTGATCGCGGTTTTGCCCTTGCTCAAATACTGGGCGATGTCGGTACGGACGTGCGGTAGCGAGCTGTCAGACTGAAGCCGCAGCCGATCGAAGTTATCGGCAAGGTTGAGCGTAAACTGACCGTCGATGCCGAGGCCGCGGCTGATCGACAGGCCGCCGTTGAACGCCGCAAAGGCGTCATAGAGCACGAATGCCTCGGGGCGCCCGAACGTCGTCTTGAGGCCAGGACGCAACGCGTAATAAAAATGCGGATAGGCCTTGCGGACATCCCCCTGATATTCGGCGTTATCAAGGCCGGCTGGCGGAGGAGCGAATTCGGTCTGCTTGAGCAGCGCGTCGACCGGCTCTCCCCGCCGCGCGTCGACCGCTTCGATCAGCCCTTCGCGCGGCACTGTGACCGCCATGATTCGCAGGCCGTTCTCAACGAAGACGATCGTAAGCGAGGTGAACTTGGCTGGCAGCACCGAATAGGCTGCCCGAGCGACCCGCCCGAGGCCGGTCGCGACATTGAGGAAACGGTTCTGCGTCACGAACAATTCGGCCGAATTGCCGCTGAAGTTAGCGGCGAACAGCGTTGCGCCCTGCGTTGAAAGCGCTGCCTGGACCCGCGCTCCGTCACTGGTCAGCACCGGCGCAACCGGTGCCGGCGCGCGCGTCGGGGTGGCGGACGGCATCACCGGACTCTCCGCCGCCAGCTTCTGCGCAGGCGGCGGTGCGGAAAGAACGGTCGGGGGCGTGGGTTGGGCGTCCACGCCGATCGGCGGCGCCGGCGGATCGTACTTGGGAGCTTCGGTCTGGCGATTGAAATTCGTCGTCGCGGTGAAGGTCAGGCCGACCTTGTCGCCGCGCTCGAAACTCGCCGCCGCGTGCAACCACGAGAACACCTGGTAATCGAGCGCGGCATTGACCGGCGCGCGATCACGCAAGCGGTTGCCGAGCGCTTCCGATTGATAGTTGTTCGGGTCGTATTCGACCTTGAGCGTCAGGCCGCGGATCGGTGTCGCGTATTGAATGCCGCCGAAGAGACCCGCACGCCGGCCCTTGAAATAGGTGTTGCTGAACTCGCCACCGCTGCCGCTGAAGGTAGGCCGGTTGTCGAAGCTGCTGGAAATATAGGTGAATGGATTGCGGATCGGCCCTCGCGTCGCAAGGTTGCCCCAGCCGATGCCGAAGCTCGCGTCGAACGGCCCGAACGATTTGTTCGCCACCAGATATTCGGAGCTGAACAGCCCGGTCCCAACGAAATCGCGCAACCCGAGGGCGATGGCTGGACGGATGCGCCCTTCACCTAGCAGCTTGAGCTTGAGATCGAAGCCGCGATCCTTGTAGCTCTGATTGCCGCTGAAGGCGGGAACGTCCGAATAGAGCCGGTTGCGGACCGAGGTGTAGCGCAACGTTGCTTCAAGCCACGACGTCGCCTGCAACGTCACGAAGTAGCGGTCGTACGGCGCGACCTCGTTATATCCGGCGCTCAGCTGGCCATCGGGAGAAAACCGTGCGGTCGGGGTCTGAATCAGACCGACCCCGCCGAAATCATCTGTCAACGCGGGAACGGGATAAGGGTCGAACGTGGCTGCTGTGGCGGGCGACACCGTCGCAATCATCGAAGCGGCACCGCCCAACATCGCGCTGCGAAGCCGAATTCTCTTATGTCTCAGCGATAACCGGCGCGGCGACGTTAAACGGGCATCGATCACAATCGCTAAAACTCCCGCCCGCTTTCCAACACTTCGCCGAACCCATATAGCCCGGCACACGAGCGCGCTACTATCACGTGGTGGTTTTGGCGAGCAGGTTTGTTGGGCGCGAGTGGAGCCGCTGATGGTCGAACGTTTAAATCGCCGGCATGTCGTCGCTGGTCTGGGTGCCGGCTTGCTCGCGTCGTGCGCGGGTCTACGGAAGGGGTCAGCATTCTACGGGACGATCACCGGCTATCACCCCGGTGGCGGCGACAGCGACACGCGAGCCTATGCCAATAGCCTGCCGTACGCATCGATGCTATTCTGGATCGATGGTCATTCGCGGGATCTCGTCGTTCTTGGCTCGTTCGACCCGGACAACCGCTTGACGTGGTACACCGCCGACAAGCAATCGATCACGACATATGGTCCGTTCATCGTGGCGACCGTCGGGACTGAGGTCGACCTTGTACGGACTGATTTCGGCCCCGGATGGGCGACTGATCCTCGAAGCCTCGTCGGCAAGACGTTGGACCGCACCACCGTCGTATCGCGCCGGGCGGATGCGACCGTCCACCTCCGCTCGACATTCCATGATGCCGGACTGGCACAAGTTAAAATCCTGGGCACCGCAATGCAACTTCACCGGATCGACGAGGCGGTGATCGCCAACGGCAGAACGCGTTTTCTCAACAGCTATTGGATCGACGCCGACGGCGCCTGCTTCAAGAGCCGGCAGCAGGCCCTGCCAACCGTCCAGCCGGTCAACATCGAAATCCTGAAATACCCTGCGCAGACGTAGCGCAGGTACAAAAAAGCCGCGGCACCGATCGGTACCGCGGCTAAATTTCGTTCGAAATTAACGCGTGCGAGTCGACGTGCTTGTCGAAGTCGTCGTCGTGGTCGACGTGCTGACCGGCGGCGTGACCGGGGTGCTGGTGTCAGCGAGGCCGTCATTGCCACCGGTTGCGGCGACTGCGGCAACGGCAACGAGAATGCCACCGACGAGGATGCCGCCGTACAGGTTGCGCTGCGAGTGATCCGAAGCGACCTCAGCACCAGCGGCGGTGCCGGTCTGAGCGAAAGCACCAGCAGTCTGCACCAGCAGGAGCGAACCAACTGCAGCCTTTAACAATAAGTTCATCATTCTCTCCATATCCGATGCCGACAAAGCGTGATTGCGCTTCTAGCCTATTGAAACACGCGCTCAAGCACAAAGTTCATCGCTTTGGTGCGCCTTGAAATTCTTTTGCTACCTGTGGCCTCGACGAAACAGCCTGTCCCTGCGAAAGCGGCCGCCGGTCGATATCAATCGTCGGTTGGCGGGGGCTTTCGTGAAGTTACGTGTCGGTTTGATTGCTACCGCGCTCGCGACCGCTCTGTATCCGGCAGCGGCTAGCGCGGGGCCGTTCGCTGATGCGGGCGATGTCCAGCTGCGACAAGATGTCGATCTGCTCAAGGCGGCAGGCATCATCCGGGGCCCCGTCGATTCATGGCCGCTGCCATGGGTTCAGATCGACGGCGGCCTCGATGCCGCGCGGGACGGGCGCACGCTCGATCCCTATCTTGCCGCCGCGGTCGCGCGGCTCGAGCGGCTCAGCGATCTCGCCGCCCAACGCACATCGGTGGATGCGCGGATCGACGTGACGAGCGGCACCGAAATTCATCGCGCTTTCGGTGATGCCGCCCGCGGCAACGTCGACGCCGCGGTTCGCGGTGAGCTGAACTTCGGAGCGCTCAGCATCGATGCCGGCATTGGCGCGCGGTCCGCGCGCTCGGGGCAGCGATATAATTTCGAGCCGAACCAGGTTGCAGTGACGGTCGGCAACGTCGCAATCTATGGTGGTTATACGCCGGTCTGGTTCGGCCCCGGACACGACGGAGCACTTTTATATTCGAATGACGCGCGTCCGTTTCCGAAAATCGGCATCAAGAAGTTGATGCCGAGCGCGTTCGACGCGCCAATCCTTCGCTGGTTCGGCCCATTCCGATTCGATTTCTTCGTCGGCGTACTCGACGGCAAACGAGACTTTCGCAACAGCGTCAACATCGGCACGCGCGTCAGCTTCCAGCCGGCGATGGGCGTTGAGGTGGGGCTCAACCGAGCCCAGCAGCTGTGTGGCGAGGGGCGGCCATGCGGGTTTCACCAGATCGCCAACTCGTTCATCGGTGCGGGCAGCGACGGGAATAGCCGGAGTGATTATATCCGTCAGCCGGGCAATCAACTTGCCGGTTTTGACATCAGCTACACCCGCCGGTTCGGCGCCATCGCGGGAAAGATCTACGTCGAGGCTGAAGCCGAAAACTTCAACAACGTCGTCCTCAAGCAGTTCGGTCGCCAGATCGGGACGACATGGTCCGGACCGTGGGGTCATCGCGGCGCGAATTGGCAGGCGAGCGTCGAATATGCCGACACGCTTGCCGCGCAAATCCTGAGCGGTACGCCGCTCCAGCCGGGCGGGACGACGTATCCGGGATCATTCTACAACAACACGCTCTACCTCGACGGCTTTACTTATAAGGGCCGCCCGATCGGCTACTGGACCGACGGCGATAGCCGCAATCTCGTCGCGTCACTGTCGGTCACCGATCGGCGAAATCGGCGCTGGTACGGATCGGTCAACGTCGTCCACCTCAATATCACCGGAATTTCTGGGGTCTCGACCGGGCCGTATGGGCTTTACTCGGGCACCGTCGGCAACCGCATCTCGCCCGATTCCGAGAAGTTCGCGATCGGGACGGCGGGTGTCGAATGGCCGACCCGCTTCGGCGATGTCAGGGTCGAATCACGCTACCAGACCGATTCGCCGGGGACCCCGGGGCGGCGGGCAGGGCGGGCGCAGGTCGAAGTCGGCCTACGCGAGCGATTCTGAGACGTTCGAGATCGATTGCGCGAGCAGGCTCTCAGACCCCGCGCGCGCCACTCACACCCGCGCCAACATGGAGCGCGGTCTGCACCCCGTCCTCGATTCGAAACACCGTCCCCTGCGGCGCATCATCAGCAAGCATTACGCCCTCGAAAGCGGTTCCGCCGGCCAGCAGCCCGCGCAATACCCTCAGCGTGATGCCGTGGCTGATGACCAGCGCGACCCGCGCCGGAGCGAGTTCGCCGAGCCAGTCCTTCAGCCGCGTCGCAATTGCGGGATAATACTCTCCGCCCGGTGGTTCAACGTTGAACGCCCTGACGTCGGGGCAGACGATCGGGCCTTGCTCGGCGATGATGTCGGCGTAACGGCGGCCTTCCCAGCGGCCGACGTCGATCTCGAGCAGGCGCGGGTCGGTGCGGATACCGAAGAAGTCGCGGCCGAGATGCTCGGCGACGATCGCGACGGTCTGGAGCGTGCGGCCTGCGGGTGAGGCCCAGATATCGATGTCGGCGCCCGGGCCGAAGTGGCTGGCGAGCGCGGCGCCCATTGCCTCGGCCTGGGCGATGCCGGCGCGGGTCAGCGGCGTGTGCGCCATGTGACCCTGCATGCGGGCGCCTGCATTATAGACGGTCTCGGCGTGGCGGGCGAGGTACAGCAGCATGGTTGATGCTCTAGCCAAAGCGCGCGCGGCGGGCTAGCGGCATCGGCCATGGGTAAGATCTACGAAAGCACCGCGACCGCGCTCGATGGGCTGCTGTTCGACGGAATGACCATCGTCGCAGGCGGCTTCGGCTTGTGCGGTATCCCCGAGAAACTGATCGAGGCGATCCGCGTCAGCGGGGTCAAGGACCTCACCATCGTCTCGAACAACGCCGGCGTCGACGGCTTTGGCCTCGGGGTGCTGCTCCATTCGCGGCAGGTGAAGAAGATGATCTCGTCGTACGTCGGTGAGAATAAGGAGTTCGAGCGGCAATATCTCGCTGGCGAGCTCGAGCTTGAATTCAGCCCGCAGGGGACGCTTGCCGAACGCATTCGTGCGGGCGGGGCAGGGATCCCGGGATTCTACACCAGGACCGGAGTCGGCACGAAGATAGCCGAGGGTAAGGAACACAAGGATTTCGCCGGGGAGACGTACATCCTCGAAACCGGCATCGTCGCCGACCTTGCGATCGTCCATGCGTGGCGCAGTGATCCCTACGGCAATCTCGTCTACCGCAAGACCGCGCGCAACTTTAACCCGAATGCCGCGACCGCAGGGCGCGTGACGGTTGCCGAGGTCGAGGAGCTTGTCGACGCGGGCAGCCTCGACCCCGACGGCATCCACACACCATCGGTCTATGTCCAGCGCGTCGTTCTCGGGCATGATTTCGAGAAGCGGATCGAGCAGCGAACCGTGCGCCAAAGGGAGCCGGTCTGATGGCGTGGACGCGGGATGAGATGGCGGCGCGCGCCGCGAGGGAATTGCAGGACGGCTTTTACGTCAATCTCGGCATCGGCATGCCGACGCTGGTGGCGAACCATATCGAGCCGGGAATCGACATCACCCTCCAATCGGAAAACGGCATGCTGGGGATGGGGCCGTTTCCGATCTCGGGCGACGAAGACGCCGATCTGATCAACGCCGGCAAGCAGACGATCACCGAGCTGCGGCGGACGAGCTATTTCAGCTCGGCCGATTCGTTCGCGATGATCCGCGGTGGGCACATGGATCTATCCATCCTTGGCGCAATGGAAGTCGCGGCCAATGGCGACCTCGCCAACTGGATGATCCCGGGCAAGATGGTCAAGGGAATGGGCGGGGCGATGGATCTCGTCGCCGGGGCGCGGCGGATCGTCGTGATGATGGAGCACAACGACAAAACCGGCGGCTTCAAGTTCTGCGAGGCGTGCACCCTGCCGCTGACGGGATCGAACGTCGTCGACGTGCTGATCACCGACCTCGCGGTGTTCGAGCGTGCCGACCGCAAGGGCGCGCCATTCCGGCTGGTCGAATGTGCGGCCGGGGTGACCGCCGACGATGTCCGCGCGCGGACGGGGGCGCATTTCATTGCTTGATTTGACCGGCGCGTCCTCCGCGGTCGCGCCGAATGCGCTCGACGCGTTCTGGATGCCGTTTACGTCGAACAAGGCGTTCAAGGCGCAGCCGCGACTGCTCGCGCGTGCCGAGGGCATGTATTACTGGACCGATCGTGGCGAGCGGCTGCTAGACGGGACCGCCGGGCTGTGGTGCGTCAATGCCGGGCATGGGCGCGCCGAGATCACCGCGGCGATTCGCGAGCAGGCCGGGGTGATGGACTTCGCGCCGGTGTTCCAGCTCGGCCACCCGCTGGCGTTCACCGCCGCGTCGAAGCTCGCGCTGATGTTTCCGGCGAAGCTCGACAATGTCTTCTTCTGCAATTCGGGGTCGGAAGCGGTCGATACCGCGCTCAAGATCGCGCTCGCGTACCAGCGGTCGATCGGGCAGGGCACGCGGACCCGGCTGATCGGGCGCGAACGCGGCTATCACGGCGTCGGCTTCGGCGGCATTTCGGTCGGCGGGATCGTCAACAACCGCCGCGTATTCGGCTCGCTCGGCGGGGTCGATCATCTTCGCCACACGCATATTCCGGAGAACGCGTTCAGCATCGGCCAGCCGCCGCACGGTGCCGATCTTGCCGACGACCTCGAACGGATGGTCGGGCTCCACGGCGCGGAGACGATTGCTGCGGTCATCGTCGAGCCGCTCGCCGGATCGACCGGGGTGCTGGTGCCGCCCGCCGGCTACCTCGAACGCCTGCGCGCAATTGCGACGAAGCATGGCATCCTGCTGATCTTCGACGAAGTTATTACCGCGTTCGGCCGCCTCGGCGCAGCGACGGCGGCGGATTACTTCGGTGTCACCCCGGACCTGATCGCCTGCGCCAAGGGGCTGACCAATGCGACGGTGCCGATGGGAGCGGTGGTCGCTGCCGAATTCATCCACCGCGCGCTCGTCGAAGATGGCCCGGCAGGGATCGAACTGTTCCACGGCTACACCTATTCGGCGCATCCGCTCGCCTGCGCCGCCGCCATCGCGACGCTCGACCTGTATGTTAGCGACGATCTGTTCGCGCGCGCCGCAGGGCTTGCGCCGTATTTTGCTGCCGCGGTGCACGCCCTGCGCGACAAGCCCCATGTCATCGACATCCGCAGCCTAGGCCTCGTCGCTGGGATCGAATTGCGCCCGCGCGACGGCGCACCGGGAGCGCGGGCGATGGAGCTGTTCCACCGCGCCTTCGATTCGGGGCTGCTGGTGCGCGTCACCGGCGATATCATCGCGTTGTCGCCGCCGCTGATCGCCAGCGAGGAGCAGATCGACGAGATGTTCAGCCGAATCGGGGGTCTGCTCGACGCGCTCGACTGATTACGCCCGTCGGCGGATCACTCCGAACAGCGCTTGTCCACGCTTCTCGACCATGCGGTCGCGACGTTGCCGCAGGCTTTGACACCGTCGCTATCGGCGCTCTTGATCCACGCCTTGATCCTGCCGTTCGGGATCGTATCGACGCGGTTGTTGCGGATGACGCATTCACGGCAACTGTACATCGCGATGCCGTGCCACTCCTTGATCGCGATCGTATTATTCTCGACGCGGACCCGGTCGAACCCGCCGTCGTCGACGCCGCCGCGGATGTGGTTGAACATCGTGATGCCCTGGGTATCGCCGCTGGCCTTATTGTTGGTGATCGTGATGTCGGCCACCGGGGGCGACGTCGGGCGCGACCATAATTGGATGCAATCCGGGTGCGCGCCCGGGGTCGGCAGGGTATCGCGGCACTCGTTATGATCGATCAGAACGCGGCGTGATTCGGCGATGTCGATGCCGTCGGACCCTGAATCGGTGATGGTGTTGTTCGTGATCCGGGCGTCGCTGACCTTGCCGATGATGATCCCGTTGCGAGTGAAATGGCGGAATGTCGCTCCGTCGATCGTAACATGATCGCTAGTCCCGGCGCTCCAGCCGGTGTGCGTCGTATCCTTTCCATCGAAGGTGCCGCCGTGCCATACGACCCCCGTGACGTCGTTGAATGCGACCTGCGCTAGCCGGGCCGCACTCGCTTCGATCGTCAGCGGCGGCGACCAAACATGCTTGTCGATCCGCATCGGCGCGTAGTCGCCGGGGGCGAGCGTGATCGTGTCGCCGCCCTTCGCTGCGTCGATCACGGCTTTTGCGGTCTCGGGAGTCGCCGTCGTCGTCGCCGCATGACCGCCGCATGCCGACAGCGCGATCGCGACCGCCGCGAGCGCGGGCCGCAGGAAATCGAACGGCTTTGGTATGGACAGCGTAAGCAATGACATGACTGGCTCCGTGGCCGGACGGGGCAGGACACCGGCAAGACATCCTAGCAGCGCCGGCCCTGCGGTGTAACCTCGACGACGAGCGCCGCCGCGGTGGTGACTTTCCCGCTACCCGATACCGCGCCAACCGCTATAGTCGCGCGCACTGACGGGGCGGACTGCAATCACAAGGGCATTTGAATGAAGGCGACGGTTGAACGCGCGACACTGCTAAAATGCCTCGCGCACGTCCAATCGGTGGTCGAGCGGCGCAACACGATTCCGATCCTGTCGAACGTGCTGATCGAAGCCAAGGACGACGGGTTGCGCCTGATGGCGACCGACCTCGATCTCCAGGTCGTCGAGACGATCGCCGCGCATGTCACCTCGCCGGGGGCGACGACGGTCAGCGCGCACACGTTGTTCGACATCGCGCGCAAGCTGCCCGAAGGCGCGCAGGTCGAACTGACCGTTGTCGGCGACAAGATGACGGTCACCGCCGACCGCTACCGCTCGAACCTCGCGACGCTGCCGCGCGACGATTTCCCGGTGATCGCCGAGACCGACCTGCCGACGGTGTTCTCCCTGCCCGCCGAGACCTTGCGGACAATCATCGACGGCACGCGCTTCGCGATCTCGACCGAGGAAACGCGCTATTATCTCAACGGCATCTTCCTCCACGTCATCGACGGCACCGAACCCAAGTTGCGCGCGGTCGCGACCGACGGCCACCGCCTCGCGCGGATCGAGTTCGACATGCCCGAAGGCGCGAAGGGGATGCCCGACGTCATCGTCCCGCGTAAATGCGTCGCCGAAATCCGCAAGCTGCTCGACGAGGTCGACGGCGAGGTCGAGGTTTCGCTGTCGGCATCGAAGATCCGCTTCAAGCTCGCCGGTGCCGTCCTGACCTCGAAGCTGATCGACGGCACTTTCCCCGACTACAGCCGCGTCATCCCGACCGCGAACGACCGGCTGCTGCGGATCGACCGCAAGAGCCTGTCGCAGGGTGTCGACCGCGTCGCCGCGATTGCGACGACCGAGAAGACCCGTGCGGTCAAGATCGCGCTCGGCCACGACAAGGTAACGCTGTCGGTCACCAGCCCCGAGAACGGCACCGCATCGGAGGAAATTCCCGCCGACTACAGCGCGCCCGAATTCGAGGTCGGTTTCAACTACCGCTATCTCCTCGACATCCTCGATCAGGTCGACAGCGATCTTGTTGAGGTCCACCTCGCCGATGCTGCCGCCCCGACGCTGATCCGCGTCAACGACGCTAGCGAGGCGCTGTACGTCCTGATGCCGATGCGGGTTTGATTTCGCACACGGTTGCGCGGCGATGACGTTCGACGACATCGCCGCGATCGCGCTGCCGCTCCCCGGCGTCGCGCTCGGCACATCGTACGGCACCCCGGCGCTCAAGGTCGCGGGCAAGCTGCTGGCGCGGCTGCGCGAGGACGGCGATATGGTGCTCAAGGTCGAAGACGGCGTGCGCGACGCGCTAATCGAGACCCAGTCCGACGTGTTCCACACGACGCCGCACTATGATGGGTATCCGGTCCTGCTCGTCCGGCTGGCCGAGGCCGATCCCGAACAGATCGCCGGGCTGGTCGAACGCGCGTGGGGCGGGTTGGCGAGCGCGAAGCTGCGGCGGTCGCGGGCGACGAGTGCGGACACTGGGATAGGCTGACGGAGGCGATCGATGCTTGCGCACTCGTCCGACGCAACGATGACGGTCGACCAGTTCCTCAACGCCTATGAGGGCGTCGGCGGTCGGTACGAATTGGTCGACGGGCACGTTCGTTCGGTAACTGGCTTATCGGCGGCCCATGCGATCGTGTCGGGCAACATTCTGATATTGCTTATGCAGCTGTTTCGCGGACGCCTCATCGAACATTTAACTCCGGTGTCGGCTTGTGGCTGAGCGACACTACGCTGCGCTATCCAGACGTCACGGTGTATGGCGACCCGCGCGATCTCGAGCTCGATCCTGATGTGACGCAGTCATTCCGCTATCCCAGTATTGTGCTGGAGGTTCTTTCACCGGAGACCGTGGTCGAGGATCGCGCCGTAAAAATACTCGAATACAAGTCGATCGCGACCGTCGAGGCGATCGTGCTGATCGATCCGATCGCGAAGACGATCGAGGTCCACGAGCGGCTCGACGGCGAGAGCTGGCTGCACCGGCTCCCCGCCGCCGGGATCGATCTCATTCTCAAAAAGCCGCAGCTGACTCTCGCGCATGCTGACATCTTTGATCTAAGCTGAGCCTCATCCGCGACGTTCGCCCGCGTTGACCCGTGCAGCGGGCTCCCGTGTAAAGCGGCGATGACGACGCTCATTCCGGTCCTCGGAGACCAGCTTAGCCACGGCCTCGTATCGGTTCGTGACGGCCCAGCTGAGGCGGTCGTGCTGATGGTCGAGGTCGCTGACGAGGCGGCGTACGTTCGCCACCACAAGAAGAAGATCGCGCTGATCCTGTCGGCGATGCGGCACTTTGCCGACGAGTTGCGCGCAGCCGGCTGGACGGTCGACTATGTGAAGCTCGACGACGATGGCAACACCGGCAGCTTCACCGGCGAGGTTGGGCGGGCGATCGAGCGGCACCACGCGACCAGCATCCGCATCGTCGAATCGGGCGAATGGCGGGTCGCGGCGATGATCGACGGCTGGGCGGCGCGCTTCGGCGTGCCGGTCGAGGTTCTTCCCGATGACCGCTTCCTGTGCAGCCGCGCCGACTTCGCCGAATGGGCCGCAGCGCGCAAGCGGTTGATCATGGAAGATTTCTACCGCGAGATGCGCAAGCGGACGGGGCTGCTGATGGCGTTCGGCAAGCCAATCGGCACGCGCTGGAACTTCGACGCCGACAACCGCAAGGTGCCGCCGCGCGGGCTCAACTACCCGGCCCCGCCCGAGTTCGAACCCGATGAGATCACGCGCGAGGTGCTCGACCTCGTCGGGCGGCGCTTCGGCGATCACTTCGGCGATCTCGACCCCTTCGGCTTTGCCGTCACCCGCGCGCAGGCGCTCGTCGCGCTCGACCATTTCATTACCGTCGCGCTGCCCCGCTTCGGTGATTATCAGGATGCGATCGTGGAGGGGCAGGCGTTCCTCTACCACGCCATCCTATCGCCTTACCTCAACTGCGGACTGCTGACCGCGCACGAAGTCGCCCATGCCGCCGCCGAGGCCTATGCCCGCGGCGACGCGCCGCTCAATGCCGTCGAGGGCTTCGTTCGCCAGATCATCGGCTGGCGCGAATATGTCCGTGGCATCTACTGGCACGCCGGCCCGGGGTATAAAGACTCCAACGCCCTCGGTGCGACCCGCGACCTCCCCGACTTCTACTGGACCGGCGACACCGACCTGCGCTGCATCGCCCAATCGGTCGCACAGGTCCGCGCGCACGCCTACAACCACCACATCCAGCGGCTGATGGTTCTCGGCAATTTCGCGATGCTGATCGGGGTCGAGCCGGCACAGATCGAGGATTGGTTCCTCGTCGTCTACGCCGATGCATATGAATGGGTCGAGCTGCCCAATGTCCACGGCATGAGCCAGTTTGCCGACGGCGGCTTGCTCGGGTCTAAGCCTTACGCCGGCGGCGGCGCGTACATCGACCGGATGAGCGACCATTGCGGACGGTGCCGCTACGACGTCAAGCAGAAGACCGGCCCCGACGCCTGCCCGTTCAACGCACTCTACTGGGATTTCCTCGCGCGCCACCGCGAGCTGCTTAAAGGCAATTCGCGGCTGTGGCGGATGTACGACGGCTGGGACCGGCTCGGCCCTGAGCGGCAGGCGGCGACCCGCGCGAGCGCGGCAGCGTTCATGGCGACGCTCCCGCCGGCGGCGCGGGGATGGGCGGTGGCGGAGTGACTTGCTAGGGTCGCGGCCCTAGGTCTTTGGCAATGTCGACGATCGCCCGCCTGACGCTGACCGACTTTCGCTCGCATGTGGCGGCGGACATTGCGCTCAAACCCCGCGCGATCGTCATCACCGGCGACAATGGGCAGGGCAAGACCAATCTGCTCGACGCGGTTTCATTGCTGTCGCCTGGGCGCGGCCTTCGCGGCGTCGCGTTATCGGACGCCGCGCGCTCCGACGGCCCGGGCGGTTGGACCATTGCCGCCGAAGTCGCGGCACCCGGCGGCGCGGTCCAGATCGGCACGGGCACCGATGCCGCTGCTCCTGACCGGCGAGTGGTGCGGATCAACGGCGCGGCGGCGCCGATTGCGCGGCTGGGCGAGTGGCTCGGCGTGCTGTGGCTGACCCCGGCGATGGATCGGCTGTTCGTCGATACCGCGAGCGCGCGCCGCCGTTTTCTCGACCGCCTCGTCCTCGCGCTCGAACCGGGCCACGGCGGCGAGGTCACGCGCTACGACGCGGCGATGCGCGCCCGGACCCGATTGCTGACCGGCGAACTCTCCGCCGACCCGGTGTGGCTCGCGGGGCTCGAGCGGGCGATGGCCGAGCATGGTGCAGCGGTCGCCCGCGCCCGCGAGGCGACAGTCGCCGCGCTCGGTGACGCGCTCGCTGTCGCCCCTGGGGACTTTCCCCGCGCGACCGTGATCCTCGACATGCAAGCGAGCCCCGATCTTGCCGCCACGCTCGCGCGCAACCGCGCCGTCGATGCCGCCGCCGGGCGCGCAACCGCCGGGCCGCACCGCGCCGACCTGATCGTGACCAACGCCGCCAAGGCGCAGCCCGCCGCGCGCAGTTCGACCGGCGAGCAGAAGGCACTCCTCCTCGGCCTCGTCCTCGCCCATGCCGGGCTTGTTGCGAGCCGGACCGGACGCCCGCCGATCCTCCTCCTCGACGAGGTTGCCGCGCACTTGGATCCCGCGCGCCGCGGCGCATTGTTCGACCGGCTCGCGGCGGGCGGCGGGCAGGTCTGGCTGACCGGCACCGAGGCGGAATTGTTCGCCGGGCTGGACGCCCAGCGCCTCGTCATCGAGCACGGGATCGTCGCTCAGTAGGCCTGTGCTTTGGCCTCGCGTACGCGCGCGGGAGTCCCTATATGGATGTGACAGTTCCGCGCGGTTCTCGCAGCGTTAAGGGTTCACATTTGTCCGACGAAACCAACATGGCCGAGGCTGATTACGGCGCGGATTCGATTCAGGTCCTCCGCGGTCTCGACGCAGTCCGCAAGCGACCCGGCATGTACATCGGCGATACCGACGACGGCTCGGGCCTCCACCATATGGTCTTCGAAGTCAGCGACAATGCGATCGACGAAGCCCTCGCCGGCTATTGCGACCGGATCGACATTCGCCTCAACGCCGACGGCAGCGTCACCGTCGCCGACAACGGCCGCGGCATCCCGACCGGCATCCACTCCGAAGAAGGCGTCAGCGCCGCCGAACTCGTGATGACCCAGCTCCACGCGGGCGGCAAGTTCAACAATTCGGACGAGAACGCGTACAAGGTTTCGGGCGGCCTTCACGGCGTCGGCGTCAGCGTCGTCAACGCCTTGTCCGAATATCTCATCCTCCGCATCTGGCGCGAGGGCCACGAACACAGCATGACGTTCAAGAACGGCGACCCGCAGGCGCCGCTCGCAATCGTCGGGCCGCAAGGCGACCGCCGCGGCACCGAGGTGACCTTCCTGCCGTCGCCGGTGACCTTCAAGATCGTCGAGTTCGACTTCGCCAAGCTCGAGCACCGCTTTCGTGAACTTGCGTTCCTCAACTCGGGCGTCCGGCTGTTCCTGACCGACGCACGCCATGCCGAACACGTCACCACCGAGCTGTATTACGAGGGTGGCATCGCCGCCTTCGTCGCCTATCTCGACAAGTCGAAGACGTCGCTGATCCCGGCGCCGGTCGCGATTCACGGTGAGCGCGACGACATCTCGATCGACGTCGCACTCGAATGGAACGACTCGTATTACGAGCAGGTCCTCTGCTTCACCAACAACATCCCGCAGCGTGATGGCGGCACTCATCTCGCGGCGTTCCGCGCGGCGCTGACCCGCACCCTCAACACGTACGCCGAGAAGTCGGGCGTGTTGAAGAAGGAGAAGGTGACGCTGACCGGCGACGACATGCGCGAAGGGCTGACCGCGATCATCTCGGTCAAGCTGCCCGACCCCAAGTTCAGCAGCCAGACCAAGGACAAGCTCGTCAGCTCCGAAGTCCGCCAGCCGCTCGAAGCGCTGATCGCCGACAAGCTTGCCGAGTGGCTCGAGGAAAACCCGAACCACGCCAAGACGATCATTTCGAAGATCATCGACGCCGCTGCCGCGCGCGAGGCGGCTAAGAAGGCGCGCGACCTGACCCGGCGCAAGGGCGCGCTCGACATCGCCTCGCTCCCGGGCAAGCTCGCCGACTGCCAGGAGCGCGACCCCGCCAAGTCCGAGCTGTTCCTCGTCGAGGGTGACTCGGCCGGAGGCTCGGCAAAGCAAGGGCGCAACCGCGCGTACCAGGCGATTCTGCCGTTGCGCGGCAAGATCCTCAACGTCGAGCGCGCGCGCTTCGACCGGATGCTGTCGAGTCGCGAAATCGGGACGATGATCCAGGCGCTCGGCTGCGGCATCGGCCGCGATGAGTTCAAGATCGAGAAACTGCGCTATCACAAGGTCGTCATCATGACCGACGCCGACGTCGACGGCGCGCATATCCGGACGCTGCTGCTGACGTTCTTCTACCGCCAGATGCCCGAGCTGATCCATGGCGGCTATCTCTACATCGCCCAGCCGCCGCTCTATAAGGTCAGCCGCGGCCGGTCGGAGGTCTATCTCAAGGACAATCCCGCGCTCGACGACTATCTCGTCGACAGCGGCCTCAATGGGCTGCTCCTCGAAACATCGAGCGGCGAACGGCGCGGCGGCGACGACCTGCGCGCGCTGACCGAACACGCGCGCCGCCTCAAGACGCTGATGACCTATGTCCCGCAGCGCTACGACCCGCGCGTCATCGAGGCGCTCGCGCTGACCGGCGGCCTCGCCCCCGATCTCGACCGCGCCGGGCTCGCCGCCGCCGCATCGCGGACCGCGGCATGGCTCGACCTGACCGACGACGTCCAGGGCTGGGTCGCCGAACCCGCAGTCGACGGCGGTTATCATCTCAGCCGGGCGCTCCGCGGCGTCACCGACCATTATATCGTCGATCCCGCGCTGCTCGCCTCGGCGGAGGCGCGCAAGCTCCACGCCCTGGGGTCGGAGGAGGCGGCAACCTACGCCGCCCCGGCAAAGCTCGGGGAGCGTATCGTCCGTCGCCCGTCCGAACTGCTCGACGCGGTACTCGATGCCGGTCGCAAGGGGCTAAGCATCCAGCGCTACAAGGGGCTCGGCGAGATGAACGCCGAACAACTGTGGGAAACGACGCTCGACCCGCAGGCGCGCGCACTGTTGCGTGTCACCGCCGACGACCTTGAAGGGGCAAATCTGACCTTCGAAACGCTCATGGGGGAGGTCGTCGAACCGCGTCGCGCCTTTATCCAGGACAACGCCCTGTCGGTGGCAAACCTCGACGTTTGATAGAGCCATTCAAATGGCTCTTCGAAAACTGTCGGGATTCTTTACACCACCGAAACGGATAGCGGGACACGTCGTTACGCGATCGTACTAAATCAACACGTTACGTTATCGTAACGTGTTGGCACGGTCCTTGCTCATATTCTCCGGGAGAGCACCAAAGATCAGTTCCCGGAGAATTTTGATGAACCGCACCACCGCCGCCTCACTTGCCGCGCTCGCCGCAGCGCTCGCGATCACGACGCCGGCCTCGGCCGCGCTGACGATCTTCGCCGCTTCCGATGCGACGACGAACAGCATCGGCTACACCAACCAGGACACCTACACCGACACCAGCAATGCCGCGACGACGGTGTCACACTCCGCTGTAGCTCCGGCCACGATCCACGGCACCTATACCGCTGCACAGGTCGGCAAGACGATCACCGTCAAGGCGGTGACTGTTGTCCATCCTGCGGTGACGACGAATAACCCCGACGGCACGACGACGACGTCGGCCTACACCTCGACGACGACTGCGGGCTATTCCTACAAGGTTACCGCAGCGGGTACGGCCGGCACCGGGACCGCAACCAAGACTGTTCCGGCGTATCTCGCGACCACGGCGGGGGCGTCCGTCGTTCACAAGCTGAGCGGCAACGCCGGTGTGCTTTCGAACATCTCGAACGTTTCGACCGGAGCCTATGCCGGGTCGACCCTCACGAACTTCAGCTTCTTGAACAACGCGCTAGCAAGTTCGGTTAACAGCAAGGCCTCTTACTTCACGCTGACCGCGACGTCGTCGACCCAGGCGACCTCAACCACGATCCCCGGCTTCGGCACGTTCCTGACCCAGCCGCTCCTGACGGGCACATTCCAGTTCCTGTCGGCAACCGCCTTCAACATCGGCAACTATCATGTCAGCGTCGGTGACGTTTTCCTGAGCGGCAGCTTCAGCGGTGCCGGCATCGGTGCGTTGCTCAACGGGTCGACGGCGAGCATCCTCGCGTCATCGGCTGCAGGGAACAGCGTGACCTTCAACGACAGCGCGTTCCTCAACTTCACCAATGTCGTTCACACCGATGCCACGTTCAACATGAATGCTATCGGGGGCGGGGTCGGCGTTTCAAACTCGAAGAGCTCGCTTAAGAGCTTCACGTCGTCGGGGTCGACCCAGTTCGCTTCAGACCCGACGCCGCTTGTCGCGCTCGTACCTGAGCCCGCCATGTGGGGTCTCCTCGTCGTTGGCTTCGGCATGGTCGGTTTCCAGACCCGCCGCCGTCACCGCGCGACGAGCGTGACGGCCTAAACAGCCTTCAACCGCGCCGCATGGCGCGGATTATTCGAGAAAACGCGCACTCCGGTGCGCGTTTTTTTGTGGTTTGTGGCCTGGCTGGCGCCCTTGAGCTAGGGATGGCACGGCCAGTGCAAGCTCGGATTCGCGCAGACGAGCGTCGAAGCGAATGATTATAGTTCGGGCTGCAATACACCCTCTCTGTGCAACGTTCATCCAAACGGTGCATCCGTGTGCGATGCGCCGATAAGTTGGGGAGTGCCCGATCGCCCACGGCAGCCGCCCTCAGTTCGCGGAATCCTTGCGGTCAAAAACCGCTGTCCTACAGGACCATTGACCCCCTAGCGTCAACGGATGAACCGATTTGCCCCACAGCAAGACGCCACCACGCTCGCGGCTGAAAGGCCCAACCCTGCTCGCGAAGGTGCAATCCGGTCGGGCTCTTCTTCCCGATCATCGATGTCCGGTGCTAATCCGCGCTCGTCGCTCGATGGATATTGTCTGTGATGCCGACATTGCGTGCACGTCACGATGGCTGGACCGAGGCTCGGCAAGCAGTTTTTCTCGCTGCACTCAACAGCGGCGCGGGGATTGCAACCGCGGCGACCGCCGCCGGTATGTCGCGCGAGAGCGCTTCGCGCCTGCGCCGTAACCCGCGCGCCGCAGATTTCGCGGCACGCTGGGACGAAATCGACTCGACGAACACGGCAGGTCGTGACCTGACGGCGCTGCTGAACGACGAGAATTACGTGTCCGCGCGGACCGTCGGCAACAGCCGGATGGAAATTCGCTCCACCGAACCCCGCTTTGACAGCTGGCTCGTCCGGCGACTTAACTCGATGCAGAAAACGACGTCCAAAAGTGTGAACTTCGTGTGACCTTTCACCGATGCCACGTGAGCGCCACCGAGCGAGACGGGCCGCGGAGGGTGGCTATACCACCCTCCGCGCGCGCCGGATCAGACCTGCGGTGCGGGCTCGCCGAAGCCGCCGCGACGACCGGTCTTAGGGATCGCCGACAGCCCGGCACCGAGCGCCACCGGGGTCGTCGAGCGAATGTCGTTGCGGTCGACCCGCTCACCCGCCAGCACCCGCTTGATCTCGTCACCCGACAGCGTCTCGAGCTCGATCAATGCTCCGGCCAGCGCGTGAAGTTGGTCGATGTTATCGCTCAGCACCTGCTTCGCGCGCTCATAGCCGTGCGTGACGATCGACTTGACCTCGGAATCGATCATCCTTGCGGTCTCCTCGGACACATTCTGGGTCCGGGTGACGCTGTGCCCGAGGAACACTTCCTCCTGGTTGTCGCCGTACTTGAGCGGCCCGAGCTTGTCGGACATGCCCCACTGGGTGACCATGTTCTTGGCGAGGTCGGTCGCATAGCTGATATCCGACGACGCGCCGCTCGACACCTTATCGTGGCCGAAGATCAGTTCTTCGGCGACGCGCCCGCCCATCGACACCGACAGGTTGGCGTACATCTTGTCGCGATGGTACGAATAGCTGTCGCGCTCGGGCAGCCGCATGACCATGCCGAGGGCACGGCCGCGCGGGATGATCGTCGCCTTGTGAATCGGGTCCGACGCGGCCTCGTGACACGACACGACCGCGTGGCCAGCCTCGTGATACGCCGTCATCTTCTTTTCTTCGTCAGTCATGACCATCGACCGGCGCTCGGCACCCATCATGACCTTGTCCTTGGCATCCTCGAACTCCTGCATCGCGACGAGCCGCTTGCCGCGACGGGCTGCCAGCAGCGCCGCCTCGTTGACGAGGTTGGCGAGATCGGCACCCGAGAAACCCGGGGTGCCGCGCGCGATGACCCGGCCGTTGACGTCGGGGGCGAGCGGGACCTTCTTCATGTGGACCGCGAGGATCTTCTCGCGCCCCTCGATGTCGGGACGACCTACGATGACCTGGCGGTCGAAACGGCCCGGACGCAGCAGCGCGGGGTCGAGGACGTCGGGGCGGTTGGTCGCCGCAACGATGATGATCCCTTCGTTGCCGTCGAAGCCGTCCATCTCGACGAGGAGCTGGTTGAGCGTCTGCTCGCGCTCGTCGTTACCACCGCCGAGACCCGCGCCACGGCTACGGCCGACGGCATCGATCTCGTCGATGAAGATGATGCACGGTGCCGACTTCTTGCCCTGCTCGAACATGTCGCGAACCCGGCTCGCGCCGACCCCGACGAACATTTCGACGAAGTCCGACCCGGAGATGTTGAAGAACGGCACGTTGGCTTCGCCGGCAATCGCGCGGGCAAGCAGCGTCTTGCCGGTACCCGGCGGGCCGACGAGCAATGCGCCCTTTGGGATCTTGCCGCCGAGGCGGTTGAACTTCGACGGGTCCTTGAGGAACTCGACGATCTCCTGAAGCTCCTCGCGCGCCTCGTCGATACCGGCGACGTCGTCGAAGGTAACGCGGCCTTCCTTCTGCTGGAGCAGCTTTGCGCGCGACTTGCCGAAGCCCATCGCGCCCTTGCCCGCACCGTTCTGCATCTGGCGCATGACGAGCATCCAGATGCCGATCATGATGATGAAGGGCAGCATCGTGACGACCAGCTGACCGAGCAGCGAGCGGCCTTCCTCGGGCTTGGCATCGAAGCGGACACCCTTTTCACGCAGATGCTGGACGAGCTGGGTGTCACCGGGGTTGTAGGTGGTGAATTCCTCGTCGGTCGTCAGCTTGCCAACGATCTCGGAGCCGCGAATCTCGACCGATTTGATCGCGCCATCATCGATCTTCGTCAGGAAATCCGAATAGCCGAGCTTGCCCGTAGCCGTCGCGGTCGACGGCCCTTGGACCAGAGTCACGACAACGGCGAGGACGAGCAGGATGACGACCCACAAGCCAAGGCTCTTGATCCACGGATTCGGCGGGCGCTTTTCGGCCATAATACGGCACTTTCGGTTCGGCGGCTGAACGACGAAGATAGGCATGTTACGCGCCCGCGCAATCGTTTCGCGGGTTTTGATGGTAAAGAAGCGTCGTCCGGTCGCATCTTCCCCCGATTACCGGCGCGGCGCGGCGACCTTGGCAGCCCAAATTGCGTCGCTGGCGGTCGCGCGAGCGGTCACTGCGACTCCGGCGATCGTGCCGCCGAGTCCAGCATCGAGGCGTCCGAGCAGCCGTTCGACAGCGGGCCCGCGCGGCGTGGCAGCGGGCGCGAGGACTGCGACAGCGCGGACGAGGAGGCGTCGCGCCAGCTCGCGCGGCAAGCCGGCAGCATCGATGGTAATGTCCGCCGCGCTTACCGTGACCCGCCCGCGCCAAGCGATGTCGGCGGTCCAGACCAGCGCGGCTTCGACCTCGGCGAGATGCGCCGCGCTTGCGGCAAGGCGTTCGGGCGCGAGCCACGAGGCGGCAGCAAGAACGGTCCGCGCCTGCGTCCGGTCGTAGCGCGGAGACCGATTCGAGGGGTCGTCGACCGCGACCCATCCCGCAGCGGCGACGACGTCGGCAAGGTCGGTTTTGGTTGCTTCGAGGAGCGGGCGGAGCAAGGCGACTCCGGGGGAAAGCGGGCGCCGCGCGCGAATTCCGGCGAGGCCGTTGCTCCCGCTGCCGCGCGCCAGTCGTAACAACAGGGTCTCGGCCTGGTCGCCCTGATGGTGCGCGGTCGCGAGCCAGCCGATGCCATGCGCGAGGCAGTGGTCGGTCATCAGGCGGTAGCGCGCGGCCCGTGCCGCGGCCTGAAGGTTGGACGCGGGACGGGGCTCATCCCAGCGGAGCGTCGTGTGAATGATGCCAAGCGAAGCGGCGTAGGTCGCGACCACCGCCGCTTCGCCAGCCGACTCGGGGCGAAGGCCGTGATCGACGGTCAAGACGCGAAGTCGGCAGCCGAACACGCGATGAGCCAGCAGCATCAGCGCAAGGCTGTCGGGACCACCCGAGACTGCGACGGCGATCGCCTCGTCATCGTGCAAGCGCCGTCCGATCAATGCCGCGACGGTGGCGGCAAGGTCGGGCGTCAACGTCGGGTCAGGCGTCGCACTTTGCATCCTTGCGCGACTTCGCGGCCGCCGACTTGAGCGCCGGGGTCAATGTCTCGCCGTACACCGATTCGAGCTCATTCAGCGATCGGCACGCCTGGTCGGGCTTCTTGAGCGCGGCGAGCGCGTTGCCGAGCCACAACAGGCTGTCGGGCGCGCGGTCGCCCTTCGGATATTTTTGATAGCCGTCGAGGAAGGCCTTCGCCGCCTGGGCAAAGCTGTCCTGCGCCATGAAGCTACGCCCGAGCCAATATTGCGCGTTGCTGGCGCGCGCCGACTTGGGATTGTTGGTCAGGAAGTCCTGCATCGCCGTCTCGGCGCGCGAATAATCCTTGGCGACATAAAGCGCGTAGGCGGCGCGCCACGTGTCCTCGATCGAAGCCGGGGTCGCCGCGACATCGGGCTTGGCGGGGGGCTTGGCCGGAGTGCGGATCGGGGGAGCGACTGCGGCGTCGGGCGCGGCAACCGGCGCGGCGTCGGCAGCCGGAGCGACTGTCTTGGGTCCCTCGATCGCGGTCAGCCGGAATTCGGTGTCGCCGCGGAACTTGGTCAGCGTCTCGTCGAGCTGGCGCAGCTTGAACTGCGCTTCCTCGACCTGGCCCGTCAGCGTCCGTTGCTGGCGTTCGAGCGCATCGACGCGCGCGGTCAGGTCGGCGAGCGCAGAACTTGCCGGCGTGCCGATCGGTTCGGCGGGCGCGCTCGTCGCGGGCGCGATCTCGGGCGTGAAAAAACGCGGATCGCCGCCGGGAAAGACTTTGCGCTGGACCGCGCGCATCTGGGTTTCGAGCGTGCCGACGCGCTTATCGAGCCGCTCGTCCTGCGCGAACGCAGGTGTGGCGAGCAGCAGCATGGCGAGAACGATGGCCTTCATCGCGGCGTGGCCGGGGCGGCGAGGCGCGCACGGAGGTCGGCGGCGTCGAGGCTGACGTTCTTGACCGTTTCGACCGGCCCGCCGAGCGACGGCAACGCGCGCCCGTCGACGCTGATCTGGAGCGCCCCGGCGCGTCCGGTCCACAGTCGCTGCCCCGGCACCGGCGTCACCTCGTAATGCTCGCCCTTCGCCAGGACGCCGGTCTTGACGGTGACGACCTTGCGCGCGGTGGCATCGTATGCCGAGATGCGGAACCACGCATCGTCGCTCGCAGTGATGACGATGTGGCCGCTTCCCGGCGCGGCGGGCGACATGGCAACGGGGGCAACGGCCGGAGTGACTGCAGGTGAGGTGGGCACCTCTGCAGCGGGCGTGCCGGCGATTGCCGTCGAATCGGCTGCAGGGGGTGTGGCCGGGCTGGCGGCTGCGGTCTCGGCGGGCGACACCACGGGCGGCGCCGCTGCGACGACCGGCGCAGAGGTCGGGCGCGAGGCGCCATCGAACGCGCCTGCGCTCCACGCGACGACGGCGGCAATGACGGCGAGCACCGCGACGATGCTCACGGTCACCAGTCCGCGCGGGGGCAGGCGGCGTTCGTCGAGCGGCGACATCGGCGGCGGCGCGGGGACGTGCGCGACCTTGCTCGTCTCGGCGCGAAACTGGGCACCGGCGGCTTCCGGATCGACGCCGACCGCGCGAGCGAAGGCTTTTACGAACCCGATCGCATACGGCAGCGCGGGTAAGGAATCATGAGCGTCGGCCTCGATCGCCGCAAGATGGCGGACGGGGACGCGCGTATCGCGGGCGATGTCGATCAGTTCCAGCCCGGCAGCAGTTCGCGCATCGCCGAGAATTGCGCCGACGCGGCGGCCATGAGCAAAATCGTCGCCTGCGGCAGTGACTTCGGTGTCCACGGCGTTTCCTTGACTCGGCAAGCCCTTAACCCGGCAGGCCAGGGTTCGGCAGCCCTTGGCTCAGCGGGGGGCAAACTCGCTTGGGGACGCCGCGAAGTCAATCGCTGGCGGTGCGCGGGTCATGGCGTGGTAACGGTCTCTCCGGTCCGCCCTTGTTGCGACGCAGCAGTTAGCGTAAGGGCGCGCTCGACCCTTCGACCCCGATATTCAGGATTTACCACATGCGCTTGCGCAATGTCGCGATCATCGCGCACGTCGACCATGGCAAGACGACCCTCGTCGACCAGATGTTCCGCCAGTCCGGGACGTTCCGCGACAACCAGCGCGTCGCCGAACGGGCGATGGATTCGAACGAGCTCGAGAAAGAGCGCGGCATCACGATCCTTGCCAAGTGCACGAGCGTCGAGTGGACCGATCCGACGACGCATGAGACGACGCACATCAACATCGTCGACACGCCGGGCCACGCCGACTTCGGCGGTGAGGTCGAGCGCATCCTGTCGATGGTCGACGGTGTCATCCTGCTCGTCGACGCTGCCGAAGGACCGATGCCGCAGACCAAGTTCGTCACCGGCAAAGCGCTAGCGCTTGGGTTGAAGCCGATCGTCGTCGTCAACAAGATCGACCGCCAGGACGCCCGCGCGCAGGAAGTCCTCGACGAGGTGTTCGACCTCTTCGTCACGCTCGAAGCATCCGACGAGCAGCTCGAATTCCCCGTCCTGTTCGCGTCGGGGCGCAACGGTTACGTCGGCTATAATAGCGATGTCCGCTCGGGCGATCTGACGCCGCTGTTCGAGACCGTCGTCCGGCACGTCCCGCCCCCCGCCGCCGATGTCGACGGCCCGTTCAAGATGCTCGTGTCGCTGCTCGACCGCGATTCGTTCGTCGGCCGCATCCTGACCGGGCGTATCCTGTCGGGGACGCTCAAGCTCAACATGCCGATCCGCGCGCTCAACCCCGACGGCTCGGTTGCAGAGGAAGGTCGCGCCGCGAAGATCTTCGCTTTCCAAGGCCTCGAGCGCGTTCCGGTCGAGGAAGCCCATGCCGGCGACATCATCGCCATCGCCGGGCTGACCAAGGCGACCGTTGCCGACACGATCGCCGACATCAGCGTCACCGAACCGCTCCACGCCCAGCCGATCGATCCGCCGACGCTTGCGATGACGTTCAGCGTGAACGATTCGCCGTATGCCGGCCGCGACGGCAGCAAGGTGACGAGCCGTATGATCGCCGACCGGTTGAAGCGCGAAGCCGAGGGCAACGTCGCAGTTCGAGTCACCGAATCGGCTGAAAAGGATAGCTTCGAAGTCGCCGGGCGCGGCGAGCTCCAGCTCGGCGTGCTTATCGAAACGATGCGCCGCGAAGGTTTCGAGCTGTCGATCAGCCGCCCGCGCGTCCTGTTCGCGACCGACGAAGCCGGCAAGCGGACCGAGCCGTACGAGACCGTCATGATCGACGTCGACGAGCAATATTCGGGAACCGTCGTCGAGAAGATGGCGAGCCGCAAGGCCGAGATGACCGACATGCGCCCCAGCGGCGGCGGCAAGACCCGGCTGACCTTCCGCGCCCCGGCGCGCGGTTTGATCGGCTATCACGGTGAGTTCCTGTCGGACACGCGCGGCACCGGCATCATGAACCGCCTGTTCGACAGCTATGGCCCGTACAAGGGTCCGATTTCGGGACGCGGCAATGGTGTGCTGATCTCGACCGAGACCGGCGAAGCGGTCGGCTATGCGCTCGGCTATCTCCAGCCGCGCGGCGTGCTGATGATCGAGCCCGGCGAGGCCGTCTATCAGGGCATGGTCATCGGCGAGAATGCGCGCGATGACGATCTCGAAGTCAATCCGCTCAAGTCAAAGGCACTGACCAACTTCCGCGCGAGCGGCAAGGACGATGCGATCGTCCTTAGCCCGCCGAAGCGGCTGACCCTCGAGCAGGCGATCGCCTACATCGACGACACCGAGCTCGTCGAAGTGACGCCGAACTTTATCCGCCTGCGCAAGGTCCACCTCGATCCCAACGCCCGCAAGCGCGCCAGCCGCCAGGTCGCCAACGGCTGATGCGCGGTTGCTGCAATCGAAGTTAGCGGGACGTTAAAAGCGCAACTGTCGGGCCCGAAGACCGTATCTTTGGTGTGGGTCCGACAGGAGACTGAAGTTGCGTGCATTGCGGATACTGAGCGGGCCGGTCCGGCGGCGGTCGGCGCAGGCCCGGACGCCTTGGATCCTCGTCGCTTTGCTGGCTGTGTTCATGGTCTACATCATCGCGAACAGCGGTGGGTTTGGCAGCGCGGCAGTCATCCTGATCAGCGGTTTCGCTTTGTTGGTAGCATCGTTGCGTAACCAGCTCCGGCGCAGTTAACGCTGAATCGTTTCGGCAACCTTTCGGTCAGGCGCGGCGTTGAGGCCGGGCAAACCGAAGAGGGATGATACAACATGGCCGAATACGAAACCCGCTCCGTCGATGCCGCCGGCAATCCGGTTGTGGTCGAACGCACTGTCGTGCGTGAACGCTCGAACAACATGGGTTGGCTGATCGCGCTGCTGATCATCGTCGCGCTCGTCGTCGCCGCCTTTGCCTTCAAGCTGATCAACATCGACCAGACGCAGTCCGGCTCGCTGCCGACGGTCAAGGTCGACACCGCCGGAGGGTCGCTGCCGAAGTTCAACGTCGACACCGCCAAGGTCGATATCGGCACCAAGACGACCGATGTGACGACCCCGACGGTCAGCGTCGGCACCAAGACAACCGGCGTTGATGTGCCGACGATCAGCGTCGAAAAGGCCGACGCCGACAAGAAGTAATGACGATCCTGAACATCGTCACCGCGGTCCTGCTGCCGCCGCTTGGAGTATTCCTTGCGCGCGGCATCGGGGGCGCTTTCTGGCTCAACTGTCTGCTGACCTTGCTCGGCTATATCCCGGGCGTCGTACACGCGCTTTGGGTAGTGCTGCAGGGGCGTTCCTAGCCTAAGCGGCGCAATGCCGTTTCCACCTTCGACCGCCATGGCCGCCGCTCTTGCCGAGGCAAGAGCGGCGGCCATGCGTGGCGAGGTTCCCGTGGGCGCGGTTATCACCGACGCGTCAGGAGCGATCGTCGCCGTTGCGGGGAATCGAACCCGCGAATTATCCGACCCGACCGCACACGCTGAAATCCTCGCCATTCGCGCGGCGTGTGCGGCCTTTGGCTCCGAACGCCTCCCCGGTCACGCGCTCTACGTCACCCTCGAACCATGTGCGATGTGCGCGGCGGCGATCGGTTTCGCTCGGATCACGCGACTGTATTACGGCGCCTCCGACCTGAAGGGCGGCGGGGTCGATCACGGCGCGCGGGTGTTCAGCCACCCGACCTGCCATCACGCCCCGGAGGTCTACGGCGGGATCGCCGAGGTCGAGGCAGCGGCGATGCTGACCGAGTTCTTCACCGCTCGCCGGTAAAGACACCACAGTCAGCGGGCATGTCGGTCAGCCGTAATGCGCGAGGCGGAGCCCGGGTCGCGGCCAGCGGCACTTCGCGAGCTTGCCCGTCGTCGACAGGCAGACCCACGCATCCATCATGTCGTCACCGCCGAACACGATGTTCGTCGTCAGCAGGTCGGGGAAGGCGAAATCCTCCTGCGCCCCCGTCGCCGGGTCGACCGAGCAGATGCCGGGGCGTTCGACCAGCGTCGCCACCGCGATCCGCCCGTCGGCCTCGACCGCGAGACTATCGAGGTAGGTATAGCCGGGAAAGCTCGTGACGACGCGCCCCGGCAGCGCCGGGATCGCCGACGGCGCGACGGTGCCGGGTCCAGTGATGTCGAACGCGAGGAGTAGCCGCGCCTGCGTGCACGCGGCGTAAACCGTCTTGCCATCGGGCGACAGGCCGACGCCGTTCATGTTCGGCCCGTGGACCGCGCAGACGATTTTCGAGCCGTCGGGGTGCGCGTAGAATAAACCGCCGTTATCGGTGTTGTGCGCATGGTGTTTGCCGAGGTCGGTGAACCAGAATCCGCCGTGTGCATCGAAGACGATATCGTTCGGCCCCGACAGCGGGTGCCCGTCGCACGCGTCGTAAAGCCGTTCGACCTTGCCGGTGCCGAGGTCGATGCGCTCGATCCGCCCAGTCTCGTATTCGTCCGGCGCGCCGCCGGGAAGCATCATGCCCTCGCCGTCGCCGCTCCACGTGAAGCCGCCGTTGTTGCACAGGTACAGCGCGCCGTCGGGGCCGAGTGCTAGGCCGTTCGGGCCGCCGCCCGGGGTGGCGATGGGTTCGGTCCGGCCATCAGGGCGGACGCGGGTGATCCGCCCCGCCTTGATTTCGACGACGACGACCGAGCCGTCCTCGAACCACACCGGTCCCTCGGGAAAGGCGAGGTTTTCGGCGACGATAGTGTGCGGATGCATGGCAATTCTCCCCTACGCCGTTCTGCGACGGCAATTTACGAGCACGGAGGATGCGCCTCCCCGCCCGCCGATCAAGAGGAAATCATCGATCGCGCAACGGCAGAACCCGAGAATGATTCCCCTGGGCACCGCGATCGGCTAGGGTCGATTCACGTTACGTTCGCATGGGAGGGTGGTCGTGGAAGTTGCTGTTGCGGTGCTGGTTGCCGCGCTCGTCGTGCTTGCGGCGGCGTGGTTCGCGTGGGGGCGCAACCTCGCCGCGGCCCGCGCTCAGGTCGTCGACCACCGCATCGCGATCGGGCGTCATGCGGTCGAGGTCGAAGCGCAGCAGGTGCGGCTCGCCGAACTTGCCGGGGTCGAAGCCGAGCGCAATCGGCTCGCCTCCGACCTCGCCGGACTTCGGGCCGGACAGGCCGAGCGCGATGTCGGTCACGCCCGGCAGCTTGCCGATCTCCAGACTTCGTTCGCGGCACTGGCAGCAAAGGCGCTCGACGGTGCGCAAACGGCGTTTCTCGAACGCGCCGAAGCCCGCTTTGCCGAACACAAGACCTTGTCCGAGACCGGCATGGCCGCGCTGCTCGCCCCGGTCGCCGAGACACTGACGCGCTACGAAGGTGAATTGAAGAAGGTCGAGGTCGCCCGCGCCGAGGCGTATGGCGGCCTGCGCGAACAGGTCACCGCGCTCGCGCTCGGCAATGCCCGCGTCAGCGACGAGGCGTCGAAGCTCGTCTCGGCACTGCGGTCGAGCGGCAAGACGAGCGGCAGTTGGGGCGAGCAACAGCTTCGCAACGTCCTCGACATGGCGGGATTGCGCGAGGGGATCGACTTCACTTTGCAGACGAGCACCGACCGCGGCGACGGCAACAAGCGACCCGACGCGATCATCAACTTGCCAGGCGGGCGTCAGTTGATCGTCGATTCGAAATGCTCGCTCAACGACTATCTCTCGGCGGGCGAGGCCGACAGCGAGGACGGACGCCGTGCCGCGTACAAGCGTCATGCCGCAGCGGTGCGGACGCATGCGCGCGGGCTCGGCGACAAGAATTACTGGAAAGATTTCGGCGCGTCGGCCGATTTCGTCGTCATGTTCCTGCCGGGAGAGAACTTCCTGTCGGCGGCGCTCGAACACGACCTGCCGCTGCTCGGCTGGGCGTTCGATCAGCGCATCCTGTTGGCCGGGCCGATCAACCTGCTCGCGATCGCCAAGACCGTCGCGCTCGTCTGGCGGCAGGAGACTCAGGCCGAACAGTGGCGCGAGATCGGCGCGCTCGGGGCCCAGCTCCATGCAGCGGTTGCGACGATGACCGAGCATCTAAGCTCGGTCGGCAAGAATCTGACGCAGGCGGTCAATGCGTACAACGGTTTCGTCGGGTCGCTCGAGGCGAATGTCCTGCCCAAGGCGCGGCGCTTCACCGATCTCGGCGTCGATCCCGGCAAGAAGGGGATCGCGCCGCTTGCGCCGATCGACGGCACCCCAAGGATCGCGGCCGCGCCGGAACTCCTGCCGCCGCCCGCCGCGATCGCTGCGGAGTAAGCCGTCCGTTCAAGGACGAAGACGCTGCGCTGGTGCCCACGGCCGGAATCGAACCGGCACGGCCTTGCGGCCGAGGGATTTTAAGTCCCTTGCGTCTACCGGTTCCGCCACGTGGGCCGGCGCAAACCCGTCTTTAGCCGACGTTGAGGCGCTCGCGTAAGTGCTTGCCGGGCTTGAAATACGGCACGCGCTTGGCATCGACCTCGACCGCGGTGCCGGTGCGCGGGTTGCGGCCGGTGCGGGCTTCGCGGGCGCGGGTTGAAAATGCGCCAAAGCCGCGAAGTTCAACGCGCCGGCCGATGGCAAGGGCTTCGCTGATCGTATCGAAGATCGTCGCGACGACGCGCTCGACATCGCGCTGCGTAAGATGCGGATTGGCGGTGGCCACCGCCGTCACTAATTCCGACCGGATCATCCTTGCGAACCTTTCCCGAGACGCGTGTTCAAGCGCCTGCCCCGACACTATGACTTACGATTAATTACCCGCCCCCCGCGCATAACTACCGCCCACGGGCCGCTCCATTTATAACACGAGGCGAGCTTAACACGATACCGTAACAATTAGCAGATTGGCCGGGAACAAATCAATCGTTCAAGCGCCCGGGGTGCCAAGGGCAGAACGAGACGCTTGCGGTCGGGGGCGCCGCCGGTTCATCTAGACATCAATCGCGGTTCGCCGCGTCACCTTCTTGGAGGCGAGTGCACGCATTTCCCTGGATCGACGCGGTCATCGTCCTCGCGCTGATCGTCCTCAACGGCTTCCTCAGCATGTCCGAGCTGGCGATCGTCGCGTCGCGGCGTCCGCGCCTGCGTGGCCTTGCCGCCGCAGGCAAAAGCGGCGCCGCGACCGCGCTCGCACTTGCCGAGGATTCGGCGCGCTTCCTGTCGTCGGCGCAGGCGGGGATCACCCTCGTCTCGATCCTCAACGGCGCGTTTTCGGGGTCGAGCCTGTCGGGGCCGGTCGGCGAGCGGTTGAGCGCGTGGTTCGGCATGTCCCCGGCGCACGCGCAGGACATCGGCTTCGGCATCGTCATCGTCCTGACGACGTACGTCTCGTTGATCGTCGGCGAACTCGTGCCCAAGCAGTTCGCGCTGCGCTCGCCCGAGCCGATCGCGTGTGCGGTCGCCCCGGCGATGCTGTGGCTGACCCGGCTCGCCTCGCCGTTCGCTTGGTTGCTCGACAAGAGCAGCGCGCTCGTCTTCCGCCTGCTCGGCCAGCGCCGCGACGCCAACCATGTCGTCACCGAGGAGGAATTGCGCTCGGTCGTCGCCGAGGCCGAGACCGCCGGGGTGATCGAGGAAAGCGAACGGCAGATGATCTCGGGCATCATGCGCCTCGCCGATCGGCCGGTGCGCGGGGTGATGACGCCGCGCAACCGGATCGACTGGCTCGACGCCGATGCGAGCGACCAGGAGACCCGCGACGCGCTCGCGAAGACCCCGCACACGCGGCTGCCCGTCGCGGCGGGATCGATCGATGATATCCTAGGCGTGCTCCAGGCGCGCGACGTCGTCGCCGCGCTGATCGAGGGACGTCCGCTCGACCTCCGCGCGCTCGCGCGGCCCGCGCCGGTCCTTCCCGACATGCTCGATGCGATGGACGCGCTCGCCAGCCTGCGCGACGCCGATATCCCAATCGCGCTGGTCCACGACGAGTACGGCCATTTCGAGGGAATCGTGACCCCGGCCGACCTGCTCGCGGCAATCGCGGGCGAGTTCCGCTCGGACGTCGACGACGCCAACGACCCGCCTGCGGTCGAGCGCCACGACGGCTCATGGCTATTGTCGGGATCGCTCCCCGCCGACGAGATGGCCGACCGGCTCGGCCTCGACCTTCCCGTCAGCCGCGATTACCAGACCGTCGCGGGCTATATCCTCGCGCAGATCCGCCATTTGCCGGACACCGGCGAGGTGTTCGACGCCGACGGCTGGCGGTTCGAGGTCGTCGATATGGACGGGCGCAAGATCGACAAGGTCATCGCGACGTGCATCGCGAAATCGGAGGGCTAGCGGTCAGGCTGCAACGATAACCGCGTCGCTCACGCCCCCGCTTTCAGCGCCTGCTCCCACGCCAATTCGGCCAGCGGGGCCACCCCTGCTCCGCTCGCCTTCGCATGCGCGCTCGCCGCCGTTCCGCGCACGACGCGCCCTTGGATGCCGTGCAAGATCGCGGCCAGCCGGAACATGTTGTACGCGACGTAGAAATCCATGTTGGCGATGCCGTCGCGCCCCGTCCGTCGGCAATAGGCGGCAGTGTACGCGGCTTCGTCGGGGATGTTGAGCGCGGCGAGGTCGACCCCGGTGAGTCCGGCGGTCATCGATGGCGGCATCCGGTACATCATCAGGTGATAGCTGAAATCGGCGAGCGGGTGGCCGAGCGTCGACAATTCCCAGTCGAGGACCGCGAGCACCTTCGGCTCGGTCGGGTGGAAGATCATGTTATCGCAGCGATAGTCGCCGTGGACAACGCTGGTCTCCTCGCCCGGCGGGATGTTGTTCGGCAGCCATTCGACGAGCCGGTCCATTGCTTCGAACCGCCCGGCATCGGTATCCTCGAGATACTGGCGCGACCAGCGGCCGATCTGCCGCGCGAAATAATTGCCTGGCTTGCCGAAGTCGCCGAGTCCGATCGCGACCGGGTCGAGCATGTGGAGCTGCGCGATCGTCGCGTTCATCGCGTCGAAATATGCCGGGCGGTCGCCGCGCGGCACGTCGGGGAAGGTCGTGTCCCAGATCACGCGCCCGTCGACGCAATCCATCACGTAGAACCACGTCCCGATGACATCGTCGTCGGTGCACAGGCCGAAGGTTCGCGGCGCGGGGAAACCGGCGGCGTGGAGCGCGGTGATGACGCGATATTCGCGGTCGACCGCGTGCGCCGACTTGAGCAGCGTTCCTGGCGGCTTGCGGCGGAGGACGTAATTCTGCCCCGGTGTCGTCAGCTTGTACGTCGGGTTCGACTGGCCGCCGTTGAACTGGCGAACCGTCAGCGGCCCGGCGAAATCGTCGACGTTCGCTGCCATCCATTCGGCGAGCCGCGCCTCGTCGAAGCCCAGCCCGACACGCACCTCGCCGACGCCCGAATTGAGTTCCTGCCTGCTCGCCATGCTCACTCCCCGCCGATATCGCGACGGCAGAAGCCGCCCGGCCAATCGATCTTGTCGACGCCAGCATAAGCAGCCGCCCGCGCTTCGCCAACATCGGCGCCGATTGCGGTGACCGCGAGGACGCGGCCGCCGGTGGCGATCACTGCGCCATCGTCGCGCCGCGCGGTTCCGGCGTGGAAAACGACCGCGCCGGTTGCTTCAGCCGCGTCGATCCCCGCGATAACGGTGCCGGTGACCGGAAGCCCGGGGTAATTCTCCGCCGCCATCACCACCGTCACCGCGGTGTCATCGCGCCACACCGGGCGCGCCGCGGCGAGCGTGCCGTCACAGGTCGCGACGAGCAGGTCGAGCGGGTCGCTCTCGAGCCGAAGCATCAACACCTCGCACTCGGGATCGCCGAAGCGGACGTTGTACTCGATCAACTGCGGCCCAGTGGGCGTCAGCATCAACCCGGCGAACAGTACCCCGGTGAAGGGAGTCCCCATCGCCGCCATCGCCGCGACGGTCGGCGCGACGATCTCGGTCAATGCGCGCGATTCAAGCACCGCGGTCAGCGCCGGAGCAGGGGCAACCGCGCCCATGCCGCCGGTATTCGGCCCAGTGTCGCCATCGCCAACGCGCTTATAGTCCTGCGCGCTGCCAAGGCTGAGCAGGTCGGTGCCGTCGCACAGGACGAACAGGCTCGCCTCGGGGCCGGTCAAGAACGCCTCGATCACGACGGGGCCCGCCATGGTGTCGAGCGCGGCACCGGCTTCGGCGGCGGTTGTCGCAATAACGACGCCCTTGCCTGCGGCGAGGCCGTCGGCCTTGATCACCACCGGCAAGTCGTGCGCGGCGACGTACTCGCGCGCGGCATCGGCCGAGTCGAAGCGGGCAAAGGCGGCGGTCGGGATATTCGCCCGCGCGCACAGCGACTTGGTGAACCCCTTCGACCCCTCGAGCCGCGCCGCCGCTGCCGACGGTCCAAACGCCCGAATGCCTGCGGCACGAAGGGCGTCGGCGAGCCCGTCGACGAGGGGTTGCTCGGGGCCGATGACGACGAGGCCAATGTCGTTGGTCTGCGCGAACTCGACGACTGCCGCATTGCCGGGATCAAGCGACACGCACTCGGCGACCTGTGCGATCCCGGCATTGCCCGGTGCACAGAACAGGCGATCGACCTTCGCCGACTGCCGCAATTTCCAGCACAGCGCATGCTCGCGCCCGCCGCCGCCGATGACGAGGATGTTCATGCGCCTGCCCTAACCCGGCGCAGTATTATGGCCAAGCTGCGTTCAGGTCTTGCGGAACATGACGACCGAGGTGCCTGACCGGTTATTTTCGCAGGTGGCCTGAATCTGGCTGGGGGTCGGCAGCGTGCCCTGGCACCGGCCCATTTCCCCGGTGTTCATGCTGTAAGTCCAGCCAATCACCCCAGCGGTATAGCGTCCCTGCCCGATCACCACCACCGGACCGAAGTCGCCGCGAATCGTGACGCTGCCATTCCCGTTGTCGTCCATGCGGTACGCGGCACCGGACGTGGTTTCGGTCCAGATCCCATCGAGCGAGGGCTTAACGGTCGCGACCTCGACCGGGGCCGGAGCGACTGGCGCGGCGGCGGCGGCAACGGGAGAGGCAACCGGCGCCGCTGCGGGGGCTACCGTTTGCGCGGCGACCGGGGCTGGCGTCACAACCGCTGCGGGCGTCGGCGCGGGTGCAGGCGTTGCACTTGCCGCCGCTACGCCTGGCTTTTCGACCTCGAGATACTTGCTCGCTACAACGCCGAGCGCCGTAATCAGCGCGACCATGACCGCGACCCACCCGCCTTTGTCCATCGGAAGCCCCTCCTGCGGAATATAATAACCCGGTTGCAGGAGTCGTCCAGCCGTCATCGGCTGAGCCGCGACCGCTTCGCCGATCGCGGTTTGAACCGGGCGCGCTGCGTGCCTACAAGGGCATCGTGAACGCCACCCTCCTCAACACCCCCGAATATACCGTCTCCGAACTCGGCCTCGCGCTCAAGCGGACGGTCGAGAATGCGTACGGCTATGTCCGGGTGCGCGGCGAAATCAGCGGTTTCAAGCGAGCGACGTCGGGGCATTTGTACCTGTGCCTCAAGGACGCTGGCGCGGTGATCGACGGGGTGATGTGGAAGGGCGGGGCGGCGGCGCTGCCGTTCCGGCCCGAGGACGGGCTCGAAGTTATCGCGACGGGCAAGCTGACGACGTACCCCGGGCGGTCGAAGTACCAGATCGTCATCGAACGGATGGAGCCGGCAGGGGCGGGAGCGCTGATGGCGCTGCTCGAGGCACGCAAGGCGAAGCTTGCCGCCGAGGGGTTGTTCGATCCGGCCCGCAAACGCGCGTTGCCGTACATCCCGCGGGTGATCGGGGTCATCACCTCGCCGACCGGCGCGGTGATCCGCGACATCCTCCATCGGCTGAGCGATCGCTTCCCGCGCCGCGTGCTAGTTTGGCCGGTCGTCGTGCAGGGCGAGGCGGCGGCGGGGCAGGTCGCGGCGGCGGTCGCCGGATTCAACGCCTTGGTCCGTGGCGGACAAATCCCCCGCCCGGACCTGCTGATCGTCGCGCGCGGCGGCGGATCGGTCGAGGATCTGTGGGCGTTCAATGAGGAGATCGTTGTCCGCGCGGTCGCCGCGAGCACGATCCCGGTGATCACGGCGGTCGGGCACGAGACCGATACGACGCTGGTCGACTTCGCCGGGGACCACCGCGCCCCGACCCCGACCGCCGCCGCCGAACGCGCGGTACCGGTGCTTGCCGACCTGCGGCTGACGCTTGGCGGCCTCGGGCTGCGGCTCGACCGGGCGGCGGCGCGCGGGGTCGAGCTTCGCGCCGAACGCGCGACTGCGCTGGCGCGGCGGCTCCCCACGCCTTCGGCATTGCTCGGCCTGCGCCAACAGCGTGCCGACGAACTCGCGGACCGCCTGCCACGCGCGCTGCGGGCGGCGGCGGCGGGGTGGCGCGCGCGATACGATCGGGCGGGCGGGGCGCTGCAGCGCCCGCTCCTCGACCGGCGCGTCGTGCTCGAGCGGACGCGCGTCGAGCGGACCGCCGAGCGGCTCCGTGCGGGGGGGCGTGCGCTGCTGGCAAATGACGCGGCGAAGCTCGGCCGGGCGGGGGCGGGGCTGCGTCCGGCGCTGCTCGGCGTGCGGCGCGACCGGGCGGTGGCGGCGCTGGGTTCGGCGGCGCGGTTGCTCGAAACGCTCGGTCCGAATAACGTGCTCAAGCGCGGTTATGCCTATGTCACGACCCGCGACGGCCATGTCATCACCAGCGCCGGCGCGGCGCGGGCGAAGGTGGCGCTGCGGCTGACATTCGACGACGGGACGGTCGACGTGACGACTGGAGCGGCGTCACCGCCAGAAGACAGGCCGGTGCAACCGTCGGTTGCGCGACCGGCGGCCCGGCCGGCCATTAGCGGGCCGGTACAGGAAAGGTTGTTATGATGCTCGATCGAAGCGGCGGACGCCCGGCGAAACTTCGTTATCTGTCAGGATCTTATCAGGTCGTTGCGCCGGGCGATTACGTGCTCTGCGCAGTGACGGGGGCGCGGCTGCCGGTTGCGTCGCTCCGTTATTGGTCGTCCGAGCTGCAGGAAGCATATGCCAACGCCGAGGTCGCGGTCGGGCGCTATAATGAGATGCGGGCGAGCGGACGGCTGGCGTGATGCGCCTCGCTGCCGCGGCGGCGGTGCTGCTCGTTGCCGTCAGTGCCGCACCGACCCCGGCGCCGCGCGAGTGGCAGATCGCCGGACGGCTCGAACAGGGCGGCATCGTCCTCGGCACCGCGCCGCTCGGCACGACGAGCGTCACCGTCGATGGTGCGGCGGTGCGGCTGACCGGCGATCGGCGCTTCATCGCAGGGTTCGGACGCGACGCCGCGCCGACGACCACGATCGTCGCGCACTTCGCTGATGGCACGACAAGCCTGCGGACCGTGCCGGTGGCGAAGCGCACGTGGCAGATCGAGTCGATCCCGTCGCTCAGGCAGCCGCCCCCCGATGCGCCGCCCGACCCGGTCTATGATGCCCGCCGCGCGGTCGAGCTCGCCGAGATCTCCGCCGCGCGTGCCGGCGACAGCGACGACTCGGGATGGGAGCAGGCCTTCGCGTGGCCCGCGCACGGCCGCATCAGCGGCGTCTACGGGTCGCAGCGCATTCTTGGCGGGGTGCCGAAATCGCCGCATCTCGGCCTAGACGTCGCCGCGCCGCCGGGAACGCCGGTGCTTGCTCCCGCCGACGGCACCGTTCGCCTCGCGCACGGACCATTCCTGCTCGAGGGCAATCTTGTCATGCTCGACCACGGCCACGGGCTCGTGTCGGCATTCCTCCATCTCAGCCGGATCGACGTGAAGGAAGGCCAGCATGTCGTGCGGGGCGAGGAGCTTGGCCGTGTCGGCATGACCGGGCGCGCAACCGGACCGCACCTTCATTGGGCCTTGAGCTGGCGCACCGCGCGGCTCGATCCGGAGCTGTTCGTGCCGGAGGGCGGGAACCTTTAATCCCGCGGCTCGGGGTTGTGCCCGCTTGCATCGGTCGCGCGATAGAATTCCTGAAGCAATCCCTTCTCCTCGGCGGTGAGGTACGGGTTCCAGACGTCGATGATCAGGATGACCCGGACCTCGTCGCTGTCGTTCCACGCTTCGTGCTCGATCGTGTCGTCGAAGGCGAATGCCTGTCCCACGACCCACGGCCGCGTCTCGTTGCCGACGCGGAAGCCGCACCCCGGCGGCACGATCAGCGGCAGATGGACCGTTGTCCGCGTATTGCTGACGCCGGTGTGCGCAGGGATCCGCGTATGCGGCTTGAGGATCGAAAAGAATGCGGTCGGCGCGCGCGAAGGCAGTTCGACGCGCGGGACCGCGGCAATGGCGGCGGCAGTCGCGGGGCACTTTGCCAGCGCCGCGTCGATCGGCTTGCCGTATTGCCACAGATAATAGCAGCTCCAGTCGAACGACTTGTCGAGCGCGGTCCATTTGTTCGGCGGAGCGCCTGCGTCCATCACGACATACGGCTCGATGCCGTCCCCGCCGCCAGTCCCGAGCAGCGCTTCGACCTCTGCGCGAATCGCCGGGGTCTGGGCTTCGAACGCCGCCAGCCACGGGAAATGCTCTCGCGCGAAATACCCGTCGGCGGGAAGAAACGGGAAGTGCAGCCCGGCGCAGTCGTTGAGATAGATCCGCCGCCGGCCGGTCGCGACCGCGACCGCCTCGTCGAATCGCCGCCGCGCTGCGGGGGCCACCGCAGCTACCGCTGGGGCGAGCGCCGCATCGATCGTCGCGGCGAAATCGGCGCTTCGCGCCGTCACGAACGCGCTGGCATGCCTTAGGATATCGCTCAGCGGCGGCGCAGTTTCGGCAACTGGCGGCGCAACCGCGAGCACGCCCGACCATGCCACCATCGCCTTCGCCAGATCGCCGCGCCGCTCGTTGAGTTCGGCGAAGCGGATCAAGCCGGTCAGATCGCGCGCGTCGATCGCCAGCACGCGCTTGAGGCTGTCCGCCTCGCCCGGCTCGTCGCCGCACTGGCGCTGTGCATTGGCGAGGTTGAGCCACAACACCGCCGCCGCCGGATCGAGTGCGGCAGCACGTGCGAACAGTGCCACCGCCGCCGCCGCGTCACCGGCTCCGAGTCGCTGCATCCCCGCCGCGTTGAGTGTCTGCGGCGACTCGCTCATCGAACGCGCGTCGCCCTAACCGAACGCATCGAGCCGACCGTCATGAAGTAGTTGCCGATCGCACCCTTCTTCAGATGTACCTTGGCGCCAACCTTCGGGTCGCGCGGCAGCGGCTCGGCCGACGCCCAGACCGCGCCGTCTTCCATCGTCAGGTTGAATTTGCCGTATGGTGCCGCCTGGACGCTGCGGATCACCGCATCGAGTTCCTCGGGTGTGTCCTTCGCGCTGTCGTCGCCCTTGAAGAACGGCAGCTTCGGCAGGTCGAAGCCGAACAGCGACCGTCGCGTCGCGCGGATATCCTCGCGGTCGAGCACCTTGACCTCACCGCTCGCCGTCGCCGCTTCAAGTTTCGCAGCCGCCTGATCGTAACACGCCAGCCGTGCCGCATTGTCGGTCAGCGCCTTGCAGCCGGTCAGTTCAGCGATGACGCCGGTCGTCTCCGCAGTTGTCCGCGCGCTGGGTTTGGCAACGGCTGGCGCGGCGGCCAATGCCGCGCCGGCGAACAGCAGGCCTGTGGTCAATAAAATGCTGCGCATGGATCTCCCCGACCGGCGAGCGGGGCCGGCACGATGTACGACGGCGTATCGGGCATGTGTCGGATTTGCAACAGAGCTTTGTCTAAGTGTTGCGATCGCGTGCATATCCCGTTGCAGTGCAATGACGGTTCTTTCATACACGGTTCATGCAGTGCGACATCGGCCCGCGACAGGGTCGGGTCGCCCGGCGCGACTTTAAGGGGACTCCAATGGTAAATCTTTCGCTCAAGACAGTTCTTCTGCGCTCGACGATGCTCGTCGGCGCGACCGCTTTCGCCTTCCCGGCGTTTGCGCAGGTTACTCCGGGTACCCCGGCTGCCGGCAACGCGACGACTGGCGCGACCGCCGAAGCCGCCCCGAACCCCGAGGGTGAGCGCGAGATCACCGTCACCGGTTCGCTGATCAAGAACCCCAACCTCGTCCGCGCCACCCCGGTCATCGTCACGACCGCGGAAGAGATCGAGCTGAAGCAGTCGAACACCGCTGAAGACGTCCTGCGCGAAATCCCCGGCGTCGTCCCGTCGATCGGTTCGGCGGTCAACAACGGCAACGGCGGCGCGTCGTTCGTCGACCTTCGCGGCCTCGGTTCGAACCGTAACATCGTTCTCCTCGACGGCGCGCGCATCGTTCCCGCCGGTCTCGTCGGCCGCGTCGACCTCAACAACATCCCGCTCGCCCTCGTCGATCGCGTCGAGACGCTGACCGGCGGCGCCAGCACGACCTACGGTGCCGACGCGGTTTCGGGTGTCGTCAACTTCATCACCAAGCAGAACTTCACCGGTGTCGACCTGTCGGCGTCGAACCAGATCACCGAAAAGGGCGATGGCCAGTACTACCGCGCCGACCTGACGATCGGCGGCAACTTCGCCGACGACAAGGGTAATGCGGTTCTGTCGGTCGGCTATCAGCACGCCGATCCCGTCTATCAGGGCGATCGCAGCTTTTCGAACGTGAACCTCGGCTCGTTCTCCGGCGCCGCCGGCGGTTCGGGCACGTACGTTCCGACCGGCTTCACCGGCACCCGCAACATCGATCCGACGACCGGCCAGCCGAGCATCATCCCCGGCTTCTCCGGTTACGGCGCCGATGGTACGCCGATCGTCAACGCTCTGGGCACCAACAACCCGGCCAAGCGTCAGATCAATCCGACCACGGGGCAGGCGGTCGCGACGTATGCGCCGTTCAACTACAACCCTTACAACATCTTCCAGACGCCGTTTAAGCGCTTCAACATCTTCGCCCAGGCGAAGTACGACGTCAGCGACAACTTCACTGTCTACACGCGCGGCCTGTTCTCGAAGAACACCATCCAGACGATCATCGCGCCGTCAGGCTCGTTCGGCACTTCGGTTGTCATCCCGCTGAGCAATCCCTACCTGCCCGCAGCGCTGCGCAACCAGTTCTGCGCGCGGAACATCGCGCCGGTCACGCCGAACCCCGTCGCTGGCGGTGCGAGCGTTCAGACCACCTACGTTCCGTTCCTGACGCCGGCGCAGTGCACCGCTGCTGCGGCCGCGACGAGCCCGACCGATCCGAACTACAAGACGGTGACGACGACGATCTCGCGCCGGACGACCGAAGTCGGACCGCGCATCAGCGAGTACACCACGACCGTGTTCGACTATAAGGTCGGTGCTCGCGGCAAGTTCGGTGACCATCTCGACTGGGACGTCAACGCGGCCTACGGCGAGAGCGAGAACCTTCAGGTCATCCAGAACTACACGCTCGCGTCGCGGACCCGTCAGGCGCTGCTCGCCACCAATACGGCCAGCTGCCTCGATACGTCGAACGGCTGCGTCCCGGTCAACATCTTCGGCGCGAACGGCAGCATCACCCCTGCGCAGGCCGCATTCCTGACCGCCGCGAGCACGACCCGCGTCAAGACCCAGCTCGGCCAGGTCCACGCCCAGTTGAGCGGCGACTTCGGCTTCGCATCGCCGGCCGCGACCGACCCGATCAGCTTCGCCGTCGGTGCCGAATATCGCAACTACAAGGCGATCCAGGCGTCGGACACGCTCGCCAAGACGGCGGGTGAGCTCGGCGGTGCCGGTGGTGCCGCTCCCGACATCAACGGCGGCTACAACGTCAAGGAAGGCTTCGGCGAACTCGTCGTCCCGCTGGTCCAGGACAAGCCGGGCATCCAGAGCCTGACGGCTTCGGGCGGCATCCGTTATTCGTCCTACTCGGTCAACGCAGCGACCAACCCGTCGTACAACACCACGACGTATAAGGGCGAACTGGCCTACGAGCCGGGCTTTGGGCTGAAACTGCGCGGTAACTATTCACGCGCTGTCCGCGCCCCGAATATCGCCGAGCTGTTCAACCCGATCACGACCGGGCTGACCAACCTCTCGGTCGACCCCTGCGCCGGGACGGCACCGCTGACGAACGCACTGCTGCGGTCGGTCTGCCTTGCCCAGGGCGCTCCCGTCGGCACGATCGGCAACATCAACAACCCGACTGCCGGCCAGGCGAACCAGACCGGCGGCGGCAACATCAACATCCGTCCCGAGGTTTCGGACTCGTACGGCGGCGGCGTCGTCTTCGCGCCGAAGTTTGTTTCGGGGCTGTCGTTCAGCGTCGATTATTACAACATCGTCATCAACCACGCGATCACGACCCCGGTTCCGGGCGATGTCATCGCCGGTTGCTTCGGCAGCCTGACCGCCGCCAGTGCAACCAGCGCGTCGTGCCTTGGCATCCGTCGTAACCCGGTGACCGGTGCGCTCGACGGTGATCCGGCGACAACGCCTGGTCTTCCGCTCCCGGAGACCAACAACGGTCGCATTCGCACCGACGGTATCGACCTGACCGCCAACTATAGCCGTGACATCGGTTTTGCTAAGTTGGGCCTGTCGCTGTCCGGCAACTACACCTTCCACTCGAAGTTCCAGGCGAACGCCTTCACGACCGCGCTCTTCCCGCTGCGTTCGCTCGATCGTGAATGCGTCGGTTACTACAGCGTCAACTGCACCTTCACCGGCTCGTTGCAGCCGCAGTGGCAGACGACGCAGCGGACCACGCTCAGCTTCGACTCGTTCGACATCTCGCTGCTGTGGCGCCACCTCGACAAGCTGAACCAGGAGCCGGACGACATCGCCAACGGCAACGGCCCGGCCTTCTCGGGCGTCGATGGCACCGGTGCCACGGTCAACTACGGCCACATCAAGCCGTACGACTACTTCGACCTGTCGACCCGGATCAGCGTCCTCGAAAATCTGTCGCTGACCCTGACCGTCCAGAACATCGGCAACCGCAAGCCGCCGTCAGTCGGAACCGGGATCGGGTCGAGCACCTACAACAGCGGCAACACCTACCCGTCGACGTACGACGCGCTGGGCCGTCGTTATGCTGCGAGCGTCCGCGTCAAGTTCTAAGCGCTGGCATAAGACACACGCGAAAGGGCGGGCCTCACGGTCCGCCCTTTTTCGTTGCGGTGGCCGGCCCTTCTCATTTGGCCGGCTTGCGTCATCGGCAAAAGATTTCGCGCTCCAGTATCTTCCCGGCGAAACGATTTAGGGTATGATCGTTTCGGCAGAGGGGTTTTTGATGATCAAACTTTTGAGCGCGTTGTCGCTGATGCTCGCGGTGCCGGCAGTGGCACAGGAGGCACCGCCGGTTGCTCCCGTGGCTCCCGCAGCACCTGCCGCCCTGACTCCAGCAGAGGTGTATAAGTCGCAGGTGGTTTGCAAGACCGAGCAGGAGACCGGCTCGCTCGTGAAAAAGCACAAGACCTGCTTGACCAGGAAGCAGTGGGCGTACGTCAACGACCAGCATGAAAGCTACGCGCGGAAGATGGTCGACGATAACACCAGCCATCCGTCCGGTAACTGACCTGATGATGCGGCGGTGTTTTGCTGTCGCAGCTGCGCTCGCGTTCGCCAGCCCGGCCTTCGCGGGTGCGCCGGGTGATGCGCCGGTGCCGACCGATCCGGCGCCGCCCTTCGCCGTCAAAATCATCCCGGCGACGCTACAGCCTGTCGTGGCGCGACAGCCCTTAATCTGCCACTCGTCGATCGAAACCGGTTCGTTGATCCAGCGTCGCAAGCAGTGCCTCACCAAGTCGCAATGGCGCTATGTCGAGGATGTGCAGGACCAGCAAAACCGTCAATTGCTTGACGATCAAAGAAGCAAGCAGGGGTGCAACGGCCCCGACTGCTAACGCTTATCCCGCCGCCAAGCTGAGCTTCCCGTCCCCCTCGTCGACCGCAACCGTGCTCCCATCGGGCACGCTCCCGCGCAGGATCAGGTCGGCGAGCGGGTCCTGCAAATGCTTCTGCACCGTCCGCCGGAGCGGCCGGGCACCGTACACCGGGTCGTAGCCGACTCGCGCCAGCCAGCGCCGCGCGGCGTCGGTCAGGTCGAGGTGGATCTTGCGCTCGGTGAGCATCGACTGGACGCGGTCGACCTGGAGATCGACGATCCGGCTCATGTGTTCGATGCCGAGCCGGTTGAACAGGATGATCTCGTCGAGACGGTTGAGGAATTCGGGGCGGAAATGGGCGCGGACCATCTCCATCACCGGCTCCTCGACGTCGGCGACTTTCTGGTCGTCGCGAAGCGCCGCGATATATTGCGAGCCGAGGTTCGACGTCAGGATGATCAGCGTGTTGGTGAAGTCGACCGTCCGCCCCTGGCCGTCGGTCAGCCGCCCGTCGTCGAGCACCTGGAGCAGGACGTTGAACACGTCGGCGTGCGCCTTCTCGACCTCGTCGAACAGGATCACTTGATAGGGGCGTCGGCGGACCGCCTCAGTCAGGACGCCGCCTTCGTCATAGCCGACATAGCCCGGCGGCGCACCGATCAGGCGGCTGACCGAGTGCTTCTCCATGAATTCGCTCATGTCGAGGCGGACCATCGCGGCGGGGTCGTCGAACAGGAAGTTCGCGAGGCTCTTGGTCAGTTCGGTCTTTCCGACGCCGGTCGGCCCGAGGAACAGGAACGAGCCGAGCGGACGGTTCGGGTCCTGCAGCCCGGCGCGGGCGCGGCGAACCGCCGACGAGACCGCGTGGATCGCGTCGTCCTGCCCGATCACCGAGTGGCGCAGCGCGTCCTCCATGCCGAGCAGTTTCTCGCGCTCGCCCTCCATCATCCGGTCGACTGGGATGCCGGTCCAGCGTGATACGACCCCGGCGATGTCCTCCGAGGTGACCTCCTCCTTGAGCATCGCCGACGCGGTCACCGCCTCGGCCTCGACGAGCTGGCGCTCGAGATCGGGGACGGTGCCATACGTCAGCTCGCCGGCGCGCGCATAGTTGCCGCTGCGCTGCGCCTGCTCGACTTCGAGCCGCGCGGCGTCGAGCGCTTCCTTGATCTTGGTCGCGCTCGCCAGCTTTTCCTTGTCGGCCTGCCAGCGCGCGGTCAGCGTCGACGATTGCTCCTCGAGCCCCGCGAGTTCGGACTCGAGCGTCGTCAGCCGGTCCTTCGACGCGGCATCGGTCTCGCGCTTCAGCGCCTCGCGCTCGATCTTGAGGCGCATCGTCCGCCGGTCGAGGTTCTCGATCTCCTCGGGCTTCGATTCGACCTCCATCCGCAGCCGCGACGCCGCCTCGTCCATCAGGTCGATCGCTTTGTCGGGCAGGAAGCGGTCGGCGATGTAGCGGTTCGACAGCGTGGCGGCGGCGACGATCGCGCCGTCGGTGATGCGGACGCCGTGGTGGAGTTCGTATTTCTCCTTGAGCCCGCGCAGGATCGAGATCGTGTCGGCGACGGTCGGTTCGCCGACCACGACCGGCTGGAAGCGGCGTTCGAGCGCGGCGTCCTTCTCGATATATTTGCGATATTCGTCGAGCGTCGTCGCGCCGATGCAATGGAGTTCGCCGCGTGCCAGCGCCGGCTTGAGCAGGTTCGACGCGTCCATCGCGCCCTCGCCCTTGCCCGCGCCGACGAGCTGGTGGACCTCGTCGATGAACATCAGCACATCGGAGTTCTCGGCACGGACCTCGTCGAGCACCGCCTTCAGCCGCTCCTCGAACTCGCCGCGATACTTCGCGCCGGCGATCAGCGCGCCCATGTCGAGCGACATCAGCCTTTTGTCCTTGATCCCATCGGGGACGTCGCCGTTGGCGATGCGCAGCGCGAGGCCCTCGACGATCGCGGTCTTGCCGACGCCCGGCTCGCCGATCAGGACGGGGTTGTTCTTGGTCCGGCGGGCGAGGACCTGGATCGTCCGGCGGATTTCCTCGTCGCGGCCGATGACCGGGTCGAGCTTGCCGTCGCGCGCCGCCTGCGTCAGGTCGCGCGCATATTTCTTGAGCGCGTCGAAGCCCGCCTCGGCGTTGGCGCTGTCGGCGGTCCGGCCCTTTCGCGCGGTGTCGATCGCGGCGTTGAGGCTCGACGCGCTGACCCCGGCGGAGGCGAGTGCCTGGCCCGCGGCTGTCGTCGTCGCCAGCGCGATCGCCATCAGGATGCGCTCGACGGGGACGAACGAATCCTTCGCCTTGGTTGCGACCGCCTCGGCCGAATCAAGGATGCGGACGGTGTCGTTGTCCCACGCGAGCTGCTGCGCGCCCGCGCCCGACACCTTGGCGATCTTGGCGAGCGCGAGGTCGGTCGCCTGCACCGCGGTTTCGGGACGGCCCCCGGCGGCGCGGATCAGGTTCGCCGCAAGGCCCTCGTCGTCGTCGAGCAGCGCCTTCAACAGATGTTCGGGGGCGACGCGCTGATGCTCCTCGCGGATCGCGATCGTCTGCGCCGCCTGGAGGAAGCCCTTGGCGCGGTCGGTAAATTTTTCGATGTTCATGCCATCTCCTGTCCCGACGATATGGTGTGGTAATCGGGCAACACAAGGGACTTTCATCGCCCGCCAAGGAAAGGGGTTGTCCGACCGCTCGGGCGAAATGTACGCCCGGGGTGAGGCGAAGTGACGACTGCGTGCGGCGATGTGCGGTGTGTGTGCGCGTGGCCGGAATCGCGAAAACCCGGCCGATCCGGCGATTACCTGGCCGCCTCGATCCAAACGCCGCCATTCTCGCGGCCCGACCGGCTTAAACCCGCCTCAGGTGATCATTCGCACCAAAGTCTCGATCCGATCGGCCTCGATAGCAGGCTTGTCGGTGCGAATCCGGGCAACCCGGGGAAAGCGCATCGACACCCCCGACTTGTGCCGGGTCGACTTGTGGAGCGAGTCGAACGCGACCTCGAGGACCATCGTCTTGGCGACTTCGCGGACCGGCCCGAAGCGGGCGACGGTGTTGGTCCGGACGAACTTGTCGAGCATCGCCAGCTCGGCGTCAGTGAAGCCCGAATACGCCTTGCCGACCGGGAGCAGTTCGCCCCCTTCGGCGGGGTCGGCGGTCCAGCAGCCGAAGGTGTAGTCGCTGTAAAAGCTCGATCTTTTGCCGTGGCCGCGCTGCGCGTACATCATCACGCAGTCGGCCACCAAGGGGTCGCGCTTCCATTTGTACCACAGCCCGGTGCGGCGTCCGGCGACGTAGGGGGAGGTGCGCTGCTTGAGCATCACCCCCTCGATCGCGGCATCGCGGGCACCGTCCCTGATCCGCGCGAGATCCTCGAAATCGGTCGCCGCGATCACCGCCGACAGGTCGAATCGCGTCGGGTCGAGGCGCGGCATCAGCGCCTCGAGACGCACCCGCCGTTCGGTCCACGGCAGCGCGCGGAGGTCCTCGTCGCCGTCGAATAGGACGTCGTAAAGCCTTACGAACGCAGGGAACTCGGCCTGCGCCTTAGCGGTCGGGGCCTTGCGTCCGAGGCGTTGCTGGAGCGCATTGAAGCTCGCCGCCTCACCCCCCTGGAAGTCGCCGCGGACGAGCAGTTCGCCGTCGAGCACCGCCGGATACGCGAATGCCGCCGCGATTTCGGGAAAGCTGCCGGTGATGTCGTCCCCCGCTCGGCTGAACAGGCGGGTGACCCCTGCGACATGGACGATCTGGATGCGGATTCCGTCCCATTTCCACTCGGCGGCATAGTCCTTCAGGTCGAGCTTGAGGTCATCCAACGGGTGCGCGAGCATGAACGGGCGGAACACCGGCACCGTCCCCGGGGTCGGCTGCGCGCCGCCGGTGCCCCAGTCGAACAGCTCGGGGTAGGGCGGCTTGAGGCCGTGCCAGACCTCCTCGACCGCATCGACGTCGACCGAAAACGCCAACGCAAACGCGGTCTTGGCGAGCCGCGCCGACACCCCGATCCGCATCGCGCCGGTCGCCAGTTTTAGCAGCGCATAGCGCCCGCTGCTGTCGAGCCGGTCCATCAACTCGCGCATCGCCGCGGGGGCGTCAGCGCGGCCAAGATGCTGCAATCGCTCGACGACCTCATTGAGGCTCGGCGGAGGAGGGGGCGGCGTCAACGGGTCGGGCCACAGCAACGACGCGGTCTCGGCCATGTCGCCGACATAGTCGTAGCTCATCGCCAGCAGGACCGGATCGATCCGCTCCTCGAGCAAAGTCCGGATCAGTTTGGGCTGGACCGCCTTGAGGTCGAGCCCGCCGGTCAGTGCGGCGAGCGCCCAGCCGCGATCGGGGTCGGGGGTCGCCAGAAGATAGTCGGCAATCAGGCGCAGCTTGGCGTTGCGCGACCGCGTGTAGACGAGCCGGTCGAGAAGGGCGGCAAAAGCTTGCATCGAGGGCTTAACGTAGGGCGTGGCGCTCCGGCGGCAAGTTTGGCATGAAGCTGCATGCGTATGCGTGAACTCGAGGCGCGGAGCGGGGTCGGACGCGAGACGATCCGCTTCTATATCCGTGAAGGCCTGCTCCCCGAACCCGCCCGCGCGGCGCGCAATTCGGCGTCGTATTCGGAGGCGCACGTCACCCGGCTGGTCGCGATCAAGCGGCTGCAGGAGGAGCGCTTCCTGCCGCTCGCGGTGATCCGCGGGCTGCTCGACCGCGACGATGCCGAAGGGGGAAGCGACGCCGAACGCTGGCTCGAACCCGAAGCTTTCCCGGGGCTTGACGCGGTGCTGCGGTCGCGGATCGACCTTGATGCGCCGCGCGTGCCCGCAGCCGTCGCGCTCGCCGCCTCGGGCCTCGACGCCGAGATGATCGACGAAGCGGTGGCGAACGCAATCGTCACCGTCGACGCGGCGGGAACGATGACCGCGCGCGATGCCGCGATCCTGCGGACGCTCGGCGACCTCGACCGGATCGGCTTCAGCCGGGAGCACGGCTTCACCCCGGGCATGATCCGGATGTACCACGACTTCATCGACTATGTGACGACGCAGGAGATGCGCTTTTTCTTCGAGCACACCGCCGGGCAAGTCGACGAGCCCAAGGCTGCCGACATGGCCGAACTCGGCATCGGCGCGGTCAACGACCTGCTCGCGCTGATGCGAACACGCGCGCTGCTTGCCAAGCTCGAACGGCGGCGGCGGGTGGCGAACGACCGCTAGAAGGCGGCGGCGAGCGTCACCACCGGCCCCGAGCCGGGGGCGGCGTTCCCCGCGATGTGGAAGCGGTAGTCGGCTGACAGGCTGAGCCGCCCGGTGCGAGCCGAGACGCCGGGTCCGATGTCGAGCCGGTCGACGGTGCTGCTGTGTCCATGCTGGACGCTCGCCCAAGATCCGACTTCGGTGCCAAGCGCGATATTACGGCGGTGGATGCTAGCCCCGAGACGCGCCTGCGCGGCGGCATAAACGACCGACCCGACGGCACCGGCTTCCCCGTATGCCGAGGCATCGAGTGCTCCTACGCTCCGGCTAAGCCCTCCGGCGACCCGCAACGCCCAGTCGCCGCGCGCTGCCGGACCGACGGGCAGCAGGCGCTCGGCAGCAAGGGTAACACCGGTAAACGGGTGCCACGCGATGCCGGCCGCGGCGAGCGCGCTGCGGCCGCGGTCGTCATGCGCGATCGTCCCGCGCAACGTCAGCGCCAGCGGGCGGACGGCGAGCGGGTCGGGCGTCCACGCCAGTGCCGCGCCGCTCTGGCCACCGCCGAGGACCGGCGCTACGGCAATACTGGAACTCCCGCCCGAGCGGACGATGCTGTAGGCGCTGCCCGACCAGCCCCGTGTCAACGCATCGCGCTGCGCCCGCCATGCTGCGGACCGGGGATCGTCGCCACCAGCCAGCGCCTCGTCAAATAAGCGGGCGGCTCCGCGCCGGTCTCCCGCGGCGAGGCGGGCATAGGCCACGGTCGCCAGCTCGCTTGGAGTTGCGCCGTCGGTATCAGCAGTTGGCTGCGGCTGTTGCGGAGACCCTGATGCGGGCATGTTCGCCGACATGAGGACGACGATGTCGCCGCCCGCTCGCTCACTGCCGGCTGCAGGCCGCATCCTCTCGTTCCCGACGGATCTTGGAGAGCGATGAGGAAGCGGATGCGTCGATTCTGGCGGAGGTGCGACCGCGATCCGCTTTGCCGCCGCGGTCCATGGCGGCAGCATCCATGTCCACACGGTCGCCATGCTTGCGCCGTCTTCCGCCGCCACGACCGCCGCGTCGAAGGCGGTCTGCATCGCCGGGACGCGGTACGTCACCCACAACAACAGCAGCAACGCGCATCCGCGCAAGGCCCGCGTCGGGTGCCCCGTCGTGGTTCGCGTCACTCGGCGGGCACGGTGAACTTATGTGTTGTCTTGTCCCACGCCGGACTTTCGTGCCCAGCGCGGATGCGTGCGTAGCGCCGCAGCGCGCTCGTCGCGGCAACCGCATTGATCGCATTGCCGACGATTGTCCGGGGAACAGCGCGCAACCCCTCTCGCCAACCGTGGGTCGCAGCGGTGAATGAGGCGCGCAGACCGAGGCGCCAGCCGAGTGCGATGGTGTTCAGCCACAATAACGCGGCGAGGGGCGATTGCGCTGCGACCAAGGGGTCGAAGCGCAACGCGGCCGGGACGACCGTGCTCACCTCGGCGTCGACAAGGACCATCGCCACCGCAACGTAGCCGAAGATTGTCAGCAGCGGCGCAACGATCGACTTGCGGTCGCGCAGCAGCATGTACCGATCGGCAATGCCACCCTGCCAGCCGATCCGGTCCCAGCCGCTCAGCGCAATGCCGAGCAGCCAGCGGGTCTTTTGCTTGACTGCGGTTTCGAAGGTTGCCGGGAAATGCTCGTGGGTCGCAACCGTTCGCCCACCTGCGAAACCAGGAATGCGGACCAGCGCGCCGCGGTGCCCGAGGGCGGCGACCTTCATGCCGAGCTCGTAATCCTCGGTCATGCAGGCGGGATCGAACGGGGTGCCCGTGCCACCGGCGATCATCGCGAGGACGTCGCGGTCGATCGCGCAGGCGACGCCAGCGCTCGGCACTGCTGCGCCGAGCGCGCCGCGGACGATGATGTCCTTGCCGTGCGACTCGGCGAACTCGTCAAGGTAGTGCCCGCTTATCCAACGTGAGCCGGGATCGACCAGCGGGATGACCGGAAGTTGCACCATCGCGAGGCCGGGAATGAGATGGTCGAAGACGCGGAGTTCGTGGCGGTCGACGACGTCCTCGGCATCGTGGAAGACGATCGCCTTAAAGCGGATTGACGCCTCGGCCTCGTGGGCGATCACCGCGCGCCAGATGTGGTTGAGGCAATCGGCCTTGGTCGTGGAGCCGGGACGTGTGCAGATCACCGGCGAGATGCGATGATCGACAACCGTCCTGACTGCCGCGAGCGTCGCCGGATCGTTCGGATAGACACCGACGAACACCCGGTACTTCGGGTAATCGAGCCGTGTCGTCAGGCTGCGGAGCATCGACGCGATGACTGCGGCTTCGTCCCATGCAGGCACCATGATCGCCATCCAGCTGCTGCCGGAGGGAAGGTTGGCGGCGGGCACCGGACGCATCCGTAGAGCGCGGCGTCGCAGCCAGATCGACAGATAGATCAGGTCGATCACGCCGTCGTCGATGGTCGACGCAGCAATCCCGACGGCGGCAAGCACCAGCACCTCGCGGGTCGCGACGTGCAATGCGGCGGCAAAAAGCACGAGCCCCCCGGCCATGCGATCAGTCGGGAGGGCCGAGGTGGCCCGCCTTCATGTTATCCAGTATTCGATCCCCCACGCTCGGCGATCTGCTTCGATCGATCCTTGCATTACCGTAACGATATTCGCGATTGAGAGCCATGCCAAGCCCCCATCCCGAGCAGCAATATCTCAGCCTGATGGCCCGGGTCTGGTCCGAGGGTGACCTTCGCATCGACCGGACGGGAGTCGGGACGCGGTCACTGTTCGGCGAGACGATGCGCTTCGACCTGTCGAGTGACGCGGTGCCGCTGCTGACGACGAAACGGGTGTTCTGGAAAACGGCGGCGCGCGAGATGCTGTGGTTCCTCAGCGGCGTGACCAACATCCGGCCGCTGGTCGAGCAAGGCGTCCACATCTGGACCGATTGGCCGCTGGCGCGGCACAACCGCGAGACTGGGGTCGAGCTGTCGCGTGACGATTTCGAGGCGCGGCTGCTGGGCGACGACGGCTTTGCCGAAAACTGGGGCAACCTAGGCCCGGTGTATGGGAAGCAATGGGTCGACTGGCCGACGTTCGAGCCCGTCGGCGACGGTCGCTTCGAGCGCGGTCCCGGGATCAACCAGATTGTGGCGCTGGTCGACGGGCTGCGGCACAACCCGGCGTCACGGCGGCACATCTTCACTGGCTGGAATGTCGCCGAGCTCGACCGCATGGCGTTGCCGCCGTGCCATATGACGTATCAGTTTCATGTCGCCAACGGCCGGCTGTCGGGGATGCTGTGGCAGCGGTCTTGCGACCTCGGGTTGGGCTTCGCCTTCAACGTCTTCGCGGCGGCGCTGCTGATCCGCATGCTCGCGCAGCAGTGCGATCTCGAGCCGGGGGAACTGGTGTGGTCGGGGGGTGACTGCCACCTCTATCTCAACCACGAGGCGCTGGTGGCCGAGCAGCTCGGCCGGACGCCATCGGGTGTGCCGAAGCTGCAGCTGCTCCGGCGTCCGCCGACGATCTTCGACTATACGATCGATGATTTCGCGGTGTACGATTACGCCCCGCAACCGCATATCGCTGCGCCGGTTGCGGTCTAAAGGGGGAGTTCGCCGTGATTCGCGCATTGTTTGTCGGGCTCGCGCTTGCCGCGACGTCCGCTGCCGCCAGCTCTGCCGACGACAAACTCGCCTCGCTCGAAGCGCGTTGGCTCGACGGCGAAATGCGCTTTGCTCCCGAAAGCGCGACTGGCATCGGGGTCCACAAGTACGACAATCTGATCGGCGACCGCTCCGCTGCCGGACGCCATGCCAGCGCCACCGCCGAGCGCGGCTGGCTCGCGGAACTCGATCGGATCGATGCGAAGAAGCTGACCCGCGCGAATCAGGTCGATGCGGCGATGCTGCGCAATGCCCTGCGCTACAGCCTGTGGACCGACGCCACGCTGCAGAGCTGGGCGTGGGACCCGCAGATTTACAACGATGCCGCGGGCGGGTCGCTCTACAGCCTTGCCGCGCGCGATTTCGCACCGTGGCCGGTGCGGCTCAAGGCGGCGACATCGCGGATGAACCTGCTGCCCGGCATGCTTGCCGTCGAGCGCGAAACGCTCGTTCCCGCGCGGGTGCCGCTGATTCATGCCCAGACCGTCGCCAAGCAAAACAGCGGCATCCTCGACATCGTCAACGACATGCTCGTGCCGCATGAGGGCGAACTTGCGCCTGCCGACCGGGTCGCCTTCGACGAAGCGCGCGAGCGGTTGAAGCGGGCGGTCGCGCTCCACCAGCGCTGGCTCGATACCGTGCTCGTGCCGAACGCCAAGGGTGATTTCCGCCTCGGCGCAAAGCTGTACGACGCCAAGCTCGCCTTCGCGCTCGACTCGCCGCTGACGCGGGCCGAGATCAAGGCGCGTGCGACCAAGGCGCTGGCGGCGACGACAACCGAGATGGCGGTCCTCGCGCGCGGCGTGATCAAGGACAATGCGGCAATGTCGGATCACGACGTCATCGCCGCCGCGCTCAAGTTGACCTATGCCAAGCGGGCGCCGCGGGACGGGGTGATCGCCGAGGCGACGAAGGCGCTGGCCGAAGCGACCGCCTTCGTCCGTGCGAAAGACCTGATCACGCTGCCCGACAGTCCGGTCAAGATCATCACCATGCCCAAGTTCCAGCAGGGCGTTGCGGTGGCGTATTGCGATTCGCCGGGGCCGCTCGAGAAGAACCTCGGCACCTTCTTTGCGGTGTCGCCGATCCCCGATCAGTGGAGCGAGGCGCAGGCGACGTCGTTTCTCAGCGAATACAATGAGTACATGATCCGCGACCTCGCGGTCCATGAGGCGATGCCGGGGCATTACGTCCAGCTGGCGCACCAGAACGCCTATCCGTCGACGCTGCGCGCAGTGCTCGGGTCGGGGTCGTTCGTCGAGGGCTGGGCGGTCTATGCCGAGGGGCAGATGGCCGACGACGGCTTCATGAAAGGCGATCCGTTGTACAAGCTGACCGTGCTCAAGATGCGGCTGCGGTCGATCTCGAACGCGCTGCTCGACATCGGCATCCATACCGAGGGCATGACCGAGAAAGCCGCGATGTCGCTGATGATGGACCAGGCGTTCCAGCAAGAGCGCGAGGCCGCCGGCAAATGGACCCGCGCCCGCCTCGGCTCGACCCAGCTGCCGAGCTATTTTGTCGGCTATAGCGAGCACACCGATCTGCGTGCTGCGGCCGAGAAGCGCCCGGGCTTCGCCGTCAAGAAATACCACGACGCGGTGCTCAGCTACGGCTCGCCCCCGGCGCGCTACGTCCGCGCGTTGATGTTCAGCGAACCAATCGCGCCGTGATCCTGAGCTTGGTTGTCGCGCGCGCAGATAACGGCGTGATCGGGCGCGACGGGGGCATGCCGTGGCATATCCCCGCCGATCTCCGCCACTTCAAGCGGCTGACGGTCGGCAAGCCGGTTGTGATGGGGCGGCGAACTTTCGACTCGATCGGCAGGCCGCTGCCGGGCCGGCACAATATCGTCATGACCCGGTCGCAAGACTGGACAGCCGAGGGCGTGACGGTCGTGCCCAATCTTGCCGAAGCGGTCGCCGCCGCAGGACTCCAGCAGGGCGCGCGCCCCGACGAGATCATGATTATCGGGGGCGCGACGATCTATGCCGAGGCGCTGCCATCGGCGCGGCGCATCTACCTGACCGAAGTTCATGCCGCGCCCGACGGCGACACTGTCCTGCCGCCGTTCGATCCCGCAGTGTGGCACGAGACCGCGCGCGAGGCGTATCCAGCCGAAGGCGACCGACCGGCATATAGCTTCGTCACGCTCGAACATTTAGCAGTCATACGACCCGGTCGGATCGCCTGACCGAGCGTGCGTTGGCCATCGCACGAGGTTTTGGAGCCGCCATGCCACGAATGAAAATCTACCTCGGGGTCGGCGCGATTGCGGCGTCCGCCGCGATGCCGGCACTCGCTGCAGTCCAAACGTTGATCAGCACTGTCGGCGTCGCCGATGCGAGCGGCCGCGCGACGATCGAGCTCAACTTCCTCAACGACGGCGACGCGGTTCAGCATTTCGAGCTGCCGCCACGATTGGTGGCAGACCTTGCGGTCGGGGACCGGCATACGGCGGTGACGCTCGAGCGTGCCGGGAGTGCCACCCCGCAAACGCTCGCGGCGGGGAGTTTCGTGCGTGCGGACTATACCGCCTCGCTTCCCAACGGAGCCGACCGCGCGACGCTGTCGCTCGCCAGCGGTGCGGCCTTCGCGCTGTCGCTGCCGAAGGCGGGGAGAGCTGCGCAACTTGCCGTCTCCGAGCCGGCAGCGCCGTTGATCCCCGCGCACGACCCCTCGGCACCCGTCGTTGTCCAGCAGAGCTTCAACTCGGCGCGCGCCGACACTGGCAACGCCTTCCTCGGCAATCTATCGGCGTATCTGCCGATCTATGCGGCCTATGGACCCGGAACGAGCACCGCTGCCAAGATCCAGATCAGCTTCAAATACCAGTTGTTCGGCACCGCCGGCGCGACGGGGGCCGATCGGTCGTGGATCGACGGTTTGAACTTTGCCTATAGCCAGCGGCTCTACTGGGACCTCGGAGCGAAATCGGCACCGTTCCGCAACGTCGATTACAATCCCGAACTGATCTACATCGTCCCCGCCCCGCTTCGCCTTACCGGTGTCGCGTTCGGCGGCCGCGGCGGCGTTGCGCATGAATCGAACGGCCGCGACGGCACCGCCTCGCGCAGCACGAACTATGTCTATGTCCAGCCGATGGCGACACTGCCAATCGGCGATTACAAGCTGTCGGTCGGGCCACGGTTGTGGACCTATGTCGGCAACCTCAGCGACAATCCCGACATCGCCCACTTCCGCGGCAATACCGGGCTGTTCGCCGAGATCGGCCAAGACAACGGGCTGCGGGTCTCGACCAATACCCGGCTCAACTTCGCCAGCGGCAAGGGCGCGGTCGAGGCCGAGGTGTCGTATCCGATCAATCGCTGGATCAAGTCGCTCAACCTGTATGTCTTCGGCCAGGGTTTCAGCGGCTACGGCGAGAATTTGCTCGATTACAATCGGCACGCAAACCGGCTGCGGATCGGCGTCGGCCTCGTCCGCTAGCGTTCGGTCTCGCGCGTGATGCAGCTGACCGGGCAGAGGACCAGCGACTGCGGTGCTTGCGGGGATGACGGCCTCAATCTTGCTCGCTACAGAAACGCGATGGAGCGAATTTTCAGCGGCGCGGTGCCTCGCCATCTGCGCGGCGGCGTCGTCGCGCTCGGTAATTTCGATGGCTTCCACCGCGGCCATCAAGCGGTCGTCGGACACGCGCTCGACCGCGCGCGCGCCGAGGGGCGACCGGCGCTCGTCGCAACCTTCGACCCGCACCCGGCGGCGCTCTTCCGCCCCGACCTGCCGCCCTTCGCGCTGACGACGACACCGCAGAAGCTCGACCTGTTCGAAGCGTTCGGCATCGACGCCGCAGTGGTGATCGGCTTCGATCGCGCGCTCGCCGCACACAGCGCCGAAGCGTTCGTCGGCGACCAGCTCGCGTCGCAGATCGGCGCCGGCGTCGTCGTCAGCGGTGCGGACTTCACCTTCGGCGTGCGGCGGTCGGGGGATACCGCCGCGCTCGCCCGGATCGGTGCCGGACATGGCATCGCCGCGGACGTCGTCGCAGCGGTGGGCGACGGGGGCGGCATCGTCTCGTCGAGCCGCATCCGCGACCACCTCCGCGCCGCCGATCCGGCGGCGGCCGCCGCATTGTTGACCCGCCCGTTTACGATTCGCGGCGTCGTCGAGCACGGAGCCAAGCTCGGCCGCACCCTCGGTTTTCCGACCGCGAACCTTGCGCTCGGTGGGTATCTCCGCCCGGCGTACGGAGTCTACGCCGTCCGCGTCCGTCTCGACGACGGCAGCGTGATCGACGGCGTCGCCAACCTCGGCATCCGCCCGATGATCGAACCGCCGCTCGAGCTGCTCGAGGTCAATTTGTTCGACTGGTCGGGCGACCTGTACGGACGCACGATCGAGGTCGAGCTCCACGTCTTTCTCCGCCCCGAATGGAAACTTGACGGGCTCGACGCGCTAACCCGGCAGATCGCGGCGGATTGCGTTGCCGCGCGCGCGGCGCTGGCGTCGGTCGAGCCGACAAGAAGCGTTTCCCTGTCCGATGGATCATCGGTTCGGGCGATCGCTGGGTCACCGAGCTAATCCCGACTTCCGACGGCCGTGATCGTCCGGGATCGGCACGGTGCAATCCATACGGCACCAGCTTGTCGAGCCACGTCGAAGCATGCTTGCCAGCTGCTGGCGCGCGTCTGGACACGATTACCCGTTCCCCCGCACCGTCTATCGCGACGCGGTCTCCCTGCCGTCTACGGCCTTCACGATAAAATCAACGACGGCGGCACCGTTGGCGGTGCCGGGATCGAGGATGTCGAAGTGATCGGCGCCGGTCGGAGCAAGCAGTTCGACTTTGTCTCCGGCAGCACGTGCGGCGGTGACGTATGGCTCCATCAGGGCCCCAAGGTCGCCTTTCACAACATACTGGCGCACGCCCAACGGCAGATGGTCGGCTGGTTGCGCCAGCCGATATGCGTCGGGTTTCTCGGCCGGGGTGCCACCCATCAAGGGGATGATCGCCGGGTGGCCGCAGACCTCGTTGTCGACCCCGATGAACGGCGCGAGCGATGCCGGCCCATCGATGGCAACGACGCCAGCGAGCTTGATCGGATCGGTCCCGCCGACCGGGTCGTGAAGCTGCCGCCGCGAAGCCGCCCAGAGCGCGAGATGAGCGCCTGACGAATGTCCGACGACGATGACATTGCCGAGATCGAGCGGAAACTGGCCAGCGAGGACGCGGAGGTAATCGACGCCGGCGCCAACGTCCTCGAACGTTCCCGGCCAGCCGCCGCCCGGATTGCCGACCCGGCGGTACTCGATGCTCCACGTCGCGATCCCGCGCTTTGCCAAAGCCGCGGCGAGGGCGGCCACGTCGGATGGGTCGCCGGTGTTGGCGTCCCAGCAGCCGCCGTGGATAAGGATCGCAACCGGAAACCGGCCCTTGCCGGCGGGCAATCGCAGGTCGCCGTGCCTGAAATCGCCCGAGCCATACGGACCCGAAAAATTCGGCTTGCTGGCAAGTGCCGCGGAAGCGGCCAATGCCTTGAACGAGGTTCCATCGTCGGCACCAGCAGCGGTTGCCAACAGCAAGGCTAACGCCGTCGCGATGTACCGCATGGAAGTTCCCCTCTTTTCCCCGCAAAGACTTTAGGCGGGCGCGGTCATAAGTCTATCGCTTTGAGGACGAACATGGCTCGTGCTTGTGACCGCGACCGGTGCGCAAGCTGCCTAGGATCCTCTTTCATACGGGGCGCTACTTGCTTTAGCCTCTCCCCAGTCGCCGCTTGTTCTTTCTCAACGGTGGAGTGTTTTCTTCTCCCGCCGCAAAAGTGAAGGTCAAACTACAACGCGTTTTGGCTGACCTATTTTGCCCTTCGCCGAGGATTCGCCTCGGACACCCCGCCGCGCACGAGCAATTGCGCCGAGACACCGCGACGGTTAAACGGTCGGTCCAATGTCCGACTCCCCCGCTAGAGATTATCGCGACACGGTCTTCCTGCCGCGAACCGACTTCCCGATGAAGGCCGGCCTCAGCGCCGCCGAGCCCGCGTGGCTCGCGCGCTGGGCGGCGGAGGACGTCTATGGCCAGCTTCGCGCGCAACGCGCCGGGCAGACCCGCTTCATCCTCCACGACGGCCCGCCGTATGCCAATGGCGACATCCACATGGGCCATGCGATGAACAAGGTCCTGAAGGATCTGATCGTCCGCAGCCAGTCGATGCTCGGCAAGGACGCGCCATATATCCCCGGCTGGGACTGCCACGGCCTGCCGATCGAGTGGAAGGTCGAGGAAGCGTATCGCGCGAAGAAACTCGACAAGGATGCGGTCCTGGTTGCCGAATTTCGCGCCGAGTGCCGCGCGTATGCTAGCGGCTGGGTAGCGACGCAGCGCGGCCAGTTCGAGCGTCTCGGCGTGATGGGCGACTGGGCCGACCCGTATCTGACGATGAACTATGCAAGCGAGGCGACGATCGTTGCCGAGTTGCTCAAGTTCGCCGCGTCGGGGCAATTGTATCGCGGGGCCAAGCCGGTGATGTGGTCGCCGGTCGAAAAGACTGCGCTCGCCGAGGCCGAGGTCGAATACGCCGACATCGTCAGCACGCAGATCGACGTGGCGTTCGAGATCGTCGAGTCAGCGTTGCCCGAGCTGGTCGGCGCCTATGCGGTGATCTGGACGACGACGCCGTGGACGATCCCGGTCAACCAGGCGATCGCCTACGGTCCGACGCTCGAATACACGCTGGTCCGGGGCAAGGACGACCGCCGCTATCTCGTCGCCACGCGCCTCCTCGACGACTTCTGGACGCGGTCGGGGCTGATGCCGTCGGGGCTCGGCGCCTTGCTCGGGACCGAAGCGCCGGTGATCGTCGCAACCCTCGACGGGGCGGGGCTCGCCGGCACCATCGGCCGCCACCCGATGCACGCGCTCGGCGGTTTCTTCGCCCGTCCGCGCCCGTTTCTCGCTGGCGAGTTCGTCACCGCCGACGCCGGGACTGGGCTCGTTCACATGGCCCCCGACCACGGCGAGGACGACTTCGACCTGTGCAAGGCGAACGGCATCGACCCGGTCTTCGCGGTCGAGGGCGACGGGCGGTATCGCGCCGACTGGGGCTGGCTGCCGGGGCAGGGCAGCGTCATCAACGCCAAGTTCAACGCCCCCGACGGCCCAATCTGCACCGACCTCCACGCGGCGCATGCGCTGGTCGCAGCGAGCGCGGATTACGCGCACAGCTACCCGCATTCGTGGCGCAGCCACGCCAAGCTGATCTTCCGCGCTACCCCGCAATGGTTCATCCCGATGGACGAGCCGCAGCGCACGACGGTCGAGGCCGGCAGCAGCGGCGGTGCCGGGGGCAACTCGCCAACTCTCCGCGAAGTCGCCCTCGATGCGATCGAGCGGACCCGCTGGGTGCCCGAGCGGGCACAGAATCGTATCACCGCGATGGTCGCGGGACGTCCCGATTGGGTGATCAGCCGCCAGCGCGCATGGGGCGTGCCGATCACATTGTTCGTCGACCGGCGGACCGGCGAGTACCTGCGCGACGACGCGGTAAATGCGCGCATCGTCGCTGCCGTCGAAGCCGCTGGAGCCGATGCTTGGTGGGCGACCAACCCCGCCGAGTTCCTCGGCCCCGACCGCGACCCGGCCCACTACGAGCGGATCGACGACATCCTCGACGTCTGGTTCGACAGCGGCTCGACCCACGCCTTCGTCATCGAAGCGCGTTACGGCGAGGGCGTCCGCGCCGACTTGTACGTCGAAGGCTCCGACCAGCACCGCGGCTGGTTCCAGTCGTCGCTGCTCGAAAGCGCCGGCACGCGGGGCCGGGCACCCTATGCAGCGGTTCTGACTCATGGCTTCGCGCTCGATTCGCACGGCAAGAAGATGTCGAAGTCGCTTGGCAACACCGTCGATCCGCTCAAGATCGTCGACGCGCAGGGCGCCGACATCCTCCGCCTGTGGGTCGCGTCGACCGCCTATTTCGATGACGTCAAGATCGGCAAGGAGGTCCTTTCGGGACAGAACGACGTCTACCGAAAGCTGCGGAACACGTTTCGCTACCTGCTTGGTGCGCTCGACGGCTGGGACGAGGCTGAGCGGGTGCCGGTCGCCGATATGCCCGAGCTCGAGCGCTGGGTCCTCCACCGCGTCGCCGAGCTCGACACCGAGCTCCGACGCCATGTCGCCAATTTCGACTTCAACCCGCTGATGACCGCGCTCAACGCCTTCGCCAACCAGGACCTGTCGGCGTTCTACTTCGACGTCCGCAAGGACAGCCTGTACTGCGATGCTCCCGCCAGCCTCAAGCGGCGGGCATGCAGGACGGTGCTCGACACGCTGTTCCATGCCCTCGTCCGCTGGCTCGCGCCGGTGCTGGCGTTCACCGCCGAGGAGGTCTGGCGGACGCGCTTTCCGGACGCTGGGTCGGTGCATCTCGAGGAATGGGGTGATTATTCGGCGTGGCGCGACGACGCGCTCGGTGCGAAATGGGACCAGCTGCGCGCGCTGCGAGGGCTGGCGACGCTGGCGATCGAGCCCGAGCGCAAGGCTAAGACCTTGGGTTCCAGCCTTGAGGCCGACCTCGCCGTTCGCGCTTCGCCCGATGAAGTCGCCTTGATCGCCTCGGTCGACTTCCCCGAACTCTGCATCGTCGCGGGCGTCACCGTCGAAGTCGATCCGCATTTGACCGTTGGAGCCGCGGTGACAACATCGCGGACCAACCTGCCCAAGTGCGATCGTTGCCGCCGCTACCTGCCCGACGTTGTTCCCGAGACCGTGCTTTGCGGCCGCTGCACCGAGGTTGTGGGATGAGGCGGCTCGGCTATGCGATCGCGGTGCTGGTTTTCGTCCTCGACCAGCTCGCCAAATATTGGGTGACCGCGGTCCTCGACCTGCGCGACAGGGGCGTGGTTCCGCTTGTCCGCGGCTTCGACCTGACGTGGGTCGAGAACACCGGCGTGTCGATGGGGCTGTTCCGGGCCGATGGCGATCTCGGGCGGTGGCTGCTCGTCGGGGTGACGCTGGCGATCGCCGCCGGGGTCGCGGTGTGGATCGCCCGGGAGGCCAGCCGCCCCGACACGATCGCGCTCGGGCTGGTGCTCGGCGGGGCGCTGGGGAACATCGTCGACCGGGTCCGCTACGGCTATGTCGTCGACTTCTTCCACGCCTATTGGCACGACCATCATTTTTACGTCTTCAACGTCGCCGATGCGGCTATAACCGTCGGCGTCATATTGCTGTTGGTGCGCGCTGCGCTCGTGCCGCAGCCGGCGAAACCGGTTTAGGAGTATCATCTGTGAAGTCTTGGCCGATCATCGCCGTCACGCTGGCCGTCGCCCTCGCCGGGTGCGCGCACCACAAGAACCGGATGTCGAACCGCAATGCGCCCGACGAGTTCGCCATTAGCCGCGCCGCGCCGTTGATCGTGCCGCCCGACTTCAGCATGGCGCCGCCGAAGCCGGGTGCGCCGCGCGCTCTCGCCGACGATGCCCAGGTCAACGCCGCCGAGGCGCTGTTCGGGCCGGGGGTCAAGATCACGCCGAAGTCGCCTGCCGAGATCAACCTGCTCGAAAAGGCCGGGGCGGCGAAGGTCGATCCCAACGTCCGCTCGAACGCGGGTGACCCGAAAACCCCGACGGTCAACAAGGGCGCGTTCCTGCGCGAGCTGATGGCGGCCCCGGTCGGGACCGCCAACGCCAAGGTCGCCGAGGTCAAGGTCACCGGCTAAGCGCTATCTGATCAGCCGGCCGGCTATTTGAACAGGCCGCCAAGGATACCGCGGAGCAGCTGCCCGCCGAGCTTGCCCGCCACCTGACGGCTGATCGACGTCGCCGCCGACCGGGCCGCCGACTCAAGCATCTTCTCGCCCAATGACTTCGGCTGCGGGCGTGCCGCGACTCGCGCCTGCACCGCATTCGCGCGGGCGAGGTCGGCATCGGCCTTGGCCTGCGCCTTGGCGGCAATCGCCGCGGCCTTTTCCTGCGCCGTCTGCGCCGCCGTCGCATCGGCAGCCGCCTGGGCCGCCGCCGACTTGGCGTTGAGGATCTCGTAGGCACTCTCGCGGTCGACCAGTGTCTCGTACTTGCCCGCGACCGCCGAGGTGTCGATCATGACCTTGCGTTCTGCAGGGGTGATTGGGCCGACGCGCGAGCGGGGCGGGGCGATCATCGTCCGTTCGACGGGGGACGGCGCGCCGTCGTCGCCGAGAGTCGACACCAACGCCTCGCCGACCTTGAGCTGGGTGATGACGGTGGCGACGTCGACATTGGGATTCGACCGGAACGTCGTCGCCGCCGCCTTGACCGCCGCCTGGTCGCGCGGGGTGAAGGCGCGGAGCGCGTGCTGGACCCGGTTGCCGAGCTGGCCAGCGACGGTGTCGGGGACATCGATCGGGTTCTGGGTGATGAAATAGACCCCGCAGCCCTTCGACCGGATGAGCCGGACGACCTGTTCGATCTTGTCGAGCAGCGCCTTGGGGGCGTCGTCGAACAGCAAATGCGCCTCGTCGAAAAAGAACACGAGGGTCGGCTTTGCGGGATCGCCGACTTCGGGGAGAGTCGTGAACAACTCACTGAGAAGCCACAACAAAAACGTCGCATAGAGCTGCGGCGACTGCATCAATTTGTCGGCGGCGAGGATGTTGACCTGCCCGCGGCCATTGTCGTCGACCGCGATCATGTCGTGGATGTCGAGTGCGGGCTCGCCGAAGAAATTGCTCCCGCCCTGGCTGTCGAGCTGAAGCAACTGGCGCTGGATCGCCCCGACCGAGGCGCGGGTGACGTTGCCGTATTTCGTTGCAAGTTCCTGCGCGTTGTCGGCGCAGTGCGCGAGCATCGCCTGCAAGTCCTTGAGGTCCAACAGCGCCAACCCGTTGTCGTCGGCGTATTTGAAGCAGATCGCGAGGACGCCCTCCTGCGTGTCGTTGAGATTCATCAGCCGCGCGAGGAGCAGCGGCCCCATCTCGGTGATCGTCGTCCGCACCGGATGGCCCTGCGTCCCGAACAGGTCCCAGAACACGACCGGGTTTGCCTCGAACCTATAGTCGTCGAGGCCGACCTCCTTCGCCCGCGCGACGGTCCATGCGGCATCGGCGCTTCCGGTCATCGCCATCCCGGCGATGTCACCCTTCACATCGGCAAGGAACACCGGCACGCCGTCGCGGCTGAAGCCCTCGGCGAGCCCCTGCAGCGTCACCGTCTTGCCGGTCCCGGTCGCCCCGGCGATCAGCCCGTGGCGGTTGGCGCGGCGCAGAACAAGCCATTGCGGATGCTCCTCGCCCTTACCGATGAAGATTCCGTCGGCCATGTATGCTCCCTCTTTGGTCGACGGACCCTAGCGGTGCTTGCTGCGGCGCGAAAGCCGGGTAAGCTGCCGCCGTAACGACTTGGGGGATACGACGGTGAAGCTGTTTTTGACGACGATGGTGCTGGCCGCAGGGATGATCGCGAGCGCAGCGAACGCCGCCGGGCCGTGCGGCGCCGACACGCTGGTGGCGATGCGGACATCGGTGCTGACCGCGACAGGAACGCCCGCCGGCTTCCTCGACGCGGTCAAGGATCACAAGGCGTGGTATGCCAGCCACGGGTTCAAGAACGACAGCTTCGTTACCTCCCCGGCGATCGTCGGCATCCGCGGGGCGATGCAGCCGTCGTCGCGCAAGTACGTGACGTTCCACGTCTATGGCGGCCAGCAGGACCCCAAGCACGACGCCGCGTGGGACGCCTATGTCACGAAGTACAAGGCGAACGCGACGATCGACAGCGAGGAGCGCTTTTGCCTGCCGAAGGGGGCGAGCATCGTGGCGAAGTAGAGCGGGGGTCGGTATCGCGTCGCGCGGAAGGTTACACAAGTCCACGAAACGACCGGGTTTTCGCGGTCACGTCGCGTGGAAGGTTACACAAGTCCACTGAACGACCGGGTTTTCGCAGGCGGGTTGGGCCGTAGGTCACACAAGTCGACGCGCCCGGGTTTCCGCAGACTTCCGACGCGAAACACTGCGCTCCATGCCGTCACCCCGGCGACGGCCGGGGCCCATTGTCGTGCAAGCACCGAACTTCGCGTTGCGGGATAGTTGGACCCCGGCCTTCGCCGGGGTAACGCGAGGCACAGAAGGACTAGGCCTCTCGCGCACCGATGGAAGGTTACACAAGTCCACGGAACGACCGGGTTTTTAAAGCTGACGTCGCGCGGAAGGTTACACAAATCCACACAACGACCGGGTTTTGCGCAATTGCGCTGCCATGCGGAAACAGCTTCGCGGCGGCGATGAGCAGGATGAGCCGACGATGAGAAAGAGCGGGCGTCACCGGCACTCCGGCGACGCCCGCATCTTACTTCATCCGCTACCCTGTAGGACAGCTAAGACGACGGCTACTTGCCCTTCGGCGTTTCGAGCTTGATGCCGATGTAGCGCGGCGGGGTGGTCCCGCGCTGGACGAACATCAGCACGGTGTCGCGGCCGGCCTTGCGGGCCTCGCCGACTGCCGTCGCCGCTGCCGACGGAGTCGGGGTCGGCATCTGGTTGATCGACAGGATGACGTCGCCGCGCTGCAGGCCGTTCGACGCGGCGTCGCTGTTCGGATCGATCGCGGCGATGACCACGCCCGACACGGCGGCGCCGAGCTTGAGTTCGCTGCGGACCTGCGGGGTCAGCGGCGTCAGCGTGATGCCGAGGCTCTGGCGCGCGGCCTCGGCGCCGGGGGCCTGCGGCGGGGTCGCCGGGTTATCGCTGTCGTCGGGCGTGTCGGTCGTGCCACGGAGAACCGATTCGACCGGGCGCTGGATCACGGTCGCCTGAAGCACGATCTGCTTGCCGCCCCGGATGATACCGACCGGCACGGTGCTGCCCGGCGTCGTGTTCGCGACGATATAGCTCAGCGTGTTGTCGAAGGTGACGTCCTGCCCGGCGACCTTGACGACGACGTCGCCCTGCTTGATCCCGGCCTTGGCGGCGGGACCGGCCGGCTCGACCGAGGCGACGATCTCGCCATGATCCTTCGGCAATCCGAGCCCGGCAGCGATGCCGGCATCGACCGGCTGGATCTGAACGCCGAGATAGCCGCGCTTGACGCCCTTGCCCGCCATCAACTGCTCGATGACCGGACGTGCCTGCTCGGCGGGAATCGCGAAGCCGAGGCCGACGTTACCGCCGCTGGTCGAGAAAATCGCGGTGTTGATGCCGATGACATTGCCTTGGATGTCGAACAGCGGTCCGCCCGAATTGCCCTGGTTGATCGGGGCATCGGTCTGGAGATAGCGGTCGTATTGCCCCGACTGGATGTTGCGGTGGAGCGCCGAGATGATGCCGTGGGTGACGGTGCCGCCAAGCCCGAACGGGTTGCCGATCGCGATCGCCCAGTCACCGACGCGGACCGTCTGGCTGTTGCCGAACTTGACGTACGGCAGGTTCTTGCCGTCGATCTTGAGCAACGCGAGGTCCGACAGCGTGTCACGGCCGACAACGCGCGCCTTGTATTCGGTGCGGTCGGCGAGCGTCACGGTGATCGTCTCGACCGGCAGCTTGCCGTCGGTGCCGCCGCCCGAGATGACGTGGTTGTTGGTGACGATGTAGCCAGTCGGATCGACGAGGAAGCCCGAGCCGAGCGAGGTCGCCTCGCGCGTTACCGGCTCGCCATCGTTGCCCTGCTGCTCCTGAAATCGCTTGAACAGGTCCTCGAGGCTGTTCGGCGCGCTGCCGCCCTGGCCGCCGCGCGAGAACTTGCCGACTTCGACCTTCTGCGTCGTCGAGACGTTGACAACGGCGGGGGCGAGCCGCGCGGTGAGGTCGGCGAAGCTGCGCGGCGCATCCATCGGACCGGCGACGTTCGCGGGAACCGCATTCTGCGCGGGAGGCGCTGCGGCGGGAGGCGTGGCGATTTGCGCACCGGCGGGCATCAGCACCGCGACGGCACCGCCAACGAGAACAAGCGCGGGAATGACACTGCGAACGATACGCACGGGGCGGTTTCTCCTATGACCCGTCACGGCGGGCTAACAGCGGGATAGATGCATTTCGGCAACACGCAAGCAAAAAACAATAGGTCGAAAGATTGTTATCTGGCGTTCATTTTCGTCGCGTCACTTTTTCTGGCGTCCTTCGAATTCGCGGAGGAATTCATTGTTGGGCGACAGGATGACATTCGACGAGCCGTCCTTAAAGGTTTCACGATACGCCTGCATCGACCGGTAGAACGCGTAGAAATCCGGATCCTTGCCGAAGCTTTCGGCATAAATTCGCGCGGCGTTGGCATCGGCATCGGCGCGAACGAGCTGCGCCTGCTTGTTGCCCTGCGCGCGGATCGTCAGCGCTTCCTGGGCGCGGGCCGACCGCATCCGGGTGAACGCCGACTCGAGCGGTGCGCCTGTCGGCAGGTCGGCGCGCTTGATCCGGACGTCGAGGATTTCGGCGCCATACTGCGCCGCCTGGCGGTTCACGCTGTTGCGGATATCCTCCATCAGCGTCGTCCGTTCGGGCGACAGCAGCGCGTCGAAGCGCTGGCGGCCAAGCTCGTTGCGGAGGCGCGAGGCGAGGATGCGCGCGAGCGCTTCCTTGACGTTATCCTCGGTTCCGACGGTCTGGTACATCCGCTGCGGGTTGACGATGCGGAAGCGTGCGAAGGCATCAACCACCAGCCGCAGCTGATCGGTCGACAGCACCGTCTGCTGCGGCATGTCGAGGTCAAGAACGCGCTTGTCGATGTAGACGACGTTCTCGATGAACGGCACCTTCGCGACGAGCCCGGCATCGGTGTCGCCGAACTTCGCTTTCGGATCGTAGGCGTTGACGATCCGCTCGGGCTTGCCAAGGCGCAGGACGATAGCCTGCTTGGTCTCGGGAACGGTGTAAAGCGTCGCGCTGGCAAGGATCAGCAGCGCAAACAGCAGCACGAGCCACGTGATGGGATTGCGTGTCAGGGCCATCTTACTTCGCCTGCGCGGTGGGAGCGGGGAGGGCGGCCGGGGCAACAGTCGTACGCGCCCGGCGCTGGATCTCGGCGAGCGGCAGGTACGTCTGGAAATTGCCCGGCTCGACGACGGTCTTGTCGATCTTCGACAGCACGCTCTCCATTGTCTCGAGGTAGATGCGCTTGCGCGTCACTTCGGGCGCGAGGCGATACTGGGCGTAGACCGCGTCGAACTGCGCCGCTGACCCTTGCGCGACCGCGAGGAGCTGCTGGGCATAGCCCTTCGACTGATTGATCGCCTGTTGCGCGTCCTGCTGCGCCGCCGACACGTCCTTGAACGCCTCGTCGACCGCGGCGGGCGGATCGGCCTGCTTGATGTCGACGCCGCGAACGTCGATCCCGGCGCGGTAGCTGTCGAGCAGCTCCTGCATCCGCTCGCGGACCTGCTCGGCGATCTGCGCGCGCTGCGGACCGATCGCATTGTTGAGCGTCGTGCTGCCGACTTCGGCGCGCATCGCCGCCTCGGCGACCTCACGGATCGTCTGCTCGGGCTCGGCGAGCTCGAACAGGAACAGCTCGGGATTTTTGATCTTCCAGCGCACCGCATAAGCGATGTCGATGATGTTCTGGTCGCCGGTCAGCATCAGGTTTTCGGATGCGCCGTCGCTGCCGCCGATATCGACCGAATTGACCTGCTCGACCTTGGGCTTGATGACAACGTCGATCGGCGCGGGAAGCTTGAAGTGGAAGCCCGGCCCGGTCGTCTCGACGTAGCGGCCGAAGCGCATGACGACGCCGCGCTCCTGCGCCTGGATGCGATAGGTCGCGGTGGTGAATAGCCAGATGCCGAGGATGACCGCGGCGATCAGAAGCCACGGGATATTGCCGATCTGACGCCCGCCACCGGGGATCGACCCGCGCAACTTGTCCTGGCTGCGGCGGATGAAGTCGTCGAAGTCGCCGCGCCCGGTCGGGCCGCGCCCGGGGGTCGGGCGCCGTGGCGGGCCTTCACCCCACGGGCTCTTCGGGCCGCCGCCGTTATTGCCGCCGCCGCCGCCCGAGCCGCTTCCGCCGCTGCTGCCCCATGGGCCGCCGCCGCCCGAACTGTCGTTATTACTTGCGAGGGGCATGTAGTATCCGCCGAAAATTGCACGATCGTTGCGCACCTATATACGAAGCCCCCGCCGGGATTGCGAGATGGTCGCATCCGATCCACCACCGCGCCTATTCGACCCATGAAGGACCCGCCGTGACCGACCGCGAAGCCGTTGTTACCGCCCTCGCCGCAATTGCCGACCCGAGCGGGGGCGGCGACATCGTCGCAAGTGGTCGGGTGAGCGGGGTCGTCGTCAAAGCCGACGGCAGCGCCGGACTGGTTTTGTCGGTCGAGGCCTTGGCGCGCGACGTCGCCGAGCGGCTCAATGCCGCGGTCGAACTTGCGGTGCGCCGGGTGCCGGGAGTGACGGCGGCGCGGATCATCCTGACCGCCGAGCGCGACACCGCCCCGGCGGCGGCGGACGTCCGCACCGGCCCGGTCCCCGGCATCCGCACGATCGTCGCGATCGCGAGCGGCAAGGGCGGGGTGGGCAAGTCGACCGTCGCGGCGAACCTTGCCGTGGCGCTGGCGCGGCGCGGTCTATCGGTCGGGCTGCTCGACGCCGATATCTACGGGCCGTCGGTGCCGACGCTGCTCGGGCTGACCGGGCGCGGCAAGCTCGAGGGCAAGCGCCTCCAGCCGGCGGCGGCGCACGGTATCACCGCGCTGTCGATGGGAATGATGACCGATCCGACCAAGGCAATCATATGGCGCGGGCCGATGGCGGCGTCGGCGATGATGCAGATGGTCGAGCAGACCGACTGGGGGGTGCTCGATACGCTTGTCATCGACCTGCCCCCCGGCACCGGCGATATCCAGCTGACGATGGCGCAAAAGCTCAAGCCGACCGGCGCGGTGATCGTCTCGACTCCGCAGGACCTCGCGCTGATCGACGCGCGGCGGGCGATCGCGATGTTCGGCGAGGTCAAGGTGCCGGTGATCGGGCTGGTCGAAAACATGAGCAGCTTCGTCTGCCCGGCGTGCGGCGTGCGGACCGACATCTTCGGGCATGGCGGCGCGGCAGCGGCGGCGGAAGCAGCGGGGATCGCCTTCCTCGGCGGCATCCCGCTCGACATCGCGATCCGCACCGCGTCGGATGCGGGTCAGCCCCCGGCGGCGGGGGAGGGGGCGCTCGCCGAGGCGTTCGCGGCCTTGGCGGAACAGGTTGCCGCCGGGCTTGGTTTGTAAACGCGAAGGAACCGAACATGCTGACCACCGACGCCGCAATTCGCGACCTGCTGACCGCCGCACGGACAGTCGCACTCGTCGGCATTTCCGACCGGCCCGACCGCGCGTCGAACCAGGTGATGAAGGTGATGCAGGACCACGGCTACCGCGTCCTGCCGGTCAACCCGATGATCACCGGCGAACATGTCCACGGCGAATATATCTGGCGCGAACTGAACCAGCTCGGCGACCCGATCGACATCGTCGATATCTTCCGCAAGTCGTCCGAGGCCGGTGCTGCGGTCGATGCGGCGATCGCGGCCGGCGCGAAAGCGGTGTGGCTGCAACTCGGTGTGATCGACGAAGCAGCTGCCGCTCGCGCCGAGGCCGCCGGCCTTCAGGTCGTGATGGACCGCTGCATCAAGATCGAACTCGCCCGCCTTGGCGTCGAGCCGGTCACTTAACCGCGCTTAGCGGTCGCTCGACGCGCTCTGGCCGATCGCCTCGGCATAGCGCTGGTCGAGCACCGCGCGGCGAGTGTCGACATAGGTGCGATGGTCTTCGCTGAGCGTTCCGCCGTCGGCCGCTGCCAGCGATGAAGCTTCGTTCGCCAACGCCTTGAGGTCGGCGTGGTAAAGCCGTGCCGCCTGCAGTGGCGAAGCGCTTGCGGGATAGACGTAGCGGAAACCGCGATCTCCCTCGGGGCCGCGAACATCGGCATTCACGACAGCCGGAGCGGCAAGTATTGCCAAGGTAATAACAAGACCAAAGTGGCGCATTACTGCCTCCTTCGTAAACATCCACTCCTCTAAACGATACGGTACCGGGACAGTTCCGGTGCCGCACCCCCTGTTGATGGTTTACGCGCGGCAAGGCATTGAGGCGCGCATGATTAGCTTGCGCCCCCAATATCCACTCTACCTCGCCAATAAGGCGGTGCAGTCGAACACCGACCTGCCGGTGACCGACAAGTTCACCGGCAAGATCGCCACCCGCGTCGCGCTCGCCGACGCCGCGACGATCGACGCCGGTATCGCTGCCGCGCACGCCGCCGAAGCGCCGATGCGCGGAATGGCGGCATACGAGCGGCAGGCGGTGCTGATGCACTGCGTCAAGCGCTTCATGGAGCGCGCCGACGAACTCGCCTACGCTTTGTGCATCGAGGCGGGGAAGCCGATCCGCGATTCGCGCGGCGAGGTCGGGCGACTGGTCGACACCTTCCGCATCGCCGCCGAGGAATCGGTCCGCATCACCGGCGAGGTCCAGCCGCTCGACATTTCGGCGCGGGCAAAGGGCTATCTCGGCATCTGGAAGCGCGTGCCGATCGGCGCGTGCTCGTTCATCTCGCCGTTCAATTTTCCCTTGAACCTCGCCGCGCACAAGGTCGCCCCGGCGCTCGCGGTCGGTTGCCCATTCGTCCTCAAGCCGGCGTCGCGGACCCCGCTCGGTGCTATCATCATCGGCGAGGTGCTCGCCGAGACCGACCTGCCTCCCGGTGCCTTCTCGATCCTTCCGGCAAAGCGCGACGGCGCCGACTTATTCACCACCGACGACCGGCTCAAACTGCTGTCGTTCACCGGCTCGCCCGGGGTCGGCTGGGACCTCAAGGCGCGCGCGGGGAAGAAGAAGGTCGTCCTCGAACTCGGCGGCAACGCGGCGGTGATCGTCGACCGCGACGCCGATCTCTACGACGCCGCCGCGCGCATCGTCTTCGGAGCATTCTACCAGTCGGGCCAGTCGTGCATCGGCGTCCAGCGGATCATCGTCCACGCCGACGTCTACACCGCGTTCCGTGACAAGCTCGTCGGGCTGACGACGGCGCTCGTTGCGGGCAACCCGCTCGATGAAGACACTTTCATCGGCCCGATGATCGACGTCGTCGAGGCCGAACGCCTCGACGGCTGGATCGCCGACGCGGTGGCGCGCGGCGCGACCTTGCTGTGCGGCGGCAGGCGCGACGGCACGATGCTCGCGGCGACACTGCTCGAAGGCGTCGGGCGCGGCACCGACCTGTACCGCGAGGAGGCGTTCGGCCCGGTCGCGATGCTGTCGACGTTCACCCGTTTCGACGACGCGCTCGCCGAGGTCAATGACTCGAAGTTCGGGCTCCAGGCTGGCGTCTTCACCCGCGACCTGTTCAACATGATGAAGGCGTGGGATGTCCTCGAAGTCGGCGGCGTCGTGATCAACGACGTGCCGAGCTACCGCGTCGACAACATGCCGTACGGCGGGGTCAAGGACTCGGGGCTGGGGCGCGAAGGGGTGAGGTTTGCGATGGAAGACATGAGCGAGATCAGGAATTTGGTGATCCGGCGGCGCGAGGGCGACAGCGCCTTCGAGCCGACGACATGAGCGGCTTTCGCGTCGCTTATTACTTCCCGGCAACGACCGGCAAGCTGCTCGCAACGATCCCAGGCGTCGCCTCGGTACAGGCGATCGAGCCGGCGCAGCGCTGGAACCTGCCGACCGATGTCGACGTGATCTTCGCCCCACCCGATTTCGGCGACCTCGGTGAACACAATGCCCCACGCCCGATAGGCTGGCCGGGATCGATCAAGTTCGTCCAGATCGCTTCCTCGGGAACCGACGGGTATCCGCGCTGGATGTTCGACGGGCCGGTCGTCGCGACGTCCGCCGGGACCGCAGCCCCGCCGATCGCCGAATATGTCCTCACCGCGATGCTGATGCACGAGAAGCGCCTGCCCGCGATGTTCGCGCGGCCCGGCGACGCCCCTGTCACCCAGACCGGCATGATGGCCAACCCGCTCGGCAGCCTCGAAGGGAAGACGCTCGGCCTTCTCGGCGTTGGGCATATCGGTACCGAGGTCGCACGGCTGGCGCAGGTTTTCGGCATGAAGATCATCGCACATCGCCGGTCGACCGCCGCCGCGCCCGACCCGGCGATGACGCTAGTTTCGCTCGACGAACTGCTCGCGCGCGCCGACCATCTCGTCCTCGCCGCACCGATGACGCCCAAGACCGCCGGGGTGATCGGCGCGGCGGCGCTGGCGAAGGTCAAGCACGGCGTTCACATCGTCAACATCGCGCGCGGCGGGCTGATCGACCAGGCTGCGCTCGCCGCCGCGCTCGACCGCGGCCAGGTCGGCGGCGCGACGCTCGACGTCACCGACCCCGAGCCGCTGCCCCCCGGCGATCCGCTGTGGACCGCGCCGAACGTCCGCATCACCGACCATATTTCGTGGAGTTCGGCGGGGACGCCGCGGCGCATCTTCGCGCTGTTCGCCGACAATCTCGGGCGGTTCGCGAAAGGCGAGCGGCTGATCAACCAGCTCGACTGAATTCAGACGTCTGCGAGCGCGAGTCGCGTGGGTCGGCGGCTTGAATCCGTCAAATTTGGTGAAGAAATTGTTAATAACTGCCGGTCGCGCTCGTCCCGGCAGGCAAAGCAAGTCATTGCGATTCCTCACAGTATTTGAAGCGCCGATTTTTACGAACTTTCGTCACTATACAGTCAAGAGACAGTCTGTCAGCTTTTCCATCACACCAGTGACTTGGGTGCGGCCACTAGCGGCCGGTTTCGGGGGAGACTGTCGATGGCAAGTGCACCTATTCCGCGTCCGCATGGCGGCGTTCGCGGCGCTTATCTGTCGCGAAGCTCGGTGCTGTTCGGCGGTCCGTTCGGGCGCATGTTCCGCGCACTTCCCGCCGCCGACTACGGCCCCGACGACCAGACCAGTATCCATGCGCTGACCAAGCTCGCCGCCGGGATGCTTGCCAAGCACGAAGGCCCGTTCGACGGCCCCGATCCCGAGGAGGGCGGCATCCCCGCCGCCTATACTTATTTCGGCCAGTTCATCGACCACGACCTGACCTTCGATCCGGCGAGCAGCCTGCAAAAGCAGAACGATCCCGACGCTTTGGTCGATTACCGCACGCCGCGCTTCGACCTCGACAATCTTTACGGGCGCGGTCCCGACGACCAGCCGTATCTCTATGCCGACGGGCTGCGCTTCAATCTCGGCCGCCCGCTGACCGGCGCCGCGCATAATCCCCGGGCGCAGGACCTGCCGCGAAGCAACCCGTCGCCGACCGCGAGCAACCCGCACCCGAACAAGCGTCATCGGCGATCCGCGCAATGACGAGAACGTCATCGTCTCGCAGCTGCAGGGGCTGATGCTCCGCTTCCACAACCGGATGGCGGGGCTGATCGGCGACTTCGCCGAGACGCAGCGCGCGGTCCGCTGGCATTACCAATGGGTCGTGCTCAACGACTTCCTGCCGGCGATCATCGCCCCCGCGGTCCTCGCCGAGGTGCTGCCGCATCTCGCCGCGGGCACCGACCCGGTCACCGATCCGCCGAAGCTCAAATTCTATCACGCCCGCGACGAGGCGTTCATGCCGCTCGAATTCTCGGCAGCGGCGTACCGCTTCGGGCATTCGATGGTGCGCCCCGAATACCAGCTCAACGAGACGTTGCCGAAGTCGCATTCGATCTTCGCCGGCGATTCGAACCATCCCAACCTGCGCGGCTTCCACGAATTCCCGGCGCAATGGGCGATCGACTGGCGCTTTTTCGTCGACCTCGAGCCGATGGACTATGGCGACGCCAACAACCTGCCCGACCCGCGCAATAAAAAGCGCCTGCAGCTGGCGTACAAGATCGACACCTCGCTGGTGAATCCGCTCGGGCATCTGCCGAGCGACATCGCCGCCCACCCGCATATCCTCGCGCTGCGCAACCTCGAACGCGGCTAGCGGATGCGGCTGCCGAGCGGGCAGGCGGTTGCCCGCGCGATGGGGGTCGTGCCGCTGACCGACGCCGAGATCGTTATCGGCAAGTTCACCGGCGACACTGCCGACACCGTCGGGCCCATCACCCAGTTCGACGCTGCGTTCGCCGGCAACTGCCCGCTGTGGACCTACATCCTTGCCGAAACGGTCGAGACGACGATGACCGTCGCGACGACGCAGGGCGACCAGGCGATCAACACCCGCCAGCTCGGCGAAGTCGGCGGCCGCATTGTCGCCGAGACGATGGTCGGACTGCTGCTCACCGACTCGAGCTCGTACCTCGCCCAGGATCCGCGCTGGACCCCCGACGCGGCGCTGATGCGGAACGGCAAGTTCGGGTTGGCGGAGCTGATTGCGGCGGCGCTCAACGACTAGGGCGCAGGGGGTGCGGATCAGGTCTGCACCCCCGCGATCCACTCGTCGCCCACCCGCTGCAGGATATCGAGCGGCACTCGCCCGCAGCCGAGCACCGCGTCGTGGAACGCCTTGATGTCGAACTTCGCCCCCATCGCCGTCTTCGCCTTGGCGCGGATGCCGGTGAAGACGGTGTGCCCGAGCTTGTAGCTGCACGCTTGCCCCGGGTTGGTGCAGTACCGCTCGACCTCGCGGGTGGCGAAGCCGCGCGCCTCGCCTTCCTGCGCGACGAAATAATCGATCGCCTTCTCGCGGCTCCATTTGAGATGGTGGATGCCGGTGTCGACGACGCAGCGGTTGGCGCGGAACAGCTGGAACTTGAGGTAGCCGAGGCGTCCGAGCGGGTCGTCGTCGTACATCCCGATCTCGTCTGCGAGCTGCTCGGCGTACAGCGCCCAGCCCTCGCCGTACCCTGAGAACCCGCCCGTCTTGCGGATCAGCGGCAGCTTGTCGTTGCCGAGCGCGAGCCCGCCCTCGAACTGGTGCCCGGGCAGGCCTTCGTGGAACACCGTCGTCGACAGGCAGAACTTCGGCCATTCGGCGCTGTCGTGGAGGTTGAAATAGACCAGCCCGGGACGCGAGCCGTCGAGCGGCGGCGACTGGCTGAACGCCGACGCCGCACCCGCCTCAGTCGCGGGGGGCACGCGGCGGACCTCGAACTTATACTGCGGGATGCGGCTGAACACCGTCGGCAGCTTCGGGCGGATTTCGTCCAAGCGCTTGTTGCAATAGGCGATTTCCTCGGCCTTGCCCGCATCGGTGTTCGGGTACAGCTGCGAAGGGTCGGCATACAGCGCCGCCATCCGCTCGCCGATCGTCCCCTTGGTCATCCCCTGTTTCGCCAGCAGCCCGTCGAGCCGCGCGCTGATCTCCTTCGCCTGCGCCAGCCCGATATCGTGGACTTCCTGCGGCGAATATTTGGTCGTCGTCGTGTTGTGGAGCGCGACGGCATAGAACTCGGCACCCTGCGGGAACTGCCACACCCCGGCGTCGTGCTTCGCGTGCACCCGGAGTGCCTTCGCCTCGGCGATCTGCCGGTCGAGCGCGGGGAGCACCTTGTCGGTGTAAATCTTCGCGGCGTCGGTGGCGTAGCGATCACCGAGGCCCTTCGCCGCCGCGCGCTTCGCGATCGAGGCGACGACGAGTGCCTCGCTGGCGGGAACGCGCAGTTTTTCCATCTGCGTCAGCGTCGTGTCGAGCAGGAAATCCGGCGGCGACACCCCGACCCCGGCATCGTGCTTCATCCGCATGGTCTGGTCGTCGAGCTGGGTGGCGAACGCCGACAGCCGCGACAGATACGCGTCGGCGTCGCCCGCGGTGTCGATCCGGTGCTTGGTGTCGAGGAAGTCGGGCACCGACTGATACGCCCCGGTCTGCTGACTGACGACGTACGGCGAGGGGCCATAGCCGCCGCCGCCGAAGTCGAACGCCTGCACCGCCGCGCTCGACTCGCGGGTGTATTTGATGACGTCGTAGTTCAGCCGGTCGTCGGGGTTCAGCCGGTTGCGATCGATCATCGCGAGGCGGCGCAACTGGTCGCGCGTCGCCGCCTTGTCCGCCGCCCGCCCGGGATCCGACGCGTCGGACAGCTTACCCTTGAGATCGGCATTCGCTCCCTTGTCGAGCCCCAGCTGCGTCGCACTCTCGGGCCGCTCGCGGAGGCCTTCCTGGAAGAACGCGTCGAACAGCGTCGCGAGTTCGGGCGACGGCGCGGCGCTCGCTGCGGCCGGTGCGGCAAGCGCGCCGCCGACGGGAAGCGCGGTCGCCGCCCCCGCAGCGGCGGAGGTCAGCAGGAAGGCGCGGCGGTCGAGCATCGGTATCCCCTTGGTCGGTGGTCGCGGGTTGACGCGATTCGCGTGCCCATCTGGTGCAATCGGGTCGGAAGTTGACGAACATGACGCCACGTCGAACCAAAACACTTCCCCCGCGCGGGTGCCGTGATCGGCAGGCGCGAGGACAAGGGGCAGTTCGTGGCCATCGGGCGCGAGCCTATGCCGTTGACGATGCTGTAGGACAGCGAAAACTTCAGGGCGCTACACGAGAGTTTTGGTGAGAGGAGCGTCAGCTGCACAATTTCGATATCCGAGAAATATCTCAAGGACTTCAGTGACGAAGCGGCACTCCCGTGATGATCACTTTCGATTCTGCATTCGGGACATCGAGCTGCATTAACTCCCCGACAAAGGCGCGCTGAATAGCATAGCTGTCCTGAGAAGGTCCGATCAATATGCGGTCGATAAGCGCTGCAACCGTAGCGCCAATGAAGCCTTCATCGGGTTAATCTACGAACGGAATAGCATATGTCCTCTGAGGAACGCCGCCTAGCGACATGATTTCCGAAGGGATTCTTGCCATTTGCTGATCAGTTAACGCGCCAGTCTTACTGAGTAGCAATGGCGAATAGATTATCCTCCACTCGCGTTCTTCTCTAAATGCCGGGTGCTTAGTCGATTGCACAGCAAATCGGAAAGCGTTCATTAGTGCTTCATAGACAAACTTGCCGCCTAGAGGCTTTAGTGTCTCAATATTCTTCTCAACGGCTAGGACAACTTCTTCGAATGCCGGCTGGAAATCGTCTGGCATCGCATATGCTACCGGGCTGGTGAAGGCGCCTAGGGCATTAGTTTCGCAAAGAAATGCATCGTGGTTCATGATAAATGCCACGCCGTTTTTTGGAGCGTAAGCACGCCACATCGATAAGCGGCCAAATTTGTCCTCGTGTCCGTCTCCGTATACTTCTCCAGTTGGCTCGCCGTGCTCGCAAACCGACATCAAGTATGTTTCGCCCATCACATCATAGATTTGGGCGTTGAAATCACTCTGTAGAATTTCGGGTAGATCAGGCTGGACCGCCCGTATTGCTTCTTGCAGCCGGACCCCTAAAGGGCCGTTATACGCAGCCTGAAGGCAGTTCCATCCATGGCGAATTTCCGAAAAATCGTTCATTAGAGTGGAATTGCGAAGCAAAACTCGCTGCGAGCGCAGTATTTTCTGACCCGTCTCTGCTGACGTATAGTGCGCAAATCGACATCGGTTCGAGCGCACCCGTTCAATCTGTCGCACCGCATGTGGCAAAAAGATGCGAGCTAGAGATAAATCCTCGTCGGTCATCAAATTGCACAAGTGGGCATAGCTGACTTACGATAGATGAAATTCATTCGACTTTGTAGAGCCGCCAGGCGGAAATTACCATAACGCAGTCTAGTGGCTCCGCGCATTCACAGCAGGACGTCGCTGATCAAGTTTCGATTATCGGTCCACTGTGCTTGCTCACCCGCACCAGCGCAGAGTTAGCTTCTGCGCGACGCTCTGGTGGACATGATGATACAACTGAGCGTGTTTACTCCCGCTCGATCCGCACCGGCACCGATTTCGCCGCCAGCACGAAGCTCTGCTCGGCATGGTGCGCGAGCGGGATCAACACGTTCGCCTCAGGGTAATACGTCCCGATGCACCCCGTGGGGAGCGAGTAGGGCGTAACCCGCAGGCCGCCCAGCCGCCGCTCGACGCCGTCGCCGTACTCGGTGCGGAGGCCGACGATGTCGCCTTCGTTCAGCCCGTGGACCGCCATGTCGGCGGGGGAGATGAACAGCACGTCGCGGGTGCCTTTGACGCCGCGGAAGCGGTCGTAATAGCCGTAGACTGTGGTGTTGAACTGGTCGTTCGAGCGGAGCGTGATCAACCGCATCAGCCCCGGCGCGTCGGCAAAACCGGCGGCGTCGAGCATCTTCGGGACGGCGAACTCGGCCTTGCCGCTGGCGGTTTCGAAGTGCTGGTCGCGCGCCTTGTTGCCCTTGTAGAAGCCGCCGGGGGTGAACAGCTTCGCGTTGAAATCGGCGAAGAAATGCGGGTAGGTCTCGGCGATCGCGTCGCGGACTTTGCTATAGTCGCCGACCCATTCGGCCCACGGCAGCTTGGGGTTCGGCGTCAGCGTCGCCTCGGCGATCCCGGCGACGATCGCGGCTTCGGACAGCAGGTGCGGCGACGCCGGTTCGCGCTCGCCGACCGAGCCGTGGATGCAGCTCGTCGAATCCTCGACCGACACCGACTGCGGCCCGGTCGCCTGGACGTCCTTCTCGGTCCGCCCGAGGCACGGCAGGATGTAGCTGACCTCGCCGGGGACGAGGTGCCCGCGGTTGAGCTTGGTCGCGATATGGACCGTCAGCCGCTGCTTGCGCCACGCCGGCTCGACCTGCCCGCTGTCGGGGACGGCGCGGAGGAAGTTGCCGCCGAGCCCGATGAACGCCTTGACCGAGCCGTCGACGACGCCCTCGCACGCCTCGACGGTGTTGAGCCCCTTCATCCGCGGGGGTTCGAAGCCGAACTGCGTCTTGAGCTTGTCGAGGGGCACGAGCTCGGGCTTCTCGCTGATGCCGACGGTACGCTGGCCTTGGACGTTGCTGTGACCGCGGACCGGGCAGACGCCCGCGCCCTCGCGGCCGATGTTGCCGCGCAACAACAGCAGGTTGACGATCATCTCGACATTCTCGATGCCGTGGACGTGCTGGGTCAGCCCCATGCCGTAGATGCCGATGACACGCTTGGCGCTGGCATAGACTTCGGCGGCGGCGCGGATGTCGTCGGCGGGGAGGCCCGATGCCGCCTCGATTGATTCCCATGTCGTTGCGCGCGCGGCGGCGGCGAAGTCGTCGAAGCCGTGGCAATGCTCGGCGATGAATTCGTGGTCGAGGACATCGCCGGTGCGGTCGTCGGCCTCGATCGTGTATTTGCACATGCCCATCAGCACGGCGATGTCGCCGCCGGCGCGAACTTGATGATATTGCGCCGAAATCCGCGTCTCGCCGCGCGTCGCCATCTCGAATGGGTTCTGCGGGTCGGTGAAGCGTTCGAGGCCGCGCTCGACGAGCGGGTTGAAGGTGACGACCGTGCAACCGCGTTTGACCGCGCTGCGCAGCGGATGGAGCAGGCGCGGCGCGTTCGACCCGACGTTCTGGCCGAAGAAGAAGATCGCGTCGCAATGCTCGAAATCCTCGAGCTTGGTCGTGCCGACCGGCACCCCGATCCGCGTCTTCAACGCGACCGACGTCGTCTCGTGGCACATGTTCGAACTGTCGGGGAGGTTGTTGTTGCCGTACATCCGCGCGAGCAGGCCGTACATATACGACGTCTCGAGGCTGGCGCGGCCGCTCGCGTAGAACACCACCGACTGCGGATCGAGCATGTTGAGCTCGGCCCCGATCTCGGCGAAGGCGGTCGCCCAGGGGATCGGCAGATAGCGGTCGCTCGCGGCGTGATAGCGCAGCGGCTCGGTCAGGCGGCCCTGTTGTTCGAGGTCGTAGTCGCGCCAGCCGAGCAGGTCGGCAACCTTGTGCCCGGTGAAGAACTTGCCGTCGGCGCGGTGGCTGGTCAGCTCCCACGCGGTCGCCTTGGCGCCGTTCTCGCAGAATTCGGCGGGGTGGGCGTTCGCCGGTTTGGCCCAGGCGCACGAGACGCAGGCGAAGCCGTCGGTCTTGTTCTGGCGGAGCAACTCACGCGAAACATTGACGACATTGCCTTCGCGGGGGAGGATTTCAGCGACCGAGCGCAGCGATCCCCAGCCGCCGGCGGGACCGGCGTAGGGGGTGAAGTCGGGCTTGCTGGTCATTCATGGTCCGATCGGAAGGCTGGACGTGCAACGCGGTCAGACTATGCCGGTTCGATGGACAATGGGCAAAGCATGGCGGCAGACGCGGTGTCGCGGGTGCAGTGGCGCGACGGGGCGCGGGGCGACGGAATGCGGACACTCGCCGCCGAGTGCCCGGTCGCGATCGTCGTCAACGGCTCGACGCTGGCGGTGATGCTCGCGACCCCTGCCGACCTCGCCGACTTCGCCACCGGCTTCCTCGTCACCGAGGGCATCGTCGACACGGCGGCAGGAGAGGTCGAGATCGTCGCGCACGCCAGCGGGATCGAGGCGCGGCTGTGGCTCGACGACGAGCGCGCTGCGCGGCTCGCCGACCGGCGGCGGGCGATGACCGGGCCGACCGGGTGCGGACTGTGCGGGATCGAGAGCCTCGATGCGGCGTCGCGTGCGCCGCGGCGGGTGAGCGGCGCGGGACCACGCCCGACGCCCGCCGAGATCGTCGCGGCGATGACGGGGCTGAGCGCCGCGCAGCCACTGGGGCAAGCGACGCGTGCGGTCCACGGCGCGGCGCTGTGGCGGCGGGGCGCGCCGCTGCTCGTGCGCGAGGACGTCGGGCGGCACAATGCGCTCGACAAGCTTGCCGGGGCGGTGATCCGCGCGGGGACCGGGTCGAGTGAGGCGATGTTGCTGCTGACGAGCCGGGTTTCGCTCGAGATGGTCCAGAAGGCGGCGATGCTGGGCGTGACGATCGTCGTCGCGGTATCGGCTCCGACGCGCCTCGCGGTCGAAATGGCGGAGGCGGCGGGGCTAACGCTCGTCGCGGTCGCGCGTGCCGACGGGTTCGAGGTGTTCAGCCACCCCGACCGGATCGCGTGGGACGGCTAGTCGCTCGTCAGCAGCGCGGTAAAGAACCCTGTGACCAGCGCCTGAACACCGAGCGCGCAGAGCAGGACCGAGGGGATCGCGAGGCGCATCGTGCCTTCGACGTTCATGTCGCGGAACCCGGTCCCGGCCCAGCCGCCGAGTGCGACTGCAGCGATGACGATGCCCGCGAGGAGCATGATCGCGCCCGCAACGCACGTCCGGTCGATCGAGAACCATGTGCGCGCGAGCTCGATCCGCGGCGACGTCGGCCACAACCGCTCGCGTACCCCGAACAGCCGCGCGACGACGGCGAAGCTCATCAACTGCGCGCCGATGATGACGCCAGCGGCGGCGAACAACAGGGTGTGAACGCCGAGCGTGACGCTGCCGAGGCGCAGGCTGCCGGGCAGCAGCGCGATCAGCAGGACGAGCCCGATCCCGGCGAGCGCCGCGCCGGGGTAGAAGAACAGCCACTTCGGCGCGAAGGTCAGCAGGAACTTGAGGTGCCGCCAGCCGTCGCGCCAGCTGCGCAGGTGCGGCGGCCGCGAGCGGCCGTCGGGCGACAGCGTCGTCGGCACCTCGGCCATGCGGATGTGCGCGAGCGTCGCCTTGACGACCATCTCGGAGGCAAACTCCATGCCCGTCGTGCGCAGCCCGAGCGCCATGATGCTGTCGCGGCGGAACGCGCGCAGGCCGCAGTGGAAGTCGCCGATCGGCGCGTCGTAGAACAGGCGCCCGGCAAAGCTCAGCACCGGGTTGCCGAGGTAGCGGTGGAGCGGCGGCATCGCGCCGGGCTTGATCCCGCCCTGGAAGCGGTTGCCCATGACGAGCTCATAGCCCTCGCGGAGCTTGAGCACGAACGGCATCAGCCCCTCGAAATCATAACTGTCGTCCGAATCGCCCATCGCGACAAAGCGCCCGTGGCTGGCGATGATGCCCGCCTGCAGGGCTGCGCCGTATCCCCGCGCCGGCACGTCGACGACGCGTGCGCCCAAACTCCGCGCAATGTCCTGGCTGCCGTCGGTCGAGCCGTTGTCGGCGATGACGACCTCGCCCGCGACGCCGCTCGTCGCCAAAAACCGGTTCGCCTTCTCGATGCAGATCGCGAGCGTCTCGGCCTCGTTGAGGCACGGCATCACGATCGATAGCTCGATGTCGTTCGCGGCAACCGCTTGCGGCCGCGTCTCGACCATGATGTCGCTTGCCACTGCGTCTCTCCACCGCACCCCGGCGATCCGGTGCCACAGGCGATGCTGCAATGCAATAAAGGGTGCGCGCGGCAACAAGGCGTGGCAAGTGTGGCTGTCCGTTACGACAGGGAACGCATGCTGAACCGGCTCGACCGAATCGTTGCGCGCCCTGAGGTCGAACGGCGACTGGTGGCGATCATCATCGCCCTCGGCTTCGTCGCGCGCCTCGTCTGGCTGTTGCTCGATCCCGCGACCCGGATGGGACCGCATCGATCGGAGATGTGGCATGTCGCGGCGACCTTTGCCGAGACCGGCGTACTCGGCGACGCGTACCGGCCCGGCAGCGGCCCGAGCAGCCATGTCGGGCCGTTCAACCCGATCGTCGGCGGGCTGGTCTATCGCGTGCTGGGCGTCGGGACACCGGCGGCGGAGATGGCGCTCGCGGTGATCGCCGGCGTGATCATCGCCGCGTTGTTCTGGTTTTTGTACCGCGTCGCCGCCCGCCTCGGCGTGGCCCCGGTGCCCCGGCTCGTGGCGCTGGCGTTCCTCGCGCTCGTCCCGCTCAATTTCTATGTCGAAGCCGTCGACTTCCGCATCCGCGAGGGCGGCCTCGCCGCGATGCTCGGCGCGGGGTTGCTGCTATGGACGCTGCACCTCGATGCGCGTGGTCCTTTGACACTGCGCGTGGTCGCCGGATTCGGGCTTGCCGCGGCGTTCGCGTTCCTGATCAATCCCGGAATCGCGCTCGGGGCCTATGCCGGGCTTGGCCTCGTCGCGTTGCGGCACCTGCGCTGGCAACGCTGGCTTCCTGCTGCGGCGCTGCTCGCCGTCGGCTTCGTCGTCGTCAACGGGCCGTGGATCGCGCGCAATGCCATCGTCTACGACCGCTTCATGCCGTCGCGCGGCAATTTCGGGATGGAGCTCGATACTGCCTACCACGCCGCTGCGGTCGATCCGGTCGATCCGCGCGCGGTCTTCGTCGCCCGATCAGAGGAAATCCATCCGTTCTTCAGCGATGCCGCTTATGCGCGGTTCAAGACCTTTCCCGACGACGCGACGTATTTCGCCATGCTCGGCGTCGAGGCGAAGCAGTGGATCGCGGCGCATAAGGACGAGGCGGCTGGGATCACACTCCGCCATCTGCGCGAACTCTATTTTCCGCCGCTCTGGCTGTTCGATCAATACGGGATCGGCAAGAACAACCTGCTCGTCAAGCTGGCGATCGTCTGGGCGACGACCGGGCTCGCGCTCGCCGCGATCGTCATCGGCTTACGTGAACAGCCGCGGCACTTCGTCGTTGTCTTATTAACAATAATTTTCCCAACCTTAATCTATATTATTGTACAGCCGACGTTGCGGTACCGGTACGCCTTTACTGAGCTGCTGACTTTCCTTGCGGCGGGGCTGCTGTGGCGGCTGATCGGCGGGAGGACCACTATCCAACGTTGAGGAGCGTCCCGGTGAGCGAAGACAGGTGGGTGCGCAGCCGCGAAGCGCTCATCGTCATCGGTCTGATTCTTGCCGGAATTGCCCTGCGGATGTGGTGGATCAGCCTGATCCCGCGGACATCGGAGACGTGGCACGTTGCCGTGTCGCTGGCGACGACCGGGCATTTTGCCGACACGTTTCGACCGGGGAGCGGCCCGACCGCGCATGTCGCGCCGGTCATGCCGCTGCTCATTGCCGGGGTATACCGGATCTTCGGCATCTCGACGCCCGCGGCCGAGTGGGTGCTGTCGCTGATCTCGGCGGGGCTGATCGGCGTCTCGATCGGCTTCGCCTACCTCCTGATGCGTGCGCTGGGGATGTCGTTGCGTCCGCGTATCGCGGCGGTCGCGCTGGTGTCGCTGTTGCCGATCCAGTTTTCCATGGAGATGCGCGAGCTCAAGGTTTGGGAGGCCCCGCTCGCTGTCGCCGGAATCACCGGGCTGCTGGCGCTGGTCGTCCGCCTCGACACGCGCGGCATCGGCGGGGCGGCCGGCCTGGTGCCCGCGCTCGGCATTGCCGCGTTTCTCATGCTGCTCTCGCCGCCGGCGGGGCTTGCGGGGTTCGTCGTCATCGCGATTTTCGTGATCCGGCGCATCGCCTTCAAGCAATGGCCTGCCGTCGTGGCGCTGACCCTGCTCGTCACCGCGTGTTTCATCGCGCCATGGGCGCTGCACAACCGCGCGGCGCTGGGCCGGCCAATCCTGACGCGGAGCGATCCGGGACTCGAACTGGCGGTCGGGCTCAACGACACGATGCTCCACGCGACCGACGAGCGCGCCGCGATGACCGCCCGCCTCCGCGATATCCATCCGATCAGGCCGAAGGGTTATGACGCGATGAAGGCAGCCGGTGGCGAGGTCGCCTATAATGCCGTGCTCGGCAAGCAGACGATGGCGTGGATCACTGGGCATCCCGAAGGCACCGCAATCCTGCTGGCGCGCCATGTGAGGGAATATTTCCTCCCGCCGGAGTGGTTCTTCAACCCGTTCGGAACGGTCAACTCGCGCTCTGCGGCGCTGCGCGGCGCCTATCTCGCGGTCGCGGTATGGCTCGCGCTGTGCGGGCTGCCGATGCAGATCGCGCGCAACCGGCGGTACGTCTATCTGCTCGCGGCGTTGGCGATCCTCGTTTTGCCGTATCTGCTGGTGCAGCCGATCCTGCGCTACCGCTATCTGATCTATACGCTGAGCGTTTTCCTCGCGGTCGATGTCGTCGCGACGCTGTGGGCGCTATACAGAAAGCCGAAAGAGACCGGCGAAGCCGCGCCGCAATAGGCGATGATCTGACCCGTCGCCTGCGCAGGCGACGGGTCAGGGGCGGCTTAGACGGCTGACTTAACGCCGGCTTCCTCCGCCCGTGCAATTGCCTCGTTGAGCAGTGCGACGGCGCCGTCGGCATCCTTCCACTCGCCGATCGTCACCCACTTGCCCTTTTCGAGGTCTTTGTAATGCTCGAAGAAGTGCGCGATCTGCTCCATCAGTGTCGGGGGCAGGTCGTGCGGGCTCTTGATGTTGGCGTAGAACGGGTGGAGCGCATCGACCGGGACCGCGATCAATTTCTCGTCGCCGCCGCCTTCGTCTTCCATGACCAGCGCGCCGATCGGACGGACGCGGCAGACCGCTCCGGGCACGAGCGGGGTCTGTCCGACGACGAGAACGTCGATCGGGTCGCCGTCGGCCGACAGCGTGTGCGGGATGAAGCCGTAATTGCCCGGGTAGAACATCGCGGTGTGGAGAAAGCGGTCGACGAACAGCGCGCCGCTCGCCTTGTCCATTTCGTACTTCACCGGCTCGCCGCCCATCGGCACTTCGATGATCGCGTTGATGTCGTACGGCGGCGCGCGGCCGGTCGGGATCTTTGAGATATCCACGGGTGTTCCCTGGCTGAGTGATTGACGCGCCGCCATAGCGTGCCGACATGACGCTTGTCACCGTCCAGTGGAATTTGCCGCATGACCGATCCCGTTGTTATTCTATCCTATGCCCGCACGCCGATGGGCGGGTTCCAGGGGGCGTTGAGCGGGGTCAGTGCGACCGTGCTTGGCAGCACCGCGGTCCGTGCGGCAGTCGAGCGCTCGGGTGTCGATGGCGCGGCGGTCGACCAGATCATCATGGGCTGCGTCCTCCCCGCCGGGCTCGGCCAGGCGCCGGCACGGCAGGCGGCGATTGGCGCGGGGCTCCCGCTCGGGGTCACAGCGACGACGGTCAACAAGATGTGCGGCAGCGGCATGCAGGCGACGATCATGGCGCACGACGCGCTCGCCAGCGGCTCGGCCGACATCGTCGTCGCGGGTGGCATGGAGAGCATGTCGAATGCGCCGTACCTGCTGACTAAGCACCGCGCGGGAGCGCGGATCGGCCACGACGCGATCAAGGACTCGATGTACCTCGACGGGCTCGAGGACGCCTATGATCCCGGCAAGCTGATGGGATCGTTCGCCGAGGACAGCGCCCGCGATTATCAGTTCACCCGCGTTGAGCAGGACGACTACGCCCTCGAATCGCTTCGCCGCGCCACTGCCGCGATCGACTCCGGAGCGTTTGCCGGCGAGATCGTCGCGGTCGTCGTGCCGTCGCGCGCCGGCCCTGTGACGGTCGACACCGACGAGCAGCCCGGCAAGGCGCAACCGGCGAAGATTCCCGCGCTCAAGCCCGCCTTTGCCAAGGACGGGACGATCACAGCGGCGAACGCCTCATCGATCTCCGACGGCGCGGCGGCGCTGGTTCTGACCCGCGAGAGCGTCGCGCTCGCCCACGGCCTGACCCCGGTCGCACGGCTCGTCGCCCACGCCGCGCACGCGCACGAACCCGGCAAGTTCACCACCGCCCCCGTCCCCGCGGTGCAGAGGGTTCTGGATAAGGCGGGCTGGAGCGTCGCCGACGTCGACCTGTTCGAGGTCAACGAGGCGTTTGCCGTCGTCGCAATGATCGCGATGCGCGACCTCGGTATTCCGCGCGACAGGCTCAACGTCCACGGCGGCGCGACCGCGCTCGGCCACCCGATCGGCGCAAGCGGCGCGCGGATCATCGCGACGCTGATCGCGGCGTTGCAGCGGACCGGCGGGCGCAAGGGCGTCGCCGCGCTGTGCATCGGCGGCGGCGAGGCGACGGCGGTGGCGGTCGAACTGGCCTGACGCGGCTCAGGTCTGCGGGAAGGTGTACTGCGCCTTGTCGCCGTCGGGTGCGCAATGGTGCTTCGCCAGCAGTTTGTCGCGGTAGGCCAGCCGGTCGTTGACCGTCGCCGCCGGGTCGAGCCGCGCATAATCATCCATGTAGCGCGTGATCGCAGTCAGCCGCGCCGTGTCGTCGGCGAGCTTTTCGGGGCAGACGAATGTCCGGTCGAGGCTGCGCTGCTGCGGCAGCGTCAGCGCGACAAGAACGAGTGCGGTCGATACCGTCAGCATTGATCTTCCCCGTTTTCGCGAAAAGACGCCGCCGGTCCGAGGACCGGCGGCGACAAGGTCAGGCCGTAACTGCCGTGGCTACGCGGCGACGCATCGCGGCACCGACAAAGCCGAAGCCGGCGATCAACAGCGCCCACGTCGACGGTTCGGGAACGGTGTTGAGATAGTTCTGCAGGATCTGCGAGCTCTTCATCTGGTAATTGGGATTGGCCAGAATATTCGTCGTCAGGTTCCAGCCCATCGCGTCGAAGATCGCAAGGTCCTGGCTGGTAACGATGCCTTCCTGGCACAGGCCGCCGGTCGGATCGAGGATGCCGACCTGCGGTTCCAGCAGTACGGTGCAATGGACGCCGTCATGGATTCGCGCACCTTCACGCCAATGCGACGTCTGATAGCCGTCCGGCCCGGCCGAGAAACCGGCATTGCCTTCGAACTCGGTCGCGCCGCCGTCGATCGAGAAGTACGGCTTGCCGCCCCACGTGTTGTTCCAGGCGCCGTCCTTGTAGCGGAACATATCGATGTTGGTCGGACGCGAGTTGAGCGTGGTGTTGGTGCCGACCGCGCTGGTGAAGCCGAGCGCGTGACCCATCTCGTGGACCGCGACGGCGACGAAGTCCGACGACACCGTGGCGAAGCCATTGCGCGTATCGAAATCGAACGGCCGCGCGCTGTTGAACTTGATCGTCGCGTCGATCGTGGTGGGCAACCCGGTGTAAAGGCCGAGCGCCTTCTCGACGGTGTTGTTGAGGACGACGGTCGTGCTCGAGAAATTCGGCAGGTTCGCGACGACACTGGCATCGAGCGCGGTGGTCGCGTCGGCGGTCAGCGCGGTCTTCCAAGCGGCAGTCGTCTTGCTGCTCGATGCGCTCGACGTCGAACCGAGCGTGGTCGACGCGAACCCGATCGACGTGAAGCCGACGTTGAAGGTCAGCGTGACGTTGTCGCTGAACATCGACTCCCAGTAATTCGCGGCGGCGCGAAAGCCAGTGTAGGCTGCGGTGCCGTCTTCGACGCCGCCGGTATTGATCAGATTGATCGTCAAGGCGGACGCGCTCGTCGCCGCCAGGCTGCCGAGAATGGCAGCCGCAAGCAGAGTTTGTCGGTGTATCTTCATGTTCAGTGACCCCTGTTTAGCCGCGGGTTGCCCGTGATCCGCGACTGTCACGACACTGAAATGAAACGTTATACCGTACAATCGAAAGGTGGTTTCGCCTTAATAACCTTAATTTATGTGTTATATTAGCAACATAGTAATACCGAATGGCGACTATTGCGACCTATCGTCGCATGAGCGGGTGGTAGAGCTAGGCGGGGTAGTCAGCCCGTAAGGACGGCAGGTGACCGAGCGGGTCGACCCTATTTGACCGTGTCGACAGCGGCGAGAACCGCTTCGACCGATGGGCGAATTTTGTAGCCGTCCTCAGCAAGCTTGGCGCGGATCACGCCCTTGGTGTCGATGACGAAGATCGCCGGGCGCGGCACGCCGAAGGCGAAGCTATCGGGGGCGTATTGCGGGTCGCGCAGCTTCCACGCGTCGATCGTCTTCGATCCCGGGTCGGACAAAAGGGTGAAGCCGATGTCCTGCTTCGCGGCGAAGCCGGTCAGCGTGTCGGGCGCGTCGTAGCTGATCGCGACGAGCGTGTAGCCGCGTTGCGCGAGCGGTGCGGCGGCGGCCTTGAACTCGATCAACTGGTGCTGGCAATACGGGCACCACTTCGCCGAGCGGAAAAACATTAGGACGGTGCCACGCTTGCCGCGGACCGACGCGAGCGACTCCGGCTTACCCGCGGAATCGACGACCGTTGCTGCAAGCGACGGCGCCATGGCTCCAACCGCAGGGCCGATGTCGATGCCAGCGATTGCCGGCATCGCGGCGAGGACGGCAACGATCGCGGTGATCGGCGTGAGCAGGCGCATGGGTAACCCTCCGGTGGACCGGAGTTCTTCGTGCTCGACTGCGTGCGGGTTACAGTTGCGCCGGATGCCGGGCGAAGACCCAGTCGAGATACGCCGCCAGCCGAACCCCGCCTTGTTCGAGGCGGAGGTCGCGGGTCGGGGTCCACGCATAGATATAGTCGAAGCCGAGCTTGATCGGCTCGCCCGGTTTCCCGGCGTCGGGCTTTCCGGCGTCCGACTTGGGCGCTTCAGGATAGATGCGGTCGCGGATCGCGGCGGACTCGCCGATCCATGTCAGCGGGTTCGGATCGCGCCATTTCGCGCGATCGGCGCGGGTGATGCGCGCGTTCAGCCAGTTGGCCATCTCGGTGTACGACAGCTGCTCCTGGTCGATCAGCCGCGAATCCCACACCGCGTGGAGGTTGGTCGGCTCGCGCTGGAAGATGACCTTGACGTCGTTGCCGCCCTTGTCGGTGCCGTTGCCCGCGTGGAGCGGCTGGTGGAGGTCGCCGACGATGTGAATGATGAAGCGCAGCGCGAGCTGCCGGTCGGCGAGCGGCGCGTTGCGGTCGCGGACCGTTGCGGCGAAGCGCTTGAGCGCGGTGACGGCGTCGCCTTCGGGAGGTGCCCCGACCTCGGCATAGGTCTTGCCGGCGGGAACGGTGACATAATGCAACGGCCCCGCCTCCTTCTGCCAGAAGGCGTCGGGGTTCGAGCGTTCGAAGTCGGGCCACGCCGACGCTTCGGCGATGCTCTCGGTGCCGAGGATCGCACGGACGCCGTTGCGCGCGCGATGGCTGATCATCCGCTCGGCGATCGCGCCGATGACACGGTGCCCGGTCTTGCCCCACGCGAATGCGGGCGTGGGGAGAAGGGCGATGGCAGCGGCAAGCAAGATACGCATGCCGCTTCCGTTGCACCCGCGCTGTTGCAGTTTCAAGACGGCCAGCGCGCGCGCCACCAGCGCCGGTCGGCGAGGATCTCGTGCGCGGCATTGTGCCCCGGGGCGCCGGTGACGCCGCCGCCGGGGTGGCTGCCCGCGCCGCACAGGTACAGCCCGCGGACCGGCGCGCGGTAGCTCGCGTTGCCGAGGACCGGGCGCGCCGACCAGAGTTGGTCCATCCCCATGCTGCCATGGAAGATGTCACCGCCGGTCAGCCCGAACTTGCGCTCGAGGTCGGGCGGCGACAGCGCGGTCGACGCGATGATGCTGGCGCGGAAGTTCGGCGCGGCCTTGGTCACGGTGTCGATGATCGAGTCGGCGGCGGCGGCGCGCTCGTCGTCCCAGCTCCGGCCATCGGGCAGGACCGGGGCGAACTGCTGTGCGAACAGGCTGGCGACGTGCATCCCCGGCGGCGCGAGTCCCGGATCGACCGTCGACGGGATCGTCATCTCGACGATCGGTTCGCGCGACCAGCCGTGCGCCCGGGCGTCGGTGAAGGCGCGGTCCATATAGTCGAGGCTCGGCGCGATGATGATGCCGCTGCGGTGGTGCTCGCCGGGGCCGGGGAGCGTGGTGAAGTCGGGCAGTTCGCGCAGCGCGACGTTCATCCGGAAGCTGCCCGAGCCGTAGCGCGTTCCGGCGATGCGGCGGCGGAAGGCGGGGGTCAGGTCGGCAGGGTCGACGAGCTTTTCGAACAGCAGTTTCGGGGTGACGTTGGCGACGACGATCTTCGCCGCGATCTCCTCGCCCGACACCAGGCGGACCCCGGTCGCACGGCCGCCGCTCGTCAGCACCCGCGCGACCGGAGCGTCGAGGACGATCTCGACCCCGGCGTCCGTGCACGCCGCGGCCATCGCCTGGGTGATCGCCCCCATCCCGCCGACCGCGTGGCCCCACGCGCCCTTGACGCCGTTGACCTCGCCGAAGACGTGGTGAAGCAGGACGTACGCCGACCCCGGCGTGTCGGGGCTGGCGTAGTTGCCGACGACCGCATCGAAGCCGAAGGCCGCTTTGACCGGGGCGCTCTCGAACCAGCCGTCGAGGAATTGCCGCGCACTCTGGGTAAACAGTGCGAGGACATCGCGCTGCGCCTCGATCCCCAGCCGCGCCGCCCCGCGCCCTTGTGCTGCCATTGCCAACAGCGCGCGCAAGCCGCCGCCCGCGTTCGGCGGGGTGGTCAGCGCGAGGTGGCGGAGGACGTCGGCGACGGCTTCGAGCGCGGCGTAGTAAGCGGGGAGGGCGGCGGCGTCGGCGGCGGAGAAGCGCGCGAACTCGGCCTGCGTCCGCGCCAGCCCGCCGCCGACCTTGAGATGGTTGCTGCCGGGCAACGGCAGGAAGTTCGCAAGGTCGCGCGAAACCACGCGGTAGCCGTGCGCCGGCAGGTCCATGTCGGCGACGATCTTCGGGCGGAGCAGGCTGACGGTGTAGCTCGCGACCGAATTGCGGAAGCCGGGGGCGAACTCCTCGGTCACCGCCGCGCCGCCGACGACCCCGCGCGCCTCGACGACGCGCACCTTCATCCCAGCGCGGGCGAGGTAGAAAGCGGCGACGAGGCCGTTGTGGCCGCCGCCGATGATGACTGCATCGAGCATCACACGCTCCTACACAATACTGTCATCCCCGCGAAAGCGGGGACCCATAGTCACGACCGGCGGTGACCTTGGGTCCTCGCTTTCGCGGGGATGACAGGTTGATTGAAGCGATGACGGCGCGTGGAGTTGACCCTAACGCCGCACCTTCGTACCCCATCGCCGATGACAACCCCCCGCACCCTGTATGCCAAGATCTGGGACGACCATGTCGTCGAACAGCGCGACGACGGCACCGCGCTGATCTGGATCGACCGCCATCTGATCCACGAGGTGACGACCCCGCAGGCATTCGAGGGACTCCGGCTTGCCGGGCGCGCGGTCCATCGCCCCGACCTGACGCTCGCGGTGCCCGATCATAATGTCCCGACCAACCACCGGTTCGAGCCGATCGTCGACCCGCAGTCGGCGTTGCAGGTCGAAACGCTGACCGCCAATTGCGCCGAGTTCGGGGTCGAGCTGATCGAATTGAACGCCGCCGCGCAGGGCATCGTCCACGTCATCGGGCCCGAGCAGGGGTTCACCTTGCCCGGCACGACCCTCGTCTGCGGCGACAGCCACACCGCGACGCATGGCGCGCTCGGGGCATTGGCATTCGGCATCGGCACGAGCGAGGTCGAGCACGTCTTCGCCACCCAGACGCTCCTGCTCAAGCAGTCGAGCTCGATGGAGGTCCGCGTCACCGGAACGCTCGGCTTCTCGATTTCGGCGAAGGACGTCGCGCTGGCGATCGTCGGCGCGCTCGGCACTGCCGGGGGGACCGGGTCGGTCATCGAATATACCGGCGAGGTCATCGACGCGCTGAGCATCGAGGGCCGGATGACGGTGTGCAACATGGCGATCGAGGCGGGTGCGCGCGCCGGGCTCGTCGCCCCCGACGCCAAGGTGTTCGAGTATCTGCGCGGCCGCCCGCGGTCGCCGACCGGAGCCGCGTGGGACGCCGCCGTCGCGTATTGGCGGACGCTGCCGAGTGATCGCGGCGCCGCCTACGACCGCGTCGTCGTCATCGACGGCGAAGCGATCGCGCCGCTGGTAACGTGGGGGACGAGCCCCGAGGACGTCGTCGCGATCACCGGGGTCGTCCCGTCACCCGACAGCTTCGCCGACGCCGGCAAGCGCCTCGCCGCGGCGAAGTCGCTCGATTACATGGGCCTCGCGGCGGGGACACGGCTCGAGGATGTCGTCGTCGAGAATATCTTCATCGGCAGCTGCACCAACAGCCGGATCGAGGACCTTCGCGCCGCCGCCGCGGTCGCAAAGGGGCGTCACGTCGCCAGCGGCATCCGCCAGGCGCTCGTCGTGCCGGGGTCGGGGCTGGTCAAGCTTCAGGCCGAAGCCGAGGGGCTCGACCGCATCTTCATCGAGGCGGGGTTCGACTGGCGCGCGCCCGGCTGCTCGATGTGCCTCGGCATGAACCCCGACAAGGTCCCGGCGGGTGAGCGCTGCGCCTCGACGAGCAACCGCAACTTCGTCGGCCGCCAGGGTCCCGGCGCACGGACGCATCTGTTGTCGCCCGCGATGGCGGCGGCGGCGGCGGTCACCGGCCATCTCACCGACGTCCGCGAGTTGATGGGCTGATGCAACCGTTCCACACCGTCACCGGTATCGCCGTCCCGTTCGGCGCGGAGAATGTCGACACCGACGTCATCATCCCGTCGCGCTTTCTCAAGACCGTGACGCGGTCGGGGCTCGGCGCGGGGGCGTTCGACGTCATCCGCAGCGACCCCGGCAACATCTTCGACTCGGCCCGCAACACGGGCGCGCCGATCCTGATCGCGGGCGACAACTTCGGCTGCGGGTCGAGCCGCGAACACGCGCCATGGGCGCTCGCCGACATGGGCTTCCGCGTCGTCATCGCACCGAGCTTCGCCGATATCTTCAGCGGCAATTCGTACAAGAACGGACTGGTGCTGGTCGAACTGCCGCAGGAGCAGATCGACCGGCTGATGGTCGTCGCCGCCGATGCCGACATCACCGTCGACCTCGAAAACCAGGTCGTCACGACCGGCTATCAGGACCGCTTCACCTTCGCCGTCGACCCGTTCCGCAAGGCCGCCCTGCTGTCGGGGCAGGACGAGATCGGCCTGACGCTGACGATGGCCCCGGCGATCGCGCGCTACGAGGCGCGGCTGGCGAGCGAGCGCCCGTGGCTCGCGGGGGCAGCAACGCGTTAACAGATCGACAAGTCCTCAAAATCCTATTCTGAATAATTTTCATTACGTGTAAGTAACATATGTAGTTGACTTGCGAACGACGCTGATGGAGTCATCATGGCATGATTCAGCTCGCCTATCGCAGTACCAGCATCGTCGACGACGGCTCGTCGACTTTTTTCATTACGCTCGCCGAAATCGTCGAGAAATCGCTGATTAACAACGCAAAGCGGAAGATTACCGGCGTCCTGGCCTTTAATTCCGGGCGATTCGTGCAAATCCTGGAGGGCGCCGCGAGCGACGTCGATCCGATGCTTGCCACAATCACGACCGATCGGCGCCACTCCGGCATCCATATCATGTCGCGTCAGTCGGTCGGCGCGCGGTCGTTCGGGGCGTGGTCGATGGCATTCGTCGGGGGCGGCACCAGCGCTGGGACGATCATGAACCTGCTCGCCGAATGCGATCCGTCGTCGGACGCGTATCGCACGGCGATCGGGGGCCTCGCGAAATGTATCGGCTAAGGCGCAATTAAGTCCGGACGGCGCGCGTCCGGCTTGGCGAAGCGCCGTCGCCTCGGCTACGGGGGCACGATGACCAAGACCCTGCTCCTCCTCCCCGGCGACGGGATCGGCCCCGAAGTCACCGCGCAGGCCGCGCGCGTCGTCGACCGGCTCAACACGCATCACGGCCTCGACGTGACGACGGCGACTGCGCGCTTCGGCGGCGCGGCGATCGATGCCGACGGCGTGCCGCTGACCGCAGAGACGCTCGCGCAGGCAAAGGCGTCCGACGCGGTGCTGATGGGCGCGGTCGGCGGGCCGCAATGGGCAAAGCAGGCGTACGACAAGCGTCCCGAGGCAGGGCTGCTGGCACTGCGCGCGGGGATGAACGTCTTCGCCAACCTGCGCCCGGCGAAATGTTTCGCCGCGCTCGCCGACGCGTCGAGCCTCAAGCGCGAGATCGTCGACGGGCTCGACATCCTGTTCGTCCGCGAACTCACCGGCGGGGTCTATTTCGGCGAGCCGCGCGGGATCGAGGATCTCGGCAATGGCGAGCGCCGCGGCGTCAACACCCACGTCTATACGTCGTCTGAAATCCGCCGCGTCGCACGGGTCGCCTTCGACCTCGCCAAGCACCGGAGTCGCCGGGTCGCTTCGGCCGAAAAGGCGAACGTGATGGAAGCGGGGCTGTTGTGGCGTGAGGAGGTGCAGGCGCTCCGCGACGCCGACTATCCGCACATCGACCTGACGCATATCCTCGCCGACAACGCCGCGATGCAGCTGGTCAAGGCGCCGAAGCAGTTCGACATCATTCTCACCGACAATCTGTTCGGCGATATCCTGTCCGACGCGGCGGCGATGCTGACGGGATCGCTCGGCATGCTGCCATCGGCGGCGCTGGGCGAGGCGGGGACGCCGGGGCTGTACGAGCCGATCCACGGCAGCGCGCCCGACATTGCCGGGCAGGGGGTGGCGAACCCGTGTGCGTCGATCCTCAGCCTCGCGATGGGGCTGCGCTACTCGCTCGGGCGGCCCGATCTCGCCGACGCGGTCGAAGCGGCGGTCGCAGCGGCGCTCGATGGCGGTGCGCGGACGCGCGACATCGGCGGGACGCTGGCAACCGCCGCGATGGCCGACGCGGTCCTCGCGCACCTCTAGTCGAGCGCCGCCGCGACCGCGGCAATCGCGCGTGCGATATCGGCGTCGGTCGTTCGCCAGTTAATCACGCAGATCCGCATCGCGCGCTGGCCGCGCCACGTCGTCGCCCCGAACATCGCCTCGCCGCTCGCGTTGATCCGGGCGATGACGGCATCGGTCGCGTCGCCGAACGAGATCAGCGCCTGATTGAGCCCGGGGCCGCCGATCAGCCGCGCGCCGGGGAGCGCGGCGATGCCGTGCGCCAGCGTCGCGGCATGCGCGCAGCAGCGGTCGACGAGCGCTGTGATGCCGTCGCGCCCCAACTCACGCAGCGCCGCATAGACGACGAAACCGCGTGCCCGGCGGCTCCATTCGGGGTTCCAGTCGACCGCCTCGCGTGCATCGCCGCCGACCGGCATGTAGCTCGCCGATACCGTCATCGCGGCGCGGTGCGCGGGGGCGTCGGCAACGACGGCGATTCCGCAGTCGTACGGGATGTTGAGCCATTTGTGCGCGTCGGTCGCCCAGCTGTCGGCGCGTTCGACCCCGTCGACGACCGCGCGGTGCCGTGGCGACGCCTTCGCCCACAAGCCGAACGCGCCGTCGACATGGACCCACGCGCCGGCCGCCTTGGCGCGTGGGATCAGCGTGGCGAAGTCGTCGCACGACCCGATGTTGAGGTCGGCGGCATTGAGCGCGACGATCACCGGGCGGTCGCCCGCGGCGGCGAGAGCGGCGTCGAATGCGGTCAGCAGGATCCGCCCGTCGTCGCCGGTTGCGACAGGCAAGAGCGCCTTCGTGCCGATCCCGAGCAGCCGCAGCGCGCGATCGATCGACAAATGCCGCTGGTCGTTCGCGATCACCATGATCGGCGGCCCCCCGGCGAGACCGTCGGCCTCGACGTCCCAGCCGCGGCCGGCGAGCAGCCGGTGGCGCGCCGCCGCAAGGCAGGTCGCATGCGCCATCTGGCAACCGCTGGTCAGCGCGAACGACGCCGCTGCCGGTAGGCCCAGCACGTCCTTGAGCCAATTCCCAGCGATCTCCTCGACCGCCGACGCGGCCGGGCTGCACGCTGTCAGGCCGGCATTCTGGTCCCATGTCGCGGCAAGCCAGTCGGCGGCGAGCGCCGAGGGGAGGGTGCCGCCGATGACCCAGGCGAAAAACCGACCGCCAGCGCTGCCGGTAATCCCGCCCTCGACGGCGGCAACAAGGTCCGTGATCACCTCGTCCGCAGCGGTTCCGGTATCGCCCAGCCCGATGTCGAGCCGGGCGCGGAGGTCGGCGAGGCTCACCGTTGCCGCGACGGGAGCGGCATCGAGTCCGGTGACATACGCCTTGGCCGCGGTGGCGGCAGCGTCGAGCGCGCGGATCGTCATCGTCTGATCGGTCATCAAAGTCTCCCCCGGAGGCGTATCGCACGGCTGGGCGCTGCGGTCTGGCGCTTTCCGGTTTCCGCGCTCGACTTGCCGATCTGCCTGCGCGTCGCTAAGTCGCGCACCCACAGGAGAACACGAATGGCCTACAACGTCGCCGTCGTCGGCGCGACCGGGAGCGTCGGGCGCGAGATGCTCAACATCCTTGCCGAGCGGCAGTTTCCGATCAAGGAAATCGCTGCGCTCGCGAGCGGGCGCAGCCAGGGCGACATCATCGATTTCGGCGAGGACGGGCGCACGCTCAAGGTGCAGAACCTCGAGCATTTCGACTTCTCCGGCTATGACATCGCGCTGTTCGCGGCAGGGTCGGGCCCGGCGGCGCAATACGCCCCGATCGCCGCCGCCGCCGGGTGCGTGGTCATCGACAATTCGTCGCTGTTCCGCATGGAGCGCGACGTCCCGCTGATCGTGCCCGAGGTCAACCCGACCGCGATCGACGGCTACACCAAGCGCAATATCATCGCGAACCCGAACTGTTCGACTGCACAGATGGTCGTCGCGCTCCAGCCGCTCCACGAGGCGGCGACGATCAAGCGCGTCGTCGTCGCGACCTACCAGTCGGTTTCGGGCGCGGGCAAGGCGGGGATGGACGAGCTGTTCGAACAGACCCGCGCGGTCTTCGTCGGCGACCCCAAGACGCATTCGAAGTTCACCAAGCAGATCGCCTTCAACGTCATCCCGCACATCGACGTCTTCATGCCCGACGGCCAGACCAAGGAAGAATGGAAGATGGTCGCCGAAACCGCGAAGATCATGGGGCAGGACATCAAGGTCGCCGCGACGTGCGTCCGCGTGCCGGTCTTTGTCGGTCACTCCGAAGCGATCTCGATCGAGTTCGAGCGGCCGTTGTCGGCGGCACAGGCGCAGGCGATCCTGCGCGAGGCCCCCGGCGTCATGCTCGTCGATAAGCGCGAAGACGGCGGCTACATCACCCCGCTCGAATGCGTCGGCGAATATGCGACCTACGTCAGCCGCGTCCGCAAGGATCCGACCGTCGAATACGGCCTGCAGCTGTGGTGCGTCGCGGATAATCTCCGCAAGGGTGCGGCGCTCAACGCGGTCCAGATCGCCGAGCTGCTCGGGCGGCGGCACCTGAAAAAGGCGGCTTAGACCCGTCCCGCAGCGTTCGTTTCGCCCGTTCGGGCCCGGGGCAAGGCAGCCGCTTGTCGCCGCTTGACGATTCCGCCCGCTTGAATCGCGGGCGGAATGACAATCCCGCCAAGGGTTTGGCTCCTTTTATTGCGTAAGACGTTTTGGTGACGGCTTCGCTAATCGGCTGCAATTGCGCCGTGCGAGGCTGCTCCGGGTACCGGCGCGTTTTCACCGGTAATTAGCTTAAGAGGTTCCCTCCTTATGATGAAATTCATTTTCGCCGCATCTGCGGCGTTGGCCGCTGCGTCGGCATCGGCCCAGGTCGGTTCGGTCGTCAGCGAGCCGACGCAGGCGTTCAACGGGCCGTACATCGGTATCCAGGGCGGCTGGCAGCAGGATGAGCAGCGGCTCGGGCTCGCGACCGCCGACGGCTCGTTCTACCGCGCGCGCGACCGGACGTCGGGTTTCGCCTATGGCGGACAGATCGGCTACGACTACCGTCTGAGCCCGCACTTCGTCCTCGGTGTCGAGGCGAGCGCGACCGGGCGGACCGGCGATGGCCGGTCGTACGACGGCTATAACAACATCTACGATCTGCGCGTCGGACGGACCTTCAACGGAACCGGCCGCCTTGGTTATCTCGTCAATCCCGGCGGGCTGGTCTACGTCCGCGGCGGCTATTCGAACGCGCGCTTCGACACCGGAAACGGCACCGGATACGATGTCGAGAACCGTGACGGCTACACCGTCGGCGTCGGCTACGAGCAGGCGATCGCCCGCGCGGTGACGGCCCGGGTCGAGTATAACTACTCGGAATACGGCACGCGCAACCTGTACGACGCCTCGTTCGCCAACGAGGGCAACGTCACCAGCAATTACCGCCGCAACGCTGTGACGGCAGGGCTGAACTTCCACTTCTAGTCGACCACGCCGGGGCAGGGAGATCCTGCCCCGGCACGCTTCGATTGCCGGTGTCCAAGCCGGAGCGTATCGAACGCGCATGAGCAATGACCCGACCAAGACCGCCGTGCCGGCGCAGACCTTTGCTTCGTTCGACGGGCAGGCGATCGTATGGCGCGAGGTCGGGGAGGGGCGGCCCGTCGTCCTGCTCCACGGGCTGTTCAGCGACGCGGTTACCAACTGGATCAGGTTCGGCACCGCCGCGACGATCGCCGCCGCCGGGTTCCGTGTCATCATGCCCGATTTCCGCGGGCACGGGCTGAGTGCCAAGCCGCACGACGCCGCTGCGTACCCGGTCGACGTCCTGTCGCGCGATGTCGAGGCGCTCGTCGCGCACCTCGGGCTGACCGACTTCGACCTCGGCGGCTATTCGCTCGGCAGCCGGACCGCGGTGCGCTTGATGGTTCGTGGGATGCGTCCGCGCCGCGTGGTCCTCGCCGGGATGGGCCTCGCCGGGTTGATCGAGTCGAACCGGCGGACCGGCTGGTTCCTAAACGTCATCGCCGAGCCCGACAGCTTCGCGCGCGGCACCCCCGGCTGGCTCGCGGTCCAGTTCATGAAGACCAACAAGATCGACGGTGAGGCGGTGTCGCACCTCCTCCGCGCGCAGGCGGAAACGTCGATCGACGCGATCCGCGCGCTGGCGACCCCGGCGCTGGTGGTGTGCGGTGCCGCCGATCAGGACAATGGCTCGGCCCCCGATCTCGCGGCGGCGCTGCCTAACGCACACTATAACGAGATCCCGGGGACGCACATGAGTTCGGTCACGATGCCCAACCTCGGCGCTGCGATCGCCGCGTTCGTGGCGCAGGAAAGTCCCGCTTAATTACCGATTGTCATCCCCGCGAAGGCGGGGACCGAAGGTCACCACTGGCAGGGACTTTGGGTCCCCGCTTTCACGGGGATGACGTCGAAATGATAACCTAGCCCCGCAGCACGCCGCCAACCTTCGCCGCGGCGGCGACGATCTTCGCCGAGATCGCGTCGATGTCGGCATCGGTGAAGCTGCGCTCGACCGGCTGGAGCGTTACCGTCAACGCAAGGCTGACCTTGTCGTCGAGCGGGAAGCGGTCGAACAGCGCGACGTTGGTGATCGCCACCTTGTCGGCGCCGCGAACGCTCCGCAGCAGCGTCTCTGCGGGCAGATCGGCGGCGACGACGAAGGCGAAGTCGCGGGTTATCGCCTGCAACGGCGGCGGGGTGAACGCCGGGCGCGACCGCTTGCCCGACCGCGCCGCCGGGATCGCATCGAGGTAGATTTCGGCGACCGCGACCGGCTCGCGTGTCGTCGCGACGCGCGGGTGGAGCTCGCCGAAGCTCGCCAGAACCATCTTCGCTCCGAGTGCGAGGCGGCCCGAACGCCCGGGGTGGAACCACGGATCGACGGGCGGCAGGACGCTCAGCCGGTCGACCGGCACCCCGGCGGCGGCGAGCGCGGCGACCGCCTCGGCCTTCGCGTCGAACGCCGAATAAGTCGTCGCCGCGCCGGTCCGCCAGTCGCGCGCGCGCGCGGCACCGGCCATCACGATCGCAGCAGTGGCGTGCTCGCCATCGGCCAGATAGCGCCGCCCGACCTCGAACAGCCGGACGCCCGCCTCGCCGCGGTCGAGGTTGCGCTTCGCCGCCGCGAGCAGCCCGGGGACGAGCGACGGACGCATCGCCGACAGCTCGGACGAGATCGGATTGTCGAGCGTCCACGCCGCGCCGCCGAACGGCTCGGCCTGCGCCGGGGAGACGAAGCTCCATGTCACCGCCTCGTCGAGCCCGCGCGCGGCGAGTGCGCGGCTAAGGCGGCGCTCGATCAATTGCGCCGGGGTCGCGGTCGGGCGGGCGACGCCCTCGGCGCGCGGCAGCGGGGTCGACGGGATATGCGCAAAGCCGTTGATGCGGACGACTTCCTCGACGATATCGGCCTCGCCGTCGATGTCGCGCCGCCACGACGGCACGGCGATGCGCCAGCGCTCGCCGCGCGTCACGCCGAAGCCGAGCCGCGTCAGGATCGCCGCCTGTTCGTCGGTCCCGACCGCGACCCCCGCGAGGGTGCGGGTGCGGTCGGGGCGGTACATCACGGTCTTGTCGGGGACGGGGATGCTGCCGGCGACGACCGCGTCGGACGCCTCGCCGCCGCACAGGTCGAGGACCATCGCGGTCGCGAGGTCGAGGCCGCCGACGAGGAAACCGGGGTCGACACCGCGTTCGAAGCGCGCGCGCGCGTCGCTGCTCAGCCCAAGCTTGCGCCCGGTCGCGCCGATCCGCTCGGGGGCGAAATAGGCGCATTCAATCAGCACGTCGGTCGTCGCCGCCGACACGCCCGACGCCGCCCCGCCCATGATCCCGCCGATGTCGTGGACTTCGCGGTCGTCGGCGATGACGGTCATTGTCGCGTCGAGCGCATAGGTCTTGCCGTTGAGCGCGGCGACGCTTTCGCCCGGCACCGCGCGCCTGGCGGTCAGTCCGCCGGTGACATGCGCGAGGTCGTAGACGTGAAGCGGGCGGCCACGGTCGAAGGTGATGAAATTGGTGATGTCGACAAGCGCCGAGATCGGCTTCTGCCCGATCGCGCGGAGCCGCCGCTGGAGCCAGTCGGGCGAGGGGCCGTTGACGACGCCGCGAACTGCGCGCCCGAGGAACGCCGGGCAGCTGTCAGGATCGTCGGTGCGGATTTCGACCGGGCAGGGGAAGCAGCCCGCGACCGGCGCGACCGGCGGCGTCCGCAGCGTCCCAATACCGGCGGCGGCGAGGTCGCGCGCGATCCCGGCGACCCCCATGCAATCCTGCCGGTTCGGCGTGATCCCGACCTCGATCACCGGATCGTCGAGCGCTGCCCATGCGGCGTAGGCGGTGCCGATCGGGGCGTCTTCGGGAAGGTCGATGATCCCGTCATGCTCGTCGGACAGCTCGAGCTCGCGCATCGAACACATCATCCCACGCGATTCGACGCCGCGAATGCTCGCGACCTTGAGCGTCAGGTCGCTCCCGGGAACGTACGTCCCGACCGCGCCGAACACGCCCTTCATCCCCGCGCGCGCGTTCGGCGCACCGCAAACAACTTGGACCGAATCGCCGCCGGTGGTGACGGTCAGCACCTGGAGCTTGTCGGCCTGCGGGTGCGGCGCGGCGGTGAGCACCTCGGCGATGACGAACGGCGCGAGCGCCTTCGCCGGATCGGTCACCCCCTCGACCTCGAGCCCGCAATCGGTCAGCGCGGTCAGAATGCGGTCGAGCGAGGCATCGGTGTCGAGATGGTCGCGGAGCCACGACAGAGTGAATTTCACGCCCCGACTCCCCCGCTCAGCGTCGGCACGTCGATGCCGCGGAAGCCGTAGTGGCGGAGCCAGCGGGCGTCGCCGTCGAAGAAGGCGCGGAGGTCGGTCATGCCGTATTTGAGCATCGCCAGCCGGTCGATGCCGCAGCCGAAGGCAAAGCCCTGATACTCCTCGGGGTCGAGGCCGCAGGCTTCGATGACGCGCGGATGGACCATGCCGCTGCCGAGGATTTCGAGCCACGACTCGCTGCCGCCGATCGACAGCGTGCCGCCCGCCCACGAACAGCCGACGTCGACTTCGGCCGACGGCTCGGTGAAGGGGAAATAGCTCGGGCGCAGCCGCAGCTCGATCTCGTCGACCTCGAAGAACGCCTTGACGAAGGTCTCGAGCGTCCACTTGAGATGTCCCATCGTGATGCCGCGATCGATCACCAGCCCCTCGACCTGATGGAACATCGGGGTGTGGGTGGCGTCGGAATCGGAGCGGTACGTCCGCCCCGGTGCAATGATCCGGATCGGCGGCTTCTGCGTCAGCATCGTCCGGATCTGGACCGGCGAGGTGTGTGTCCGCAGCACCATGCGCTTGTCGCTGCCGGGCGTGTCGGGGAAATAGAACGTGTCGTGCATCGCCCGCGCCGGGTGATTTTCATCCATGTTGAGCGCGGTGAAATTGTGCCAGTCGTCTTCGATCTCCGGACCGGTGGCGACCGCGAAGCCGAGGTCGGCGAAGATCTCGGCGAGCTCGTCCATCACCTGACTGATCGGGTGGATGCTGCCCGTCGGGGTGGCCGCCACTGGCAGCGTCATGTCGAGGCGCTCGCTCGCGAGACGTGCATCGAGTGCGGCGGCTTCGAGTGCGGTCTTCCGCGCTGCGATCGCGGTAGAGACCGCATCGCGCAGCGCGTTGAGCCGCGGCCCCTCGGTTAGGCGGAGTTCGGGGGCCATCTGGCCGAGCGTCTTCATCAGCGCGGTGACGCTGCCCGCCTTGCCGAGCGCGGCGACGCGGATCGCCTCGAGCGCGTCGAGGGAGGCAGCGGCGTCGATCGCCGCGATGAGCTGGTCGGGTTCGGTCATCGGTCCATTTCTCAAACCGTCATCCCCGCGAAAGCGGGGACCCAAGGTCACCGAGGGCAGTGACATTGGGTCCCCGCTTTCGCGGGGATGACAGGGAGGGGCTTAGCTTGACGAGTCCCAAAACGAAAGGGGCGCGGGCGGCTTGTCGCCACCCGCGCCCCTGAACGTCGTCGAGCCGTGCTTAAGCGGCGAGCGCCGGCTTGGCGTCGAGCGCGGCCTGCGCCTGCGCGGCGATCGCGCGGAACGCCTCGGGCTCGTGCATCGCGATGTCGGCGAGGATCTTCCGGTCCAGTTCGACATTCGCCAGCTTGAGGCCGTGCATGAAGACGCCGTAGGTCAGGCCGACTTCGCGAACGGCGGCGTTGATTCGCTGAATCCACAACGCGCGGAAGTTGCGCTTCTTCGCCTTGCGGTCGCGATACGCATACTGGCCGGCCTTTTCGACCGCCTGCCGCGCGACGCGGATGGTGTTCTTGCGACGGCCATAATAGCCCTTCGCCAATTCGAGGACCCGCTTGTGACGGGCGTGCGAGGTTGTCCCGCGTTTGACACGTGCCATATCGGGACTCCTAGCGCTTCAGGCCGTACGGGGCCCAGAGCTTGATCGTCCGCGCATCGGCGTCGGAAATCGTGTCTGTGCCGCGGTTCTGGCGGATGTATTTGGCATTGTGGTGAGTCAGGCGGTGGCGCTTGCCGACGGCACCGTGCTTCACCTTACCCGACGCGGTGATCTTGAATCGCTTCTTGACACCGCTCTTGGTCTTGAGCTTGGGCATTTCGTCTCCTGTGAACACGCAAACAGAATCGCCTCGGCAGCCCATTCAGCCGGGCGATTCAGACGTGGAGGCGGGCGTATAGCCGCATGCCCCACTTGACGCAACCGATGATGCGCCGGAACGACATCGCGCCGTCGCCGTTGGGTCGCGATGGATACACTCACCGCGGACCCTACGACCATGCGCCGCCGCGAGCCGTTCCACGGGGCGGTAAGTGCGGTGCTCGGGGTGCTGATGACGATCATCGGCCTGATCGTGCTCGCGTGGCTGATCCTGTTCGTCACCAAAGGACGTTTCCTCAAGCCGACCTTCGAGAAATACGCCAGCCGCTACGCCGACCGGCAAGTCGCGGTGGCGGGCGATTTCCAGTTCTATTTTAATCCGTTCCACCTCAAGTTTGTCGCCGAGGGACTGACCCTCGCCAACCCGTCATGGGCGCACGACCCGCAGTTGTTCAGCGCGAAGCTGATCGATGCCGAAATCAGCACCTTCGACCTGATCTTCGGGCGCCAGCATATCCTGTTTCTCAATCTCGATGGCGGCAGCGCCGGGTTGGAGATCGACGCGGCGGGGCGCAACACCTGGACCTTCGCCGGCAACACGCCGTTCAAGATGCCGCCGATCGACCGCGCGGCGGTAACCGGGACGATCGCGCACTATATCGACGCGAAGCACAAGGCCGATGTCCGCCTGACCTTCGGCGACCTTAACGGGTCGGTCGGGAAGCGCGACAGCGGCACCGTGACGGGGCCGCTCACCTTCGCCGGTGGCGGCACTGCGCTCGCCGCGCCGTTCAAGCTTCACGGCAGCCTGACCACGCCGAACTCGACGATTGTTGGCGGCAAGACCGGGCTCGACCTCCATGCGTATGTCGCCGCGACGCAGATCGACGTGTCGGGCACGCTTCCCGGCGCGACGCGGATCGAGGGGGCTGACCTTCGCGTGACACTCGCGGGCAAGAACCTTCAGACGCTGTTCAAGCTGGCGGGGGCGAACGCTCCGCCGAGCCGGCCGTACAAGTTGGCGGCGAACTTCACCAAGTCCGGCGACACCTATAGATTCACCAATCTCGCCGGACGTTTCGGCGATTCCGACCTCGCCGGGCGGCTGTCCGTGACGACAGGCGGGGCACGTTCGAAGATCGTCGGCGACCTCCACACCCAGACGCTGGATATTCTCGATGTCGGCCCGTGGATTGGATATTCGCCGGATAAGCTCGACGCGCAGGGCGGCAAGGGTGCGATCACGATCGTCAACGGACATCCGCGTGTCCTGCCCGACGCATCGCTCGATATCACGTCGCTCAAAGGTTTCGACGCCGACGTCCATTATACCGCGGCGCATATTCGGACCGGCAACGTGCCGATCGCCAATCTGACATTGACGCTCGACCTCGACGATCGCGACCTGAAGTTGAAGCCGGTGGCCTTCGACGTCATCGGCGGGCGGGTGACTGCAGATATCGAGCTCGATGCGCACAAGGAACCGGTTGTCGCCGACTACGACATCCGCATGACCCAAGTCCCGATCGGGCGGCTGCTGACGTCGTTCAAGGTCGAGGATAACGGCACCACTGCAAACGTCGGCGGGCGCATCAAGCTGCGCGGGGCAGGCGATTCGGTGAGGACGTCGCTGGGAGCCTCGACCGGCCGGATTGCGATCATCGTCAGCCAAGGCACATTGTGGGTGCGCAATATCGAGTTGGCGAAGCTCGACGTGCAGAATTTCCTGCTCGCGTTCTTTGGCAAGGACCTGAAGAAGCCGCGCGATATTCGCTGCGGCCTTGCGGCGTTTACCGTCACAAACGGCATCTCGCGCGCCGATCCGGTGATCTTCGACACCGGCCGCGCAGTCTACCGGATGAACGGGCAATTCAGCTTCAAGGACGAAGCGATCGACCTTTCGCTCCGCGGGCGGTCGAAGGAGCTCAGCCTGTTCTCGGGTCAATCGCCGATCGGGGTCGGCGGCTGGTTCGCCGCGCCGAAGATCAATCCGATCTCGAAGGAATTGCTCACGCGCGGCGGTGCCAGCGTATTGCTCGGCATCGTCGGAACCCCGATCGCGGCGATCCTGCCGTTCGTCGACCTCGGCACCGCGAAGAATTCGAATTGTGCGGCGGTCGAAGGCGCAAAAACCGCGGCGGTTGTCGACTCGGCAACCCCCGATCCGAAGATCAAGAGAAAGAAGTAGCTACGCCGTGCCCGACGCGGCAGACAGATGTCCGACATCAATGCCGAGCGAGGCGAATGCACGCGGCCACCGGCGGTCGACGGCGGTGTCGAACATCAAGTCGTCGCTGCCCTCGATGCTGTGCCAGCCGTGGCGGGATAGCTCGTTATCGAGCTGCCCCGCGCTCCAGCCGGTATAGCCGAGCGCCGCCAGCCAGCGCTTCGGCCCGCGGCCGACCGCGATGTCGCGCAGCACGTCGACCGTCGAGGTCAGTCCCCAGCGAATCCCGCCGAGGCTGCCGACGTGGATCGTCCCTTGTCCGCTATAGTCGGGTGAATGAACGACGAAGCCGCGCCCTGGCTCGACTGGGCCGCCGCTCATCACGCGCGCGTCGAGTGGCGTGACACCGGGGTCGATGTCGAGTTGCGCCATCAATTCGCGGACCGTCATCGACGCATGCGGGCGATTGACGATCATTCCAAGCGCGCCGTCGTCGTCGTGGACGCACATCGCGATGACCGTCCGGTTGAAGCGCTCGTCGCCGATGCCGGGCATCGACAGGAGATATTGACCGGTCAGGAAGCGCGGATCACTCATCCGAACCGTCATAAACCGGGGCGCTAGACGCGTGCAATGCGCGTCGCTATCGCAGGGCGCACCAAGCCAATGGGAGATTAAGCATGACGATCAAGGTAGGCGATGCCGTGCCATCAGCGACGCTGATCAAGGCCACCGAAGCCGGCCCGCAGCCGCTGTCGACCGAGGCGCTGTTCGCCGGGCGGACCGTCGCGCTGTTTTCGGTTCCGGGCGCCTTCACCCCGACCTGCTCGGCGAAGCATTTGCCGGGCTACATCTCGAACGCCGACACGATCAAGGCGGCCGGCGTCGACGAGATCGTCTGCGTGTCGGTCAACGACGCCTTCGTCATGGGCGCATGGGGCCAGAGCGCCGGCGCGGCGGGCAAGGTCACGATGCTCGCCGACGGCAATGGCGACTTCGTCAAGGCGCTCGGCCTGACGATGGACGGCAGCAAGTTCGGCATGGGCATGCGCGGCCAGCGTTTCTCGATGCTCGTCCGCAACGGCGTCGTCGAGCAGCTTAACATCGAGGAGCCCGGCGCATTCCAGGTGTCGTCGGCCGAGCATCTGATGGGCCAGCTCGCTTAGTACGGCTCCAGCTACACCCGTGCCGCCCACCGCCGTTAAGCGGTGGGCGGCAACGGGAGCGGGCAGTGTATCACACCGAAATGTCGACGGCGGTTCGGCCCGCCGAGATCGACGCCGAGATCGAGGAAGCGCCGCTGATGCGCTTCGACCGGATTCGCGCGTTGCTCGTCCTGACGCGGCTGCCACCCCGGCCCGATGTCTACGACCTGTTCTGGCGATGCCTCGGCGGCGATGATGTCGCGCTCGGCGTGGTGCTCGACGCCGCGATCGTCGAGCGCAGGCTCGACCTTGCGGCGGTCGCGACGATGCGCGCGATGCATTGTTCGACGCCGGGGCTGGCCGCCTGCCGGCCCGCGTCGCCGCAGTAGGCGGCCCCCTCGCGCCCGCGACGCTAGAGCGCCGGGCGCAGCCTGCCGAACCGCCGGAACCAGCTTTTGGCGGGCGGCGTCGATGCGATCACCGCCATCACTGGCACCCCGCTGTAGAATTCAAGGTCGTCGGCACCGCGGACCATGCGTCGCAGCATTTCGCTGAACAGCGCGATCGCCAGCCCGAGCCCGAGGCTGATCCCCGCCGCCAGGCCGACCGTCAGCGGAATGTTGGGGTAGATCATGTCGTCGTTGGCGATGACATCGCCAATGACCTGAAGCCCGCTCGGCGCCGCGGCGACCGCCTCGAAATCCTGCACGCGCTGTGCGGCGTTCTTGTAGAGCTTTTCACGCAGCGCAAGATCGCGGTCGATCGCCGCCAGCTTGTCGTACACCGGCCCCCGATCGAGAATCCGCAGCCGTGCTTCGAGATACTGGCGGTCGCGCAGGACGCGGTTGGCGGCGATCTGCGCGTCGGTGGCGTTGTTCCCCGCGTTGGCGAAATCGGTTTCGTGCGCGAGCTGGGTGCGGAGCACATCGCGCTGCGCCATCGCGCTCTGCATCACTGGATCGCTTAGGCCGCGATCGGCGGTCATGACGGCGATCTGCGCATCGAGCGCCGCGATATTATTCTTGAGCTTGCCCATCAACGGCGTGGTCGGCGGATCGATCGAGCCCATCTCGGCCGGGATCGTCTGGGCCCGCAACGCGGTCAGTTCGCGCGTCTCGAGGCTGCCGTTGCTCGTATCGATCGGGATGTCATTGGCCTTGAGGAAGGCGGCACGCTCGGCCTCGGACTTTTGCAGCGCGATCAGCGCCTGGGCCGCGACGGTCCGGTTCCATGACGATGCCTTGCGCGCGGCCTCGGCGCGCAGCCGCAAGTCGTTGTCGATATACGCCGTACGGATCAGCGCGACGATCGCCTTGGCGGTATCCACCGATTCGGCGGAGTAATAGATTTCGATGATCGAGCTGTCCTCGAACGGGACCGCCGCGACATTGCCCCTGATCCGCGCGGCGGCCCAGTTCGTGACGTCACCCATGCCGCCGGTCGACTGTTCCCACGCGCTGATCACGGCGGGATCGGTTGGCCAGCCGAGCTTGGTGACGACATCGCGCATCACGGCGTCGTCGCTGACCAGTTTGATCTGCGTGGCGATATAGGTGTCCTCGGTTTTCGCACCGAGCGCCGAATATTGGGTCGGGTCGCTATTGCCGATATTGAGCATGACGCGCGCCTTTGCCGAATACGCCTTCGGCAGCGACGACGAGAACAGATACGCGGTCAGGCTGGCGACGACGACCATCGCCGCGATCGACAGCCACGCTGCGCGGAAGATCGCCCAAAGTTGTGCGAGGCTCATTCGGCGGCCTCCGCGACATCGAGGCTGCGGCAGATGCGCCAGACCTTCTCGATCGTCGCGGGCATCTCGAGCTGGGTGCCGTCGAGCGCATCGATGATCGCGTTCATGATCGACGGCATCGCGCCGATCGTCCCCGCCTCGCCGCAGCCCTTGACCCCCAGCGGGTTGGTCGGCGACGGCGTGCCGAGCGTGGCGAAGCCGATCACCGGCGGCATGTCGTCGGCACGCGGAACGCCGTAGTCCATGAACGATCCGGTCAAAAGCTGCGCGCCGTCGCCGTAGACGATGTCCTCGAGCAGAACCTGTCCGAGCCCCTGCGCGACGCCGCCGTGGATCTGCCCCTCGACGAGCATCGGGTTCATCAGCACGCCGAAATCGTCGACGAGGCTGTAGCGGACGACCTTGGTCGTGCCGGTCGCGGGGTCGATCTCGACCTCGGCGACGTGGCAGCCGTTTGGAAAGGTCGGGCGCGGGCTTTCGGGCTTGTAGGTGGCGCGACCGTCGAGCCCGCCGGGGTGTTTCGCCGCGAGTTCGGCGAGGCTAACGGTGCGGTTGGTGCCGCGCGCACCGAACACGCCCTCGGCATAGTCGACGTCGGCGACGTCGAGGTCGGCCTTCGCCAGCTCGATCCCGCGCTTGACCATGTCGTCGCCCGCCTCGATCACCGCGCCGCCGCCCCATGCAAGGCTGCGCGACCCGCCGGTGCCGTTGCCCTCCTCGAGCCGGTCGGTGTCGCCCTGGACGATGCGGATCGACTCCATCGGCAGGCCGAGCCGGTCGGCGAGGACCTGCGCGTACGCGGTCTCGTGGCCTTGGCCGTTCGACTGGGTGCCGACCGCCGCCTCGACGATGCCGTCCGTGCCGACGCGGATGTCGGCGAATTCCTCGGTCGAGCCGCCGCCGGCGATCTCGACGTAATAAGCGATGCCGCGCCCGTAGCGGAGGCCCTTGCGCGCCGCTGCCGACTTGCGCTCGGGGAAGCCCGCCCAGTCGGCGTTCGACAAGGCCTTGTCGAGCACCGCCGGGAAGTTGCCGATGTCGAAGGTCAGGCCGAGCCCGTTGGCGTGCGGCAGTTCATCGGGGCGCAGCAGGTTTTTGCGGCGGATCTCGTCGACCCCGATCCCCAGCTCGCGCGCGGCGGCCTCGACCAGCCGCTCGACGATATACGCCGCCTCGGGGCGTCCCGCGCCGCGATACGCGTCGACCGGCGTGGTGTTGGTCATGATGCCGTGGACGAGGTTGTGGATCACCGGGATGCGGTAGACGCCGCCGAGGATGCGCCCGCCGGCCACGGTCTGGATCGCGGGGCCGAATTGCGACTGGTACGCGCCGAGGTCGCTCCACGTCTCGACCTGGAGTGCGGTGATCAGGCCATCGGCGTCGAAGCCGATCGCGGCGTCGCTGACCATCGCCCGGCCGTGCGTGTCCGACTGGAACGCATCGCCGCGCTCGCCGGTCCACTTGACCGGGCGGCCGAGGTCGCGCGCGGCGTGGAGGACGAGGAGATATTCGGGGTAGAGGAACGCCTTCATGCCGAACCCGCCGCCGACGTCGCCGCAGCGAATGCGGACCTTGTCGGGTCCGACGCCCATGATCCCGGCGACCATCTTGCGCGCCGAGGCGACGCCCTGCCCGCCGAAATCGAGGGTGAAGCCGTCGGCTTCGCTATAATCGCCGACCGCGGCACGGACCTCCATCGACGTCGGCGCGACGCGGTTCTGGACGATGCGGAGGCGGGTGACGTGCGCGGCGGCACCGATTGCCGCGGTGGCCGCATCGCCGTCGCCGAGCGGGAAGGCGAACAGGTCGTTCGACGGGGCGTCGTCCCACACCTTGGTCGCGCCGGGGGCGATGGCGTCGGCGATGGTGGTGACGGCGGGGAGTTCGTCATAGTCGACGATGACGGCGTCGGCGCCCGCGCGTGCGGCCTCACGCGTCTCGGCGACGACGAAAGCGATGCCGTCGCCGACGAAGCGCGCCTTGTCGCCGGTCAGCATTGCGTGCGGTGTCGTGACCTTGCCCGAGAACGGGACGAGGCACGGGATGACGCCATAATGCGCGATGTCGGCGTGGGTATAGACCGCGACAACCCCGGGGACCGCTTTCGCGTCGCTGGTGTCGATCGACGCGATCCGGGCGTGGCCGTACGGTGAGCGGACCGTCGCGGCGAACAGTGCGCCCGCAAGCTGGATGTCGTCGGTGAAGCGGCCGTTGCCGGTCAGCAGGCGGAAATCCTCGACGCGCTTCGGGGACTGGCCGATTCCGAACTTCATGCGGGATTCCTCGCGGGCGTGACGCGCCACTTTAGCGGGTGGCGGGGCACGGGTCGCGCCAAAAATCCTCGCCGGAGGTTACCGGCCGATCAACTTCCGCGCCATCGCGTCCGCCACCGCATCGGTCGTCCGCCCGCTCGCGTCGGCTTCGGCGAAGATCGCCGCGAGGCGTGGCTCGATCTCGGCGATCCGCGCCGCGACCGCATCGGCGTCCCCGTCGCCCAGATATTCCGCGACGACGTTGATGATGCCGCCCGCGTTGATGACATAGTCCGGCGCGTACAGGATGCCGCGCGCCTTGACCCGCGCCCCATCGGCCGGGGTCGCCAGCTGGTTGTTCGCCGCCCCCGCGACGATCGCGACGTCGAGGTTGGCGATAGTGTCGGCGTCGAGCACCGCGCCGAGCGCGTTCGGGCTGAACACGTCGGCGCTGACCCGCGTGATCTCCTCCACCGTGACATGAGTCGCGCCGAGCGACGCCGCCATTCGGGCGGCGCGCGCCTCGTCGATGTCGGCGACGGTCAGCTTGGCCCCCGCGGCCGCGAGTCGCTCGGCGACCCCGCCGCCGACGCTGCCGAGCCCCTGGATCGCGACATGGACGCCCGCGAAGTCGCTCTTGCCGAGCTTGTGGCGGACCGCGGCGCGGATGCCGAGGAAGATGCCTTGCGCGGTCGACGGCCCGGGATTGCCCCCCGCCGCGCCGCCGCTGACCGGCAGCCCCGAGACGAACTTCGTCTTCCGCGCGATGACCGTCATGTCGGCGTCGGACATGCCGACGTCTTCGGCGGTGACGTACTTGCCGCCGAGCGAGTCGATTGCCGCGCCGAATGCTTCGAGCAGCGCCTCGGACTTCGGCCCGTGACCCGCCTTGAGGATGACACCCTTGCCGCCGCCGACCGCGAGCCCCGCCATTGCGTTCTTGTAGCTCATGCCCCGCGACAGCCGCAGCGCATCGGTCAGCGCCGCTTCGTCGTCGACATAGGTCCACCAGCGACAGCCGCCCGCCGCGGGGCCGCGATGCGTCGAATGAACCGCGATGATCGCCTTGAGCCCGCTCGCCGGATCGTCGAAGAAATGGACGCCTTCATGGGCGTCGAAGTCGGGGGCATCGAACAGCATGGCGATGGGCCTGTAATTATCGAACAGGCGCGCGCAATAAACGAACCACGTGCCTCGGGGAAGTCTCTACGCCGAAACGAGTCGGTGCGGTAAGAAATTGGTGTCGGCGACACACGGCCATTCGTCCTTGTCGAAGCCCGGGCCATCGAACCCCGCGGTTTCCCGGACCGAGAGCGCGCCGTTGGCGGGATCGACGACGAACGCGCCCCACGGGACTGCGAACAGCCGCTCGCCGATGCCGACGATGCCGCCGACGCTCAGCGCGACATAGACGATACGGCCCTCGGCGGCGGCCATCATCACGTCGGCGATCGTCCCGACCGCCTGGCCGTCGGGTCCGGCGACGCTGGCCCCGACGAACAGGCTCAACGGAGTCAGCGCGGCGTCGTCGCACCCGGGGACATGCGCGCGATCGACGCTCACAGCGTTGCCCGCGTCGCGGCGGCGGCGCCCTTGTCGTAGCGCGCGCGCAGGCCGAGCCACCGCCAGACGCCGAGAATGTTGACGAGCAACAGCACCGCGTTCTGCCAAATCAAATTCGCCTGCCCCGTGGCCGCGCCGATCACCATCCAGCCGACCGACCCGACCGCAAACGCGATGAAGCCGATGCCGGTGATCCGCGCCCCGAGGTTCGCCGCGACCAATAGTGCGGCAAGCGTCGTCGCGATCGGCGCGACCCAATTGGCGATTTGCTCCATCCGTGCTGCTTCCCAAATTCGCTAACCCAGCGGTGCACAAAAGCGCTCCGACTATCGCAGTTCCGTGCGGCGATTTGGCAAAGTGTAAAGCCCACCGACAGTTATGCGTTAGCAAGAATTAAGAAATAATTTCCCGCGCGTGGGGATGAGCCGTTAATTAAGTCGTAACGCACTCATAACGATAGGCAGGCGCCTAAACGACCTTGATCCGGGGCGTTGGCACGCACTTTGCAGGATATTCGGTGAGTGCCGCGCATGCGGCACCGACGGTAGTCATCAAAAAGGGTCTTAAATGCGCTTCCTGCCAATTCTTGCTGCCGCGCTCGCGCTCGGCGCGGTCGCCGTTCCGGCTGCTGCCGGAACCAACCTCGTCGTCAACGGCGACTTCGAAACCACGACGGCTGGCTCGGGCCAGTTCGACCATCAGACGATCGCGACCGGCTGGTCGTCGAACGGCTACAACTTCGTCTTCGGAGCGGGCACGGCGGACACCACCGGCTCGTCGGGCGAGTCGGGCAATCTTTCGCTCTGGGGCTCGCATAACGGCGGCAACGACCTTTTCGCGAACAGCCCGACCGGCGGTAACTTCGTCGCCGCCGACGGCGCTTACGAGACCGCGCCGATCCAGCAGACGATTACGGGCTTGAAGATCGGCAAGGCGTTTACCGTTTCGTTCGACTGGGCCGCTGCGCAGCAGACTGGCTTCTCTGGAGACACGACCGAAAAATGGCTGGTCAGCCTCGGCAACCAGACGATCTCGACGGCGAAATACTTGAATCCGAGCCACAGCTTCAGCGGCTGGATGCACGAGAGCTTCACCTTCACCGCGACGGGCACGACCGAAGTCCTGTCGTTCCTCGCGCTCGGCACGCCCGAGGGCAAGCCGCCCTTCTCGCTGCTCGACGGCGTGTCGGGGACGGTTCCCGAGCCCGCGACATGGGCGATGATGATCGGCGGCCTCGGCCTCGTCGGCGGCGCGATGCGCGCCGGTCGCCGCGGTACGGTTGCCGCCTAGGCCTGCGACACTGGCGATGACCGGGTTAAGCACTATGCTTGGCCCGGTCACCGTCGACGATTGCGCAGTTTTGGGCTAAGTGGCGGGAACGATGCCGCACCAGATCCAGACCTTCGCCGTCGATATCCTCCGGCTGTGCCTCTGGCTCGTCATTCTCGCGGTCGTCTTCGTTCCGCTCGAGCGGCTGTTCACGCTGCGCGAGGCGAAGGTCCGACGCGCCGGGATCGGCACCGACCTCGTTTGGTACTTCATCTCGAGCCTGTTGCCCGGCATTCTGCTCGGCGTGCCGATGGCGATCGTCGCGCTCGGCGTCCACCACATCGTGCCGTCGCAGGTTCAGGCATTCAGCGCGGAGCTGTCGCTCGGCTGGCGGATCGTCGCGTCGCTCGTCGTCGGCGAGATCGGCTTCTACTGGGGTCACCGCTGGAGCCACGAGATCCCGTTCCTGTGGAAATTCCATGCGCTCCACCACAGCGCCGAGCATCTCGACTGGCTGGTCAACACCCGCGCGCACCCGGTCGACATGGTCTTCGGCAAGTTCGTCGGGCTCGTCCCGCTCTACGTCCTCGGCCTCGCCAGCCCGTTGTCGGGCAAGCTCGACATCGTGCCTTTGATCGTCGTCTTCGTCGGCACCTTCTGGGGCTTCTTCATCCACGCCAACGTCAAATGGCGCTTCGGCTGGCTCGAACACATCATCGCCACCCCGGCGTTCCACCACTGGCACCACACCCGCCGCGACCATATCGACCGCAATTATTCGGCGATGCTGCCCTTCGTCGACCGCCTGTTCGGCAGCTATTACGTCCCCCGCGAATGGCCCGAGGAATACGGCACCGACCACCCCGTCCCCGCCCGGATGCACGAGCAACTGATCCAGCCGCTGACGCCGCGCTGACTTCGCGGCGCTGGGTTGTAGGCTCGTTAGCTTGAAGGTCGGCAAGCGCCCAGGGTCCGCCATAGGCCGCGCCAATTTCAGCTATCATTCTTCCGCCTTCCCCAATGATCGCGCTGCCCCCTGGTAGGGCGACCCGAGCAATACTCGCAGCTCCGGGCGTGATCACTCACTTACGATGACGAGACGCAGCAGACGCTTGTGCCGCATCGGTTTACCGAATGGGCGAAGCGAAGATCCCGGGAAAGCGCGCGAGCAGCCATGGCGCAATCAGCGCGCCGATGAGCAGGGCGAGGCCGATGAGTCCGAGGTCGATCGCGGTTCCATAGCCGGTGCCTTCCACCAACTCTGCGGTTTCGGGCGCACCGGGCGACAGGCGGACATCGACGACCTGGCCGACCTGGAGCGGCGTGCGGGACGCGGTGAACCACGTGAACGGCGCACCCCGCGCGGGCGTCACGGTCACATGCGCGTGATACGGTGCCGGGTCGAGCCGGCTCACAACCCCTCGAGCGATCTCATGCGGCTGCGCGTCGTTTTGATGCCGCTGAAATGCAAAGACGCCGCCGACCAGCCACGCGAAGACGCCGAGCAAAACCAGGCTGATCGAAAGGCGCATCAGACTACCTCATATATCCAACATAGGCATTGCCCCCGGCGACCAGTCCGCGCGAGTCGCCAAGAATATCGATCATTGCCTTAGGCCTGCGCATTCTATCGTCGGCCGTAACGCTCGTCTGCTTCGCCACAAAGCTGCCGTCCGCTTCCCACCCCAATGCAGACAAGCCCGTTTATGCGCTCACGCGCCAATACGCCCCTTGTCGGCATCGCCCCGGCATGGAACAGCGACCGCGTCCGCTGGCGGAGACCGGCGCGGGAGAGTCGCAATGCGTGATATCGTTCATCTGATCGGCGGCAGCGCCACCGCCGGAACCTCGAGCCGCACGTTGGATGTGTTCGACCCGAACACGGGCCAGGTGCAGGCGCGCGTCGCCCTGGCGAGTGCCGCCGATCTCGACGCGGCGGTGGCGAACGCGGTCGAAGCGCAACCGGCATGGGGCGCGACCAATCCGCAGCGGCGCGCACGGGTGATGTTCGCGTTCAAGGCGCTCGTCGAGGCCGAGATGGACAGCCTCGCGCACATGCTGTCGGCCGAGCACGGCAAGGTCATCGCCGACTCGCGCGGCGACATCCAGCGCGGGCTCGAAGTGATCGAATTCGCCTGCGGCATCCCGCATCTGCTCAAGGGCGAATACACGCAGGGCGCGGGTCCCGGGATCGACGTCTATTCGATGCGCCAGCCGTTGGGCGTCGTCGCCGGGATCACCCCGTTCAACTTCCCGGCGATGATCCCGATGTGGATGTTCGGCGTCGCCATCGCCTGCGGCAACGCCTTCATCCTCAAGCCGAGCGAGCGCGACCCGTCGCTGCCGCTGAGGCTGGGCGAACTGATGCTCGAAGCCGGATTGCCGGCGGGCATCCTCAACGTCGTCCACGGCGACAAGGTCGCGGTTGACGCGATCCTCGACCACCCCGACGTCAAGGCAGTCAGCTTCGTCGGCTCGTCGGACATCGCGCATTACGTCTACCGGCGCGGCGTCGCGGCGGGAAAGCGGGTCCAGGCGATGGGCGGCGCGAAGAACCATGGCGTCGTCCTCCCCGACGCCGACATGGACCAGACGGTGGCCGACCTCGTCGGTGCGGCGTTCGGCTCGGCGGGCGAGCGGTGCATGGCGCTGCCGGTGGTCGTGCCGGTCGGCAAGGCGACCGCTGACGAGTTGCGCGAACGCCTGCTCCCCGAGATCGCCAAGCTCCGCCTCGGCGTCTCGACCGACCTCGACGCGCATTACGGCCCGGTGGTCAGCGCGGCGCACCGCGAGCGGATCGAGAGCTATATCGGAATGGGCGTCGACGACGGCGCCGAGCTCGTTGTCGACGGGCGCGGGTTCAGCCTGCAGGGGCACGAGGGCGGCTTCTTCGTCGGGCCGACGCTGTTCGACCACGTCAAGCCGCACATGCAGTCGTATCAGGACGAGATTTTCGGCCCGGTCCTGCAGATGGTCCGCGCCGAGTCGCTCGCCGAGGCGATCAGCCTGCCGTCGAAGCACCAGTACGGCAACGGCGTCGCGATCTTCACGAGGAACGGCCCCGCCGCGCGCGAGTTCGCCGCGAGCGTCGACGTCGGCATGGTCGGGATCAACGTGCCGATCCCGGTCCCGGTCGCGTACCACAGCTTCGGCGGGTGGAAGCGTTCGGCATTCGGCGACACCGGCATCCACGGGACGGAGGGGGTGCGGTTCTACACCCGGCTCAAGACCGTGACGCAGCGCTGGCCGAGCCTCGACGCGGGGGCGGCGGTGACCGATAGCAGCTTCGTCATTCCGACGATGAAGTGAGCTCCATGACCTACGAAACCCTGCTCGTCGAAACCACCGACCGCGTCACGCTGATCCGGCTCAACCGGCCGCAGGCGCTCAATGCGCTCAACGGACAGGTGCTCGCCGACCTGACCGCGGCGCTCGCGGCGTTAGACGCCGATCCGGGGCAGGGGTGCGCGGTGATCACCGGGAGCGAGAAGGCGTTTGCCGCCGGGGCCGACATCAAGGAAATGGCGGGCCAGTCGTTCGCCGCGATGTACGGCAGCAATTTCTTCGCGGGCTATGACCGGGTGACGGCGACGCGGAAACCGGTGATCGCGGCGGTCGCGGGGTTCGCGCTCGGCGGCGGCTGCGAGCTGGCGATGATGTGTGATTTCATCATCGCCGCCGACAGCGCGAAGTTCGGCCAACCCGAGATCAAGCTCGGCGTCACCCCCGGCATGGGCGGCAGCCAGCGGATGGCGCGCGCGATCGGCAAGGCAAAGACGATGGAGATGTGCCTGACCGGGCGGATGATGGGCGCGGCCGAGGCCGAGGCGGCCGGCCTCGTCGCGCGCGTCGTGCCCGCGGCAGAACTCGTCGAGGCGGCGATGGCGACCGCGGCGACGATCGCGGCAATGGCCCCGCTCGCCGCGATCGCGGTCAAGGAGCAGGTCAACGCCGCGTTCGAGACGACGCTCGCACAAGGCGTCGCGTTCGAACGGCGGCTGTTCCACGGCCTGTTCGGCAGCAGCGACCAGAAGGAAGGCATGGCGGCGTTTGTCGCCAAGCGTCCGGCGGCGTGGACCGGCGAATAGGAGTAGCAGCGTGAAAATCGGCTTTATCGGGCTCGGCAACATGGGCGGCGGGATGGCCGTCAACCTCGCCAAGTCCGGGCATGTCGTGACTGCGTACGACCTGTCGAGTGCCGCCTTGGAGCGGGCCTGTGCGGGTGGTTGTGCGCGTGCCGAATCGGCGGCGGCAGCGGTCGCCGGAGCCGATGCGGTGGTGACGATGCTCCCCGCCGGAACCCACGTCCGCAGCGTCTACGAGGACGAGGTCTTCGCCGCCGCCCACCCGCAAGCGCTGCTGCTCGACTGCTCGACGATCGACGTTGCCACAGCAAAATCAGTGGCTTCCGCCGCCGCGGAGCGCGGTCTGGCGATGGTCGACGCCCCGGTCTCGGGCGGGATAGCGGCGGCAAATGCGGGAACGCTGACCTTCATGGTCGGTGGCCTCGACGACGCCTTCGCCCGCGCCGAACCGATCCTGCAAAATATGGGCAAAGTCGTCATCCACGCCGGCAATGCCGGGGCGGGGCAGGCTGCAAAGATCTGCAATAACATGCTGTTAGGCGCGTCGATGGTGGCGACGGCGGAGGCGTTCGTGCTCGCGCAGAAGCTCGGCCTCGACGCCCAGACCTTCTTCGACATCAGCTCGAAGGCGAGCGGCCAGTGCTGGTCGATGACGAGCTATTGCCCCGTCCCCGGCCCGGTCCCCGCCGCCCCGTCGAACCGCGATTACGAAGGCGGCTTCGCTTCGGCGTTGATGCTCAAGGACTTGAAGCTCGCGGTCGAGGCGGCGCAGTCGGTCGGCGCAGCTGTGCCGATGGGCGCACAGGCCGAAGCGCTCTACCAGATGTTCGTCGGCCTCGGCGGTGCAGGTAAAGACTTCTCGGCAGTGACCAAGCTGCTCGACGGAAGCTGGAACTAAAGGCACTGGGGCGACCAACGGGGATCGAACCCGCAACCTCCGGCACCACAAGCCGGCGCTCTAACCAATTGAGCTATGGTCGCCATGCGCGCACGGCGAAAGACGCCTTAGGGGCTCGACCGGCGATTCGTCAAGGAAACTACCGCGCCGCCAAGACGCCGCAGGCGATCCGGTCGCCGCTCGCTCCGCTTGGGTCGGTCTTGTAATCGTCGGGACTGGCGTGGAGCACCACCGCCGCGCCATCGGCGTCGAGTAATGGCGCAGTGCCGCCGACGAGCATCAGCCCGGGCACGGTGAAGTCGACCGTCCCGGTACCGCCTGGGCCGACGACGACATTCGGCAGGTCGCCGAGGTGAGGCCCCATCGGGTTGTCCTTGCCGTGCATCTTCATCGTCGGGTTGAAGTGCCCGCCGGCGCTTGTGAACTTCGGCCCCTCGCACTTGCCGACGCTGTGCAGATGGATCGCGTACGTGCCCGCAATCATCCCCTCGATCCGCGCGCGAACGAGCGTCCCCTCGGGGCGCTGGCTGAGCGTCGCGGTGCCGCGCAACTCGCCGTTCGGCCCGAGTAGCTGCGTCGTCGCCTCGATCGGCGGCGGCCCGACGCGGGTCGAGCCAAGTGAGGTACCCGGATGACTGCACCCGGCGAGGATCGCGAGGGGGACGATGACAGCGAGTGCGTGGCGCATCAGCCGAGATCCTTGTTGATTGCCTCGACCATCTTTTTGGCGTCGGCCAGCAGCATCATCGTATTGTCCATGTAGAAGACCGGATTGTCGACTCCGGCATAGCCCGCGCCGCCCATGCTGCGCTTGACGAACAACACGGTCTTGGCCTTTTCGACGTCGAGCACCGGCATCCCGTAGATCGGCGAGGTCTTGTCGGTCTTGGCGAGCGGGTTGGTGACGTCGTTCGCGCCGATGACAAAGGCGACGTCGGCCTGCGCGAATTCGCCGTTGATGTCCTCGAGCTCGAAGACCTCGTCATAGGGAACGTTCGCCTCGGCGAGCAGGACGTTCATGTGTCCCGGCATCCGCCCGGCGACAGGGTGGATCGCGTATTTGACGCTGACGCCTTCCTTCTTCAGCAGGTCGCCCATCTCGCGGAGTGCGTGCTGAGCCTGGCTGACCGCCATGCCGTAGCCGGGGACGATGATGACGCTCTCGGCGTTCTTCATGACAAAGGCGGCGTCTTCGGCCGACCCGCGCTTGTACGGCTTGGCCTCGCCCGCGGCCCCGGCGGGACCCGCCGCATCGCCGCCGAAACCACCGGCGATGACGCTGATGAAGCTGCGGTTCATCGCTCGGCACATGATGTAGGAAAGAATGGCGCCCGACGACCCGACCAGCGCACCGGTGACGATCATCGCGGTGTTTTGCAGCGTGAACCCCATCGCCGCCGCCGCCCAGCCCGAATATGAGTTGAGCATCGATACGACGACCGGCATGTCGGCCCCACCGATTGGGATGATCAGCAGGAAGCCGAGCGCGAGCGCCGCGACGACGATCACCGCGAACAGCACGGGCGTGTGCAGCCCGAACACTCCGACGAGGACCAGGATCGCCGCTAACAGTGCAATGTTGATGACATGCCGCGCCGGCAGCAGGATCGGCTTGCCGCCCATGTTGCCGTTCAACTTGAGGAAGGCGATGATCGACCCCGAGAAGGTGATCGCGCCGATCGCGACGCCAAGGCCCATCTCGATCTTGCTCGACGTCGCGATGTCGCTCGCATCGGCGTTCAAGATGCCGAACGCGCCCGGGTTTAGATAGGCTGCGATCGCGACCAGCACCGCGGCGAGGCCGACGAGACTGTGGAAGCCCGCGACGAGCTGCGGCATGTCGGTCATCGCGATCCGCCGGGCGATGACATAGCCGATCCCGCCGCCGATCGCGATCGCGGCGACGATCAGCGGCAGCCCGACGCCGTGGACGATCAGCGTCGTGACGACCGCGATCAGCATGCCGATCATGCCGAAGCGGTTGCCCTGCTGCGACGTCTCGGGCGACGACAGGCCGCGGAGCGCAAGGATGAACAGCACCCCCGCGACGAGATAGGCGAGTGCGACCCACGCGGGAGTCTGGGCGATGGCTTCGGTCATTGTGCGTGCCCCCTGAGCGCCATTATTTTGCCGCCGGTGCGACCGGGGCCTTGCGCTCTTTCTTCTTGTACATGCCGAGCATCCGCTGCGTCACCGCGAAGCCGCCGAAGATGTTGACCGACGCCAGCACCACCGCGCCGAGCCCGAGCCACTTCGAAATCTCCGACCCGCCCGACGCGGCGCTCGCGGCGACCAGCGCGCCGACGATGATGACGCTCGAGATCGCGTTGGTCACCGCCATCAGCGGGGTGTGCAGCGCTGGGGTCACACTCCAGACGACGTAATAGCCGACGAAGCAGGCGAGGACGAAGATCGAGAGCTGGGGGATCAGGTGTTCCATGGATCGGTCCTCGGCTCAGGCAGCGATGCGGCGGGGCAAGGGGGCAGCGCGGCCCATCTCTTCGGCGGCTTCGAGCCAGCAGCCGATCGCATCATAGGTATTGGCGAGCGCCTCCTCGGGCGTCGCGCCGTCGGAGCGGCAGCCGGGAAGTTCGGGCGCGATGCCGGTAAAGCCGCCGCCATCCGCGGGCGACAGCGGGATGATGTCGACCTCATAGTCCTGCGGCCTCATTTCTCGCCCTTTCCAACGGCGTCGATGAACCGGACCAGGTCGCGGATGTAGACCGGCTTGATCGGCCGGTGCGCGGGGATGGTCAGGATCGACGCCATGTCGCCATGCTTGATCTTATAGTGTGACCCGTTGCGCGGGGGTGTGCAACCGACGCCGAACGCCGCGCAGACGCTCGCGACATCTTCGATCCGCCAGTCGCGCGGGTTGGCCCGCATCCGGTCGAGCAACTTGGCATTGGCCACCTATGCTGCCGTAGCCAACCGCTCATGCACCACCGCGCCATCGCGGGTCAGCGTCACACCCTTGACGATATCGTCGTCCGCCGGGAACACCACCGTCGCCGCGTCCTTGTCCCAGAACGCCGCGATGAAGTTGTACAGGTTGCGCGAGTATAAAGCGCTCGCGTCGGCGGCGAGGCGGCTCGGCATGTTGCGGTGGCCGATGATCGTCACGCCGTGGACGACCGGGGCGGCACCGACGACCGAACCCTCCACATTGCCGCCGCTTTCGACCGCGAGGTCGACGATCACGCTGCCCGCGCGCATCGTTGCGATCTGGGCGTCACTGACGAGGCGCGGAGCAGGGCGGCCGGGGATCAGCGCGGTGGTGATGACGATGTCCTGCTTGGCGATGTGGCTCGACACCAAAGCCGCCTGCGCCGCCTTGTATTCGTCGGACATTTCGGTGGCATAGCCGCCGCTGCCCTCGCCCTCGATGCCCTTGACCGCCTCGACGAAGATCGCCTTCGCACCGAGGCTCTCGATCTGTTCCTTGGTCGCGGCGCGGACGTCGGTCGCACTGACCAGCGCGCCCAAGCGCCGGGCGGTCGCGATCGCCTGCAGCCCGGCGACGCCGACCCCCATCACGAAGACGCGGGCGGCGCTGATCGTTCCCGCCGCAGTCATCATCATCGGAAAGGCACGACCGTACGACTCGGCGGCGTCGATGACGGCCTTATAGCCCGACAGGTTCGATTGCGACGACAGCACGTCCATCGACTGGGCGCGGGTGATGCGCGGCATCAACTCCATCGCCATCGTCGTCAGCCCGCTCGCGGCATAGGTATTAATTTCTTCGCGCCGAGCGAACGGCGACAGGATCGCGACGAGCATCGCGCCGGATTTAATTCCACGCAGCCCGCCGACGTCAGGACCCTGTACCCCGAGGATCAGGTCGCTGCCCGCGATCGTCGCATCGCGCCCGTCAACGGTCGCGCCGGCGTCGCTATAAGCGCTGTCCGAGATATTCGCGCCATCGCCCGCGCCGCTCTCGACGGCGACTGTGGCACCGAGCGCAATCAGCTTCTTTACGGTTTCCGGGGTCGCGGCGACCCGACGTTCCGCCTCCGCCGTCTCGCGCAACACCGCGATCCGCATCAACTATTCCCCCCAAAGCCTAGGCGTGCCGCCTCTAGTGAACGAGGAACAGTGCCATTGCGATCAACAACAACGCAAGCGCCACGACAGCCCATTTCAGGACGTCGACAAAACCGCCGTAGAAGCGTGTATTCGGTACGTTCGCCTGCGGTACAGCAGCATTCAGATCGTCGGCCATGGCGTCACTCCCTTAACGCGGTGCGTCCTCATAGCGCGCGTGATCCGCGCGCGACAAGCCGGGCAGGCCGGTTACGCGATAAGCGTCGGCGCCACAGGTGGTTCCAGACCAGCCCGCGCAAGTGCCGCAGATTGTCGCGCGGCGAGTCCGTCTTCGGTGAAACCTTCGATCATCTCGCCGAACAGTCGCCGCCAGTTGAGCTCGGCGGCAAGGTGCATAAAGACGCCGCCGAGGCCGATCGCGGCGCGGTCCATGAAGACAAATTCGGACGGGATGGTGACGGTGCCGAGCTCCTTCAGCCGCCGGTGGACCTTTTGCGCCGTCTCGCGGCCATAGTCGGCGGGGCGGCCTTGGTCGTCGATCCGCCGGACCCGGTCGTCGAGCAGCGGGCCATATAGGAACGTCGCCCAGATCAGCAGTGTGTCGATGATCTCGGTCGACAGGCCGACGAAGCCCCAACGCTCGAAGGCATCGACCGCGAGCGCCTTGTCGTTCGATTCGATCGCGTGGAACAGGTCGACGACGCCCTTGATGAAGCGCGGCGGAAAGACCCGGATGCAGCCAAAGTCGAGCAGATTGATGCCGTGCTGGCCGTCCGGCTCCTCGCGCACGGCGTAATTGCCGAGGTGCGGGTCGCCGTGGATCACACCGTAGTGATGGAGCGGCCAGTACCACGCCCGGAACATCGTCTCGGCGATGCAGTTGCGCACCTCGAGCGAATCGCCCTTGAAGCCAAGGAGCGGTTTGCCCGGCAGCCACGTCATCGTCAGCAGCCGCTTGGTCGACAGGTCGGGCAGCACCTCCGGCAGATGCACCGCCGGCTGGCTGCTCAGCATGTCGCGATACAGCGCAAGATGCTTCGCCTCGCGCTCGTAATCGAGTTCCTCGCGCAGCCGGTCGGCGAGCTCACCGCGGATCTGCCCGGTGTCGATAGACTTATCGAACTGGCGGTAGATGCCGAACAGTACATCGAGCTGGCCGAGGTCGGCCTCCACCGCGCTCGCCATGTCGGGATACTGCAGCTTGGCAGCGAGCGCGCGGCCGTCGTGCGCCACAGCGCGGTGGACCTGGCCGAGAGACGCGGCGGCGGCGGCCTCATGCTCGAAGCTGGCGTAGCGCGATTCCCAGTCGGCCCCGAGTTCGGCCTTCATCCGCCGCCGGACGAACGGCCAGCCCATCGCTGGGGCATCGGCCTGGAGCTGGCCGAGCTCCTTGGCAAAATCGTCGGGAACGGCGCCCGGGATTGTCGACAGGATCTGCGCGATCTTCATCACCGGGCCCTTGAGGCCGCCGAGCGCGACGCGCAGCTGTGCCGCCGTGGTCGCGGCATCGCCGCCGCCGGTCAGCCTTGCACCGGCAAAACGTGCTGCGAGCCCGATTCCGGTTCCACCGACCTTGGCATAGCGCGCGAGCCTGCCGCCGAGAGTATTTGCTTCATCCATCGCGCCGGAGATAGGCGTGGCGGGTAGCGAACGCGAGGGGTGCAGGTGTCGCTGCGGCCGCGGGTCCTGGCGCCAACGCCGATCGGTCCCACGCAAGGCGAGCAAAGACGCGGTTTACCAATTTCACAGAATACCCGCCGCATGACTGTGCCGCACCAAGAACTCGCAAATCAAGGTTAACAAATGAATTTTAGTTATTGCGATGAAACTCGTTGCGTGGGTGATAGTTTTTATTTACAATGTGTTAACTTCGATAGCTAGTTAGTAGTAGGGGCGTGATGGTGACTCAAGCAGCCTTGTACCGCGAAAACGCGCATAAAATCCGCCGGCTCGTTGCAGGGGTGACAGGATCCTCACGCGACGAGGCGCTCAATCTGGCGCAGGAATACGAGGCGCGGGCGCAGGAGCTCGACAAAAGCGTGTCGGAAGCGACCGGCGACGGCCCGACCAACGGCAATCACGCCGTCGGTCCAAAGGACAGTCTCGCGGAACGCATCGCCGCACTGATCGGCCAGCGGGGGGCGGAGGTTGAGGCTATTCGCGCACGCGAGCTCGATCATGAAATCAAGCTTGCCGCAGCGCGGGTCGAACGCGCACTGCTCGAGGCGCGCATCGCCGGGATCATCGAGGCGAGCGGCGCGCTGACGCTTGCCGCCAGCTATGGGTCCGAACAGCGCTACGGCGAGCGGTCTGCAAGATAAGCGGCCGGGCGGACGCGGGGTCAGTGAACCGCCTGCCATAATTTGATCGCCTGTACCGTCGCGGCAACGTCGTGGACCCGGACGATCTGGACGCCATTTGCGACCGCGTGGAGCGCCAGCGCGACCGAGCCGCCGAGCCGTTCGCCGACCGGCGCGCCGCCCGCCAGTGTCCCGATAATCGCCTTGCGGCTGGCCCCGAGGGTGATCGGCACGCCAAGTCCGTGGAACAGTGCAACACCGCGGAGCAACGCGAGATTGTGCTCGAGGGTCTTGCCGAACCCAATGCCGGGGTCGGCGATGATCCGTTCACGCTTTATGCCGGCGGCGACGCAGGTCGCGATCCGCGCCTCGAGCCAGTCGAAGACGTCGCGCAGCGGGTCAGCGTAGACCGGAGAGTCCTGCATCGTCGCCGGCGTTCCTTGCGAATGCATCAGCACCACCGGGGCGCCGCGCGCCGCGACGAGCGCGATTGCGGCGGGGTCGTAGGTCAGTGCCGAGACGTCGTTGACCAGTGTTGCTCCGGCGTCGAGCGCTGCTGCCATGACCAGCGCCTTGCGCGTATCGATCGAGACGGTGATCCCGCTATTTCGCAGCCCGGCGAGGACGGGGCCGACGCGGGCAAGCTCCTCTTGGGTATCGACGACCGCCGCGCGCGGCCGGGTCGATTCGCCGCCGAGGTCGACGATGCTCGCGCCTGCGGCGGCCATCGCCAGGGCAGCCGCGACCGGATCGCCGCCTGCGCCGCCGTCGCTGAAGCTGTCTGGGGTAACGTTGACGATCCCCATGACGTGCGGCCGGTCGAAGACCAGCCCGGCTATCGGCGAACGCGGCGTCACGAGCGCGTCGCGAAGCAAGACGATCCGCGCGCGGATGTCTTCGGGGAGGTCAGCGACCCCGGCGGAAAGATCATCGAGCGCGATCCGCCGCTCGGTATTGTCGAGTGTCAGCCGGAGCGAGTCGAACCTGACCCCGCCACCCGCCAGCCGTTCGCCGTCACCGAAACCGGCAGGCGCAACATGGACGCGCTTCGGTCCGCTCAGAGCCCGGCCAGCTGGATCGGCATCGCATCGACCGCAGCAACCGCAAATGCGGTCGCGGGAGCCGTGACGCCCGCCGGTGCATGGTCGCCGTAGATGAAGCCGTAAACCGGATAGTCGCGTCGTCCGAGATCGCCGATCGGGCCATACCAGACGCGCACCTGGCTCCAGTCGCCCGCCGCCGAGGTGTCGACGACGGCGACATCGGTCTCGACCTGGCCGCGATGGCCGTCGACCGGCGACCAGTTGGCGTGCGTGACGCGAATTTCGCGCGACGAGACGATCGCGCTGACGGTGGCGACATGGCCGACCCGCATCGCGCCGGTCGCCTTGAACACGAGTACGCCGCCGACTCGCGGAGCGCTGCCTTGCTCATACTTGCCGTTCGCCTGCCCCCACCATGTCGCGGCGTTGCCGTGCAGGTCGATGCCCGAGAACGCGCGGGCGAAGGTCACGCATTGCACAGGTGCGGCGGTCGCGGACACGCTCACAAAGATGCCCAGTGCGAGGATTATGGAACCGATCATCACGCGAAGATGTTTAAGCACTTGGCTCGTCCCCCTGCACTCTCTGCACCTGTCTGCCGATAGCTTTTCGGCGAGGGAAGCCGTGACCAAGGCCAAAGCGCCGGAGTGACCCGCGAGCAAGACGAACCGACATTCGTTGCGGGTAAGAACCAAGTGGACGATAACTCCGTAAACTTAAGTTGAGCTCGTCGCGTTGACCCAAAAAGCAAATGCTGCGGGCGTCTGAAAATATATTCGATCGGATTTGGAGCGAATCCATCCATTGGAGAGCCGCACCTGCATTGACTCGCCACTCAGGTCAGTTCATTGCCGAAACGAGTATGTAATCGAACTGATTTTACAGTCCGGTTGCGACGGGGGTTTTTTGGGGGCTACATCATGTCTGTCGGCAATTCCACGCGCGTGCGCAACGCGCTTCTTCTTGGTACATCCGCTCTGGTTGTTGCGATGCAGGCGTCAACCGCCGTCGCGTCGGGCACCGTTTTCTATGACGGGGTGAGCGGCACCGCAAACGGTGCATCGACCGGTACCGGAACGAGCGTCGCCGGTGGAGCCAACGCCTCAGCCGCCTTCAACACGTCGACTGTGATCGGCGCCAACGCCCATGGAAACGCGACCGGCACTTCGGCGTTCGGCTCTTCCGCCATCGCCGGTGTCGCCAACAGCACGGCGATCGGCATCAATGCCAACGTCAGTGCCGGACCGGGCGCGCTCCCCAGCAGCCCAGGCAACACCGCTCTCGGCGCAAATACGACGTTCAGCGCGACCGATGTGGCCAATCTTAGCACCGCTGCGAACCTCGGCCTGAAATTCGGTACGACGACTGTAGGTGCGTTCGCCAACAACACAGCCACCGCAGGCGTCTCGATCGGCTCGTCGACCGGTACCGTCTTCGCCAACCGTCTAACGGGTGTCTCCGCTGGTCGTGTCGACGTTGGTTCGACCGACGCCGTCAACGGCGACCAGCTCCTCAGCGTCGGCAATGCGCTCCAGACCAACATCGACACCAACGCGGCGTCGATCGGTACGCTTGGCGGGACGGTCACGGCCAACACCGCGGCACTCAACTTCGCATCGAACTCGCTGACGCAACGCGCGGTCGCCGACGAGGGCACGACAACGGCCGTGTCGAACTCGCTGTCGACCCGGGTCGGTTCGACCGAGACGTCGATCACCAACACCGGCACGTCGCTGACCTTCGCCTCGAACTCACTATCGGCCCGCGCGACGGCCGACGAAACCAACATCACCAACAATGCGACGTCGCTGACGAACGCCTCGAACTCGCTGTCGACGCGCGCCACCGCCAACGACACGACGGTCACGAACAACGCGACGTCGCTGACCAATTCGTCGAACTCGCTGTCCGCCCGCGCGACGGCTAACGAGACCAACATCTCGAACAATGCGACGTCGCTGACCAATGCGTCGAACTCGCTGTCGACGCGCGCCACGACCAACGAAACGACAGTGTCGAACAATGCCACGTCGTTGAACAACGCGTCGAACTCGCTGTCTGCCCGCGCAACCGCCGACGAGACCAGTATTTCGAACAACGCGACCTCGTTGAGCAACGCATCGACCTCGCTGTCGTCGCGCATCGGGGCATCGGAGACGACCGTCGCGAACAACGCAACGTCGCTCGGTAACGCCTCGAACTCACTGTCGGCGCGCGCCACCGCCGATGAGGCGACGACCACGAACAATGCGACGTCGCTGACCAACTCGGCATCTTCGCTGACGACGCGTGCGACCGCCGCCGACGCTGCGACGACGTCGCTCAATACGGTGACGACGAACAATGCGACGTCGTTGACGACCGCGTCGAACTCGCTATCGGCCCGCGCCACCGCCGATGAGGCAACGACCGCAAGCAACGCGTCTTCGCTGACCACGCGTGCGACCGCCGCCGACGTCGCGACGACGTCGCTCAATACGGTGACGACGAACAATGCGACGTCGTTGACGACCGCGTCGAACTCGCTGTCGGCCCGCGCCACTGCCGATGAGACAACGACCGCAAACAATGCGACGTCGCTGACCAATGCGGCGACTTCACTGACGACCCGTGCCACCGCCGCCGATGCCGCGACGACCTCGCTCAACACCGTAACGACGAACAACGCGACATCGCTGGCGGCCGCGTCAAACTCGCTGTCGGCACGTGCCACGGCCGATGAGACGAACATCGCCAACAACGCGACGTCGCTGACGAACGCCTCGAACTCGCTGACGACGCGGATCAGCGCAACCGACGCTAACCTCGCAACTGCCTCGACGTCGCTCAATGCGCGGGCCAATGCGACCGACAGCAACCTCGCGGCGGCCTCGACCTCGCTGTCGAACCGGGCGACCCTCGGCGAAGCGGCGACTGCCTCGACCACGGCGGCGCTGACGAACGCCTCGAATTCGCTTTCGGCGCGAGTGAGCGGCACGGAGACGGCAATCGCAACGACGTCGACCGCGCTGAGCGCCGCGTCGAATTCGCTGAGCAGCCGGATCGACGCCAACGAATCGGCGGCCAATGTTTCGACGACGTCACTCAACTCGCGCGTCACTGCAGCAGAAGGTGTCACCACCGCCAATGCGACGTCGCTGACCAACGCCTCGAACTCGCTGACGACGCGGATCAGTGCGACCGACGACAACCTCGCCGCCGCCTCGACCTCGCTCAATACGCGGGCTAATTCGACCGACGCCAATCTGACGGCAGCCTCGACCTCGCTTTCGGAGCGGTTGACCGACGCGGAAGCCATTGCGACGCAAAATGCGACGTCGATGACCAATTCGTCGAACTCGCTGTCGACCCGGGCGGCGCTCGGTGAGACGACGACGACCGACAACTACACGTCATTGTGGAGCGCTTCAAACTCGCTGACGACCCGTGCGACTGCCGGCGAGGCTGTAACCACCGCGAACGCCGTGTCGATGACCATCTCGTCGAACTCGCTGTCGGCGCGCGCAACGGCCACCGAAACTAACCTTTCGGATGCGTCGAACTCACTCTCCGGCCGCGCCCTCATCGACGAGACGAACCTGACGAGCGCGTCGAACTCACTGACGACTCGCGCGACCGCCGACGAGACCAACCTGACGACCGTGTCGGACTCACTGTCGAGCCGCGCGACCGTCGATGAGACCAACCTGACGGCAGCCTCGAACTCGCTGACGACGCGGATTTCGACAAGCGAAGTCACGGTGGCCAATGTCAGCACGTCGGTGACGAACATTTCGTCGTCGGTCGTGACCAACACCGCCAACATCACCGCGCTGACCAACGGGACGCTCGGCGTCGTCGAAACCAACAACACGAGTGGCCTTGCCTTCCCGACCGCATCCGGCGCCAATGCGTTGGCGATCGGTTATGGATCGGTCGGCAGCGGCGACGGGTCGTTCGCGGCGGGAACGGGTGCCTCCGCAACCGGGCTCGAATCGACTGCGATCGGTCGGAACGCAGTCGCCCAGGGCGGCTCAGCGGTCTCGATCGGCTCGCGTAACGTCGCCACCGGCAACGGCGCGGTCGCGATCGGTGACCCGAACACCGCCACCGGCACCGGTGCGGTTGCCATCGGTGCCAACAACACCGCGATCGGCCAGGGCGCAGTCGCCCTCGGTAACGCGAGCGTCGCCACCGGCCAGAGTGCGGTCGCGATCGGGGATACTGCCGTTGCGGCGAATGCTGGGGCAATCGCGATCGGCCAGAGTTCGAGCGCGACGCTCGCTGGATCGGTTGCGATCGGGCAAAATGCCGTCTCGACCGGCGCACGCTCGGTGGCGATCGGTTTGGGGTCGAACGACGGCGGTGCCGCCAATGTCTTCGCGGTAGGCGGCACGGCCACCGGCACGCAACGCCGCGTCGTCAATGTCGCTCCGGGTACGGTCGCGGCTGGGTCGACCGACGCCACCAACGGCGGCCAGTTCTATGTGCTGCAGACGAGCGTCGACACGCGCTTCGCCTCGATCGGCGTTACCGGGGCCGGCTTTGCCAGCAACGGCATCGCACTCGGGGTCGGGTCGAGTGCCGCCGCGAACGCCACCGCCTACGGTGTCAACAGCAATGCATCGGGCACCGCCTCGTTCGCCGGGGGCTACGGCGCCACCGCGGCGGGATCGAACTCGGTCGCGCTCGGCAGCAGCGCTTCTGTCTCCTCGACCGGGGTCGGGTCGGTCGCGATCGGCTCGGGTTCGGTTGCCACCGCGCCGAACACCGTCTCGTTCGGCTCGCCGGGTAACGAGCGTCGCCTGACCAACATCGCACCGGGTATCCTGACCACCGATGCGGCGACGATCGGCCAGTTGAACTCGGTCCATAACGACGAGCGGCGCGCGCGCGGCGGTGTGGCGATGGCGCTGGCGGCCGCGACGGTCAACGTCCCGCTCGAGCCGGGCGAAATGGGCCTTGTCGGCGGCGTCGGCTACTTCCGCGGCGAGACTTCGCTCAACCTCAAGTACCAGGCGCGTCCGGGTACCAACTGGATCGTCGGTGCCTCGGTCGGCGTGAATACCCGCGCGGGCGACGTCGGAGCCGCGGCGGGCATCGGCTACAAGTGGTAGTCTGACGTAGCGATCCTGCACGGCGGCGCGTCATCGATGATGACGCGCCGTTCGTCGTTCGTTATAGACACGTTATGACCCTTCGGATCGGCGTTACCTTCAGTCGACCGAGCAATGACCCGACCGACCTGTTGTGGTCGTCGGGGATCGGGCAGAACAGCGTCCTGCTCGTTTTACTACTCCAGCGGCTTGCGGGGGTGACCGAGGTCGTCGTCGTCGATTGCTCGGGCAAACCCGCCCCGCATCCGCTTGCCGCGTGGTGCGGTGTCCCGACCGCGACCGCCGAAGATGCCGCCGACCGGCTCGACCTGATTATCGAATGCGGCATGCGCGCGCCGGCCGAGGCGATGCATCGTTTCCGCGACCGCGGCGGACGGCTCGTCTCGTACATGGCGGGTAATTCGATGGCGATGAACTTCGAAGCGCTGGCGAGCGCGATGCCTCACGGCGAGACCGTCTCGGCGGTGCCGTTCGACGCGGTCTCGATCACGCCGCAGCACTGGACGATGAACCGCGCGAGCTGCCTGCTGACGCGGTCGGCGGTGGTCGAGCAGGTCCCGCACATCTGGGAGCCGATCTTCGTCGAGGCGCGCGCGCGGGCAGCGGGGTTCAACCCGTTCTACAAGGCCGACCGCGACAGCGATGCGTTTCGCGTCGGCATCCTCGAGCCCAACGTCAACGTCCTCAAGACCTTCCATCTGCCGCTGCTCGCCTGCGAGGAAGCATTCCGGCTCGATCCCGATGCGATCGACCATGTCCTGCTGTTCAACACCAGCGGCATCAAGCTCGTCCCGCATTTCCTCGAACTGACGAGCTCGCTCGACCTGTTCCGAGCGGGCAAACTGTTCTCCGAGGGCCGGATGCCGATCGCCGAGGTGCTCCATCGCCATGTCGACGCGGTCGTCGTCCATCAATGGCAGAACGACCTCAACTATCTTTACTGGGACGTGCTGTGGAGCGGACACCCGCTGATCCACAACTCGCCGTCGATCGACGGCGTCGGTTACGCCTATGCGTCGTTCGACCCGGCCGACGGCGGTCGGGCGCTGGTCGATGCGACGCGCACGCATCGCGGCCGCGCCGCCGCCGCACGTGCCAAGGCGCTCGAGTTCCTCGACCGCTTCAGCATCGACTCGCCCGTCGTGCGCGCGCGGCACGAAGACCTGATCGCTGGAGTAATGGCATGATCGTAAAGCAGGCGCGGCGCGTGATGGCGGCGCTGGCACTGGCGGCGCTCGCCGGACCCGCCGCGAGCGCGCCGCCGGCAGCCGGTGTCGCGGGCGGCTTCCGCACCAATGCCAGCGCGACGCAGCGGCTCGCGGCGGCGCTCGCGCAGATCCGCATGTCGACCTGCGCCCCGGTATTCCAGCAGGCAGGCGCGTTCATCTTCGAGACCGGCGAGGCGAACTTCACCGTCCAGCCGCTCGGTCCCGACGCCAACCGCTGGCCGACGGTGGTAACGATCGAGAGCAATCATCCCGCGACCGCGACGAGCAAGACGCCGCAAACTCGGCTGACGACGCTTGTCATCGCCCCCGCCGGAACGTGTTCGGGGATTTATACCCAGGTGATCTACTGGCCCGAGGCGTGCGCGGCGTTGAAGGCGCGGGTGTTCGCCGCCTTCGGTCCCGAAAAGCCGCTGCTCGCGCATGTCATGCAGAGCGAGGCGAACCCCGGACTCCAGCTTTATCTCACCGCTGCCGGTCCCGGATGTGTCTCGGTCAAGAAAGAGCTGATCGGGTGAGCGGTCCGGGGGGACGCAAGGCCGTGAAGCACGAAGCGGCCAGCGCCCGGGCTGGCGGCTACTCGATTGGCATCACGATCTTCATCAACAAGGACGGCGAACTCGGCCTTTACGAAAACGGCCTGCGCCAGAACGTCGTGTTCCTCTATCAGCTGTTCGCCGCCGCGCCGGGGTGCCGCCGGGTCCATCTGCTCAACCACGGCGACGGCGAGTTCGTCGGCTGGCCGCCCGACCTCGGCATGGACGGGGTCCCGGTCGTCCGCACCGCGACGGTCGCCGACGACCTCGACGTCATCGTCATCATCGGCGCGAGCATCGAGGCCGACGAGCTCAAGGCGTTGCGCGCACGCGGCATCCGCGTCGTCGGCTATAAGGGCGGCAATGGCGCGGTGATCTCACTCGAGGCGATCACCGCGAGCCCGGTCCGTGGCGACGCGGAGCGGTATTTCGACATCGATTGCTACGACGTCTTGTGGATGACGCCGCAGCATCTTCACACCTATGCCGGCTGGTGCCGGACGCTCTACCGGGTCCCGGTCGAGCCGGTGCCGCAGGTTTGGGCACCGACCTTCATCGACAATCGTGCGGTCAAGCTCGGAGACCGCTTCGGCTACCGCCCGGCGGCGGCAGGGTGGCGGATCGGCATCATGGAGCCGAACATTACGGTCATGAAAACCAGCCACATGGCGATGCTGGTGTGCGAGGCGGCGTGGCGGGGAGAGCCCGATGCGGTCCGCGAAGTCTATGTCTCGAATACCGCCAAGCACCGCGAGCAGCCGCATTTTCTCAGCTTCGCGAGTGCCTTGCGCGCGACCAAGGCCGGGGTGATGAGCTTCGAGCCGCGCTTCGTCTCGGCCGACTTCCTCGCCAATTATTGCGACGCGGTGGTTACGCATCACTGGCAGAACGGGCTCAATTATCTGTATTACGAAGTTCTACATGGCGGCTATCCGCTCGTGCACAACTCCGAATTTCTGCGTGATTACGGCTATTATTACCCCGACTTTGCGGCCGATGTCGGGGGCGAGGTCCTGCTCGCGGCGTTCCATTCGCACGACGCCAATCTCGCGAACTACCGGGCGGCGAACGCGGGGCTGGTCGCCCGGCTCGCGCCCGACGAGCCGGTGAACGTCGGGCTCCACGAACGGCTGGTCGAACAGGTTCTCGCAGCCCCGCCGCGTAACTGAGCACGCCACGTTGTATATCTGCAACGCCATCCCGCGGACGCGGGAACCCATCACCCCAAAATTTCGTGGTGATGGGTCCCCGCGTTACGCAAGCGCGTTGCCCTTCGGGTCGCGGGAATGACAGCTGGGTGCGTGATGACAGTCCGCGCGATTACCGTTGTGTAGAAGATCTTCGGCCCGCTAAGCGCGCCGTCCTCCTACCCGCCCCTCCTACCACCGCGTCAGCCGCGGCAGGATCAGCCGTGCGGCCCACGCGACGATCGCGATTGCCACCGAGAACCACAGAGCGACGTACAGCGGATCGTCGTGCGGGCAGGCGACGACGAACACCGCGCCGCCCCATGCCGCGGCGGTCAGCCCGACCGCCGACGCGGTCCCGCCGGGGTCGGTCGGTGCGCCGCGGCGCATCAGGATCCCGAGTGCGAGCAAAGCGGGCAGGCTGAGGACGACGACCGCGAAGACGCAGCGCAGCCCCTCGCGCCAGTCGAGCCGCGCGATCAGTTCGGCGCTGCCGTGGCTCGCTGCGTCGATGCCCCAGCCGATGGCGATCGCCACCGCCGCCGCGACCGCGAAGCCGCGCAGGCCCCGGCGCGGCGACCGGGTCGGGTCGAAGGCGGCGAGCGCGGTCGCAGCGCCGATCGCGGCGAGGATGCACAGGCTTGCCGCCTTCCACCAGAACGCCATCCGCCCCATCGCCAGCGGCATGTCGGCGCGCATCCCGCGGATCCAGACGTAGACTGCCACTTCGACGACGATCAGCACGAGGAGGATCGCCGCGTCGCGCCGCGCCAGCCGCCGCCGCACCGGCTGGAGGTCGGCCGTGAGCCGGTCGATCAGCGGGTCATGCAGGTCACTCGCCATCTTGAAGTCCTTCGACCGGCTCGACCGCGAGCCGTTTCGCGAGGCGGGCGAGGCCGCGGTGGATATTGACCTTGATCAGGCTCGGCGACTGTCCGGTCCGCGTCGCGGCGTCGTCGACGCTGAGCCCGGCGAGCTTGACCAGCCGGATCGCCTCGGCCTGCGCCGGTTTCAACTCGGCCAGCAGCGCGTGGAGGACGGTCGCGCTGGTGATCGCCGATTCGTGGTCGCCGACCGCGAGGTCGTCGGGAAGTTCGTCGGCAGCGCTCCGCTTCATCGCGCGCAGCCGGTCGATCCATTTATACCGCGCGATCGCCGCGAGCCACGGGCCGAACGCGCGCGCGGGGTCGTAGGTATGCCGCTTGGTGTGGAGCGCGATCATCGTGTCCTGGACCGCGTCCTCGACCGATCCCGGCGGCAGGCGGCGCGAATAATAGCGCAGCAGCCACGGCCGGACCTCGGCGAGCAGCCGCCGGTACGCGCTGCCGTTACCGGCCTGCGCCGCCAGCATCAGCGACCCCCACTGTTCATTGTTCACACGCGACTCCCGCCGGTCGCCGCCGACCATAGTTTGCGCCAGGCGGTTCGGATACGCGCCACCCACGCCCAAGGCCGATTGTGCGGGCATGAGCGATGGTTCGTGCGCGTTGCGGATCTGGTTACACGCGCGGCAAAGCGTGCGACGGAGGGGTGTGACCGCGCCCATATCCTCCGCCTACGCCGCGCATGCCCCGGTCGTGCTGGCCTTCTCGCCAGTCGCCTTCGCGGCGCTCCTCGCCGTCGTCGGCGCGGTCGTCGGCAGTTTTGTCGCCTTGGTCTCGGTGCGGCTTCCGGCGGGGCGGCCGATCGTCTTGGCGCGATCGGCGTGCCCGGGGTGCGGCGCGGTGCTCGGGCCGATCGAGCTCGTGCCGCTGCTGAGCTTCGCGGTCCAGCGCGGGCGGTGCCGCCGCTGCGGTACGGCGATCGGCTGGCGCGATCCGGCGGTCGAGGTTGCCGCGGCGGTGATCGGCGCGGTGACGGCGCTGGCGGTTGCCGATCCTCGGCTGGCGGTCGCGGTTGCGGTGCTCGGCTGGGCGCTGCTGCTGCTGGCGCTGCTTGATGCCGAGCATTTCTGGCTGCCGTCGAGCGTGACGCTTCCGCTCGTCGCCGCCGGATTGGGGGTGACGGCGTGGCTCGCCCCCGACGACCTGCCGGGCCATGTCATCGGCGCGGCGGCAGGCTATCTCAGCCTCGCCGGGGTCGCGGCCGCATACCAGATGATTCGCGGGCGCGCGGGGCTTGGAGGCGGCGACGCCAAATTGTTCGCGGCGAGCGGAGCGTGGCTGGGTTGGGCGGCGTTGCCGATCGTGCTGCTCGCGGCGGCGCTGTCGGGGCTCGTCGTCGCGTTGCTGCTGTGGCGGCGCGGGATCACCGCGACGACGCGATTGCCGTTCGGGGTGTTCCTCGCGGTGGCAACGTGGATCGTTGCGCTTGCCGGGCCGGGTTGAGGAAGCGCTGTCCTACACCCCGGCGACTGGTGCAGCCGCAATCAAAGATCGTCGAACAGCGAGCAGCCGAGGGTTGGATCGCGAGTGAAGCGCGGCACCCCGTCCAACAACAATATTTTACTAGGCCGCAGCGTAGGGTAATAAACAGAATGCGTTGAATGTTACCTTTGTTACCTTAGCCCGGCAGCGCTCCTCGCCAGCGCGTGATCGCGACCACCACCGGAACCCGTCCCGGTCGCCGTTCGAGCAAGCTCGTCAGCGTCTGCGTCGTCCCCCCGATCGTCACGATCGTCGTCACGACGAAGTGATCCGACGTGAACCCCGCCCCGGCGGGCAGCTTGAGCCCGGTCGCGACGAAATCGGTCGGGGTCAGCAGCCCGGCACGGTCGCGGCGGTCGGCGAGGATGCGCCCGCCGACCCGGTCGCCGACGATGATGCCGAGCAGTTCGGGGGAGGCGGCGTTGACGTTGACGTCGGCGCGGGCGGGCAGCGCGGTGACGTACGGCCGGAGCTTGGCGATCGTCGCCGGGTCGATCTCGGCGCGGGTCAGTTCGCCGAGGTCGGCGACGCGCCCGCGCTCGGCGATCGATTTGGCGATGCGGCTGGCGATGTCGGGGTCGAGGCGCAGCGCGGTGGTGATCGCCGCGAGCACCGGCTCGCCGCTCCCGCCCGCCGCGTTGACGTTGAAGCGGCCCTGCGCGTCGGCAATCGCGAGCGCAAACGTGCCGCCTTCGATCGCGGTCGGGGTTTGCGCGACCTTCGCCCACGCCTCGTTGCGGTTGTCGGTATCGGGCGCGGCCACCATGTCGCGGCGGAGCGCTGCAACCGCCGACAGCTCGCCGCCGCGCGTCACCGCGAGCGCCTGTGCCGCCTCGCGCAGCCGGATCGCGCGGTCGAGGGCGGGGTCCTCGCTGCCGAGCATCAGCATCACCGCCGCGACCGCGACCGCGACGATCGCGAGGACGTTGATCAGGATCAAGGGAGCGCCGCCACTGCGCCGGGCGGCAGCGGGCGGACAGGCAGGTCGATGACCCGGCGGAGGGTGCCGCTCAGGCCGGGGCCGGCGAGGTCGACCTCGACCGCGACCGCGAGCGGCCACGCCCGCGCCTGCGCGTCGCTCGCCGGCCAGCGCTCCTGCCAGCCGCCGGGGAGCGCGTAATACTGCCAGCGGACCGCGGCGACATGGTCGAGGACGACCTGCGTCCGGCCGCCGTCGATCCGCTCGAAGACGTCGCCCGCGAGCCGGTAGCTGATGCCGATCGCGCCGCCGTCGACGTGGCGGTCGAAGCCGACGCCGGTCGCGCTCCCGGTCAGCGGCGCGTCGGCGATCCCGGTGAAGTCGCGGGCGACGACGACCATCGCGCGCTGCAGGTCGCCGAGCCGGTCGAGCCGCCCCGCGGTCCGCGCCTGCGCGCCGAGGACGGTGTCGACGAGCGCGACCCCGGCGAGCGCGATGATCGCGAACAGCGCCAGCGCGACGATGACCTCGATCAGGGTGAAGCCGGCGTCGGGCTCCGGGCGGGTCACGCCGACTGGCTGTGGGCGACCGTGCGGAAGGCCCCGCCCTCGGCGACGAGGATCGCGAGTTCGCGGGTCGCGGTGCCGTCGGCGGCGAAGCGGACCGCGCCGGTGACCCCGGCGAACCCCGCCGACCCGGTCAGCCCGTCGCGGTCGAGGTGGCCGCTCGTCCGCAGTGTCCGGGCGATGCCGACGGCGTCGTACGCGAGGCCCGCGACGAGCCCCGGCGGGTTGCCGAACGCGGTTTCGAAGCGGCGGGCGAAGTCGGCGAAGCCATCGGGGTCGGGGGCGGCGAGCCATGCCCCCTCGATCGCTGCGAGTCCCGCGCCCGACAGCGCCATGCCCTGATAGGTGCCGAGCAACTGGACGCCGCTTCCCTGCACCCCCCGCGCCACCCCAGCGAGCGCGTCGGCGTCGCCGGTGACGAGGACCGCGTCGGGCGTCGCCCCGGGCGCATAATCGGTCAGGGTCAGGCCGAGTTCTGCCGCCTGCCGCCGCGCCACCGCGGCGGCGAGATTGTCCCAGCGCGTCGTTCCGGGGGCGAGCGCGACGCGCCGGACTCCCCTCGACCGGGCATAGCTCAGGATCGCGCCGACGGTCTGCGCCGGGGTGACGCCGAGGGCGAAGCCGCCGCTGCCGCCCGCGTCGTTCGACAGCGCGACGACGGGGATGCCGCCCGCCGCCTTGACCACCGGCGCGACCTGCGCGGCGAACAGCGGCCCGACGATCAGCGGCACGCCGCGCTTGACCGCAAGCCCCGCCGCCGCCGCCGCGCCGTCGGGCGTGCTGCCGGTGTCGAACACGACGAGGGTGTTCTTCGTCGCCCCCGGCGGTTGCGCGAGGGCCGCCGCATGCTGCATGCTCCGCGCGAGATCGGCGCTGGGGCCGGTCAGCGGCAGCAGCAGCGCGGCGAGCGCGCGGTCGTCGCCCTTCGCCGCCGCCCAGACCGGGGAACACGCCGATGCCAGCGTCGCCAGCCACGCCGTTCGCAGCAGAACCCGGCGCTCGATCATCGGCTGATCCTGTCTCGTGGTGGCTGCTCGCCGCGCTGGGCGTCGTCGTCTACGCGGCGGCGCTGGTCGCGGCGCTGCCGGCGCGGCTGGTCGTGCCGCGCGGCGTCGATGCCGCCGGGACGGTCTGGCGCGGGGAGGCGGCGCTCGGCTCGGGCCATGTCGCGGCGTGGCACGCGTCGCTGCTCGACTCGCTCGGCTCGGCGGGGGTCGCCGGGCGCTGGACGATCGACGGACCGGGGAGCGCGGTCGAGGGCGCGGCGCGCTGGGGGCCCTTCGCCGGGGTCGGGCTCGATGCGGTGCGCGGCCGGATCGGCTGGCCGCTGGTCGCGCTCGCCGCGCCGTCGCTGCCATTCGCGTGCGACTTTGGCAGTCATCTCGCGCTCGACCGCGTCGCCCTCGCGCCGAAGCATCAGGCCGCGTCGGGGAGCCTCACCACCGAGGCGGGGTCGTGCAGCGGCCGACTTGCCGGGGCGGCGCGCGCGGTGCCGCGCCTCGTCGCGACCTTCGTCACGAGCGGCGACCGCACCACCGCAACGGTCACGCCATGGGCCAACCGCGCGCAGCCGCTCGCCGACCTGACCCTCGAGAACGGCGTCCTGCGGCTCCATACCACCGCGGCCGGGGCGGCGCTGATTCCCGGCTCGACCGGCGCGAGCGACCTCGAAATCGAGCTCTGACGCGGTCATTGCCCGGCTAGGTTGTTGAGGTTGATGATCGGCAGCAGGATCGACAGCACCATCAGCAGCACGACCCCGCCCATCGTCAGCAGCACCGCGGGCTCGATCAGCCCCATCAGCGTCGCCACCAGCGAGTCGAGATCGCGGTCGAGATCGACCCCGGCGCGCGCGAGGACCGGGCCGAGCCTGCCGCTGCTCTCGCCGCTCGCGACGATCGCGACGAGCATCGGCGGGAACACCCGCGCCTCGTCCATCGCGCGGTGGAGGCTGGTCCCCTCACGCACCCGCGTCGCCACCTCGAGGGCTTGCTTGCGGACGAACATATTGGGGGTGACCGCGGCGGCGGTGGCGATCGCGTCGACGAGCGGGACGTCGCTCTGGACGAGCGTCGCGAGGCTTCCGGCGAAGCGCGCGGCGTTGAGCTGGCGGCTGAAGCCCGAGAATGGCCGGGTCGTGGCGATGAACTGGTGGAAGCGCAGCCGGTTGGCGGGAACCGCGAGCCAGCGTCGCGTGGCGATGATGGCTCCGGCGATGATCACCAGCGCGACGAGGCCGAAGTGCGACACCGCCCAGCTGATCGCGATCAGCGCCCGCGTCAGGAACGGCAGCTCGGCGCCGCGCGAGATGAACACCCGCGTGATGTCGGGGACGACGTAGATCAGCAGCAGCGTCATCATGCCGAACGAGACGACGCCGAGGAGCGCCGGGTAGAGCAAGGCGAGCTGGAGCTTGTTCGCCGCGCGGTAGCGGCTGTCGACGAAGTCGGCGAGGTGGGCGAGGACCTGCGGCAGCTTGCCCGACTGCTCGCCCGCCGCGACCGAGGCGCGGAAGAACTCGGGGAACACCGCCGGATGCTCGGCCAATGCGGTGGCGAAGCTGCCGCCGTCGAGGATCCGCCCGCGGACGTTGAGCAGCAGTTCGGCAACCGGGGTCGCCGCCGCCTGCGCCGCGACGAGGCGCAACGCCTCCTCGACGCGGATGTCGGTGCCGACGAGCGTCGCCAGCTGGCGGGTCAGCGTCGACAGCGCCTTCGCCCCGATCTTCGGGCCGAACAGCGCCGGGCGCGGGGTCGTGACAGCGGCGCGGGTCGCCTCGACCGACACCGGCAGCAGGCTGCGATCGCGCAGCAGGCGGCGCGCGCCGGTCGCGCTGCTCGCCTCGACGACCCCGCGCTGGGTCTGGCCGAGCGCGTCGACCGCGCGATAGACGAATGCCGCCATTAGTCCGCGGCCCTAAGCATCGTCGCGCACGACGCGGGCGACTTCCTCGACCGAGGTCATCCCGGCGGCGATCTTGGCGGCGCCGTCGTCGATCAGCGCCGGGCCGCTGCGGCGCGCGGCGGCGACGAGGTCGGCCTCCGACACGCCGTCGTGGATCAAGCCCTGCATCGCCGCGTCGACCTCGATGATCTCGTAGATCGCGCCGCGCCCGCGATAGCCCTCGTTGTTGCACGCGGCGCAGCCGACCGCGCGGAAGATCGGCGCGCCGACGGCGACCGCGCCACTCAGCATCGCGCTCTCGATCGCCGTCGCTTCGCCCGGCGCGCGGCAGGCGGGACACAGCGTGCGGACCAGCCGCTGCGCGATGAGCCCGGCGACCATCGGCGCGAGGAGGTAGCGCTCGACCCCCATGTCGACGAGCCGGGTGATGCTGCCGACCGCGGTGTTGGTGTGGAGCGTCGACAGGACGAAATGCCCGGTCATGCTCGACCGCACCGCCATCTCGGCGGTCTCGTGGTCGCGGATCTCCCCGACCATGATGACGTCGGGGTCCTGCCGCAGGATCGCCCGCAGCCCGCGGGCAAAGTCGAGGTCGATTCGCGGGTTGACCTGCATCTGGCCGATCCCTTCGAGCTCGTACTCGATCGGGTCCTCGACCGTCATGATGTTGCGCTTGCGGTCGTTCAATCGGTTGAGCGCGGCATACAGCGTCGTCGTCTTGCCCGATCCGGTCGGCCCGGTGACGAGGACCATGCCGTTCGGCCGCGCGAGCAGGCGTTCGAAGACACTCAGGTCGCGCACGCTCATGCCGAGGCGGGTCAGGTCGAGGTCGGTCGCGTCGCGGTCGAGCAGGCGGAGGACGACGCGCTCGCCGTGCTGCGCGGGCAGGGTCGAGACCCGGACGTCGATCTCGTGCCCGCCGACGCGCAACGTCACGCGCCCGTCCTGCGGCACGCGCTTCTCGGCAATGTCGAGCCGCGCCATGACCTTGATCCGGCTGGTCAGCAGCGGGGCGAGGGCGCGGGCGGGCTCGACCATGTCGCGCAGGACGCCGTCGACGCGGAAGCGGACGACACAGCGTTTCTCCTGTGTTTCGAAGTGGATGTCCGATGCCCCCTGCCGGACGGCTTCGAGAAGCAGCGCGTTGATCAGGCGGATGACCGGCGAATCGTCGCGGCTGTCGAGCAGGTCGTCGAGGCTGGCGGCGGTATCGGCAAGCGCGGCGAGGTCGGTGTCGGCGGCGGCGAAGTCGGCGGCGTCGCTGGCATTGTCGCGGTACAGCGCGCGCAGCCGCGCCTCGAACCCGGCCTCGTCGACGGCTTCGTAGGTCAGGTCGCCATAGCGCCGCTGGACCTCCATCAGCGCCTCGATCGCGACGCCGGGGCGGTGGCTGCAGATGCCGGTTGCCGCCGCGACGACGACGCCGTGCCGCCGGGCGAAGGCATACGGCAACGACGCCGCGGCGACTGGCGGCAGGTCGATATCGTCGGGGATGGCGTCGATCATGTCGTTGCCAGCGTGACTTGGGCGGAGACGATGCCGGGGTCGGGGCGGCGTTCGAGCTTGAGGTCGACGACATGCATCCCGGCGTCGCGTTCGAGTGTGGCGAGCCAGCCGACCAGTGCATCGAACCCCGCCGCGTCGAGCGTCACGCCGATGTTCGCGCCCTGCGGCTCGATCCGCTGGATCGTCAGCCCGGCCTTCGCCGCGCTCTCGGTGATCGTCGTAGAGGGGCTGCCCGACCGCGCCGCTGCCATCCGCGCGACGTCGGGACCAGCGACGCGGAGGCGTGCCGAGATCCGGTCGTAGCGGGCGATGTCGTCGAGCGCCGCGGCGTGTGCCGCCGCGATCGGCCGCCAGATCAGGGTCGCGTACAGCGCTGCGGCGGCGACCAACGCGAGTGCGGCGAACAGCCAACGTTCGCGTGGGCTGCGGGCATCGAGCCAGCGCGCCATGCCCGACCGTAACGGCGCGATCGCGGGCAGCGGCAGCGCGCGCCAGCCGAGGCGTCGGGGGTCGAATCCCGGTAGGCGGATTGGGCGCAGCTCCATCTTCACAGCGCTGCCCCGCGAACGACGATGTCGCCGTCGGCGCGCCCGGGTGATGCGGTCGCCGCGCCGCTGAGCGGGCTCAGCCCCGCCGAGACCAAAGCCGACTGCGCGCGCTGGAGCCCGCCGATGTCGGCCGCCTCGACCCCGAGCGTCAGCGCGCCGTCGCCGTCGGTGTAGCTCAGCTTGGTCAGAGTCAGGCCGCCGACGGGAGTCAGCGCGACGGCGGCACGGGTCAGCAACGGCAGGAAGCGCCCGTGCCCCGCGCTGCCGCTCGGCAGCAGCCGGTCGAGATCGGCGGTCAGCGGCGTCCCCGGAAGCATCTGGCGGACGAGCACCTCGGCAGTCGTCCGCCGGTTGGCCGCGATCCCGCGCAGTTTGAGCGTGTCGGCGGCGGCGATCGCGGTATGCGCGAGCAGCCCGGCGGCGAGCACGATCCCCAGCCGCCGCAGCGCCGCGGGGATCGGCCGCGCGGGCGCGGCATAGCGGCCCTGGCGGAGATCGAGGCCCGGCGCGAGCAGGCGCTGCGACGCGATGCCGGGTTCGCCGGTGCTGCTCATCGGCAAGTCGAACGGCAGCGGCGCGCCATAGGTCACGCATGGCAGCGATCCTCCCGCCGCCCAGACCATAAGGAACCGCTCGACCGGAACCGCGAACCCGGACCCCGAATCGGTGCGGACGACGACGCGACCCGCCGCGGACTCGACGCTCCACGACCCCGCTGCGGGAGCCGGAAGCAGCAGCGCGTCGGGGACGATCGCGGCGTGGCCGAGCCCGGCGGCGTCGAGCGTCGCGACCCAGCCGAGCATGATCTCGTGGCGGACGACCCCGGCGACGAAGCTTTGCGGCGCAACTTCGACTCCGAGCGCGACATGGACCGCGTCGAGCGGGTCGGCGATGCGGTCCTCGATCGCGAACGGCAGCGCCGCGAGCCGTTGCGCCCGCCCGGCGATGGGCAGGTCGACCACGAGCAGCAAAACGTCCTCGGTCGGCACGAGCACCGTCGTCGGTCCGACATCCCAGCGCTCGAGCGCAACCGCGATGCCGCTCGAAAGCGTATATACGCCTCCGGTTGGAGCGGTGGAATCGGCGGCGTCGCTGTTCATTCCGGCCCACTTCGGTCGTTTACTATTGGCGGGCCGATAGCGTTCGGCTTCGCCCCCTCTATAAGACGGTATGGCAGTGCACACAATTTACTCGAAGGTTCAGGACGGCGTGGAAGCGGCCAAATCCGAGCTAATGCTGCCTGCGGAGAGCGCAGCTGTGCCCGCGGCGGATGAGGGCGCAGATGCGCTCGGGCCGGACGCGGGGCTGACGCTGATCGAGATGATCGTCGTGCTGGCGATCATCGCGCTCGTCGCCGCGCTGATCGTGCCGAGCGTGATCGGCCGCCCCGACCAGGCGCGGGTTACGGTAGCGCAGGCCGACCTCAAGTCGATCGGCGCGGCGCTCAAGATGTACCGCCTCGACAACGGCAGCTACCCGACGACCGAGCAGGGGCTGGCGGCGTTGGTGACGAAGCCATCGACGGGGCCCGCCGCGACAAATTACGCCGCCGACGGCTACCTCCAGCAGGCTCCGTCCGACCCATGGGGCCACCCGTATATCTACCGCAGCCCCGGCGCGACCGGCGGGGGGTTCGACCTGTTGTCGCTCGGGCGCGACGGCAAACCGGGCGGGGATGGCGTCGACGCCGACATTCAGGACACCGGCCGTTGAGCCACTGCGTCGCCCTGACGTCGCTTGAGCGCGATGCCGGGCTGACGCTGATCGAAATGCTTGTCGTCCTCGCGATCATCGGCGTCGCGTCGGGGGCGACGGTGCTGTCGCTCGGCAGCCACGGTCCGGGTGCCGAGGTCGAGGCGCGGCGGCTGGCGGGGACGATCCAGGCGGGGGCTGACGCGGCGATGACCGGTAACGCGCCGATTTCGCTGCGCGCCGACGCCGGGGCGTATCAGGTCGGGCCGAACCGCCACGTCCTGCCCGACGGCATGCGGCTCGAGGGAGCGCCCGTCGCGCCGGTGACGCTCGACGATAATTCGGCGGTCGATCTCACGCTGGTTCGCGGTGATGAGGCGTGGAACGTCCGCTTCGACGGACTGCGCGCCACCGCCGCGCGAGCAGTGGCCGCACGATGACCGAACACGACACGGGCTTCACGCTGATCGAGGCGCTCGTCGCGATGGCGGTGCTCGCGGTCGCGTCGGCGGGGCTGATCCGGGCGACCAGCGCGCATATCGACCTGATCCGCGGCGTCGAGGCGCGGACGATCGCGGGCTGGGTCGCCGAGAACCGGCTGGTCGAGGCGACATTGCCCGCCGCTGCTACGCTGCCCGCGACGGTGACGATGCTCGGGCGCGCGTGGCAGGTGACGACGACCGCCAAGCCGAGCGACGACCCCGATCTCGCGGCGATCACCGTCTCGGTCACCCCGCAGGGCGCGACGCAGCCGATGGCGACGCTCCGCGGCTTCCGCGACGCGCGAAGCATCGCACCATGACCCCGCGGACCATCGATCGCAGCGTCGCGCTCGTCGCGGCAGGGGTCATCGCCTCGGTCGCGGTCGCATTGGCGGGGCTGACGTGGCGGCTGAGCGGCGCCGACGACGGGCGCGCGCATGTCGCGTCCGCCAGCGCCGCCGCTCCGGCATCGGTCGCGCTCGACCTGTCGCCGATCACGCGCTTCGCTCCGTTCGGGCAGGCCGTCGCCGTCGCGGGAGCAACCGGCGATCCAAGCGCGCTCGGCCTGCAACTCCGCGGCATCATGCTCGCGCGCCCGCAATCGGCGTCGAGCGCGATGATCGCCGCCGCCAACGGTCCGGCCAAGGCGTATGCGGTCGGCGAGACGCTGCCGGGCGGCGCGATCCTCGATGCGGTCGAATTCGATCTCGTCGTCCTCCGCGTCAACGGCCAGCTCCAGACTCTCGCGTTCCCGGCCAAGCCCGGCGCGCCGGGCGCAGCGGGGCAACCGGCGCAGGTCGCCGTGCCGATGGGGCCGCAGCCGCGGATCGGCAATGCCGCGCCGGTCGAGCAATATCGCGCGCGCGCCGCCGACCCGCAGTCGCTGCTCGGCAGCCTCGGCGCGACCGCGACGCCCGATGGCTACCGCGTTGGCGCGACGCCGTCCGACGACATGCGCCGCGCCGGGCTCCAGCCGGGCGATATCGTCGAGAAGGTCAACGGCCAGGCGGTCGGCGACCCCGAGCGCGACCGCGCCTTGTTCGACGATGCGGTGGTTTCGGGACGCGTCCGCGTCGATGTCGTCCGCGACGGCAAGCACATCGCCATGTCGTTTCCGTTGCACTAGGGGGCAAGTCTGTGGGTCGGAACAAGCATCGGGCCGCGCTGTCGGCGGCGATCGGGGCGCTGGTCGCGCTGCCAGGCGTCGCGGCGGCACAGGCTGCGCCACAGGTCCCTGCACGGGTCCGCGCGAATGACGTTATCGTCAACATGCGCGACGTCGAGATCGCGCAGGTCGCCGAGCAGGTCTCGCGGATTACCGGGCGGACGCTGATCCTCGACCCGAGCGTCAAGGGCGTCGTCAACGTCGTCTCGGCCGAACCGCTGTCGGCCGATGGCGTCTGGGACCTGTTTCGCTCGGTCTTGCGCGTCTACGGCTTTGCCGCGGTCAAGTCGGGCGCGGCGTGGCGGATCGTGCCGCAGGCGTCGGCGATCCAGGGCGGCGCTACCGCGGCATCGGGGCGCAATGTCGCCCGCTCGCAGGACGTCGTCACCCGCGTCGTGCCCCTCCGCAACCTCCCCGCCGACTCCGCGGTGCGCGTATTCCGTCCGCTCGTCGCCTCGTTCGGTAGCATCGAGCCGCTGGCCAACCCGAATGCGATCGTCGTCACCGACTATGCCGAAAATGTCCGTCGGATCGAGCGGCTGGCGCAGGATCTCGATGCCGGCGGCGGCGCGTCGTTCGAAAGCCTGCCGCTCAAATACGCCAGCGCCAAGGACGTCGGCGCGGCGCTGGCGCGGATCATGGGTGACGGCACTGCGCCGGGGTCGCCGAAGATTGCGGTCGACGAGCGGAGCAACGTCATCCTTATCCGTGGTGATGCGCGCAGCCTGTCGGAGGCGCGGCGGATGGCGGTGCTGCTCGACAAGCCCGGCGGCGCGGCCCCGACGACGCGGGTGTTCCGCCTCAACTTCGCCGACGCCGAGAGTATCACCGACGTCCTGCGCGGCCTGACCGGCGGCGGCCAGCAGGGCGCGGCGACCAACCCGGTCGCGCGGAGCCTGTCGCGATCGCGCTCGAGCATCGGCGCGGGATCGACCTTCAGCACCTCGTCGTCGAATGGCAGTTCCGGGGCGAACGGCGGCCAAGGCAGTTTCGGCGCGCTCGGCGGCCAAGGCGGATTGAACGGCGGCGGCGCAACCACGGGATCGACGATCGCGGCGCTGACGGGCGGTCTCACCGCATCGGGCGGCGGCGGCACGACCCCGGTCGCGGGGGTCCAGACCGACGACCTGTCGATCCAGCCGGCGCCCGAATTGAACGCGATCGTTGTCCGCGGAACCCCGGCGGCGATCGCCGCGATCGGTGTCCTGATCGAGGAGCTCGATATCCGGCGTCCGCAGGTGCTGATCGAAGCCGCGATCGCAGAGGTCACCGGCGACGCCGCCGAGGCGCTCGGCGTGCAATTCGCGGCGGGCGGGGCGGCGGTGATAAACGGCGTCAGCGGCGGCACATCGTTCTCGAACACCGGCGTCTCGCTCGGCTCGGTGATCGCGGCGTTGGTTCCCGGCGGGCTCGGGCTCGTCGGCGACGGGCTGTCGATCGCGGGCGGCAGCAAGGGCAATTTCAACATCCTCGTCCAGGCGCTCGGCACCTCGACCAAGTCGAACCTGCTGTCGACGCCGTCGATCACGACCCTCGACAACGAGCCCGCCGAGATCGTCGTCGGCCAGAACGTGCCCTTCCGCACCGGCAGCTTCAGCACGACGGGCAACACGCTAACGCCGTTCACGACGATCGAGCGGCAGGACGTCGGCATCACGCTGCGCATCGTCCCGCGGATCCACGAGGGCGACAGCATCCGCCTCGAGGTCAGCCAGGAGGTGTCGTCGCTCGTCGGCAGCGTCACCGGCGCCGCCGACCTGATCACCAACCGGCGGAGCATCCAGACGACGGTGCTCGCCGACAATGGCGACACGATCGTGCTCGGCGGGCTAATCACCGACGATCGGACCAATACCCGCAGCCAGGTGCCGGTCCTCGGCGACATCCCGGTCCTCGGCAATCTGTTCAAGTCGCGCCAGCAAACCCAGACCAAGCGGACGTTATTCGTCTTCCTGCGCCCGACGATCCTCCGCGATCGGGCGTCGGTGGTCGCGGCGGCGAAGGTCAAGTACGATCGCCTCCGCGCACAGGAAGCCGGCGACCCCGACCGCAGCCTGCTGCTCCACCCGCCCGCGCCGCGCCTGCCGCTCGAGATACAGGGGATTTATTGACGGTCGGCGGCCCGTGAAATGACGCGCGGCGCTGTGAGAAAGCGCTGTCCTACACCCTCGCTGCGCGCGTAGCGTCGCCGGAAGTCGCCACCGGGCGGCAAGCCGCGCTCTTTCTCATCGTTAGCAAAGCGTTTCGCAAAAAAGGCTCGCGCAATCGGGCGACACGATCGCGCTGAAGCGTCCTCCGGATATTCCACCGTTTCACAATTGGGCACGGCTCGGGCTGCAACAGCGTCTCGCGAGATTGAAGTTCAAATGCGCGCCGCGAAATCAATGTACAAAAGCCTGAACTTAGTGTGACCTTTCGAGCCCACGAAAATCCCCGTCTGGCCGTTAAATCATTGAATCCAGGCACTTTCGGAGCATTTGGCCCGCGCGCAGTCGCCTGCTCCGTTAGGCGGCAGCAGCCATCGCCACGAGCTTCGCGACCGTATTCATGTTGCGCGCGGTCCCGGCCCGAGCCGCCGGGATAACCAGCTTCGTGTCGCGCATGCCATCGCCGTAATGGACGTAGAGTTCGCGAGCGCCCGCGACAATCTGCTCGCCTGCACGTCCGGTGACGCGATCGATCGCATCGGCGGGTGGTGCGGCATCGAGAAAGATCGCAACCGTCCGGTTGGCGGCGAGATCCGCGAACGGGGTCGCCGCGAGCACCGCTGCCAGCTCAATACCAGTCCTCACCACGACCCCCACCGGCTTGCCGGTGTGCGCCTGAAGTTTCGCCTCGAGCGCCGCCTTGACCTCGGCCTCACCTGCTGCCGAACGGAAGACGACATTGCCGCTGGCGATGTACGTCCGCGCCCCGATGAAGCCGAGCCCGTCGCAGATCGCCTTAAGATCGTTCATCGCGAGCTTGCCCGTGCCGCCGACGTTGACGGCACGGAGGAGCGCGATGAAGACCGTCGTTGCCGAGGTCACAGCTCCGATCAGAACGGGACGTCGTCGTCGAGATCGTCGCTGAAGCTGCCGCCGCCCGGATAAGCGGGCTTCTTCGCCGCCGGGGAAGCCCCGCCGCCAAAGCCACCGCCGCCCTGCTCGCGTCCGCCGCCGTAGCCGCCGCCGCCTTCACGCGCGCCGCCGCCACCCTCACCGGCACCGCTGTCGCGCCCGCCGAGCAAGGTGAGATTGCCGTTGAAATTCTGCAGTACGACTTCGGTGGTATATTTCTCGACCCCCGACTGGTCCTGCCATTTGCGCGTCTGCAGCGAGCCTTCGAGATATACCTCGCTACCCTTCTTCAGATACTGGCTGGCGATCTTGCCGATATTCTCGTTGAAGATCACGATGTTATGCCACTCGGTCTTTTCCTTGCGCTCGCCCGATCCCTTGTCGCGCCAGTTTTCGGACGTCGCGAGGCTGAACTTGACGACCCGCCCGCCGTTGCCGAATTCCTTGGTTTCGGGGTCCTTGCCGAGGCGTCCGACGAGAATGACTTTATTGACACCGGCCATATGCTTTTCCTTGCGATCCAATAGAACGTATAGCGAACGACTAATGCGTCCGCTGCGACTCGTCGAGTCCGAAATCTAGTCGATATATTGCGGCTGGGGAACGGCCGGGACGAGCGTTGCAAAGCGGCCTGTCAATGGTCGAGCCACCCGTCGGCGTATCGGACCCTGCCCGCGACGCCATCGAGCGCGCCGGGCCGGAGCTCGAAGATCATGCAGTTTTCGGCGGGTGCCTCGAACGGCAGGGCGATCGGGTAGCGGCCCAGAGCCTCGTAGCCGAATTGCGCATAGTATTCGGGAATACCGACGAGCAGCACGCTCTCGAAGTCGAGCGCGGCGGCGCGCTCGTGGACTGCGCCGACCAACTGCGTGCCGACGCCCCGGCGTTGAAATTCGGGCACGACCGACAGCGGCGCCAGTGCGAGCGTCGTCACGACCCTGCCGCCGCCCACGATGGCGGCCTTTGTCAGGAGAATGTGACCAACTGGCTCGCCGCCGATTTCGGCGAGCAGCGAGAGTGATGGCAGATACGCATCGGTCTCGCGCAGACGGTCGATCATGATGTGCTCGCGGTGGTCGCTGTAGGACACGTCGGCGTAGGCACGCCGGACGATGTCCGTGATCGTCGCGGCGTCGCCCGGCCGCTCCGCGCGGATCGTGATCGAAGAAGCCATGCTCGCGGGATACGTTCGGCCTCCGCGCTTGGCCATAGGCAGGGAGACGCTGAACACCCGGGTCCAGGGCCATCCGTGCTTGAAAATGCAACTGTCTTACGCCAGCATGACGGTTGGCGCGGGCAGCGGGGCGAGCAGCAGCGCAAGCGGAGGATCGATGGCGGGCGAGATCGAGGCGATGGGGGCGATGGCGACCGCGGGGCTCGCGGCGTCGACGCTCGACGGCCCCGGGTCGCACCCGGCAGAGCGCGGTGCCGCCGCCCGGCCGATCGGGGGCGCACCACCGCCGCTCCGCCGCGACGAGCACGACCTCGCGCACGGCGCCTGCGCCAACTGCGGCACGACGCTGACCGGCAATTTCTGCGCGGCCTGCGGGCAATCGGCGCACGTCCATCGCAGCGTCGGCCACATCTTCGAGGAATTTCTCCACGGCATCTGGCATTTCGACAGCAAGGCGTGGCGGACGCTGCCGCGGCTGGTGTTCGCGCCGGGGCGGCTGACGCGCGACTATGTCTACGGCAAGCGCGCGGGCTATATCGCCCCGCTGGCGTTATTCCTGTTCTCGATCTTCCTGATGTTCTTCGTCTTCGGGATACTCGGCGGCCCCGACATCAACGGCGCAATCAACTCGGCGGGGGGCAAGCCCGTCGCCGATGCCCGCACCAATGTCGCTGATGCCAAGCGCAACGTCGCCGATGCACGGCGGGAGATCGGCCATGCCAGGTTCGACAGTGACACGACGCCGGCGCAGATCAAGACGCTGAGCGCGACATTGGCGGCGAACGAGGCGGCGCTGGCGACGGCACGGGGGGCACTGGCGACCGCGCAGGCGATCCCGGCTCCGGCCGACAAGGCGGTTGGCAGCTGGCAAGAACAACTCGCCGACGGTGTCCGGTCGGGCAAGATCAAGCCCAACACCGGCAACGCGACGATCGATTCACGGATCCGCGAGGCGCTGCTCAACCCCGACTTCGCGCTCTATCGGATCGAGCAGAAGGCGTACAAACTGAGCTTCCTGCTGATCCCGCTGTCGCTGCCGACGCTGTGGCTGCTGTTCGTCTTCCGCCGTGACGTCCACACCTACGACCACGTCGTCTTCGCGCTTTACTCGCTGTCGTTCATGTCGCTGCTGTTCATCGTCATCGCGCTGCTGACGAAGTTCGACCCGACCGGCGGCGGGGATTACAGCGACGGGCGTAAGGGCTTCTCGGGCGGTCTCGCCGGGACGCTCATTCTGGCCGCGCCGCTCCATATGTTCGTGCAGCTGAAGGGCGCCTACCGCCTCGGCTGGTTCGGCGCGTTGTGGCGGACGTCCGTGCTGTCGGTCGCCTCCATGATCACGCTCGGGATGTTCGCCGCGCTGATCGTTGTGATCGGGCTGGCGGACTAGAGCAAAGCGCGCGCCAGCCAGTACGTCGCCCCGGCGCCGACGTACGCCATCGCGAACGTGTAGGCGAACATGAACCCCGGCCATTTCCACCCGCCGGTCTCGCGCCGTGTCACCGCGAGGGTCGACAGGCATTGCGGGGCGAAGACGTACCACGCGAGGAAGGCGAGCGCGGTCGGCAGCGTCCACGCGCCGCGGAGCCGCTCGACGAGACCCTGCGGATGCTCGGCGTCGGCGTCGAGCGAATAGACCGTGCCGAGCGCGCTGATCGCGACCTCGCGTGCCGCCATGCCGGGGACGAGCGCGAGCGCAATCTCCTTGTTGAAGCCGATCGGACGGAAGACGGGCTCGAGCGCCGCGCCGATGTGGCCCGCGACCGAATAGTCGATCGCCGGCAGCGTCGCATTCGCGGGGGGCTTCGGCCATGTCGCCAGCGCCCATAGCGCGACCGTCGAGACGAGGATGATGCCGCCGGCGCGCGCGAGGAACGCCCATGCCTTCTGGTACAGGCCGATGCCGATGTCGCGCGGCGCGGGCCACTGGTATTTGGGCATCTCCATCAGGAAAGTCGGGGTCGGGCCCTTCGTCACCGTCCGGCGGAGCACCCACGCGGCGGCGAGCGCGCCGGCGACGCCGAAGCCGTACAGGCCGAACATCACCACGCCCTGCAGCCCGAGGAAGCCGAGGACCGGGCGGTCGGGGATGAATGCGGCGATTATGACGGCATAGACCGGCAACCGCGCCGAACACGTCATCAGTGGCGCGATCAGGATCGTCGTCAGCCGGTCGCGCGGCTCGGCGATCGTGCGCGCCGCCATGATGCCGGGAATCGCGCAGGCGAAGCTCGAGATCAGCGGGATGAAGGCGCGGCCGTTCAACCCGACCCGCGCCATCAACCGGTCCATCAGGAACGCCGCGCGGGTCATGTAGCCCGACTGTTCGAGGACGATGATGAAGAAGAACAGGATGAGGATCTGCGGCAGGAACACCACGACCGAGCCGACTCCGTGGAGAATGCCGTCGACGAGCAATGACCGCAGGTCACCCGGCGGCAGCGCGGCGGTGGCGGCCTTCTGGAGCCAGTCGACCCCGCTCGACAGCATGTCCATCGGCGCCTGCGCCCAGGCGAAGACCGCCTGGAACATCAGGAACAAAAGCGCCGCGAGCAGGATCGGGCCGAACACCGGGTGGAGGGTGATCGCGTCGAGCCGCTGCGACCAGCGCCGCGCCGTCCCGCGCTGGGTGGTCACGGTGCCGGCAATTGCGCGCGCTTCGCGCTGGAGCAGGACGAGGTCGCCCGGCGTATCGGCGGCGGGCGGGGTCGTACCGGTAAGGAGCGGGGCGAGCGCGGCGGCGATATCGCCGAGGCCGCGCCGCCGGACTGCGACGGTCGCGACGACCGGCATGCCGAGGATCTTGCTGAGTTGCGCGACGTCGATCGCGGTGCCGTCGCGCTCGGCAAGGTCGACCATGTTGAGTGCGACGACCATCGGCAGGCCGAGGCGGCGGAGTTCGAGAACGAAGCGGAGGTGGTTGCGGAGGTTGGTCGCATCGATCACCGCGACGATCGCATCGGGGCGGCGCTCGCCCGCCTGCGCACCCATCACGACCTTGCGTGTGACTTCCTCGTCGGGCGAACGCGGGCTGAGGCTGTAGGTACCGGGCAGGTCGATCAGGTCGACGCTGCGCCCATCGGGGAGCGCGAGCTTGCCCGCCTTGCGCTCGACGGTGACGCCCGGATAGTTGCCGACCTTCTGCCGCGACCCGGTCAAGGCGTTGAACAGGCTGGTCTTGCCCGCGTTTGGGTTGCCGACGAGCGCGACCATCGGCGTCCGCGTCGCTGCGAGGGGCGCGTCGGGGCGCGTGTCGAAGGAAGCGTCGAGGACGGGCGCGTTCACTCGGCGGCGATCGCGCGTTCGACGACAACCATCCGCGCGAGCCGCTTGCGCAGCGCGACGCTCATATTGCCGACGCGGAGGGCGATCGGGTCGCCGCCGAACGGGGCCCGGTGGAGGAGCTCGACATCGACACCTTCGTCGAAGCCCATCTCGTGAAGCTGGCGCGCGTTTTCCGGGTCGACCCGGTCGCGGTCGATCGCGACGATTGTCGCGATCTCACCGCGACGAAGGTCTTCGATGTGGAGACGTGGAGTCATTGGCAGCGTGTCGTTCGCTGGGTCGCTCGGCGTTGGATCATGGCGTCGCCTGTCGTCGCTATCCGCAATTGCGAATGATTAGCGGTAAGCGCAACGCTTGGGAAGGGCCAGCCGCCGCCGTTCGGCGCAAGTGTCACGCTCGACACCGCGCGGCGCAGCCGATACGCGGCGCGGGTGAACCGGGTCCGATCCCTCTTGCGCGCGCAGGCGTGGCTGACCCTCGTGGTCGCCTTGATCGCGCTCGGCGTCCAGATCCTCGTGCCGCCGGGCTTCATGCCGGTGCGCGACGGCGGCCGCACCGTCTTCACCATCTGCACCGGCCACGGCGCGGTCAGCGTCGCCGCGCCGGGCCACGCGCCCAAGCCCGAGGGCAAGTCCGAGGCGCCGTGCGGTTTCTCGGGCATCGCCGTCGCGATCGACGCTGCCGCGCCGCCCTTGGTCGTCGCGCCGCCGGTGCAGGTCGTGGCTGTCGAGCCGATCGACTTCGTCACGCTGCCGATCCTCCGCGTCCACCGTCTCCGCCCGCCGCCGCGCGGACCCCCGGCGCTCCGCTCCGCCTAGGCCCGCGCGCGGCCCCGGCCGTGCCCCCCGACATTCGACGATGCGCGACGTGAGCCACGCGGTGCATCGCCTTGAGCGAAAGCATTTCCATGACCAAATTCCCCGCCGCCGGGCTCGCCCTGCTGTGCCTCACCACTGCCGCGCCCGCGCTCGCCTGTTCGAGTTGCGGCTGCAACCTCACCTCCGAATGGTTGAGCCAAGGCCTCGTCGTCCAGCCCGGCACGTCGCTCGACCTACGCTACGACGATGTTCCCCAGACTCAGCTCCGCGCCGGTCGTGGCGTTCTCGACGGCAAGGCGATCGCGCTGCCCGCCGACCGCGAGATCGAGCGCTACACCTACAACCATTATGTCACCGCGATCCTCGACCGCCAGTTCGATCCGGTCTGGGGCGTCGATGTCCAGGTTCCGTTCGTCTACCGTCCGCATTTGACCGTCTCGCCGGGCGACACCGAGCCGAGCTCGTCACGGACCGGCGGCCTCGGCGACATCCGCGTCACCGGGCGGTGGCAGGGATTCGGCGGCCCCGGCATCACCGGTATCCAGTTCGGACTCAAGCTTCCGACCGGCAATTTCCGCGAGGAGTTCATCGCCGGGCCGTCGACCGGCGAGGCGACCGACCGCGGCCTCCAGCCGGGCACCGGAACGATCGATGCGACGATCGGTGCGTATCACTTCGGCCAGCTTGCCCGCGGCATCGACTTCGTCCTCCAGGCGCAGGCGACGCTGCCGCTCGACAACCGCGACCTCTACAGCCCGGGGATCGCCGGGACCGCGTCGGCTGGGGTGCACTTCACCGGCTGGCGCGGGGTCACGCCGCAGGTCCAGCTCAACGCCCGGCTCGCCGAGCGCGACCACGGCGTCAATTCCGACCGCGAGAACAGCGGCGGCGAGTTCGTCTCGATCGCGCCCGGCGCAACGGTCGCGGTCGGACGGCGCGCGGCGATCTACACGATCGTCCAAGTCCCGGTTTACCAACGCGTCGGCGGCTACCAGCTGACGCCACGCTATACGCTTTCGGTTGGCGCGCATTACCGGCTGTAGGGTTTGCGCCGCAGATGGACTGTGTTAGCAACACAGAACACTACGGGGGAATACGCATGCTGATCGCCGCTGCTCTGGATGCCGTCGCCGTCGGCACTCCGGCATTTGACGCCGACGCCGCTACCCGCGCCTATCTCGCGACCTTCAACGGCGCGGCGCGGGCGCGGTCCGACGCGTATTTCGAGGGCGGTTACTGGCTGGTCCTGTGGAATGCGGTCGTCGGGGCAGGGGTGGCGTGGGCGTTCCTTCGACTCGGCTGGGCGGCGCGGCTGTCGGGGTGGAGCAGCACCGTCACCGGCGGACGGCGCTGGCTGGCGACATTGGTCTGGGCGCTTGTCTTCCTCGCCGCGACGTCGCTGGCGACGCTGCCGTGGACGATCTACACCGACTTCGCCCGCGAGCATCAGTATGGCATGTCGAACCAGAATTTCGTCGAGTGGTTCGGTGACCAGGCGAAGAGTTTCGCAATCAGCGTGCCGGTCACCGCGCTCGTGGTCATGGCAATCATGGCCGGGGTGCGGTGGTCGCCGCGACGCTGGTGGCTGTACGCGGGCGGATTTTCGCTCGTCGTGATGGCATTCCTGCTGACCCTCGCGCCGGTCCTGATCCTGCCGCTGTTCAACAAATACACGCCGATGGCCGACTCACCGTTGCGGACGTCGATCCTCAAGCTCGCGCAGGGCAACGGCGTGCCGGTGACGCAGGTGCTCGTCGTCGATGCGTCGCGGCAGACGAAACGGGTCTCGGCAAACGTCGCCGGCTTCGGCCCGACGACGCGGGTCGCGCTCAACGACAATCTGCTGAACCTCCACGACGATGCCGGGACATTGTCGGTGATGGGGCACGAGACCGGGCACTATGTCCTCAACCATTCGATTTCGCTGATGGTCGGCTTCGCGGTCCTCATCGTTGCCGGCTTCGCCACCGTTCAGGCGGTGGTGCCGTGGCTGATCGCGCGTAATCCCGGCTGGGGCGTGCGGGGGATCACCGACCCCGCGGCGGTCGCAGTCGCGGTCGTCGTGCTGACATTGTTCTTCCTCGTCCTGACCCCGGTCACCAATTCGCTAACGCGTTTCCACGAATCGCAGGCGGATTATTTCGGGATCAATGCGTCACGCGCGCCCGACGGCTTCGCCCGGATGGCGCTCCGGCTTGGGGAATATCGCAAGCTCGAGCCGACTCCGTTCGAGGAGGCGGTGTTCTTCGACCACCCGTCGGGGCGGACGCGGATTCACATGTCGATGGAGTGGAAGGCAGCGCACCTCGGCGAGCCGGGGGTGCAGTAGGCGCTAGACTGCCGGGTAGCGCAGCCGTCCGAGGATCTGGGCGATGCTCGGGCGATTGCCGCTCCCAGACGTCAACCGCGCCCTGGTCTTTTCGAAGCTCATGATCCCGGCGATGCGGCGGTCGAGGAAGCCCCAGGTGTCGGCGCGGCTGTCGCTCTCGTCGCCGAGCCAATACATCAATGTCGCAGCATAGACGCCGCCGAGAATCGCGCGCTTCGAATAATGGTTGAAGTCTGTCGCGGTGTCGCCGCACGCATGCCAGATCGCGTCGGCGGTGCGCCACGTCGACTTCGCGCTGAGGGCAGGATGAAGCGCGAAGATCGCGACAGCGCGGCGGACCGTCTCGCGCTCGCCCTCGGCCTGTTCGAAGCGGGTGCGGACGGCGAAGGCGATGCGCTCGCGGACCTTCATGTTACCGATGCCGGTCAGCGCGGCGGTCATCCGCGTATTGGCATACGCGGTGTAGGCGTCGACCATCTGCGCCGCGCCGCGCGGAAAGACGAGGTGCGCGACGTCGGGGTCGATCCCAGCGTCGGCGGCGGCGGCGGCGACGCTCGCGGCGGTCCAGCCGTCGAAGGCGACGTGCGGAATCATCGCCGCGATCAGCCGCGGGCGGGTCTCGTCGAGGGTTTCATCGGGGCGCGCGATTTCGTCGGTCATGGCACCGTGATACCGCGTGGTACGGCGAAAGGCGATGCGGCCCGTACGCGCTTGTCCGGCGGCGGCGCTTCTGCTAAGCGCACTGCCTCGCGTCGGTGGGCTGTCCGCTGGCGAACCCTAACCTATGACAAGTCCGGGCCATGCTGAGGTCTGTGGCGTGAATGGAGAGACCGGCTTTGCAGATCATCGTTCGCGACAATAATGTCGACCAGGCGCTGCGCGCGCTCAAGAAGAAGCTGCAGCGCGAAGGCGTCTACCGCGAGATGAAGCTGCGTCGCCACTACGAAAAGCCGTCGGAAAAGCGCGCCCGTGAAAAGGCCGCCGCCGTCCGTCGCGCCCGCAAGCTCGAGCGCAAGCGCGCCGAGCGTGACGGCGTCCGGTAAGACAATGACCGCGACCGCTGCCGGCACTGGTGCCGGCAAGTGGGTCGGCTTCGCCCTCGTTCTCGCGCTTGTCGTCGCCGTCCTCGTCTGGGCGGGGACGCAGCGCGCGGTCGATTCGGCGCGTCCCGCCGACCTCGCCTATCTCAGCGCACACAAGGGAAAACCCGGCGTGAAGACCACTGCATCCGGCCTCCAGTACGAAATCGTAACCGAGGGCACCGGCCCGACCCCGACCGCCGCCGATACCGTCGCGGTCCATTACGAGGGCAAATTACTCGACGGCACCGTGTTCGACTCGTCGATCGCGCGCGGCCAGCCGGCAGTGTTTCCGCTGAATCGCGTCATCCCCGGCTGGACCGAAGGCGTCCAGCTGATGAAGGTCGGGTCGGTCTACAACTTCACGATCCCGCCCGAGCTCGGCTACGGCGCACAGGGTGCTGGCGGGGTTATTCCCCCGAACGCGGTGCTGTTGTTCCGGATCGAACTGCTGGGCGTGCAGGGGAAGTCGTAGCGCGGCCACGTGCAGCGAAGCGAACGCAGCTTCGCGTTCGTTAGCAGCGCGCGGACTCGCGCAAGACCGGCCGGCGAGGCGGCTGCAACCGCAGCCGAACTCGTCGGACGACCTGCGCGGCTTCGCCGCGACGCCCTTACTGTCTTTCTTTGTCCGCCGCCGCTCTCAAAACTGCGCGTGAGCCCGCATCGCAAACACCGGCACCGGTCCGCGGTCGCGATTATACGCCGGATTGACGATCAACTGCCCGTCTGCCGTAAAGTGCAGCGGACCGATCGCAGCGAGGTCGTAATAGGTCTCGCCGATCAATTCCGGCCCGGCATTCACCAGCCTCCCGTCACCGATCAAAATCCCGAGTCCCCCGGCCGCGAGATACCGCCGCCGCTCGGCTGAAATGTCGTTCGCGATCAGCGCAACGCCGACCCGGTCGTGGTCGCGCCCCCAGCCCGAGCCCTTGATCGACACACCGCCCGAGACGCTGCGGTCGATGTCGGTGAACTCGACCGCCTCGCTGCTGCCGTCACCGAGCCCGGCGCGGAGGAACACGCCGACGGCGTCGCTGACTTCCTGCTCGACATTGATGCCGATGCCGGTGCGGTCGCGGAATTTGCGGACCGGGACCGGATCGGGGGCGGTGCCGTGTGCTGCGCCGTAAGCGATGGCGTCGGCGAGGCTGGCAAAGTTGCCGTGGCTCAGCCAGCCGTTGAGGCGGATTGCGCCCGGATGGCCGCCGATCGTCACCCGCCGCTCGATCTCACCGATCACCTGAAATTGGCGAAAGTTGGTCTCGAGATCGACACTGTTCGGGATCTTCGACAGGTTAAACAGCCCGGCGCGCTCGGTCCAGTTACCGACCGCGAGTTCCGCCGTCCCGCCATAGGTATAGCCCCACGCGTCGGCGGCGTAATCGAACGTGCCGAGGTCGACCGTGGTCCAGTTGAGGAAGTCGCCGCGCGGGTCGTGGGCGTATTTATTCTGGTCGAAGACGTCGGCGACGCTGAACTTGCCGATCGTCAGCGTCAGCCGGTTCGCCGTGTGTGTTGCGCCGAGAACGTTGAGGTCGGGCGCGGTCGCCGCCGCTTCGCCGCCAAGGTCGATCGTCTGGCGGACGAACGCGCGCTGCAGCCGGAAATACGGCGTTCCCTTACCGACCTTGTACGCCTCGGCCGAGGGAAAGCCCGCCGCACCGAGCGTGTTGCGCAGCCCGAAGCCCTGGTCGACCTCGCCATTCGCCCAGACCTCGGCGCCATGCCACGGGCTCGCGCCGACGTAGCCCGTCAGGTCGAAGGTCTCGCGGAACTGGCCGCCGCCCGACAGGCTGTTCGGCCCTTCGTATGGCGAGCGGAACGGGGTGTTGTACTGGCCGACGACGGTCGACTGGGCATGGACCGCGAAGCGTTCGGGCACGGCGTCGGCGGTGACGTCGGCGGGCTTGTCGGCGGCACCCGGCTCGGTCGTCGGAGCGGTCCCGGAGCCAGCGGCCTGCGCGTTCGCAACGCCCGGCACAAGGGCCAGCGCCGCCAGCAAAGTGGCAGTCGTTAAGCGCATCGATGATCCCCTGGCGACCCGGGGGCGACCTACCGCGTGGGCTCCGCCGGGGCAACTGGACGTTGGGCGAGGGCGACCTTGATCAGCGCGATGATCGGGTCGGCGAGCGTCACGCCGAGGATGCCGAACAGGACGCCGAACAACAGCTGCGCGCCGAGGACGACGGCGGGGGCAAGGTCGACCGCGCGCTTCTCGATCAGCGGGTTGATGAAATTGTCGGCCACCTGGACGACGAGATACACGCCGACGGTCTCCAGTCCGATCGTCGTTCCTGCCGAAAAGCCGATCGTCACGATCAAGATCCCCGACGCGATCGCGCCGAGGTTCGGGATGAATGCGAACAGGCCCGCGACAAGTCCGAGCAGCAACGGCAGCGGCGCGCCGACAACCGAGAGGCCGAGAAAGATCAGCGTGCCTTCGAACAGCATGAGTGCGAGCCGTCCGGCAACCCAGCGGCGCAACATCTTGCCCATCGCCTCGACCGTCGTCCGCAGTTGCGGACGCTTGGCTTCGGGGGTGAGCCATTCGACCCCACGCTCGTACAGCCGCGGGTCGATGGCGATGAAGATGCCAAAGGTAACGATCAGGACTAGGCTGCCGAGCGCCCCCGCGGCGCCGCCGATGAAGGTCATGATCCGCCCCATCGAGCCGCCTATCTGTGCCTTCAGCTGCGCGATCGGATCGCCGCCGGTGCCGCTGCTCAGGCCGTACTCGCTGGCGAGCGTCGACAGGCGGTCGCTCTGGCGCATCAGCGTCGTCTGCAGCTCGGAAAACTGCGCGGCGAGCTGGGTGCCGGCAAAATAGAGGAAGCCGAACAGGGCCGCGACGAAGACCAGGACGACGATCGCCAAACGGAGCCCGCGAGGACCCGGCATCACGCGGCCAAGCAGGTGCTCGCCGCCCTGCAGCCCGGCGGCGAAAACGAAGCCGGCGAGGATCAACAGCAGCGACGAGGCGAGGTGCCACGCGAGGAACAGCGCGCTGGCGACGCCGAGCCAGATGGCGGCATCGCGCAGTGCGCTGCGGCCGCGGTCGGACAGCTCGATCGGGCTCGGCGGAACCTGGGTGTCTTCGCTCATATGGCCAAACTCACTCGGCCCCTCATCCCGCCGCTCACGGAGCGGGAGCCGCGGCGGGAACCGGGCCGGCCTTCGGGTGGAGCGAGACAAAGGCGCGGCCGGGGCGGAACGCGCCGAACCATGTCAGCGGATTGAGTGTCGTCGAACCGTCGAGCGAGAAGGTCAGGAACTCGGCACGCCCGACGAGATTTTCGATCGGGAGCATGTCGAGCCCGCCGACGAGGTTCGAAAAGCGGCTGTCCTCGCTGTTGTCGCGGTTGTCGCCCATCAGGAACAGATGTCCCTCGGGAACGATCATCGCCGGCGTATTGTCCTGCGGCGTGTCGCCGAGGTCGAGGACGTCGTAGCTGCGCCCGCTCGGCAGCGTCTCGCGGAAACGCGGGTAGCGGCAGATCGTGACGCCGTCGGGGCGGGTGAAGCGGTACTGGATCACCTGCGGCGCGGAACACGTCGTGTTCGCGGATTCGCGGATGTCGGCGGGGGTCTCTGCCACCTTGGGCACCGCGACGCCGTTTAGCCACAACACGCCATTCCTCATCTGCACGGTGTCGCCGGGCAGGCCGATGACGCGCTTGATCCAGTCGTCGTGATCGCGCGGCGACTTGACGATGGCGATGTCGCCGCGCTCGGGATAACGGCCGAACAGGCGGCCCTTCATTTCGGGCAGGATCGGCAGCGATGGCGACAGATACGAATAGCCATAGGGGTATTTCGAAACGATCAGCCGGTCGCCGGTCAGCAACGTCGGCAGCATCGATTCCGACGGGATGAAGAACGGCTTAGCGATGAGGCTGTGGACCGCGAGCACGGCGATGGCGAGAACGATCAGCTGGCGGATTTCACTCGCCCAATCGACCTTCTTTTTCGGCTGGGTCGCCGTCCCGATGCCGGTCACTTGGGTCTCGCTCATTCGGGCCTCGCGGTGATCAGGACGATCGCCTGTGCCCAGGGATGATCGTCGGTGATCGTCAGATGAATTTCCGCGCTATGCCCCGCCGGGGTCAATTTGGCCAGCCTTTCTGCCGCCCCCCCGGTAAGCACCAGAGTCGGTGCGCCGCTCGGCAGGTTGACGACCCCCATGTTGGTGAAGAACACGCCGCCGCGAATGCCGGTGCCGAGCGCCTTGGCGCACGCCTCCTTCGCCGCCCAGCGCTTGGCAAAGGTGCCCGCGCGGGTCATCGGGCGGCGGTCGGCCTTGGCGATTTCGACGGGGGTGAAGATGCGGTTGATGAAGCGGTCGCCGAAGCGCTCGATCGACGCCGCGATTCGGTCGATGTTGGTCAGGTCGTTGCCGAGACCGAGGACTAGCATGCAGGAGAGGGGTGCCGGGCATCGTCGATCGCCGTCCGCATCTCGCGTATCGCGAAGTCGAGCCCGACGAACACCGCCTCGCCAATCAGGAAGTGGCCGATGTTGAGTTCGGCGACTTGCGGGATCGCCGCGACCGGGCCGACGTTGGCGAAGGTCAGGCCGTGGCCGGCGTGGACCTCGAGTCCGCGCGCGGTCGCCAACGCCGCCGCCTTCGCCAGCCGCGCGAGTTCGGCGGTCTGGTCGTCGCCGGTCAGGTGGCAGTAGCGCCCGGTGTGCAATTCGACGACCGCCGCGCCGATCGCCGCCGATGCTTCGATCTGGTCGGGATCGGGCTCGACGAACAGGCTGACGCGCGAGCCGCGCGCGGTCAGCCGGTCGACGAAGGCGCGGAGGCCAGCCTGGTTGCCGAGGACGTCGAGCCCGCCCTCGGTGGTCCGCTCGGCGCGCTTTTCGGGGACGATGCAGACCGCATGCGGGCCGTGCGCGAGCGCGATCTGAAGCATCTCGGCGGTCGCCGCCATCTCGAGGTTGAGCGGGACGGTCAACGCTGCGACGAGGCGGACGATATCGTCGTCGGAGATGTGCCGCCGGTCCTCGCGCAGGTGCGCGGTGATCCCATCCGCCCCCGCCGCGACCGCGAGCTGCGCGGCCCGCACCGGGTCGGGGTGCGGCCCGCCGCGCGCGTTGCGGATGGTCGCGACATGGTCGATATTGACGCCGAGGCGGACGCGAGCGGTCATGCCGGGCACAACGCGGCTGACAGCAAATCGTACGTTCCGCCCTTGCCCTGCCACGGTTCGCCAAAGTCGAACGGGCGGTCGGTGAAGACGATCAGAGCGAGGTTCCTTTCGGGGGCGATGATATTGCGGACCTGGACGCCGCCGATCTCGCCGCGCCGCTCGACGAGCTTTTGCGGTGTCGTGCAGCCCTTGAGCGGGACGGTGTACGACCAGACGCCGAGCGCGGCGTAACCAAGCTTGGGATTGCCGCGCTGCATTTCGGCGCGGCTGTCGGGCTTGAGGAGCTGGCCGGTCATCAGCGCGCGATCGAATTTAGCAAGGTCACGCGGCGGCCCGCGGACTGCCCCCGCCGCGCCGAAGCGGCCGACGTCGATGAATGCGTCGTCGCGTCCGTCGGGGAAATAGCCGACGCGTCCCGACAGCTTCTCTCCGGGTACGACGAGGACTGTCGCGGTCATTCCAGCCTTGGCCAAAATCTCGGCGTCGAGCAGCTTGGCGAGCGGCATCCCCGTGACGGCTTCGAGCACCGCGCCGACGACTTCGGTGTCGCAATTATTATAGTCGAAGCGCACGCCGGGCTCGGCCTTTGCCTTGCCGAGGCAAATCGGGCTGATCCCCGGCGGCGGCGCGGGGGCGTCGTAGCGGTACTGGACGAGCGTTTCCTTGCGCGGATCGGCCGGGCCGTCCTCGACATTCGGGAGCCCGCTGGTGTGCTGGAGCAGCATTCGCAGCGTGATCCGGTCGGCATTGGCGACCTTGAGCTCCGGGACATACGCCGCGATCGGCGTGTCGAGGGCGAGCTTGCCGCGCTCGACCTGCTGCAGCACCGCGACCGCGACGATCTGCTTGGTCACCGACGCCCAGCGCCACGGGGTCTCGGACGTGCGGTATTCCTGCGGTCCGAGGAGGTTGCCGCAGTCGTCGACGGTGTCGCTGAGCAGATATTGCCCGCTGATCTTGAGCGCGCCTGCGACCGACTCGATCGCGGCGCAGCGGTCGAGCAGCGCATCGCCGGGCGGGACGGGAATCGGCGGCTTGGCTCCGGCGCCGCTGGCGACGAGCGCGGCGAGAAGGAGCAGCCTCATGCCGCGCGGCTGCCCGGCTTGACCGCCGGGATCGCGGCGAGTTCGGGGGGCAGCGCATCGGCGGCATAGCTCGGCACCGCGAGCCCGAGCAACGCGGTCAGCGGCACGCCGACATCGGCGGCCCCGTCGCTGCGGTCGACAAGGCACGCGGCGTGGACGACCTCGCCCCCGGCCGCGGTGATGGCGACAATCGCCTCGCGCGAGCTCAGCCCGGTCGTCACGACGTCCTCGACCATCAGCACCTTTTCTCCCGGCGTCAGCGCGAAGCCGCGGCGCAGTTCGAACGTCCCCGTCGGCCGCTCGACGAACATCGAGGCGACGCCGAGCTGGCGCGCGATCTCATATCCGACGATCACCCCGCCCATCGCCGGCGACACCACCGCAGTGACGCTTTCGCGCACCGCCGTCGGCAGCTTGACGACGAGCGCGGCGCACAGCCGCGCCGCTCGCGCTGGGTCCATCAGCACCCGCGCGCACTGGAGATAGCGCGCCGAGCGCAACCCCGACGACAGGATGAAATGCCCCTCAAGAAGCGCCTCCGCGGCGCGGAATTCGGCGATGATATCGGCGTCGGTCATGCCCTGCTGCTAACACCGGTCGATAGGTTGTGGAAAGCGGTGCTTGATTGCGCTATGCCGACGCGGGGTTAAAGGGGGAAATACACATGGTTTCGACGGTAGCCGCGCGCGGTGGCGGGGGCGTTGATCGTCGCGCTGGCATCTCCGGCGCTTGCTCAGATCAAGTCGACGCATAGCGAGACCGCGGAGGCGACGCGCGCCCGGGCGACCAACGAACTGCCGGTCTGCGCCAAGCCGCTCGGCACGATCGCGGTGTCGGAGCCCGAGACGAAATGGTGGGGCGGGCTCGGCCTCGGCTCCCCCGAGGCTTTGATTCGCGTCTACATCCAGAAGTCGCACTGCTTCCGGCTGGTTAACCGCAGCCAGGCCGGCATGGCGGCGATGGAGCGCGAGCGCGCGCTCAATGCCGGCGGCGAGATGCGGCGCGGCGGGACGATCGGCAAGGGCCAGATGGTCGAAGCCGACTTCACCGTCATTCCCGACATCGTCACCGGCAATGGCAACAAAGGTGGCCTCAACGTCGGCGGCCTGATCGGCGGTATGCTCGGCGGGTCGGTCGGCGGGCTGATCGGCGGGATCAACGTCAAGAAGCGCTCGGCGAACGTCGTCCTCAACATCGTCAACAACAAGTCGTCGGAGGAATTCGTCGCCGAGGGTCAGTCGAAGAAGACCGATCTCGGCTGGGGCGGAGCGGGTGGCATCTTTGGCGGCGGCGGGCTCGCGGCGGGCGGTGCGTCGGGGTACGACAATACCGAGATCGGGCAGGTCATCGCGCTCGCCTATCTCGACGCCTACACCAAGATGAGCGGCGAACTCGGCGGCCAGCTCGGGCAGTTCGCCAGCCAGCAGCAGGCAGCTAAGGCGGTCGCTATGAAGCGGCCCGGCCGGATGTACGCGGCGGCATCGCTCAAGTCGAAGGTACTGAAGTCGCTCGATCCGGGGGCGCTGCTCTATCCGACCGGGACCAAGCAGGACGGCTTCTGGGAGGTCGAGGACGAACTCGGCACCAAGGGCTGGGTCGCCGAGGCTGCGATCGAGGTCGCGCGGTAAACCACCGGCTGACGCCCCTCTCCTAGAATGGGAGAGGGGTTCTACGCCTTGACCCGCTCGACGCTGACCACCGCCTGCGTCGCGCGCAACGCCGCGATGATGTTGGTCAAATGCGCGAGGTCGTCGACCTCGATATCGACGACGAAGCCGTGGAACGCACGGTCGCGCTCCTTCAACGTCAGGTTGACGATGTTCGCGCCGTGATGCGCGAGAATCGCGGTCAGCGCGGCGAGGCTACCGGGCTGGTTGTGGACGACCGCGAACAGCCGGGCGACCGCACTTTCGGTCTCCTCGCCCCAGTGGAGGTCGAGCCATTCGCCTTCACCGGGATCGGCGAGGTTGGCGCAATCGATGCCGTGGACTTCGATGCCGGTCCCGGGGCAGGCGACGCCGACAATGCGATCGCCGGGGATCGGGTGGCAGCAATCGGCGAGTTGGAACGCCACGCCGGGAGTCAGTCCGCGGATCGAAATCGGCGCGCGCGGTCCCGCCTTGCCGCGTTTCTTCGTCTTGAGATTGGCGGTTGACCCCGGCAGCACTGCCTCGAGCACCGCGGTGTCGCTGACCGTCGCCCGCGCCAGCGCCAAATACAGCGCGTTGCGATCGATGAGCTTGAGCCGCGCCAGCCCGGCGGTGACGGCGTCGTCGGACAGCGGCAGCTTCAACCGCGCGACGACCTCGTCGTATAGCGTCCGCCCCATCTTGAGCTGCTGGCTGCGCTGCTGCTGGCGGACGAAGCGCCGGACCGCCGAGCGCGCCTTGACCGAGACGACGAAGCCTTCCCACAACGGATCGGGATGCTGCGCCTTCGACCGCAGGATTTCGACCTGGTCGCCGTTCGCCAGCGGGGTCCGCAGCGGCACGACGCGGCCGTTGACCTTCGACCCGACGCAGGTGTCGCCAAGATCGGTATGAACGGCATAGGCGAAATCGACCGGGCACGACCCCGCCGGCAGCTGGATTAGCTCGCCCTTAGGCGTGAAGGCGAAGACCTGATCCTGGAACATCGCGAGGCGGGTGTGCTCGAGCAGTTCCTCGGGCGTCGACGCCTGGTCGAGGATTTCGATCAGGTCGCGCAGCCACGGATAGGCGTGGCGGGCAGGGGCGCCATCGTCCCCCTGCTTGTACGCCCAATGCGCTGCCAGCCCGAATTCAGCCTCGCGGTCCATCTCGGCGGTCCGAATTTGGATCTCGATCCGCACTCGCTCGCTGTGCATCACCGTCGTGTGGAGCGAGCGATAGCCGTTGCGCTTCGGCGTCGAGATAAAGTCCTTGAACCGCCCCGGCACCGCCGGCCAGCGCTGGTGGATGATGCCGAGCGCGCGATACGCGCCCGCGGTGTCGGGGACGACGACGCGGAAGGCCATGACATCGGGCAGGTTCTCGAACGCCATGCGGCGATCCTGCATCTTCTTCCAGATCGAGAACGGGCGTTTCTCGCGCCCGCGGACGTCGGCCTCGATCCCGCTCTGGCCGAGCAGCAGTTTAATGCCGCTGGTGATCCGCGCGACCATGTCGCCGCCGCCGGCCCGTAACAGTTCGAGGCGCTTGACGATCGAATCGTAGCCCTCTGGCTCGAGATGCTTGAAGCTCAGCGCCTGGAGCTCGTCCATGAAGCCGTACAGGCCGATACGCTCGGCGAGCGGCGCGTAGATGTCCATCGTCTCGCGTGCGATCCGGCGGCGCTTTTCCTCGGACTTGATGAAATGGAGCGTCCGCATGTTGTGCAGCCGGTCGGCGAGCTTGACGAGCAGGACGCGAATGTCGTCGGACATCGCCAGCAGGAACTTGCGGAGGTTCTCGGCGGCGCGCTCATTTTCGGTCTGCGCCTCGATCTTCGATAATTTGGTGACGCCGTCGACCAGCCGCGCGACGTTCGCGCCGAACAGCCGCTCGATCTGCTCGGTGGTGGCGACGGTGTCCTCGATCGTGTCATGGAGGATGCCGGTGGCGATCGTCTCGGCGTCGAGCTTCAATTCGGTCAGGATGCCCGCGACTTCGATCGGGTGGCTGAAATACGGGTCGCCGCTCGCGCGCAGTTGCGACCCGTGCGCCTGGATCGAGAAGACATAGGCGCGGTTGAGCAAGTCCTCGTCGGCATCGGGATCGTACGCGAGGACGCGATCGACAAGTTCGTACTGGCGCAACATTGTTGGATAGTGGGGCGCAGGGGGCGAGGGCGCAACCCGCGAAACCCTAAGCTGTCATCCCGCCGCAGGGGAGCGTCTCATCCCCAGGGTTCATCGGCACCCCGGCGAAAGCTGCCAGATCGTCAGCCCGGCGAAGGCCGGGGCCCAACTATCCCCGCAACGCGAAGTTCGGAGCGTGCACAACTATGGGCCACAGCCCTCGCTTGGGGTGACGGAAGCAGTATGCGTGAGCGCCCAACCTACTGCGGGCTATTCGTAATCCGGACCCAAATTCTGGTTACGCGGCGGCTGGGCAGCAGTGAGCCGCAGCGCCTCCGCCGATGCCGACAGCGAGCCGACCGCGTCGGGGGCATCGTCTTCGCCCTGGATGACGCGCTGCATCGACGACACCAGCGCCTCTTGCAGCACGGCGGGCACCACCTTCTGCTCGGCGATCTCGCGGAGCGCGACGACGGGATTCTTGTCGCGGTCGCGGTCGAGCAGGATCTCGGCACCGCTCGAAATCTGCCGCGCGCGAGTTCCCGCCATCAGCACGAGTTCGAAGCGGTTGGGGATCTTGTCGACGCAATCTTCGACTGTGACACGCGCCATCGGGCAAACTCTCAGGTTATGCGGTAAACGCGGGCGCTTAGCAGGGGAGGGGGCTCGGGGTCAAGGAAAGGACCGTCCGTAGCGGGCGCATCCAGCCCTTCGCGCTGGGTGACCGATCGGCTATAGCGAGACATGGCAACCGCAATCGACACCCTCGCGACGTATGAAGCAATCGCAGCTGCGGGGATTGGCGACAGCGGGGCACGTGCGATCAGCAAGGCGATTGCCGACGCCGCTGCGACATATCGTGAAGATCTTGCTACTAAATCTGACCTCGGCAAAGTCGAAGCCGAACTCAAGGGCGACATTGCCGAGGTGAAGTCATCGATCAAGGTCGACATCTCGGTCCTCCGCGAACATATCGCCACCAATCAGAACAAAACCCTTATCTGGATGTTTGGGATGCTCGTGACCTTTTCCGGCGTCATCGTCGGCTTCATCAAGCTGACCTGACCGCCCGGACGGTTGAGGCTCCGACCTTGACCGCAGCCCCCATTTCCCCTAACTGAACCGCTTCGCAATTGGCCCCGCACGCCCGGTGAAGCGGTGGCCGCATCCAGCAGACTTGGTTGGATGGTGCGAATCCGGGTCGCCTCTGAAGACAGCGGTGCCAACAGCAAATTGAACGGGATACTATGTCGAAGCGCGCTAACGCGAAATACAAGCTCGATCGCCGCATGGGCGAGAATATCTGGGGCCGCCCGAAGTCGCCGGTCAACAAGCGCGAATACGGTCCCGGCCAGCACGGCCAGCGCCGCAAGGGCAAGGTTTCCGACTTCGGCATCCAGCTCCGCGCCAAGCAGAAGCTCAAGGGCTATTACGGCGACGTCACCGAGCGGCAGTTCCGCGCGACCTATGCCGAAGCCGTCCGCATGAAGGGCGACACCTCGCAGAACCTGATCGGCCTGCTTGAGCAGCGTCTCGACATGGTCATCTTCCGCGCCAAGTTCGCCCCGACGATCTTCGCCGCGCGCCAGATCGTCAACCACGGTCACATCCTCGTCAACGGCCGCCGCTGCAACATCGCCTCGGCAAAGGTTAAGCCGGGCGACGTGATCGAACTCGGCACCAAGGCCAAGGAAATGGCGCTGGTCCTCGAAGCGATGGGCCTCGCCGAGCGCGAGACGCCCGAGTACGTCCAGGTGGACGGCGCCAAGGCGACCTACGTCCGCGTCCCGACGCTCGACGAAGTGCCGTACGCTGTGCGCATGGAGCCGAACCTGGTCGTGGAATTCTATTCGCGTTAATTCCTATCGCCGCCGCTATCCCGCGTTGGGGTGGCGGCGGCTTTAGTCGCGGGTAAGCCCCGCATAAATCACTCCCGGAATTACCGCCCCGACCCCCCATGCGAGCAGGTCGAACAGCGCAATCAGCCACAGTCCGGGGCTCAAGACCGTCATCGCCGCATCGACCGCCGCGACGTGCTGCGCACTCGCTCCCGTTCCATAGACCGTCGCCGCCAAGACCAGCCGAGCCGGCACCACAGTCAAAGCAAACCCCGCGAGCACCACAGCGACCCGTCCGCGATTTCCACGCGTCAATGCCGACGCCCGGCCCAGCGCGCCGAAGGGAGCACGCCGCTCGACCAGCGCCACTGGCACAGCCGCGACCAGCAGCACCGCCCCCGCAAACCCCGCCGCGACGATCGTGGCGCGAATCGCCAGCGTCGACGGCCCCGCCAGCCCGGAGAGCAGCAAACCGACCATCGCCAATACCGTCATGACGCCGATCAGCAGAGCGACATTCAATGCCCGCGGCGATGCGGCGATCCCGGCGCGCACAAACGCGCGCGGACCCTGCGGCCGACCGTCGACTCGCGCCAGCACGCCGTGGGTGACGATGACGACATAGAGTACGCGAAGCATGCCGCCGAAGGTCGCGACGATCGTCGACCCGGCATGCGTGCCCGCCAGCGCGAGGACGACCCCCGGCAGCGTGACCATGACGAAGCCAAGGACGATGATCGCGGCGAAGTCATGCCAGAACACCGTGCCGATCCGCTGGAACGCGAGGGCGACGTCGAGGCGCGTAGCCTCGGCGGGGAGCGTCATGCAGCCTTGGCCGCTCGCGCCGCCGCGATCGCCTCGGCAAGTTTGGCATAACCGACCGCGCCGCTGAGGATGCGATCGCCGACGATATAAGTGGGGGTGCCGGTCAGCCCGAGCGCGCGGCCGAGGTCGAGGTTCTTGGCGATTTCCGCCTTGAGCGCCGGGCTGGTCAGGTCCTTCGCGGTCCGCACCTCGTTGAGCCCGGATGCCCGAACGACCGCGATCGTCCGCTCGCGATCGACCTTGCCCGGGGTCTCGAACATGCGGTCGTGGAAGGCAAGATACTTGCCCTGGCTCGCCGCCGACAACGCCGCCATCGCCGCCTCGCCCGAGGCTTCGGACAAGACCGGGAAGTCGCGGTAGACGACGCGGAGCTTGGGGTCGTCGGCGATCAGCTTGCGGACGTCGGCGTGGCCCGCGCGGCAATACGGGCAGGCATAGTCGAAGAACTCGACGAGGGTGACGTCGCCCTTGGGGTTGCCCGCGACCGCGCCGGGAAAGGCGGTCTCGATCTCGCTGCGGTTGCTGCTAAGCAGCTTCGACACATCACGGGCCTGCATCCCGTTGATCGCCTCAGGGATGATCTCGGGATGCTTGAGGATGTAGTCGCGGACGATCGCCTCGATCGCGGCGCGGTCCTTGGTGTCAATCCGCTCCGCCGGGTCGCCCGCGCCGCAGCTCGCGACGAGCACCAAGGCGAGCGCCGTCGAAATCCGTAAGCCGTTGATCATCTGTGCTTCTTCTTGACTAAATCGTTCTGCGCGACTTGCGCGATATCGTCGGCGCGAAGCCAGTCGGTCGTGCCGGGCGACAGGCCTCGGAGCGCGATCTTGGCGTTCGCCGCCGCCTGCCTGGGCTCGCCCTGAAGGTCGAACCGCTCGGCAGTAGCGAGCGCGGCGCGCGCGGTGTCGCCCTCGCGGTCGTAGATCACGCCGAGCTGGTACCATGCATCAGGGTTCTCGCGGTCGCGGACGACTGCCTTGCGCAGCAGCGGCTTGGCCTCGGCGAAGTCGGCGGCGTTCTCGGTGCTGACGAGCGCGTGGCCGAGCAGCGTCGCGATCAGCGGCTCGGTCGGGGCGGCGGCGACGGCGGCGCGAAGGATCGGCAGCGACTCCGCGATCTTGCCCGACTCGAGCAGGATTTGCCCCTTGAGCTCGAGATAATATGGATCGGCCGGATGCAACGCGAGCAGCGCATCGACCTCGGCAACGGCGGCGTCGGGGTATGCCGACTTGTGATAGGCATACGCGTGGGCGTAGCGCGCGGGTTCGGTCTTGAGGCCCTCGGGGTACATCTGGAAGGTGCGCTGCGGCTCCTCGATGAAGCCGGCGAGTTTCGCCTTGACCCGCTGGAACCGCGCATCGAGCTTGGGGTCGGGCGGTGTAGTCCAGGCCGGGGACGCTTTGTAGACCGCTTCGAGGTACGCGATCCGCTGACCGTCGAGCGGGTGAGTACGGTTATACGCATTGTCCTGCTTGAGCCCGAGGCGATACTCCTGGCCGAGCAGCTTGTTGAAGAATTCGAGGCTGCCGCGCCCCGATTCTCCCGCCTTGCCAAGGAAGACCGCGCCGGCCTGGTCGGCGCGGCTTTCCTGGTCGCGGCTGAACGCGAGATACTGGCTCTGCGCGGTCGCGGTGCCGAGCCCGAGCGCGGCGATCCCGGCATCGCCCGCGCCGACCGCAACGAGCGCGACCGCGGCGACGAGCGAAAGGATCGAGATGTGCGTCGCCGGGCCGATGCCCTCGTTCGAGCGGACATTATGCCCCCCGGCGATGTGGCCGAGTTCGTGCGCGAGGACGCCCTGGAGCTGGTTGACGTTGTCGGCGTTCTCGATCAGCCCCGAGAAGACGAAAATGTTCTGCCCGCCCGAGACGAAGGCGTTGATCTCGGGATCGCCGACAAGGACGATCTGGACCGATGCCGGGGTCAGGCCCGCGGCGATGATCAGCGGGCGTGCGACGTCACGGAACAACGACTCGGTCTCGGCATCGCGAAGGACCGACTGCGCGGCGGCGGGGGCGGTGGTGCCAAGCAGCATCGCCACCGCGCCGAGAGTCAGCGCGGCACGGGCGATCAGACGGGCGGGCATGCCGGGCATTTTGCGGGGATACGCTGAACCCGGGGTTAAGGCGAGGGGGGCGCGTGATCGTCCCCGCCGGCGGCCTATAACAACTCTCATTGTCATCCCGGCGAAGGCCGGGATTCATGATCACTGCCGGTCTTGACCATGGGTCCCGGCCTTCGCCGGGATTTCAATGTTACGTTAGGGTACGCTCGAAACTGAACGCGTCATCCGTGCGAAATCCCGGGGCGACAGGCATAGCCGCCGCCCCGGGATCGGGCAGGTCAGTTGCCGAAGGTCCGCTGCCACCAGCCGCCCTTGCGCGGGGCGGCGGGTTCGTCGCCTGCGGGTGACGCCTCGGGGGCAGCGTCGCTCGCCTGGGGCGTGACCGGCTCGGGCTCGACGATCTTCGCACTGTCGACGAACGCGTCGGGCTCGGCGACGACAGCGGGCTCGGGCGAGGCTTCCGCAGCTTCGGGAGCCGCGGCGACCGCCTTGCGCCGCGAACGGCGCGGCTTGGGGGCGGCGGCCGCAGCTTCGGCAGCGGGTTCGAGAGCCAGTTCGGCAGCGGGCTCGGCGACCGGCTCGGGAGCCGGCGCCTCCTCGACCGCAGCTTCGGCGGCCTCGACCGGCTTCTTGGCGCGCGACCGGCGCGGCTTCTTCGCCGGGACGGCCTCAACCGGAGCGTCGGCCGGGTCGATCGCTTCGGCGGTCGCAGCAGCGACCTCGACCTGCGCTTCGACCGCGGCCTTGATCGGCCCGCCGGTGAGCCCGGTATCGTCGAGGCTCTCGGCGCTCTCGGTCACGGTGTCGTTGTCGACGCCGACCTCGCTCGCAGCCGGGCCGCCCTCGCGGCGGCGACCGCCACGACGGCCGCGACGGCGGCGACGGGCCTCGCCTTCGCCCGCGCTCTCGGCGGTAACGAGCGGCGCGACGCCGTCGCCTGCCACCACCTCGGCAGCATCCTCGCCGGTGACCGAGACGTCGGCGTTCGACGCGATGTCGGCGACCGACTCGACGCCCTCGACGGCATCGCCTTCGGGCTTGCGGTCGCGACCGCCACCACGGCGGCGGCGACGACGGCCGCGGCCACCGCGCTCGCTGTCGCGGCCACCATCGGCAGCACCTTCGGCGCGGGTGGGGCGCTCGGCCCCGTCCTCGCCGTCGTCGCCCTCGGCGTCGCTCGCGGTTTCGGCGTTGTCGCCTTCACCGGCGTCATCGGCGGGAGCCGAGCGGCCGCGGCCGCGTCCACGTCCTTCGCGGCGCGCGGGACGCTCGGCTTCCTCGTCCTCGTCGTCGTCGAAGCCATGGTCCTCGGCGGTGTCGGGAATCTCATCGTCGTCGTCGATCTTCACCGGCGGCGGCAGCAGCGACATGACGACCGGGTGCGCCGGGGCGGGACCGCCCGCATCGAGGACGAAGTTCGGCCCCATCAGCGTCTCGTCGGGGATCGTCTCGACGGCAATGCCGTAGCGCTCTTCGAGCTCGACGACGTCGGCGCGCTTGCGGTTGAGGATGTACATCGCGACTTCGAGGCCCGCACGCAGCGAGAACTCGGTGGCGCGACCCTTGATCGCTTCGGCTTCCAAGGCGCGCAGCGCGGCGAGCGCGGCGGACGCGACCGAGCGGACATAGCCCGATCCGTCGCACATCGGGCAGACGTGCGTTGAGGCTTCGAGGACGCCGGTGCGGAGGCGCTGGCGGCTCATTTCCATCAGCCCGAACGAGCTGATCCGGCCGATCTGGATGCGGGCGCGATCGTTCTTCATCGCCTCCTTCATCGCGCGCTCGACCCGGCGATTATTGCCGCCGACCTCCATGTCGATGAAGTCGATGACGACGAGCCCGGCCATGTCGCGCAGGCGAAGCTGGCGGCCGATCTCGTCGGCGGCTTCAAGGTTGGTCTTGTACGCAGTCTCCTCGATGCCGTGCTCACGCGTCGAGCGGCCCGAGTTGACGTCGATCGAGACGAGCGCCTCGGTCGGGTTGATGACGATATAGCCGCCCGATTTCAACTGGACGACCGGCTGGTACATGCCGGCAAGGCTCGCCTCGACGCCGAAGCGCTGGAACAGCGGCACCGGGTCGGCATATTCGACGACCTTGGCGACGTGGTTTGGCATCAACAGCTGCATGAATGTGGATGCGGCGGCGTAGCCATCGGGCCCGTCGACGAGAACCTGCTCGATCTCGCGGCTGTAGATGTCGCGGATCGCGCGCTTGATCAGGTCGCTGTCCTGATGGACGAGGCACGGCGCGACGCTGCTCAGCGTCGTCTCGCGGATTTCGTCCCACAGCCGGGTCAGGTAATCGAAGTCACGCTTGATCTCGACCTTGGTCCGCTTGAGCCCGGCGGTCCGGACGATCGCGCCCATTCCCGCGGGAAGCTGGAGGTCGGCCATGATCGACTTCAGCCGCTTGCGGTCGCCGAGGTTCGAAATCTTGCGGCTGATCCCGCCGCCGTGCGCGGTGTTGGGCATCAGGACGCAGAAGCGCCCGGCGAGCGACAGATACGTCGTCATCGCCGCGCCCTTGTTGCCGCGCTCCTCCTTGACGACCTGGACGAGCAGGACCTGGCGGCGGCGGATCACTTCCTGGATCTTGTAGCGGCGGCGCAGCGCCTGGCGCTGGCGGCGCAGCACGTCGGACCCGGCGTCGTCGGCCCCGCCGGTGACAGCGACTTCCTCGCCGTCCTCGCCTTCATGGGGTTCGTCGTGATGTTCGTCGAGCGTCAGCTCGGCTTCCTCGCGGAGGAGCGCGTCGCGGTCCTCCTTGGGGATCTGGTAATAATCGGGATGGATTTCGCTGAAGGCGAGGAAACCGTGGCGGTTGCCGCCGTAATCGATGAACGCCGCCTGGAGCGACGGTTCGACCCGGGTGACCTTGGCGAGATAGATGTTGCCCTTGAGCTGCTTGCGCTCGGCGGCCTCGAAATCAAATTCCTCGATGCGATTCCCGTTGACGACGGCGACCCGGGTCTCCTCCGGGTGGCGGGCGTCGATCAGCATGCGCTGGGACATTCAGATGCTCCTGCGCGCGCGGGCGACCTTCGGCAGATGATGCGGACAGGCCGGCGGCACGCGAAAAAAGGGCGGTCGCGCGACGCAGCGGCGACCGGCCCGGGATGGGATGGATAGTAATTGGGGGCGTCGGGCGCAGCACCGGACCGACCCAAAGGGCGGCTCCGGCTATACGCTGCTGCTTCGACGTCATGCGACCCTAACTTTGACCGGCATACGCGCCCGGAACGTCGCCCGGGCATCGATGCGGCATATTCGTGGCGGCGCGAACCGGGACAAACCCCTGCCTCGCAAACCGTCTGGGTAGGAGTAGCACCGGAACGGCGGCGCTACAACTGCGGGCTTTACTGCCGCCGGCTTCTCCGCCCCGCCGCTCGAACCCGGCTTCGCCAGTTGGCGGGCGAGTAAGGTTAAGGAAAATGCGAGCGATTGCCGGGGCGACGGGGCACCGGTATCCCTGCGGCCGATGCGAGCACTCGTCCCCGTCCTGTCGATTGCCTTGCTGGCGGCGCCAGCCTTCGCCGCGCGCGTCACCGGGCTGAGCGTGACGGGCGATCCGGCGACGGTGACGGTCGAGATCGACGGGCCGGTTGAAACGGTCAAGCTGTTCGCGCTCGACACGCCGCCGCGGCTCGTCGTCGATATCGGCGGGGCCGACGCCGCACGACGGATCGCAACGTCGGGGGTGCCGGGGTCGGCGACATCGACGCGGGCGCGGATTGGGCCATTCGATGCCGACACCGCGCGGCTGGTGATCGACCTGCCGCGACCGATGGGGCTCGGCGCGGCGGCGATCGACGGGCATGCGCTCGTCCTCCGCCTGTCGCCGGTCGACGCCGCCGGGTTCGCCCGGGAGATTGCGCGCGGCAGGCACCCGGTCTCGACGACGATGCTCGCGGTCGATTTCAACCTCGGCGACGACGTCATGGGGGGCGATGCCGCCGCGTCGCCGCCGCCGCCGAAACGCCCCGGCAAGCGCGCGCTCGTCGTCATCGATCCGGGCCATGGCGGCAAGGATTCGGGGACGATCAGCAGTCTCGGCGGGTACGAAAAGAACGTCGTCCTCGCGATCGCGCTCGCCGCTGCCGACGTGCTGCGCCGCGACGGGCAGGTCCGGGTGAAGATGACCCGCGACGACGACACGTTCGTCCCGCTCGGCGAGCGCGTCGCGATCGCGCGGGCCGCGAAGGCCGACCTGTTCGTCTCGGTCCACGCCGACAGCGCGCCCAACCCCGACGCCCACGGCGCCAGCGTCTATACTTTGTCCGAGACCGCGTCGGACGTCGTCGCGGCGCGGCTGGCGGCGCGCGAGAACCAGGCCGACGTCATCGCCGGCGTCGACCTCCGCGCCGACGCTCCCGAGGTCGGCGACATCATGATCGACCTCGTCCAGCGGTCGACGATGAACGTCTCGGTCGGGTTCGCCGAAACCTTGGGGACGAGCCTCGGCGACCGGATCGGCTTTCGCGGCGAATTCCACCACTTCGCCGGGTTCCGCGTGTTGAAGGCCGCCGACGTGCCGTCGGTGCTGCTCGAGACCGGCTACCTGTCGAACGATGGCGATGCCCGGCTGCTCGAATCGGCGGCGGGGCAGAAGCGGATCGGCGAAGGCATCGCCCGCGCGATCGAGGCGCATTTCGCAAAGTCGCGCTAGTTGCACCGTCACGTTTCATGCCCACATTCGCGGGGTAGATCGAGGAGACGATGATGACCGAATTTGCGACGATCGCCGGGGGCTGTTTCTGGTGCACCGAGGCGGTGTTCGACTCGCTGACCGGCGTCCAGGCGGTCGAGTCGGGGTATATTGGCGGCCACGTCACCGACCCGTCGTACGCGGCGGTCTGCACCGGCCGGACCGGGCACGCCGAGGCGGTGCGGATCACCTTCGACGAGGCGCAGATCAGCTATGCCGACCTGCTCGACATCTTCTTTCATACGCACGACCCGACGACGCTAAACCGGCAGGGGGCCGACGCCGGGACGCAGTATCGCTCCGCGATCTTCCCGCATTCTCCCGAGCAGCGCGCCGAGGCCGAGGAAGCGATCGAACGGAACCAGGCCGACTGGGACCAGCCGATCGTCACCACGATCGAGCCGCTCGCGCCGTGGTACAAGGCCGAGCAGTACCATCAGCAATATTACGCGAACAACCCGAACGCGGGCTATTGTGCCGCGGTCGTCGGGCCGAAGATGGCGAAGTTCCGCAAGGGCTATGCGGCGCGGCTGAAGGCGGCGTAACCTCCCCAAAATAAGGGGAGAATGCCATGACGATGTTCGACGACTGGCGGGCGCGTTCGCCGTTCTACGACGAGACGCACACCGCCGTCGCCGACTCGGTCCGTCGCTTCGTCGCCGCCGAGGTCGCCCCAAACATCGACGCGTGGGAAGACGCCCGCTCGCTGCCGCGCGACCTCCACAGAAAAGCGGCGGCGGCGGGCATTCTCGGCCTCGGTTATCCGGAAGAGTTTGGCGGGCACAGCGACGGCTTCGATATCTTCCATTCGCTGACCCAGTCGGAGGAGCTCGCGAGCGTCGGCGCGGGCGGGCTGACCGCGTCGCTGATGACGCACGGCATCGGCCTCCCGCCGATCCTCGCGCTCGGCTCGGACGAGATGAAGCGGCGCATCGCGCCGGCGGTGCTCAGCGGCGACAAGATCATCGCGCTCGGCATCACCGAGGCGGGCGGCGGGTCCGACGTCGCCGCGCTGACGACACGCGCGGAGAAAGTCGGCAACAAATACGTCGTCAACGGCGGCAAGATGTTCATCACTTCGGGGATGCGCGCCGACTATGTCACCGTCGCGGTCCGCACCGGCGGTCCCGGGATGGGCGGCATCTCGCTGATGCTGATCGAAGCCGGCATGCCGGGCTTTACCCGCACCCCGCTCGAGAAAATGGGTTGGCACTGCTCCGACACCGCCGCGCTGTATTTCGACAATGTCGAGGTGCCGCCCGAAAACATGATCGGGCCCGAAAACGCCGGTTTCGGCGGGATCATGCGCAACTTCAACGGCGAGCGGCTCGGCATGGCGCATTCGTGCTGCGCCTTCGCCCGGGTGTGTCTCAAGGAAGCGGTCGAGTGGGCGACGACGCGCGAGACCTTCGGCAAGCGGCTCGCGCAGCACCAGTCGATCCGGATCAAGCTCGCCGACATGGCGCGACAGATCAATGCGACGCAGGCGTGGGTCGATCTGTGCGCGTGGCAGGTCAAGCACGGCAAGGGCCTCCCCGCCGACTTCGCAATGCTCAAGGTCCAGGCGACGCGGATGCTCGAAAGCGTCGCGCGCGAGGCGGCGCAGGTCTTGGGCGGCGCAAGCTACCTCAAGGGCAGCAAGGTCGAGCGCATCTACCGCGAGGTCCGCGTCAACGCGATCGGCGGCGGCAGCGAGGAGATCATGCTCGACCTCGCCGGACGCCAGCTCGGCTACAACTGAGCGGTGAAGGCGAGCGACTGCGCCAGCGGCAGCAGGCAGGCGGCGCAAGGATTGCCGGTGAGGTCGATCAGCGCCTGACCCGCTGCACCCTCGGGGGTCGCCGAGCGCAGGACGAACAGCAGCACCCCCTCGTCGGCGAGCAGCATCGCGCAATTCGGATCGCCGATGACGAGGCGGCGGCGCGCGTGATTCGACAGCCCGAGCAGCCAGCAGCGCAGCAGATGCTCGATCGCCAATCCCTCGTCGCCGTAGCGGACGTGAAGCGCGACCTGAACGGTATGGCAGCGCGGCCACGCGACGACCATCCGCCGCAACGACCACAGGATCAGCCCCTCGTCACCGGGAAGATCGGTCCATACGCTCGGCTCGCGGCGAAAGGCATCGTGGTCGATCAGCATCAGCGGCGCTCCATCACTCGAGCGCATCTGACCGCTATTGAGAATGAATTGCAAGAATGATTTTGATCTTTCACATGCGATCTTGATCCTTTCCGGCACGGGTATCGATGGTATCGATCCTCCCCGCCTTCGGGGAGGTGGCGCGCCCTTGCGCGACGGAGGGGCGGTCGAGCGGGCTCGAATTGTGAGTTCGCACCACTGCCCCTCCACCACGCCAAAGAGGGCGCGGTCCCCCTCCCCGAAGGCGGGGAGGATCTTAGGGGCGCGGGGCTGCTGCTCGCCGGAGCCGGTCGTTGATTGCGGCACCGACGCCGGTTTCGGGGATCGGGGCAACGGCGATGCGTTTCGCCCCGCTCGCCTGCGCGGCGTGGAGAGCGGCGAACAGCGCCGCCGCAGCTTCGTCTAGATCGCCCAATTCCGACAGGTTAAGGTCGCCCGCGACGGGTCCGAAGCCGATCAGGAACTCGCCCGCTTCGGCGCAGGTCGCGTCGAGGCGAAGTGGCTGGGTCGGCGCATAATGGCTCGCGAGCTGGCCCGGCGCGACGATGCCCGGTCCGGCCGCGGCGGTGATGCCGAGCAGCGCGGCGTCGATTCCGCCCGGGCGGAGGAGCGAGACGCGGTCGCTGTCGACGCGGACGATCGCGCTTTCGAGGCCCCCCGGTGTCGCCCCGCCATCAACGATCAGCGGGATGCGCCCGCCAAGGCTCGCGGCGACGTGCGCGGCGGTCGTCGGACTGATCGTCCCGCTCGCGTTTGCCGACGGCGCTGCGAGCGGACGGCCGAACGCAGTCAGGACGGCGCGCATCACCGGGTGCGCCGGAACGCGGACCGCAAGCGTCGCCAAATCGGCGGTGACGTCGGGCGCGATGCCGTTGCCGGGGCGCGCCGGGAGGACGAGCGTCAGCGGTCCTGGCCAGAAGCGGTCTGCTAGCGCCCGTGCGATATCATCGACCTCGACCAATTGCTCGGCGGCGGCGAGGTCGGCGACATGGACGATCAGCGGGTTGAACCCCGGGCGGCCCTTCGCGGCGTAGATTGCCGCGACTGCGGCGGGGTCGGTCGCATCCCCCGCGAGGCCGTAGACCGTCTCGGTCGGCAGCGCGACGACATGTCCTTGAGCGAGGAACGCGACTGCGCGCGCGATCCCGGCGGCGTCGGCGGCGACGGTTTCGGTCATGATCGCGCCGAACCCTGACAGGTGAACGGAAGCGCGCAAGCTCAGCGCTTCCGGCGGCTGTCCAACCAGCCGAGGACCACCACCGCGAGCAGGCCGACGCCGAGCCCGATGACGATGCCGAGCGATCCCTCGCCGAGCTTGACCCCGACGCCTGCTCCGACGAGCAGGGAGATCGCAAGGATGATGCCGCCGCCTTTTTGCATGGTGGTCTCATCGCGGGGATCGCGCGCCAGCGCAAGCCATGCGGCCATTCGTGCCGTCAGGGCGGCCACCCGCGCCACCGCTGCTTTGCGCTCCCCGGCGCGGCGGGTTAGACCTTGCGGCATGATCGTTTGTTCCGCCGGCGTCCGCGCTGCGCTTGCAGTGGGAGGGTGCTGGGCGGGACTGGGCTGGGCGAGCGTCGTCGTCGCTCAGGGGACCGCTGCGCAGGGCACGGTAACGCAGGGGACCGCGCCCCAGATCGGTCCACCCGACACGCTCGCGCCGCGCCCGGGGATCACCGTGCCGTGGCCCGACGCCGCCGCCGCACCCGGAGCCGCCGCCCCCGAGGCCGTGACCAGCGGCGACGTCCGCTACACCGTGGCGCTGACCGGGCTCGACGATCGCCTCGCACCGCGCTTCCGGACCGAGTCGGCGCTGTTCAAGGGGCGCGGCGCGGTCGCCAACCTCGCGCAGATCAACCGCCGCGCTGCCGACGACCGCGACCTGATCGACCTGCTCCTCCGTAGCCTCGGCTATTACGGCGGCCGGACGGTGACGACGATCGTGCAGGGGAATGCGCCCGGGACGCCCGTCGCGGTGACGCTCGCGGTCGATCCGGGGCCGCTGTACCACGTCGCCGAGGTCAGGCTGACGTTGCCGCCGAATACCCCCGCCGGGTTGGTCGAGGGCGGGATCGGGGTCAAGGCGGGCGACCCGCTCGGCGCCGCGGCGATCGCGGCGGGGCAGGACGGGCTCAAGGCGTATCTCAGCGTCCGCGGCCACCCGTTCGCGACGATCGATCCGCCCGAGATCGAGGTCGACCACGCCACCCGCACCGCGACGCTGACGCAGCACGTCGACCCGGGAGCCGCGGGGCGCTTCGGGCGCATTCGGGTCGACGGCAAGTCGGTCGTCGGCCAGGCCGGCATCGAGCGTCTTGCGCGCTGGCACCCCGGCGACCCGTACACCGCCACCGATCTTGACGATCTTCGCCGCGCCTTGATCGCGACCGGGCTTGTCGGCGGGGTGACGCTCGCGCCCATAGCCGCGGGGCCGGCGCCCGGCGGCGGCGAGACGATCGACGTCGTCGTCCATACCGACACCGCGCCGCTCCGCACCGTCGCCGCGACGGGGGGCTATTCGACCTCGCAAGGCGCGCGGCTCGAGGCGAGCTGGGAGCATCGCAACCTGCTGCCGCCGAACGGCGCGGTGACCTTCCGCGCGATCGCCGCCGAGCACGAGCAGCTGCTCGGGGCCGAACTGCGCCGCCAGAACTGGCGGTCGCGCGACACGACATTGGTCTTCGACATCTTCGGCGATTCGGCGACGCAGGACGCGTTCAATGCGCGGACGATCCAGGTCGGCGCGACGATCGAGCGCGAGACCAACCTGATCTGGCAGAAGCAGTGGTATTATTCGCTCGGCACGCAGGCGCTGATCTCGATCGAACGCGACAAGAGCGCGCCGGGCAACCCGCTCAAGACCTATTATATCGCCGCGACCCCGGCGAGCCTGACGTACGACGGGTCGAACAACCTGCTCGATCCGACGCGCGGCTTCCGCCTGACCGGGCGCGCCTCGCCTGAACTGTCGTTCGCCAGCGGCACGTTCCCCTACGTCAAGCTTCAGGTTGAGGCGACCAAGTACGTCCCGCTCACCGACCGCATCACCTTCGCCGCGCGCGGGCATCTCGGGACGATCGCCGGGGCGTCGAAGGGCGACATCGCGCCGTCGCGGCGCTTCTACGCCGGCGGCGGCGGGTCGGTCCGTGGCTACGGCTATCAGGCGGTCGGGCCGAAGGACGCCGACGGTAGCCCGCGCGGCGGTGACTCGATTGCCGAGGCGAGCGTCGAGGCGCGCTTCCGGCTCGGCGACTTCGGCGTCGTGCCGTTCTTCGACGCAGGCGAGATCGACACCGCGACGATCCCGCGCTTCCGCGACGTCCGCTACGGCGCGGGCATCGGCGCACGATATTATACGAGCTTCGGCCCGGTCCGGATCGACGTCGCGACGCCGATCAACCCGCAGAAGGGCGACGCCCGCGTCCAGTTCTACGTGTCGATCGGGCAGGCGTTCTGATGGCGCGCAAGCCGACCGGCTGGGTCAAGCGCCACGTCCGCCTCGTCACCTGGATCATGGTCGTCGCGCTCGCGCTGGCGGGGCTGGTCTGGGGCGGGCGGCTGTATCTTGCGAGCGAGTCGGGGCGCGGCGCCGTGGTGCGGCTGCTCGGGCTGTACGCGCCGAAGTCGGGGTTGCGCGTCGGCGTCGGGCGGATCGAGGGCGACATCTTCGGTCATGCGCGGCTCCACGACCTGACGCTCGGCGACCCTGACGGCGTGTTCGCGCGGGTGCCGTTGCTCGACCTCGACTGGCGGCCGCTCGCGCTGATCGACAACCGGCTCAGCGTGCGGTCGGCGGTGGCGAGCGACGCGATCGTGCTGCGCCGGCCAAGGCTCCGCCCGAGCGCCGACAAGCGCGTGCTGCCCGGCATCGATATCGTCGTCGACCGGCTGCGGATCGACCGGCTGGTCCTCGCCGCCCCGGTCACCGGCATCGCCGAGACGATCGCGCTCGGCGGCTCGGCCGACATCCGCAAGGGCCGAGCGCGGGTCGATGCCGCCGCGACGAGCGCAATCGGCGGCGACGTAATCCGTGTCCACCTCGACGCCGTCCCCGACCGCGATGCGCTCGACCTCGCCGCGACGATCGCCGCCCCGGCGCACGGTACGATCGCGCGGCTGGCGGGGTTCGCTGCGCCGTTTGAGCTGACGGTCGGTGGCAAGGGGACGTGGCAAGACTGGCACGGCAGTGCGACCGCGCGGCTTGGGCGGGTGCAGCTCGCCGACCTCGCGCTGGCGGCGAACGCGGGACGTTTCGTCGTGACCGGGACGACGGCGCCGTCGTCGATGTTCGGCGGTGGGTTAGCCCGTGTGACGTCGCCGATCGTGCGTGTGCGGGCCGATGTGCGCGTGGTCGAGCGGGTGCTCAGCGGGACCCTTGCCGCCGCCTCGCCGGTCATCGCGGCGACCGCGAGCGGCAGCGCCGACTTCGGCAACGAGACCTTCGACCGCCTCCGGGTCGAGGCGCGCCTGCTCAAGCCGGCCGCGTTCCTGCCGCGCCTTAGCGGGCGTGATATTGCCTTGAACGCGACCGTCGGCGGGACGTTCGCGAGCCCGGCGATCGACTATGTGCTGACCAGTCCGGCGTTCGCGTGGGGGCCGACCGGCTTCGTCGGTTTCCGCGCGACCGGGCGTACAAACGGGCACAGTATCCCGATCGTCGCGACCGCCGCGCGGGTCGAGAACGTGGGGCCGGACATTGCACCGCTGCTGGCTAACCTACGGATAACAGGGGCCTTGGCGGTCGAGAACGGGCAGGTCACGTCGCCCGCACTCGCGGTGCAGAGCGCGCGGATCGCGGGGACGATGACGCTGCGGCTCGGCCTCGGCGATGGCGATTATGCGGTCGGCTTCGATGGACGGCTGCCGCACTTCAGGATCGGTGAGATCGGAATCGCCGACGTCGCCGCGAAGGTGCGCATCGCCCCTGACGCAACCGGGGGGACGCGCGTCGCCGGCACCGTTCGTGCCGCCGCGACGCAGATCGACGGCGGCTTCTTCCGCAGCATCTTCGCCGGGCTGCCGGTGGTGACGACGACGATCGACGTCGCCCCCGACCTGTCGATGCGTTTCACCGACCTCCGCCTAATCGCGCCGGGATTCGAGCAATCGGGGAGCGGCACGCGCGCGCCCGACGGCAGCGTCCATCTCGTCACTCGCGGCGCGTCGAAGACCTATGGCGCGGCGACGATCGACCTTGCCGGGCAGCTCGATTCGCCGGTGGTCGACGTCGCCCTCCCTGCACCGGGCTTCGGCCTGACCGCCGTCACAGCGCACGCGGTAGAGGCCCCCGATGGCTGGCGAGTTGCGGCGCGCGGCGGCTCGGCGATCGGTCCGGCGACGGCGAACGCATTGATCCGGACCAGCGGAGCCGCGATCGACGTCGATGCCGCCGCTGCCGGTGTGACCCTGCGCGGAACGCTGGTGCCCGATGCCGATGCGCTCGTCACCGGGCGGCTCGCGGTCGGCGGCGCGGGGTTGAACGGGAGCCTCGTCCTCGCGCCTGCCGGATCGGCGCAACGCGGCGACGTCGTCCTCGCCGCCGCCAATGCCCGGCTCGGCGGCGTCGCGATCGGGCGTGGCAACGTCACCGCGCGGATCGTCGCCGGGCCGGGCGAGCCGTCGATCGACGCCAAGTTCGCGCTCGGTGATGTCCGCACTGCCGGGACGACGCTGGCGACGCTGTCCGGGACGATCGCCGACGCCACCGGGCGCGGCACTGCGACGCTCGCGCTCGCCGGGGTCGCCGGGGTCCCGTTCAACGCCACCATCGACGCACGAGGATCGGCCGACCACCTCGATATCGGTGCGGCGGCAACGGTCGACGGGCGCAAGCTGACGCTCGACCACCGCGCGCAGGTCGACCGCGGCGGAGCGGCGTGGCGGCTCGCTCCAGTCGTCGTCCAGACTCCCGATGGCCGCGTCGAACTTGCCGGGAGCTTCGGCAGCGGACTCAGCGGTTCGGTCCGCCTCGACAATCTCGGCCTGTCGCTGCTGACGCTGTTCGACCCCGGCTACAACTTCGCCGGGCACGCGTCGGGGACGATCGCCTTCGCTGTGCCCGCCACCGCCGCGCCGACCGGATCGCTCGCGCTGCGCATCGCCGGGCTCAGCCGCTCGGGCCTCGCGTCGTCGTCGCAACCTATCGACCTCGCGGTCAACGCCGCGCTTTCTGCGTCCTCGGCGAGCGCGCGTGCAGTTGTCGTCCGCGGCGGCGCGACGCTGGGGCGCGCGCAGGCCGAACTGACGCTCGGCAGCGAGCCAAACCTGCGAGACCGGCTCTTCGCCGCGCCGCTCTTCGCGCAGGCGCGCTTCGCGGGTCCGGCCGAGGCGGTATGGCTGCTCAGCGGAGTCGAGGCGCTCGACGTTCGCGGGCCGATCACCGCGGCGGTCGACGCGGGCGGGCGGCTCGGCGATCCCCGGCTGACGGGGTCGATCGCGGTGACGGGCGGGCGGGTCGAGAACGTCGCGCTCGGCACGGTGATCGACAACGTCAAGCTCTACGGGCGCTTCACCGGCTCCCGGCTCGACCTCGCCGCGTTCTCGGGAACGGTCGGCAAGGATGGCAGGATTTCGGGGAGCGGCGGGGTCGACCTGTCGGCCGAACGCGGCTTCCCGGTCGACGTCACGACGAAGCTCGACAACGCCCAGATCCTCAACCGCGACGACTTGCGCGCGACCGCGAGCGGAACGCTGCGGCTCCACAGCGACGAGAGCGGCGGCAAGATTTCGGGATCGCTCGATATCGTCCGCGCGCGCTACCGCTTCGGGCGCGGCGGCACGACGAGCGACATCCCCGTCGTCGCGGTTACCGAACGCAACGTCGAACTCCTTGGCCGCGCGCCGCCGCGGGTCGTCAAGCCGACCTTATGGTCGCTCGATATCGCCGCGTCGGCGCGCGACAATGTCGACGTCGCCGGGCTCGGCCTGACCTCGACATGGCGCGGCGACCTCAAGCTCAAGGGCCGCGCGACCGCGCCCGAATTCTCCGGCGTCGTGAAGATGGTGCGCGGCGACTACGACTTCGCCGGCAAGCGCTTCAACCTGACCCGCGGCGATGTCCGCTTCGACGGCAAGAATCCGCCCGACCCGGTGATCGACCTCGCCGCCGAGAACACGAGTTCGGGGTTTACCGCGCAGCTCAGCCTGACCGGCACCGCGCTTCACCCCGACATCAAGTTCAGCTCGACCCCGGCGCTCCCCGAGGACGAGGTACTGTCGCGGGTGCTGTTCGGGACGTCGATCACAACGCTTTCGGCCCCCGAGGCGGTCCAGCTTGCGGGGGCGCTCGCGTCGTTGCGCGGCGGCAAGGGCGGCAAGCTCGACCCGTTCAATGCGGTGCGCAAAACGCTGCGGATCGACCGGCTGCGGGTGCTCCCGGCTGACATTGCTACCGGGCGCAAGACGTCGATCGCGGCGGGCGAGTATATCGGGCGGCGGCTGTACGTCGAGCTGTCGACCGACGCGCAGGGCTATTCGGCGAGCGCGATCGAGGTCGCGCTGACGCGGTCGCTGTCGATCCTGTCGGACGTCGCGACGCTCGGCGGGACGAGCGTCAACCTGCGGCTCAAGCGCGACTATTGAACCAACACCCCGCGATAGGCATTTCCGCATCGGTTAGTGGAGATCAGTCATGCTCGGTCGGTTAGTGTCGATGATCGCGGGGCGCAGCATTGCGCGGACGATCGGGGGCGCCGCGTCGGGACCGGCGGGCGCGGCGATTGGTGTCCTGCTACCGACGGTGTTGCGGCGCATGGGTCCGCAGGGAATGATCGTCGCGGCGCTTGGTGGCTACGTCGTCAAGAAAGCGATGAAGAAATACGCCGTGACCAAGGCGGTATAACTCGGTATCCGCCGCGTTCAGCCACCGGTCATATGCTTTTGACTATGGCTCAGATTGACGCCATAGTTTTTGCTCTGGCTTGCTGATGAGGATGACCGTGGCCACCCGAGCCCTCGACACCCGTGCCCGCCGTTACGACCCGGCGGAAACGCGCCAGCGTGTTCTCGAGGCGGCTAACCTGTTGTTTTCGACCAAGGGCTATGCATGCACCGGGACCGCCGACATCGCCCGCGCGGCGGATGTCTCGGAAGGATCGATCTTCTACCATTTCGGGTCGAAGAAGAACCTGCTGGTCGACATCGGCAAGATGTACGGCGAGCGGATGATCGCGGTGATGCAGGGCGACGATGCGCTCGAGGATCTCGACCCAGGGATGATGGTCTCGCGGTGCATCGAGTTCTGCGTCGAGCACAAGGAATGGGAAGCGCTGACCGGCGAATCCTGCTGCGAGGGCAAGCCCAAGACGATGATGGCTGCCGAGGCCGAGCCGTTCTATCACGCCTCGCGTGAAGTGACCGTCGCATGGGTCGCCGAACAGATGACCGCCCGGATGGCGAAGCAGGGCATCACCGGAGTCAATATCCCGGTCGCGGCGTCGCTGACCTATGCCGTCGTCGGCGAGACGATCGAGGCGGTGCTGAGCACCGAAGACCCCGACCGGCGGCGTGCGGTGATGGATGAGACGGTGCGCTTCATTCGCGCCGCTTGCGGCTACAAGAGCGCGTGAATTTCGCCCCGCGACGGACGATCCTCGACCTCGGCTCCAGCTTCTACGATCCGGTCGCCGCCACCGATTTTCCGCAGACGATCCTCCGTTTCAGGAACGACCGTGCTGCTGAAAGCATCGGCCTTGATGGCTTAAGCGACGCGGAGTGGGTCGCGCACTTCGGCCGCTTCGCACCGCTCGAAGGAAGCCTCGAGACGCCGCTCGCGCTGCGGTATCACGGGCACCAGTTCCGCGTGTATAATCCCGACCTCGGCGACGGGCGCGGCTTCCTGTTCGCGCAGCTTGCCGACGATCGCGGGCGGCTGATGGACCTTGGCACCAAGGGGTCGGGAACGACGCCGTGGAGCCGCGCGGGTGACGGCCGGCTGACACTGAAAGGCGCGATGCGCGAGGTGCTCGCGACCGAGATGCTCGAGGCGCTTGGGGTCGATACGTCGCGGACGCTGTCGGTGGTCGAGACCGGCGAGGAACTCGACCGCGGCGACGAACCATCGCCGACGCGGAGCGCGGTGCTCGTCCGGCTCAGCCACAGCCATGTCCGCTACGGCAGCTTCCAGCGGCTCGCGGCGCTCAGCGACAGCGCCGGGCTGGCGCGGCTGACTACCTATGTACTGGCGAACTACTTCGGCACCGTCGACGCGCCCGACCCGTACGCTGCGCTGATCGGTCATGCGGTGACCAATGCCGCGCGGCAGGCGGCGGCGATGATGGCGGCAGGGTTCGTCCACGGCGTCCTCAACACCGACAACATCAACATCACCGGCGAGAGCTTCGACTACGGCCCGTACCGCTTCGCGCAGACGTGGGACCCTGATTTCACCGCGGCGTATTTCGACCATCGCGGCCTCTACAGCTTCGGCCGCCAGCCCGAGGCGCTGCAGTGGAATGTCTTCCAGCTCGCGGGCGCGTTGCGGGTGATGGCGCCGCTCGAATCGCTCAAGCCGGCGCTCGAAACCTATGGCGAGCGCTACACCACCGCGCTGACGGCGGCATTGCTCAAGCGGCTTGGCGTCGTGCCGCGCGACCCGGCGAGCGACCGCGCGCTCGCCGAGACACTGGTGACGACGCTCGAAGCGACCCGCGCCGGCCTCGACAAATTCTGGTTCGACTGGCGCGGCGGCAAGCGACGCGCACCCGGATACGACGGTCCTGAATTCGATGCTTTCGTCAAAGGGGTCGGCGACTACGCGCCCGCTGCGCCGCGCGACCACCCGTATTGGTCCGACGCTGCGGCATGCGGCTTGCCGATCGGCGAGATCGAAGCGATCTGGGAGCGCATCGCCGCCGCCGACGACTGGAGCGCGTTCATCGCGAAGGTCGCCGCGATCCGCCGCATGGGCGTGGCGATGGCGGGATGAGCGGCTGGACGGTCGAGGCAGCGAAGACCTGGTACGCCGTGCGGGCGTGGCCGCTCGGGTGCAACTTCATTCCCTCGACCGCGGTCAACCAGCTCGAGATGTGGCAGGCGGCGACGTTCGATCCGGTCACGATCGACCGTGAGCTCGGCTTTGCCGCCGGGGTCGGGATGAACGCGGTGCGCATTTTCCTCCACGACCTGCTGTGGCGCGACGACCCCGACGGCCTGCTCGACCGAATCGAGACCGTGCTCGGACTCGCCGACAAGCGCGGGATCGCTACGATGCCGGTGTTCTTCGATTCGTGCTGGAACCCCGCGCCGGTCAGCGGGCCGCAACCGCTGCCGCGGCCGGGGGTGCATAATTCGGCGTGGGTCCAATCGCCCGGCATGGCAGCGCTCGAAGATCCTTCGTCGCGGCCTCGGCTCGAAGCCTATGTCCGCGGGGTGGTCGGGCGCTTCGCCAACGATCGGCGCGTCCTTGCCTGGGATATCTGGAACGAGCCCGACAATGGGCCGGAGGTGGCGCAGCGCGACGCGGCGACGCTCGCGGCGAAGGCGGCGCTGGTCAAGCCGCTGCTCGCCGACGCGTTCGACTGGGCGCGCGCGGCGGGGCCTTCACAGCCGCTTACGAGCGCGATCTGGTCGGGCGACTGGTCGAAGCTCGACCGGATGACGCCAATCCAGCAGCTCCAGGTCACGTCGTCCGACATCGTCTCGTTCCACAACTACGACAAGGCCGAGGAGTTCGCGCGGCGCGTTGCGTATCTCGAAGCGTTCGAGCGCCCGATCCTGTGCACCGAATATCTCGCGCGGCCGCGCGGCAGCACGTTCCAGGCGATCCTGCCGGTCGCGAAGGCGGCCGGGGTCGGGGCGTTCAACTGGGGGTTGGTGCGCGGCGACACTCAAACCAACCTGCCATGGGACTCGTGGGACAGCCCCTACGTCGATCGTCCGGCAGGGGCCTGGTTCCACGACATCTTCAACGCCGACGGGACCCCGTTCGATCCCGCCGAGCCGATTTTCCTTCGCGCCGAAGCGCAGTCGTCCGTCTAGCGGCGTTTTAGGCGAGGACGGCGCTCGGGCGGCGGCGGCGAACCGCCGTGCCGACAAGGCCGAACCCGACGAGCATCAGCCCCCACATCGCCGGCTCGGGCACCGCGGCAACCGATACGCCGTCGAGAACCGCGATCGGCGGCAAGCCGACCGGCGTGCCATTCGACAGGAACGACAGGACCTGGCTGGTCGACTTCGCGTGGAACGTAAAGCTCTCGTGCATCCAGCCGGAGAAGCCCTGCGACGAGTTCGCGACGATCGCGGTCGTCTGCGTCGCGTTCCCGAAGCCGACAGCAAGCTGCTCGGTCGTCGGCCCCTGGCGGTTCTGCAGCTGCGACGCGCCCCAGTCGAACGAGACGACATATTCCTTGCCGGGCGTCAGTCCGGAAATCTGCTGGGTGAGATAACCGTGATTGGTCGGGTCGCCGTCGAGGGCGACGAAATTGCCGCCGGTCGGGCTGGCAACGAAGGACGGCGCGAGCATCTGACGGTCTGATCCGTACTGCGTCTCGGCGCTGACGGTCGTTGCCGTGGCCGGCGAGAAGTAAAGATTGAACGCCTCGTACGTCTGCGAAACCCAGCCGGTCGGGCCACTTTCAGGATTGTACCAAGTGTTGAACTCGGTGTTGTGAGTGTAGCCTGACTCGAAATCGCCATTCTGCACGAGATTCGTTGCAGCGGACACCTGCGTTGCCGCCAAGGCGACGCCTGTCGCAACCAACACTTTAAGAACATTACGCATATGCAACCAACTCCCGTTCGGCACCGCAGTACCGTCGCTTGATGACTTAGTGATAACGAAATCTCAAGAAAAGAAAATTGATCGTTAATTCACGTTGCCGATCCGTAACTATGCTCGGGTAACCTCTGGCGGCATGATGGATTGAACAAAGCGGCGGGATCGACGACACCGTCACGGCATCGTCGGCGCATGACTGGCGATCCGGGGAGCGCCGCCATGACCGATCATATCGCCGTGACGATCGATGGCGGGATCGCCGAAATCCGCTTCGCGCGGCCCGAAAAGAAGAACGCGATCACTGCAGCGATGTACGCGGCTATGCGCGATGCCCTGCTCGGCTGCGCGGTCGAGGACAGCGTCCGCGTCATCCTGTTCACCGCCGCTGGCGACAGCTTCACTGCGGGCAACGACCTCGCCGACTTCATGGCACCCCGGCCGGACAGTTCTTTGGGCGAACAGGCGGTGACCGGCTTCCTCCGCGCGATCGCCACCGCGCCGAAGCCGCTGATCGCCGCGGTGCGCGGCAATGCCGTCGGGGTCGGCACGACGATGCTGCTCCACTGCGACCTCGTCGTCGCAAGCGAGAACGCGCGGCTGCAGGTGCCGTTCGTCAACCTCGGGCTGGTGCCGGAGGCGGCAAGCTCGCTACTCCTGCCGCGCGTCATAGGGCATGCCCGGGCGAGTGCGATGGTCCTGCTCGGCGACGCGCTCGACGCGGCGACCGCGCTCGCAGCAGGGCTGGTCAACCGCGTCGTCCCCGATGGCGACGTCGAGACCGTCGCCCGCGCGATGGCGACGACGCTTGCGGCAAAGGCACCGACGGCGGTGCGGCTGGCGAAGGCGTTGCTCAAGGGCGACCTTGCCCCGGTCCTCGCGCGGATGGACGCCGAGGGGGTGCATTTCGCGGCGCAACTCAAGTCTGCCGAATGCCGCGAGGCGATTGCGGCTTTCTACGAAAAGCGCGCCCCGGACTTCAGCCGCGCGGCGTGAGGCGGGTCGCCGCAGTCACTGCATCGCGGCCATTGCCGGATACCATTCGCGCCAATGGTCCTTGAGCGCGTCGCCTTCGATCCGCTTGAACTCGATCCGGTAGTAATGGATCGGGCGATCGCCGGTGTTGCGGACCGCGAGCGGCGTCCCGGCGTCGACCGTCATGCAGCGCGGCATCGACAGGCCGGTTGGCGGCAACGAGCGCCCTGCGCCCGCGCCTGCCACCGCGTCGAGGGCGTCGAATGCGCGTGCCGAATCGATCGCGAGGACCGCGGGATAGAGTGTCGGGGTCGCGCTGCCAGAGCCTCCCGCTGGCACCGAGACCTCGAACAGACGGATCACGTCGTCTTCGTATATTTTGCGGTCGACGGGGGCGGATCGGCCATTCGGAGCGATCGGTCCGTCGTCGTCGATCCGCTTATATTCGATGCGGTAGAAATGCTGTGGCGCGCCGCCGTGGTTGACCGGGCGGTGCGGGGCCTGCGGATCGGCGGCGGTGCATTCGAGTGACGGCGTCCCCTTCGGTGGCGGCGCGCTGTGCCAGTGTTCGCCGTTGCGGCCGCCGGCGGGTTCGAGATATTGGTCGCCCGGGCCGCCGCCGCCGAGGTTGGTCCGGCCCGACGACCGCGCGAAGATCGACGGGTACGGGTGCCCATGCATCTGCATCGCGTAGCCGGGCGGATTGCCGACCTCCATCAGCATGATGTGATCGTCCGCATAGTGGACGCGATGAACCGCGGGTGCAGCGACCTCGGCGTCGTAGCTCGATGCGAAGTCATAGCCCCAGCGGTTGGGCGGCACGGCTTGTGCGAGAACGGCAGTCGCTCCGAGAGCCGCGGCGGCGAATACGCCTCGTCTTGTCCTTGATCTCATGCCGGCCCCGCAAGCGAGTCGCGGACGGGCCGGTTGCTTGCCCGTCACGAACAGCGCAAGTCTAACAACGCTTGCTGTTTGCGGGAAGAGACGAAAGCACTCGATCGTCGTGTGCGGGCGCGACCGATCGTTCGATCGCGCCCGGCTTAGACGATCACGCTGCGACGACGACCGGGCGACGGCGGCGGGCGACGACGCCGACGAGGCCGAAGCCCGCGACCATCAGGCCCCACATCGCGGGCTCGGGGACCGCGGTGACCGACACGCCGTCGAGCACGGCGACCGGCGGCAGGCCGCCCGGGGTGCCGTGCGACAGGAAGGTCAGCGCCTCGCTCGTCGCGGTCGCGGTGTAGACGAACTTCTGCGAGAACCAGCCCTCGAAGCCGTGCGTCGGCGTGCTCAGCGTCACGGTGTTCTGCGACGCGCTGCCGAGCGAGACCTGAAGGTAATCGGTCGTCGGCCCGGCGCGGCTCATCAGTTCCGAGGCGCCCCAGTAGAAGTTGACCGCGTATCGCTTGCCGGCGACGAGACCGTTGAGCGTCTGGCTCAGCGGGCCCGAGTAGCTCGGATCGCCGTCGAGGATGACGAACTTGCCGCCATCGGGGCTCGCGACGAAGGTCGGCGGCAAATACTGCCCGGCCTCGCTCGACTGGGTAATCGTCTCCTGCGTCGTCACCGTCGCTGAATCGACATACAGGTTATACGCCTGGTCGCCCGAGGTCGTCGCCCAACCGGTCGGGCCTTCGGTCGGGTGGAATGCCGGGTTGAACTGGACCGAGTGGATATAGCCGGTCTCGAACCCGCCGTTGGTGACGAGGTTGGGGGTAGCGGAGGCAGCGGCAGCGGCCGCGAAAGCCGCGACGGCGACGACAGATTTGAGGCACATTGGTCTTCCCCTTTTGTGACGATTGCTAACAATCAATTAGCAAAAGCCGTGCCAGATGGTTGACACAACATGGGGCAATGGAAAACAAAGAGTTAATTGTTTGCCGAGGTTCGACAGTAATCAGCGTCCGCAGAACGGTACGGAAAAGTGTCGGAAATTCTTACAGTCGTTACCGAAGCGTTACCGTCGCCGCTTGCTCCGGTTCGCTGTCATCGGGTCGGGGCGCTTCGGCGGGACCCAGCCGGGGGGCGGCTCGACCGCCTGGCGGCTGCTGCCGAGCCCCATCGCGCCGGGTTGCTGGCGGTAGAGGTCGCCGGTCTCGCGCGCGGTATCGACGTCGGCGAGCGCTTTGAGGTCGTCGCGCAGCTTCGCGGCAAGCTCGAACTTTCCCGCCGCTGCAGCCTCGCGCATCTGGCGTTCGAGCGTCTCGCGGTTGGTCGCCATTACGCCCTCGTGGTTTGCGTTTTCAAAGCCACGTCACGTGGCCCATCTTGCGTCCGGGCTTAACTTCCGACTTGCCGTAAAGATGCAGATGCGCCCCCGGGTCGGCGAGGACCGCCGCCCAATCGTGGACCGCGTCGCCAAGTAGGTTCTGCATGTGGACCTTGGGCGCAGTCAGCGTCGTCGGGCCGAGCGGCAGGCCGCAGACTGCACGGATATGGTTCTCGAACTGGCTGACGCGCGCGCCCTCGATTGTCCAGTGGCCGCTGTTGTGGACCCGCGACGCCATCTCGTTGAACACCGGACCGGCGGGGGTCGCGAAAAACTCGATCGTCAGCACCCCGACATAGTCGAGCGCTTGCGCCACCGTGCGGGTGAGCGCGACCGCTTGGGCTGCGTGACGCGCGATGAAATCGGGCGCCGGGACCGCGCTGACGTCGAGGATGCCGCCCTCGTGCCGGTTGTGCGCCACGTCGTAGACGACAGTCGCGCCGTCGTGGCCCCGCGCGAGGATGACCGAAAACTCGCCGTCGAACGCGACCAGGCCCTCGACGATCGCCGCGCGCTGGCCGATCGCCGCCCATGCCGCCGCCGGGTCGTCGCCGGGGCCGATCCGCGCCTGCCCCTTGCCGTCATAGCCCATCCGCCGGGTCTTCAGCACCGCGCGCGGGCCGATCTCAACCAACGCGGCGGTCAGGTCGGCGAGGGTGTCGACTGTGCGATACGGGGCAGGGTGTCCGCCGAGGCTCTCGATGAAGCGCTTTTCGCTCAACCGGTCCTGCGCGATGTCGAGCGCGTTGCCGCCGGGGCGGACGGGCACGCGCCGCGCCAGCCGTTCGATCGCGGCGACGGGGACGTTCTCGAACTCATAAGTGACGACATCGACCGCGGCGGCGAAGGCGTCGAGCGCGGCCTCGTCGTCGTATGCGGCGCGGGTCACCTCCGCCGCGACGTCGCCCGCAGGCAGCTCGTCCTCGGGGGCGAAGATGTGGACGCGGTAGCCCATATTCGCCGCCGCGAGCGCGAGCATCCGCCCGAGCTGGCCGCCGCCGAGAATGCCGATCGTCGAACCGGGAGGGGTCACGCCGAGGTGTGCTCGGGCGCGTCTTCGGGGGTCTCGGCAACGCGGGCGGTCTGCGCCGCGCGCCACGCATCGAGCCGGGTCGCGAGCGCGTCGTCGGTCGTCGCGAGCTGCGCGGCGACGATCAGCGCGGCGTTGACTGCGCCGGCGCGCCCGATCGCGAGGCAGCCGACCGGGATGCCGGCGGGCATCTGGACGATCGAGAGCAGGCTATCCATCCCCGACAGCGCCTTCGATTCGACCGGCACGCCGAACACCGGCAGCCGGGTCAGCGCCGCGACCATGCCCGGCAAATGCGCCGCGCCGCCGGCTCCGGCGATGATCGCGCGCAGGCCGCGGGCGACCGCAGTCGAGGCGTAATCGTACATCCGGTCGGGGGTGCGGTGAGCGGACACGACGCGCGTCTCGTGCGCGACGCCAAGCGCGTCGAGCGTCTCGGCGGCGGCGCGCATCGTCGCCCAGTCCGATGTGCTGCCCATGATGATGCCGACGACGGCCATGCCTTGCGCCCCGCGTTCACGAAGCGCCGGACCCTAGAGGGGCCGTCTCGCCAAGACCACCCTCAATCCCGCGACCACGGGTCGAGAATCGTGTCGCGCGGGACCGGGTCGGTCTGCGGATAGTCGAGGCTGTAGTGGAGCCCGCGGCTTTCATGGCGCCGCCGCGCCGAACGGACGATCAGGTCGGCGACCTGGACGAGGTTGCGCAGTTCGATCAGGTCGGGGGTGACGCGGAAGTCGCTGTAATAATCATGGACCTCCTTGCGCAGGTTCTTGATCCGGTGCGCGGCGCGTTCGAGGCGCTTGGTCGAGCGGACGATGCCGACATAGTCCCACATGAAGCGGCGCAACTCGTCCCAATTGTGACTGACGACGACCTCCTCGTCCGAATCGGTGACGCGGCTTTCGTCCCACGGCCGGGTGACCGGCGGGGTCGGCAGCGTGTCCCAGTTCGCGGCGATGTCGTCGGCGACCGCGACCCCGAAAACGAGGCATTCGAGGATTGAGTTCGACGCCAGCCGGTTCGCACCGTGGAGGCCCGACTGCGACACTTCGCCGACCGCGTACAGGCCCGGCAGGTCGGTGCGGCCGTGGATGTCGACGAGGACGCCGCCGCAGGTGTAGTGCGCCGCCGGCACGACCGGGATCGACTGCGTCGTGCAGTCGATGCCGAGTTCGAGCAGCCGGGCATGGATCATCGGGAAGTGGTGGGTGATGAACGCCGCGCCGAGGTGCGTCATGTCGAGCCGGACATGGCTCAGCCCGAGGCGCTTGATCTCCGAATCGATCGCGCGGGCGACGACGTCGCGCGGGGCGAGTTCCATCCGCTCGTCATAGTCCGCCATGAAGCGCGTGCCGTCGGGCAGGAGCAGCCGTCCGCCTTCGCCGCGCACCGCCTCGGTAATCAGGAAATTCTTGACCTTGGGGTGGTACAGGCAGGTCGGGTGGAACTGGTTGAATTCCATGTTCGACACCCGGCACCCCGCGCGCCACGCCATCGCGATGCCGTCGCCGGTCGAGCCGTCGGGGTTTGTCGAATATTGATAGACCCGGCTCGCGCCGCCGGTCGCCAGCACCACGGCCCTTGCCGTGAACCGCTCGACCTTCTTCGTCGCGTCGTTGAACGCATAGACGCCGTAGCAGTGGCGGTTGACGAAACGCAGCGTCTCGACGTGGCGCTCGGTGATCAGGTCGACGACGGCGAGGTTGGTCGCCAGCGTGATGTTCGGGTGCGCGGCGGCGGCCTTCGACAGCGCCTCCTGCACCGCCCAGCCGGTGGCATCGTCGACGTGCGCGATCCGCCGGTGGCTGTGCCCGCCCTCGCGGGTAAGGTGGAAGCGCTCGGTGCCGTTCTCGCCGACATTGAACGGGACGCCGATCGCGGCGAGCCGGTCGATCGCGACGGCGGCGTGCTCGGCGACGTAGGTCACCGTGGCGCGGTCATTGAGCCCGCCGCCCGCGATCATCGTGTCCTCGACGTGGCTCTCGATCGTGTCGCCGGGTTCGAGCACCGCGGCGATCCCGCCCTGCGCCCACGCCGTCGACCCGCTCGACACATCGCCCTTCGACAGGACGACGACGCGGAAACGGTCGGCGAGGTTGAGCGCGGTCGTCAGCCCCGCCGCGCCGGAGCCGACGATGACAACGTCGTATTCACCCTTGGCCATGTTACGCCGCCTGCCGGGTCAGCTTGAGGAACACATCCTCCAGATCGGCCTCGCGGGTCGAGACATCGACGATGCCGATGCCGGCCTCAGTGAGCTTGTGCAGAATATCCCCCGCCTGCGCCTCGCGCTTGTCGTAGGTTATCGACAGCGTCCGCGCATTCTTCGCCACCGCGCGCTCGCCGAGCCCGGCGGGAAGGGCGCCGAGGTCGGCGTCGGTGGTGACGATCAGGATCTTGTCCTGCGCGGTCGCGAGCAGGGTCGAGGTCAGGTCGTTCGCCACGATCCGCCCGCCGTTGACGATGGCGATGCGGTCGCACAGCGCCTCGGCCTCTTCGAGATAATGCGTCGTCAACACTACAGTCGTGCCGCCGGCGTTGAGTTCGCGGACGTACTCCCACAGCTGCGCGCGGAGTTCGATGTCGACTCCGGCGGTCGGCTCGTCGAGGACGAGGACTGGCGGGGTGTGAACGAGCGCCTTCGCCACGAGCAGCCGCCGCTTCATGCCCCCCGAAAGCGTCCGCGAATACGCGTGCGCCTTGTCGTCGAGGCGGACCGCGCGGAGCAGTTCCATCGTCCGGCGCTTCGACTTGGGCACGCCGTACAGCCCGGCCTGGAGTTCGAGCGTCTCGAACGGGGTGAAGAAGGCGTCGAACAGGATTTCCTGCGGGACGATACCGATCGATGCCTTGGCGTTGCGCGGGTGTTGATCGATGTCGAACCCCCAGATATTCGCGCTGCCGCCACTCTTGCGAACGAGGCCTGCGAGAATGTTGATCATCGTCGACTTGCCCGCGCCATTCGGGCCGAGCAGCCCGAAGATGCTGCCACGCGGAATTTCGAGGCTGACCTTGTCGAGCGCGCGCTTGCCCCCGGCATAAGTCTTCTCGAGGTCGACGATCGAAATGGCGGAATTGGTCATGGGCGTGGGATAGGCCCGAGGGCGGGGAGCGGCAAGCCTGCCGCTCCCCGCTGCGGCATCAAACGCGCGCCATCAGAAGCGATACACGCCCTCGATACCGAACAGCCGCGGCTGGGCGCGGATGAAGGTCGGGTCGCCGAACGCGCCGCCGGTGTTGCCCGCGTCGATCAGGTAATTCCGGTTGAGCAGGTTGGTCGCATAGGCAGTGAGCTGCCACTTCGCGCGCGGGTTCTGGATCCCGGCGCGGAGGTTGACCAACGTCACCGGCCCCTGCGCGATGTTCGACTTGTTCGGGATCTCGAAGAAGATGTGGCTCCGGTACGTCACCGTCGGCGTGGCGAACAGTTCGAAGCTTTCGGTCAGCGGGACCGTCAGCGTGCCGCCGCCCGATGCCTGGACCTTCGGCTGGAGGCGGAACTGGTTGCCCGAGAAGGTCGGGTACAGCGGATTATTGTCGACCTTGGCATTGATGTACGCGCCGTTGGCGAACAGCGACAGCATGCGGCCAAAGCTGGTCGCGATCTCGGCCTCGACGCCCTGATTGGTCGCCGAACCGGCCGACTGGGTCAGCGATGATCCGTTCGGCTGAACGACCGAGACCTGGAAGTTGCGATACTTCTCGTAATAATAGCCGACGCTGGCGTTGACCTTGCCGTAGGCGACCTTGATGCCGCCTTCGTAGTTGGTGACCTTTTCCTGGTCGATGTTGTTGATCCGGGCGACGCCACCGGGGCCGGCATCGAGGTTGACCACCGGCGAGCGGCGGCCGCGCGAATAGGTCAGGTACAGGTTCGCCCAGTCGGTCGCCTTGTACAGGATATTCGCGCGCGGCAGGAACGCCTCGTAATCGCCCTCGGCGTGGAAGGTCTGGCCCTTGGTATCGACCTGGCCGGGGATCAGCGGCGCCTTGGTCAGCACCGAATTCGGCACCGACGCGGTGAAGCCGCTCTCACGCCGCTCGATCAGCAGCCGCGCGCCGAGCGTCAGTTCGAGCTGCGGGATCGGGATATAGGTGCCGTCGGCGAACGCCGAATAGGTGTCGCTCTTGCCGAAGTTCTCGAACGTCGAGGTGTACGGAATGACCGTCGCCTTGCCGCCGGTCAGGATCGAGGTGGCCTGGCTCGCGGTGACGACGCCGGTCGGGCTGACGCAGCCGAGGCCCTTGATGACGTTCGCGGCGCACTGGAGGTAGGTGCCTTCCTCGGTCGAGAAGGGCACGCGCTGCGACACGGTCTCGTGGAAGAAGGTGAAGCCGGCGAACCCGCGGAATTTCGCGGTGTCGTAGTTGATCCGGCTCTCGCTGCTGACCTGCTCGCCGTGCTCGTCTTCGGCGAATTCGAGATACCAGGCCTGGCTGCCGTCGGCGTCGAATACTTCGTTCGAATCGAACTTCCGGTAGCCGACGATCTGGGTGAAGCTGAACGGGCCGTCGGGGGTGTATTTCGCGGTGATGTTGCCGTCGTAGACGTTGCGCGTCAGGTGCGGCTCGTCATAGCCGAGCACCGCCGCGCTGACCGGCGACCCGGCGACTTCGGCGTAGCTGAACGGCGACGTCGTGCCGTTGGTCGGGGCATAGGTGCCAGACTTGAACGCGGTGCCGGGCGCGCGCTGGCCGTCGTAGGTCGCGACCGCATCAATGAGCAGGTCGCCCTTGTGATAGCGCACCGACGCGCGCGCGCCGTACTGGCCCTGGCCGTTGAGTGCGTCCTTCTTCGGGCCGTTGGGTGTCTGCGAATTGGCGCTGCCGGCGATGTTCGGGACGATGCCGTCGCGCAGCTTGACCGCGAAGGCGAGGCGGGCACTGAGGACATCGCCGCCGGTGTTGATGAAGCCGTCGACCTTGCGCTGGTTATAGTTACCGTACGCCGCGCGAAGCTCGCCGCCGAACTCGCTCGTCGGCTTGTTGGTGATGACGCTGACCGCGCCGATCGCGGCGGCGGTGCCGAACAGAGTCGCCTGCGGTCCCTTGACCACCTCGACGCGCTCGAGATCGTACAAGTCGAAGTACGACCCGCGCGAGCGGCTGACGTCGACGCCGTTCAAGTAGATCGTCACCGCGGGCGAGCCCTGCGACGAGCCTGAGTCCGAGGTGATGCCGCGGATGACGAAGCCGGGGTTGTTCGGGCTCTGCTCCTGGACGTTCAACCCGGGGACGTACGCCGACAGCTGGTCGAACTGGGTGACGCCGATCTCGCGCAGCTTGCTGCCCGAATAGGCGGTGATCGTGATCGGCACGTTCGAAATCTTCTCGGCGCGCTTTTGCGCGGTGACGACGATGTCGCTGCCGATGTCGCCGGCGTCGGCGCTCGCGCTGGCGGCGGTATCGACCGGTGCGGCCGGCGTTTCGGCGGCAAAGGCCGATGCGGTCAGGACCGGTGCCGCGAGCATGGCGACGGTAGCGAGCAGATGATACTTCATGATTGTTACCCCTTGTTGCGGGTGCAGGTGCAGCATCGAAGTGACGCGCCGGTGACAATCGGATGACAGCTTCGAGCGCGCCCTTTCGCCGCAACCGGTGACTTGCTAAGCGCGGAGCATGGACACGATCCCCCCGCCCGAGGTGTTTTACACGACGTCGACCCGCGTCGCCTGCGACGGCAACGAGGCGGGCGGCCCGAACGGCCATCCATTGGTCTATCTGCAGATGGGGCCGAGCGGGTTCGCCGACTGCGGCTATTGCGACCGCCGCTTCATCCTCACCGGAGGCCCAGCCGATTTACGCTGACGTGACTGACAAAGTGTCATCCCCGCGAACGCGGGGACCCAAAGTCACCGCATTGCGACACTGGCTCCCCGCGTTCGCCGGGATGACAGCTTTGGCGTTGGGGGCTGCTCCGGTTGCGGCTGCCCAAGCCGACCATTTCGAGATCGTCTCCGGGGTCCAGCCGATGGCGCGGTTGCGGGTCAAGCACACCGACCTCAACGTCCGCGTCGCGCTCGGTTTCGACAAGGCGCTGCTGCTCAACCTGCCGGCGGCGACGAAGGCGCGGCTGAAGGCGTTCCCGCTGATCGGCAAGCAGACCTTCAAGTCGAACCTGATGCCCGGCGGCAGCGCGCTGATCCGCGGCAATCTCTACGACATCGCGATCGACGGCCTACCCGAAACCTCGGTGCCAACGATCTGGTTCGACAAGGAGCTCGCCGACGACAGCGACGGGGTGATCTCGCTCCTCGCGCTCCCCGCCGAGCATGTCACGATCATCCAGCCGAACGCGCCCAAGGGCGGGTTGGTCTATGGCATCAGCCGCGCAGGCAAGGGCGACGCGGCGATGATCGCGTCGATCGGCGGCGAGAAGGTCCACGTCATCCTCGATGTCCGCTCGCCCGAGACGTTGTTCAACGGTCGCGCGGCGCAGCTGCTCGAGAGCGCGGGCATGTTCAAGCGGACCGGCCGGGTTGGGCTGTGGCACCCGTTCCCCGGCAGCGCGCTGCCGTTCGAACACGTCGTCCCGACGCCGGGCGCAACATTGCTTGGCCTGCCGCTGGTCGCCCCCGCCGCGCGGATCACCGAGGCGCACGCGAAGGAGTTGGACGCGCGTGCCAAGGCGGGGACGAGCAGCGCCGACCAGGACGACGATGCGATCACCGTCACCGCGACGAAGAAGAAGCAGCAGCCGCCGTGGATCCTGATCGGCCGCGACGTCCTCGATCACTGCAGCCGGATCGAGCTCGACCGCCCGGGCGAGCGCTGGGCGCTGACGTGCAACTTCGCCGGGGTTACCAGTAATCGGCCATGATTTCGCGCGCCCAGGCGGGCTCGCGAACGTCGCCGCGCGGGATGAAGCCGCGCAGGACCGGCTTGACGTCGAGCACCGGTGTGCCGTCGATCGCATCGAGCCCGGTGACCGACAGTCGCAAGCCGTCGACCGCGACGATCCGGCAGACCGACACCGCGATGCGGTTGGGCCGGTTGCGCCCGCGCTGCGCAAGGATGCCGACCATCGGCCAGTCGGGGTTGCCGCGCGGCCGCCGTGCCCCGGTGACGATCGCGCTCTCGGGCAGCTGGTCGAACAAATAGACGATCTCGACGTGGCTGAAGGCATCGAGCCCGGTCAGCGCGTCGTTGCCGACCTTGGCCGGGTCGAGGATGATCGTCGCCGCGACCGCATCCCACGCATCGTCCTCGGCTTCGATCCGCCCGCCTTCGACGCGGCCGATCGCCTCGACAATGAAACTCATGGCTTCCCTCCCCCGGTTGCCGCCCTATATCTCGTCTATGACCATGCCCGATCCCGCCACGATCTTCTACCGCGACACCGACCTCGACCCGGTTCGCACCGAACGCCTCGTCGCGCAGGCGCTCGACGGCTGCGACGACGGCGAGCTGTATCTCCAATATGCCAACAGCGAATCGTTCAGCTTCGACGATGGACGGCTGAAGGCGGCGACCTTCGACACGACGCAGGGCTTCGGCCTGCGCGGCGTCTCGGGCGAGACGACCGGCTTCGCCCACGCCAACGAGCTGTCCGACGCCGCGATCCGCCGTGCCGCCGACACCGTCAAGGTCGTCCGTTCGGGCTTCGGCGGGACCGCGAGCCTCGACCGGCCGCCGCGGACCAACCGCCAGCTTTACACCGACTCCGATCCGCTGTCGGCGATTCCCTTCGCCGCGAAGGTCGCACTGCTCCAGCAGATCGACGCCGCCGCCCGCGCCCGCGACCCGCGCGTTGTCCAGGTCTCCGCCTCGCTCCTCGGGTCGTGGAGTGTCGTCGAGATCGTCCGTGCGGACGGGCTGCGTGCGCGCGATGTGCGGCCCCTCGTGCGGCTCAACGTTTCGATCGTCGTCGCCAACGGCGACCGCCGCGAAACCGGCTTCCACGGCCTCGGCGGACGCTATCTTTACGATGATTTGATGAAGCCCGAGACATGGAACGCGGCGATCGATTCCGCGCTGCATCAGGCGCTCGTCAACCTCGACGCGGTCGATGCCCCCGCCGGCGAGATGACCGTCGTCCTTGGGCCCGGCTGGCCCGGCATCCTTCTCCACGAGGCGATCGGCCACGGCCTCGAGGGCGATTTCAACCGCAAGGGTACCAGCGCGTTCGCCGGGCTGATCGGCCAGCGCGTCGCCGCTCCGGGTGTCACCGTCGTCGACGACGGCGCGATGGACATGCGCCGCGGCTCGCTGACGATCGACGACGAGGGGACGCCGACCGAGCGGACCGTGTTGATCGAGGACGGCATCCTTAAGGGCTATATGCAGGACCGGCTCAACGCCCGGCTGATGGGGGTCGCCCCGACCGGCAACGGCCGCCGCGAAAGCTATGCCCATGCGCCGATGCCGCGGATGACCAACACCTTCATGCTCGGCGGGCGCGACGATCCCGGCGAAATCCTCAGCCGCGCGAAGTCGGGCATCTATGCCAAGTCGTTCGGCGGCGGGCAGGTCGACATTACCAGCGGCAAGTTCGTCTTCAGCTGCACCGAGGCATACCGCATCGAGAACGGCCGCATCGGCGCGCCGATCAAGGGCGCGACGCTGATCGGCAACGGCCCCGACGTGCTGACCCGCGTCAAGGCGATCGGCAACGACCTGATGCTCGACGAGGGCGTCGGCACGTGCGGCAAGGCCGGGCAGAGCGTCCCCGCCGGGGTCGGCCAGCCGACGCTGCTGATCGAGGGCCTGACGGTCGGCGGCACGGCGGCGTAGCGGCGCGGTGAAGTTTTTCGACCAGCTCGACGCCAAGCTCCGCGCCTTTGTCGAGAAGCAGCCGGTGTTCTTCGTCGCGACCGCCGCCCCCGACGCGCGGATCAATCTCAGCCCCAAGGGGATGGACAGCTTCCGCGTGCTTGGGCCGAACCGCGTCGCCTATCTCGACTGGGGCGGATCGGGCAACGAGACCAACGCGCATTTGCTCGAAGACGGCCGGATCACGCTGATGTTCTGCGCCTTCGACCGTTCGGCGCTGATCGTCCGGCTGTACGGCCGGGGCCGGGCAGTGCTGCCGCAGGACGCCGACTGGGCCGATCTTGCCGGCCTGTTCACGATCGAGACCGGGGTCCGGCAGATCTTCGACATCACGGTCGACTCGATCCAGTCGTCGTGCGGGTACGCCGTGCCGCTGATGACCTTCGACCGCGAACGCCAAACGCTGCGCAAACATTATGCAACGACGACCCCCGCCGAGAATCTCGCGAAGTGGGAGACGCGGACGCGGAGCATCGACGGCCTGCCGACGCGCCCGCCGTCGGAGGTGCCCGCCTGATGGCGCTCGTCGTCGTCGAAACGCTGTTCGACCGGATGGCGGGCGAGATCGCCCGCGCCCGGCTCGAGACTGCCGGGATCGAGGCCGTGCTGTTCGACGGCGGCATCGCCTCGGTCATCGGCAGCGGGCTGTCGGGGGTCCGGCTGATGGTCGACGAGGCCGACGAGCCCGCCGCCCGCGCCCTGCTCGACGACCTCGAAGCTGCAGCAGAGGCGTCTGGTGCCGCCGTCGCGGACGACGCCGCACCGTGAAACGCGCATTGGCGCTCGGCGGCGGAGCGGGGCTCGGCTGGGCGCATATCGGGGTGCTGCGCGAACTGACTGCGCGTGGCGTGACGATCGACGCGATCGCGGGAACCTCGATCGGCGCGATCGCCGCGGTCTGCCTCGCTGCCGACCGCCTCGGCGTCCTCGAGGACCTGGCGCGGTCGACCGGCGGGCGGCAGGTGATGCGCTACATTGACGTCGATTTGCGCCGCGGCTCGCTTCTCGGCGGGCGCGCGGTCGCACGCGAACTCCTCCGCCATTTCGGTCACGCCGAGCTGCAGGACCTGTTCATCCCGTGCGCCGTCGTCGCCGCCGATCTCATCACCGGCCACGAAGTCGTGATGACGCGCGGCTCGGTCGTCGAGGCGGTCCGCGCGTCGATCGCAATCCCCGGCATCTTCCCGCCACTCCGCCGCAGCGGGCAGGTCCTCGTCGACGGCGGCGTCGTCACGCCGGTCCCGGTCCGCGCCGTCCGCGCCTTGAGCACCGCGCCGGTCATCGCGATCAACCTCCAGGGCGACTATTTGCGCCGCGCCGAGAAGGGGCTGCCCGCGCGATTGCGCATCCTGACGCCGATGCGCGTCGGCCGCGCCGGGATCAGTTTGCTCCTCGCCGAACTCGCACGGAAGTCGCTGCTGCTCGACCCGCCCGACCTCGAACTCGCGCTCCCGGTCGGGCACTTCCACGTCCGCAACTTCACCAAGGCCAACGAACTGATCGACATCGGTGCCGCCGCTGTTGCCGAAGCGTGGCCGGAGATCGTCGCGCTCGACGCCTGATAATCGGGCATCCGGCTCTGGCTGCCACATTTTTCATCACCGCATTGTTACCGCTCCCGCCCGCCATTGCTGCGTTGCAACAGCGTTAACGCTTTTGGCACGGCCCTTGCATCGCTTCGGGTTCAAGGGGCCGGGAGGGCAGCAGTGAAACTCGTCATCGCGATCATCAAACCGTTCAAGCTCGACGAGGTTCGCGAGGCGCTGACCGCCGCCGGGGTGCAGGGCATGACGGTGTCGGAGGTCAAGGGCTTCGGCCGCCAGAAGGGGCAGACCGAAATCTACCGCGGCGCCGAATACACGACGAACATGGTCCCCAAGATCAAGATCGAGGTCGTCGTCACCGACGAGCAGGTCGCCAGCGTCGTCGAGACGATCCAGCAGACCGCGCACACCGGCAGCATCGGCGATGGCAAGATCTTCGTTGCCGATATCGCCAGCGCCGTGCGGATCCGCACCGGCGAAACCAACGAAACCGCGCTTTAAGGGGGTGCAGGCAACCATGAAACTCAGTCTGAAGAACCTTATCGCGCCGGGGGTTGCCGCCGTCACGGCAATCACGCTGGCGACGCCCGCCTGGGCCGCCGCGGCGCTGATCAAGGCGCCGACCGCGCTTCAGCAGGCCGACATGTCGAACAAGGGCGACACGTCGTGGATGCTCGTGTCGACGCTGCTCGTGCTGATGATGTCGGTGCCGGGCCTCGCGCTGTTCTACGGTGGCCTCGTGCGGACCAAGAACATGCTCAGCGTGCTGATGCAGGTCTTCATGATCGTTTCGATCGTCGCGGTGATCTGGTGCTGCTGGGGCTATTCGGAGGCCTTCACCCCCGGGCCGACGCAGTTCTTCGGCGGCCTGTCCAAGGCCATGCTGATGGGCGTGTCGTCGTCGACCTACGCCGCGACCTTCTCGAACAATGTCTACATCCCTGAATATGCGTACGTCGTCTTCCAGATGACCTTCGCGTGCATCACCCCGGCGCTGATCGTCGGGGCGTTCGCCGAGCGGGTGAAGTTCTCCTCGCTGATGGTCTTCGTCGTGCTGTGGATGACGATCGTTTACTTCCCGATCGCGCACATGGTCTGGTACTTCGCCGGACCGGACTTCCTGCCCGATGCCAAGACCGACGCGGGCTTCCTGTTCAACATGGGCGCGCTCGACTTCGCCGGTGGCACCGTCGTCCACATCAACGCCGGGATCGCGGGCCTCGTCGGCTGCATCATGATCGGCAAGCGCCTCGGTTACGGCAAGGAAGCCACCCCGCCGCATTCGCTGACGATGACGATGATCGGCGCCAGCCTGCTGTGGGTGGGCTGGTTCGGGTTCAACGCAGGGTCGAACCTCGAAGCGAACGGCGTCACCGCGACGGCGTTCATCAACACCTTCGTCGCCACCGCCGCCGCCGCGATCAGCTGGGCGCTCGTCGACCAGATCGTCCACGGCAAGCCGTCGATGCTCGGCGCCGCCTCGGGAGCCGTCGCCGGACTGGTGGCGATCACCCCGGCCAGCGGGTTCGCCGCGCCGATGACGTCGATCGTCCTCGGCTTCGTCGTCTCGCCGATCTGCTTCTTCTTCGTCTCGACCGTGAAGTCGAAGTTCAAGTACGACGACACGCTCGACGTCTTCGGGGTCCACTGCATCGGCGGGATCGTCGGCGCACTGGCAACCGCAGTCGTCGCCGCGCCGATGCTCGGCGGGCAGGGCACGATCGACTACACCGTGTTCCCCTATGCCGCGATCAAGCCCGAGGACTACAGCATCGTGTCGCAGCTGTTCATCCAGGTGAAGGCGGTCGTCCTGACCCTGCTGTGGTCGGGCATCGGTTCCGCCATTCTCTACTTCATCATCGACAAGACGATGGGGCTGCGTCCCTCCGAGGAAGCCGAGCGCGAAGGCCTCGACATCACCTCGCACGGAGAGCGCGCCTACAACTATTGACCAGTTCCTCCCCAAGGAAACCAGACTGGGCCGGATGGGCAACCATCCGGCCTTTTTTTTGGCGGTGGGCCGCGCCGGGAATAAGGTCGCCAAGACTCCATCACCGCGCTCGAGCCTGGCTTCCGCAGGCCGCGCGGGTTGATGGTGAGCACGATCCTCAAGGGCGGCTGGCGTCGGATGATCGAGCAGCGCGTGCCTGCCGCCGTCGCGCGCGTCAGCAACGGCGACTATCGCCCCGCGCCCGACGCGCCCGATGCGCGCTGCCACACGGACGATCCATGACATTGCGCTGCAATCGCCGCCCGCTCGCCGCGTGAGGGAAAGCAGTCTCGTGTGTCTGCCGGCCAGGGCTGCCGCGGTTAACGAGGGCTGACCGGCGGCATTCCGATCTGTTCGTTGCCGTACGTTGGTTTGTTGCGGAAGTGTTATAGAGGCTCCACCGCGTGAGAGTTCACTCGCCTGGCACCGGGCGAATCGATCGGCGACGATCGACCTTCGCCCCAAGGGGCGATGACAGTGAGTATTCCACCGGACCAGTCGCGCGTGCGGAATCTTTTGCTGCGGACGATGTCGCCAGGTGACTTTGCGTTGCTCGCGCCGCATCTGACGACAGTCGACCTCCCGGCGAAGAAGCCGTTGAGCGAGCCGAACGTGGACATCGCCACGAACTGGTTCTTCGAAACCGCGATTGCGTCGGTCGTGGCGATGTCGCCCGACGGTCATCAGAGTGAGTCGGGCTTTATCGGGCGATGCGGCTTCGTCGACATTGCGACCCTGCTCGGCAGCACGGCCGCGACGATACAATGCTATATCCAGGTTGCCGGAACCGGCTTTTCGATCCCGACACTGGTCCTGCAGCAGGCGATCGCGGCAAGCCCGACGCTCAACCAGTTGCTGTTGCGCTATGTCCAGGCGTTCATCGTTCAGGTCGCGCACACGGCCTTGTCCAACGCCGCGCACAGCGTCGAGGAGCGGCTCGCGCGGTGGCTGCTGATGTGTTTCGACCGGATCGACGGCGATGAGGTCGCCCTGACCCACGAATTCCTGTCGTTGATGCTTAACGTCCGGCGTTCGGGCGTGACCGAGGCCCTGGCCTCGCTGTCGGGGGCCGGATTGATCGCGACGCGACGCGGCTTCGTCACGTTGCGCGACCTCGGCGGGCTGCGCGACCTCGCGTCGGACAGCTACGGCGCGCCCGAGGAGGCCTATGAAAAACTCATCGGCGCAACGCTGTCGCGCCCCGCAAAAGTCGCTGGCCGCTCAGCCGCCGATCTCTGATCGAGCTGCATCTGACTTCTCCGCTATCGGCACGCATGCAAAGCTGTGATCGCGGAATTCTTGTGGCCCCGGCCCGTGTCGGTCCGCTACAACACCGCGCATGACCGAGACCCCCGAAGCCCGTACCCGCCGCCGCTGGATCACGATGGGGGAGATTATCGGGATCGCCGCGCTGGTGATCTCGGGGCTGAGCTATTGGGATGCGCATGAGGAGCGGGTCGCGCCGCCGAAGCCGCCCACCGCCGCGCCGGCGAAGGAAAAGCCGCTCGTCCTGACCGGCACGCTGTCCGACGCGCACGACCGGATCGAGCTCCACCCGGCGTCGGCCGACGACGTCATCCAGACCCAGACGATCCGCTTCCCCACGAGCGTCCGCGCCGACGCGGTCGACACCACCGGCAATGCGCGGATCGAGGCGGCGTGGTTCGAAAGCGGGCTTCGCGCCGCGCTCAAGGGAACCAAGCTCCACGCCGGGCGGCACCGGCTCGCGCTCGGGATCGAGACGAGCTATGTCGCCGGCGATGCGACGCGGACCGACCGCGCGGTCTACGACATCGGCTATACACTTCACGAACGCCTGCTTCGCTCCGACGCGGTCGCGATCGAGGGCGTGTCGCTGGTCCGGCGCGCCGGGGACGACCTCCAGGCGGCGGTCGACGCGCGCTTTGCGGCGCAGCTGCCCAAGCCCGCGGCCGAGCCCGAACCCGAGGCAACGGCCGCCGAGGCGAAGCCAAAATCCGGTTGAGCCCTTCGCGGCGGCGTTACGATCGGGTATCGACAGGCGAATAACTTGGGAGGTTTCGATATGCGCGCGACGACGTACCTGATTGCCGCCATGTTGCTCGGCACGACTGCCGCGACGGCGCACCCCGAAATGGCGGTCAAGGACGCGCACCGTCCCGCCGCCGACGTCGCGCGCGACGCCGACCGCAAGCCGGTCGAGATGCTCGAGTTCGCGAAGGTCGACCACGGCAAGAAGGTCGTCGATTTCATCGCGGGCAAGGGCTATTTCACGCGGCTATTCGCGGTTGCGGTCAAGCCCGGCGGCAGCGTCGTCGCGATCATCCCGAAACAGGTCGCCGACCGTGACCCCGCGACCGTCGCCAACATGCAGTCGATCGTCGCCGAGCCCGCCTATGGCGACGTGACGATGGTCGCGGGTTTGCTCGACCCGGCGGTGCAGGGCGCCGATGTCGTCTGGACCGCACAGAATTATCACGACCTCCACAATGCCGCGCCCGAGATCGTCGCCGGGGCGAACAAGGCGGTGTTCGCCGCGCTCAAGCCAGGCGGCTATTACGTCATCATCGACCACACCGCCGCTGCTGGGGCGGCCCCCGACGTGACCAAGACGCTCCACCGGATCGATCCCGCGGTGGTCAAGGCCGAAGTCATTGCCGCCGGCTTCGTCCTCGACGGCGAGAGCAAGGCGCTGGTCAACCCTGCCGACGATCACACGAAGGCGGTGTTCGATCCGTCGATCCGTGGACATACCGACCAGTTCGCATTGCGCTTCCGCAAGCCTTAGGGGCCGCGATCGGGGCGGCATTGCCGTCGCCCCGACCGGCGTGCTTCCGCCCACGCTGTCCTACAGGACCTGCGATCGGCTATGATCGCGGCGTCGAGTCGGCGTGTATTTTGCCGCGACACGCTCTTTCTCATTGCTGGATCGAGGCCGCGCCGGAATGCCGCCGTCGTGTGGACTTAATGGACTGTCGTGGGAGAGGGGCGGCGAGGTTTCGGCGAAAAACCCGGTCGTTGTGTGGACTTGTGTAACCTTCGGGCCGGGAAGGGGCATCGGACGCACTGGGAGGGCCGCATTTCCTACCCGTCATCCCCGCGCAGGCGGGGACCCATCACCACTGAAGGTTGGGCTGATGGGTCCCCGCCTGCGCGGGGATGACGATGATTTGGATCAGCGAAATCACCTCGCTTTAGCGACGTGATGTGTGGACTTCCGCTTCGTGGGGCGGCGACAAACGCCGCGAAACCCGGTCGTTGCGTGGACTTGTGTAACCTTCGACGCGGAAAGAGCCAAGCCGGTTAAGTCCACGGTCCGTCCCGCGCTACTCCGCCGGTGCCGTCCGTGCTTCCCACGCGGCGCGGATCGTATCGGCGGTGCTGCCTTCGCCGGTCTCGGTCCAGCCCGGCGGTCCGGCGATCGTCATCCACCGCCCCCGCCATGTCTTCGCCGCACGCAGGTCGCGGGCGATCGCGACCCATTCGTGCGTCGCGGTCCGCAGCGGGTTGAAGGTGGCGATGTTG